>CAZXRC010000023.1:0-55597 GCA_964642475.1 uncultured Gemmatimonadaceae bacterium | reverse complement strand
CGTTCCTCAAGGGCCTCGAGGAGAAGCGCTACAAGCAGTACATCCGGGTCTTCCTCCGGCAGTACCAGCTGGCCAGAATCTGTCCCGCCTGCGGCGGCACCCGGCTCAACCAGCAGGCGCTCGCCGTGCGGATCGGGGGCGAGACCATTGCCGCCCTCGCCGGCCGCCCGGTCGACCAGCTGTACCGGTGGCTGGCGGCGGTGGGGTTCACCGAGTTCGAGCGCCAGGTCGCCCAGCTGATCCTGGACCAGCTGGAGCGCCGGGTCGAATTTCTGCGCGACGTGGGCCTCGGCTACCTCACCCTCGACCGGCTCACGCGGACCCTTTCCGGCGGCGAAGCCCAGCGGATCTCGCTCGCCAATGCCCTGGGCTCCAACCTGGTCGACGCACTCTACGTGCTGGACGAACCGTCCATCGGGCTTCATCCCCGCGACATCGATCGCCTGCTGGGGCTGTTGGAACGGCTCCGCAACCAGGGCAACACCGTGGTGGTGGTGGAGCACGATCCGGCGGCGATGCGCCATGCCGACTTCATGCTCGAGCTCGGCCCCGGCGCCGGCGAGCTGGGGGGGCAGGTGGTGTACGCCGGGCCGGTCGACGGCGCCACCGAGACGCTCACCGGACAGTATCTCTCGGGCCGCAAGCGTATCGGCATCCCCAGTGCCCGGCGGCGACTCGGGCCCTGGCTCCGGGTCCGGGGCGCGTCGCTCCATAATCTCCAGGCCGTCGACGCCGATATCCCCCTGGGCGCGCTCACCGCGGTGACCGGCGTCTCCGGCTCCGGCAAGAGCACGCTGGTGCACGACGTGCTCTACCGCCAGCTCGAGCGCCGGCTCCAGGGCACCCACTCCGCCAAGGAACACCTCGGCGAGGTGGTGGGCCAGGTCCGCGAGCTGCAGGGCGCCGAACAACTGCAGGACGTGCTCCTGATCGACCAGTCGCCGATCGGGCGAACGCCCCGCTCCAACCCCATCACCTACGTGAAGGGGTTCGACGAGATCCGCGAGCTCTTCGCCGCCCAGCCCGAAGCCCGCCGCCGGAAGTTCACCGCGGCCTCGTTCTCCTTCAACATGGCAGGGGGCCGCTGCGAGACCTGCGAAGGGGCCGGCGCCGTGATGGTGGAGATGGTCTTCCTGGCCGATGTCTACGTCCCCTGCGAAGCCTGCGGCGGCACCCGCTACCGGCGGGACGTGCTGGACGTGAAGATCCAGGGATGCTCCATCGCCGACGTGCTCCAGTTCACCGTCGACGAGGCCATCCGCCGCTTCCGCCATCAACCGAAGCTGGGTCAGGCCCTCTGGCACCTGCAGCAGGTGGGACTCGGCTATCTCCGGCTGGGGCAGCCGGCGACTACCCTCTCCGGCGGTGAGGCCCAGCGGCTCAAGATCGCGCGGGAACTGGCCCAGTCAGGCAAGCGGTCCGGGCGGAAGCTCTACATCCTCGATGAGCCCACCACCGGACTCCATCTCGATGACGTACGGGTCCTCATGCAGGTCCTCGACCGCCTGGTCGACGCCGGCCATACCGTGGTGGTGATCGAGCACCACCTCGATGTCATCAAGCGCGCCGACTGGGTCATCGACCTCGGCCCCGAAGCGGGGAGCGGCGGCGGTCGCGTGGTGGCGCAGGGCTCCCCCGAAGCCCTGGCCCAGGTCGAGCAGTCCCACACCGGGCGCTACCTCCGCGAGGTGCTGGTCCCCGCCGAAGCCCTCGTAGGATGACCCGCCGCCAGGCGGTCTTCGCCCTCTGGACCACCTGCCTCATCTGGGGCACGGCCTTCCCGCTGGCCAAGCTGGCGCTGCGGGATGCCTCGCCCATGACATTCACCGCCGCCCGCTTTCTCCTGGCGACGATCCTGCTCCTCCCCGCCATGCCAGGTACCACCCGGGACGAGTGGCGCCACGGGGCCATCCTCGGCCTGCTCCTCTCCCTCGGCTTCGCCACCCAGACAGTCGGCCTCAACCTGACCACCGCGAGCCGTTCCGGGTTCATCACCGCGCTCTACATCCCGTTCGTCCCAATCATCGTCTGGCTGGTCTACCGCACCCTGCCCGAGCGGATCGCCGCCGCCGGGCTCGCCGTGGCGCTGGGGGGCATGGTGCTGCTCACCAGGCCGGGCGATCTGGGCGGCGGAGTGAACCTGGGCGACTTCCTCACCCTGCTCTGCGCCATCTGCTTCGCCGCCCACATGGTGGCGACCGGCGCCTTCTCCCGGCGCTTCCGGGTCGAGCGACTCATGCTCACCCAGATCGTCGCATCCACCGTCTTGACGGTGATTGCCGCGCCGCTCCTCGAGACGCCGCGCTTCACCCTCACCCCGCTGGCCGGAGGGGTGGTGCTCTACGAGGCGGTGCTCGCCAGTGTCGTGGCGATCCGGCTGCAGCTCTCGGCCCAGCAGGTGCTCTCGCCGACCTACACCGCGCTGGTCTACACCCTGGAGCCGGTGGTGGCGGCGCTCACCAGCATGCTGCTCACCGGTGACCGGCTGTCACCGCTGCAGTGGGCCGGCGGCGGCCTCATCCTCGCCGGCAGCCTCCTCCCCGAGATCGCCGCCCGATCCGCCGGCGCCCCCGTCACGAAACCCTGACGTGGCCGTCACCCCCGGGTGACAGCCTCCCGCCATTCTCCCTCGCGCTGCGTTCTCCCACCCTCACACGCGAGGCTGCATGCTCCGGTTGTCCCATTCCCTGCTCGCGGTCGGTGCCACCGCCGGCCTGCTGGCTTGCGACTCCACCGACCGCCCCACCGCCGCGCCGTTGCCCCAGGCCGCGACCCACCTCCCCGCCCCGAGGCTCACCAGCGAGCCGCCCCAGGCACGCCTCGCCCCCGGCGTCCGCGGGACCCTCACCCCGATCCTCACTGTCGGCGACACCCTCCCCGATGGCTCCCTCTGGGCGCCCATCCCGGACGGGCTCGGTGCCTACGCCGACTGGAGGAAGCTGGTGCTCTTCGTGAACCATGAGCTCAACTCCGGCGGTGTGAAGGACCAGGCGGGGACGGCTCAGTTCAGGTTCGCGCGGGTCTCCCGGCTGGAGTTGGACCGCCGAACCCTCGCGGTCCGTGACGCGAGCTACGTGATCGATGGGAGCGAGCAGTACCTGCGGCTCTGCTCGGCGACCTTCGTCGACCGGAAGGAAGGCTTCCCATCGGGCTTCTTCCTGACCGGCGAGGAACAGACCGGCGGCCTCCACGACGGCATGCAGCTCGCCATCGGTCGGGACGGGACGGTGCACCAGCTTCCCTGGTTCGGCCGGTACGCGCACGAGAATGCCACGGCGGTCCCCTACCGCGGCAAGGTGGCGGTCTTCGGCACCGACGACACCGCGGGCAGATCGGAGCTCTACCTCTACGTGGGCGATACCGAGGCCGATTTCATCGAAGGGACCGGCAAGCTCTACGTCTTCGCCTCGAGCGGCGCCCCGCACGCTGGCAACCTCGCCGTGGGCCAGGAGATCATCGGACACTGGGTCGAGGTGCCGAATCCGGCGTCCCTCGGCTCGGCCCAGCTCCAGACCACCGTCGCCGGGCTCGGGGCCTTCCCCTTCGTCCGGCTCGAGGACTCCGACTACGACCACCGGCAGGAGCGTTCCCGTCCGGCCCTCTACTTCGTGGACACCGGATCGCAGTCGGTGCTCTGCGGCTCGGTTGCATGCGATCCGTACGGCTCGATCTACCGGCTCGATCTCGACCGGCGTCACCCGGCCGGCCCGGCAACCCTCACCCTCCTGGCCCGTTCGAGCGGAGCCCAGGCCGGATGGTCCTCGCCCGACAATATCGCCGCCGGTGAGCGGAGCCTGATGGTCCAGGAGGATCCGGCCAACGCGTCCTTCGCGGGCCAGCGGGCGCCCCGGATCTGGCAGTTCGGCTACACCCACCGCGGCGGGATCGATCAGGGTCGTGTGATCGTGGAGCTCGAGAACGACGGCTGCAACGACGTCGCCGGCACCTGCTGGGAGTCGAGCGGCATCATCGACGCCTCCGAGTGGCTGGGCCAAGGCGCCTGGCTCTTCGACGTGCAGGCCCACACGCTCGCCGCGCCGAAGGCCAACCTGGTGAACGAGGGCGGCCAGCTCCTGCTCCTCAGGCTCACGGGTCGCTGAGGAGACGGACAAGCGAAGAGGGGCGGCCACCCGGCCGCCCCTCGTGTCGTTGCGGGCACCCGCTCAGGACCCCGCGGCCCTTCGCAGGCCCTCACCCGCCACGCCGGCTGCCCGGAGCAGGTCGGCCCCCTCCCGAAGCGTCGCCTCGGTCGTCTCCCAGTCGAGGCACGCATCGGTGATCGACACGCCATACGCCAGCCCCCCGGCGCCATGCTCCAGCGTCTGGCTCCCCTCGTGGAGATGACTCTCGAGCATTGCCGCCATGAGATGGGGGCTTCCGGCGGCCACCTGGGCCAGCACCTCACGGAACACCGCCGGCTGACGGGTGTGGTCCTTGCTCGAATTCCCGTGGCTGCAATCCACCATGACCCGGGAGGGCAGGGCGCGGGCGGTGCAGAGCGTCGCGGCCGCGGTCACGGACCCCGCATCGTAGTTGCTCCGTCCACCCCCGCCCCGGAGCACCAGGTGCCGCTCGGGGTTGCCGGTGGTGTGGATGATCGCGCTCCGTCCGTCGTTGTCCATGCCAAGAAAAGTGTGTGGCGCTCCCGCTGCCTGCATGGCGTCGAGCGCGATCTGGAGATTGCCGTCGGTGGTGTTCTTGAATCCCACCGGCATCGAGAGACCGCTCGCCAGCTCCCGGTGCGTCTGCGACTCCGCCGTCCTCGCGCCGATGCAGGTCCAGCTCACCAGGTCGGCGATGTACTGCGGCACCACCGGGCCGAGCAGCTCGGTGGCCGAGGGCAGTCCCAGCGCGTTCACGTCGAGGAGGAGACGCCGCGACAGCCGGAGCCCGGTCACCATGTCCCGCGTGCCGTCGAGGTGGGGATCGCTGATGAGCCCTTTCCACCCGACCGTCGTGCGCGGCTTCTCGAAGTACACCCGCATGACCAGGTAGAGCGCGTCCCCCAGCTCGCGCCGCAGCGTGGCGAGACGGCCGGCGTACTCCAGGGCCGCGGCCGGATCGTGAATCGAGCAGGGACCGACGATGACCATCAGGCGCCGGTCGTCGCCCGAGAGAATCCGTGCGATCGTGCGGCGCGCCTCCAGCACGACCGTCGCCACCTCCCGGCTGATCGGGAGTTCCGCCAGGAGTTCCGCCGGGGAGATCAGCGGTTCGAAGCGGGTGACGTGGACGTTGCTGGTCCGGGGGACGATCGGCTTCATGGACGACATGCGGCTCCAGCACCCGAAGGGGGACGAGAGCATAAAGATGCGCGCCGCCGAGTGGTCGCGCCAGAGCCGGACGTTCGGTACCTTCACGACCACATGCCCGAGCTCCCCGACATCCGTCTCTATCTCCACGCCCTCACCCCCCGGGTGCTCGGTGCCACGCTCGAGGAAGTGCGGGTCCTCAGTCCGTTCTTCCTCCGCTCGGTGGAGGTGAGCCCCGCTACTCTCGTCGGCCTCCGCGCGACTTCGGTCGAACGTCTCGGCAAGCGGGTGGTGCTCGGATTCACCGGGGACTACTACGCGGTCGTGCACCTGATGATCGCGGGGCGCTTTCGCTGGGGCGCGCCCGGCGGCAAGCCGCCGGGCAAGCTGGGGCTCGCGGCGCTCACCTTCACCACCGGGCGGCTGCTGATCACGGAAGCCGGCACCAAACGCCGCGCCTCCCTGCACCTGGTGCGCGGCCGGGAGCAGCTCGCCCCCTTCGAGCGGGGGGGCCTCGAGGTGGAGACCTCCACCCTGCGCCAGTTCGCCGAGGTCATGCGCCGCGACAACCACACGCTGAAGCGCGCGCTCACCGACCCCCGCATCCTCGACGGTGTCGGCAACGCCTACTCTGACGAACTGCTGCACCGCGCCCGGCTCTCGCCCCTCGCACTCACCAGCCGTCTCACGGACGAGGACATGGAGCGGCTCTGGCGAGCCGCCCGCGACACCCTCCGGGAGTGGACCGAGCGACTCATTCGGGAGACCGGAGACCGGTTCCCTGAGAAGGTCACCGCCTTCCGGCCCGGGATGGCGGTGCATGGCCGTTACGGCGCCCCCTGCCCGGTGTGTGCCACGCCGGTCCAGCGCATCCGCTACGTCGAAAACGAAACCAACTACTGTCCGACCTGTCAGACCGGCGGCCGGCTCCTGGCCGATCGCGCCCTCTCCCGGCTCCTCCGCCAGGATTGGCCCAGGACCCTGGAGGAACTGGAGGAGCTCCGGAGCCCCAGATCGTGAACCCCACCCTCCTCCGGGCCATCGGCCGCTGGAGCCTCGCCGCCCTGATGCTCAACGGGGTCATCGGCAGCAGCGTCTTTGGACTCCCCTCGGTCATCGCCGGCAAACTCGGAAGGGCCAGCCCCTGGGCCTGGATGGTGGCGGCGCTCGGCATCGGCGTGGTCGTCGCCTGTTTCGCTGAAGTCGCCTCCCGGTTCGAGCGCGCCGGCGGGCCGTATCTGTACGGGCGGGTCGCGTTCGGACGCCTGGTGGGCATCGAGATGGGATGGGTGGCCTACCTGGTTCGCCTCACCGCCGCCGCCACCAACGCCAATCTCTTCGTGATCTACCTCGGCGAGTTCTGGCCGGAGGCCCATGCCCCGCTGGCCTCCCGCCTGGTCCTCGCCGCCCTGCTGGCACCCCTGGCGGCGGTGAATTACCGCGGGGTCAGCCCCGGCTCGCGCTTGAGCGGTGTGCTGCTGCTCCTCAAGCTGATCCCGCTCACCTTCTTCGTGCTCGCCGGCCTGGCCCTCGCCTTCCCCGGTCATCTCCGCGAGGTCCCGTCCCCCGCCGAGCAGGGCCAATGGCTCGACGCCATTCTCCTGCTGGTCTTTGCCTATGGCGGCTTCGAGGCCGCGCTGATCCCTGTCGGCGAGGCCCGGAGCCCGCAACGCGATGCGCCCTTCGCCCTGTTTCTCACCCTCGGTGTCTGCGCCGTGCTCTACGGCCTGACCCAGCTGGTGGTGCTCGCCGCTCTCCCTGACCCGGCCGGCGCCCCGCGGCCGCTGGCGGCCGCGGCGGGGGCATTGCTCGGGCCGGCCGGCGCCGCCCTCATGGCCGTTGCCGCCATGCTCTCGGTCTATGGGTATCTCGCCGGCGGGATGGTCAACGTCCCGCGCCTCACCTACGCCATGGCGGCCGAGGGTGACCTCCCCACACCGTTCGGGTCGATCCATCCCCGCTTCAAGACCCCGGCGTTCTCGGTCGTGGTCTACGCGGTGCTGGTCTGGCTCCTGGCGGCGTCCGGTGGATTCCTGACCAACCTCTCCCTCTCCGCCGTCTCCCGCCTGTTCAGTTATGGCGTGGTCTGCGCCGCCCTCCCCCGGCTCCGGGCAATGGAGCAGGCCGGACGGGCACCCGCCGCCCGCTTCCGGCTCACCGCGGGCTGGGTCTGGCCCCTGCTGGGGGTCGGCTTCTCCCTGATCCTGGCGACCCGGATGAACCGGCAGGAGCTCACCCTCATGGCGGGGACGCTGGTCCTCGGCCTGCTCAACTGGAGATGGGTCAAGGGTCGGGACAACGCCGCTTCCTGACGACCCCGGGTTGACGGAATC
The DNA here is from genome assembly GCA_964642475.1 of uncultured Gemmatimonadaceae bacterium. GTDB lineage: Bacteria > Gemmatimonadota > Gemmatimonadetes > Gemmatimonadales > GWC2-71-9 > JADJOM01. The sequence goes on along the minus strand of CAZXRC010000023.1, from coordinate 48,012 downwards.
GCCCCGCGGTACCTACCTTGTCCTCCACTAACCCGGTTAGGGGAGAGCCATGGCCCGCCAGCCCACCGACCTCATGTACGGCACCCTCGACGTCCTGGTCCTCAAGATCCTCTCGTGGCAGCCGGCCCACGGCTACACCATCGCTCAGGAGATCGAGCGCAGGAGCGGCGGCATCTTCGACATCGAAGACGCGGCGCTGTACAAGGCGCTGCACCGCTTGGAGGCGGCCGGTGCGGTGGAGGCCGAGTGGGGACTGTCGGACAACAACCGGCGGGCCCGCTTCTACCGCCTTACTCCCCACGGCCGGAAGGAACTGCGAGCCGAGACTTCCACCTGGCGGGCCTACGTCCGGGCGGTGGGCGCCGTTCTTGACCCGGCCTGAGGAGATGTTCTATGACCATGCCCTGGCCCCGCCGCGCCTTTCGCCTGCCCTGGCGTGCCCGCCCTGAGATCGAGGCCGACCTCGACGAGGAACTCCAGTTCCACCTGGAGCGGCGCACCGCCGAACTGATCGCGAAGGGGATGCACCCGTCGGAGGCGGGGGCCGAGGCTCGGCGCCGGTTCGGAAACCTGGACGAGACCCGCCGCTATTGCCGCGCCCAGGCGCTCGGCCGAGCCCGGCGCGAGCGACGGCATGACCGCTCCGCCGGCTGGGGGCAGGATCTCCGTTTCGCCCTCCGCCAGATGGTCCGCGCTCCCGGTTTCACCGCCGTCGCGGTGCTGACCATCGGGCTTGGAGTCGGCGCCAACACCGCGATCTTCTCCGCGGTGCACCGCCTGCTGCTCGATCCACTCCCCTTCCCAGGCGGCGATCGCATCGTCGCTCTATACGAGGCGAGCGAGAGGAATGGGGTTCAGGTTTCCCCTCAACAGGCCGTTATCGCGGCCTGGCACGCGTCGGCCCGCACCCTCGAGCGCGTGGAGATCTACAGCGAGAAGCAGGTGACCCTCAGACTCGGAGAGGATGAGCCACAGCGGGTCCGGGCCGGCCTGATGACCTCGTCCCTGCCACGCTTCCTCGGCGTGACCTTTCCCATGGGCAGGGGATTCTCCGATGACGAGACCATTCCCAACGGGCCGCGTGTTGTTGTGATCGGACACGGGCTCTGGCAACGGAGGTTCGGCGGCCGCCGGGATGTGCTGGGCCAGACACTCGACATCGAGGGCGAGGCCCACACGATCGTCGGGGTGGCGCCGCGGGACTTTTCCCTCGCGTTCTTCGCCAGCGGAACCGATCAGCAGCTCTGGCTTCCCCTCCCACCACCGGCGGGTGACGACCGGATCCAGGCCCTCGCCCGGCTCCGACCGGGGTACACCCCCGAGCAGGCCACCGAGGAGCTCGGGAGGATCGAGCGGGACTTCTGGGAATCCCGGAAAGACGGCGCCGGCCTCAAGGAGATCGCCGAGTTCACCGGGAGGGCGTTCCGGCCGCAGGAGTTCCTGGCCAATACCCTCCACTACGGCCTCCTGGTGCTCTTCGGCGTGGTCGGACTGGTCCTGCTCATCGCCTGTGCCAATGTCGCCAACCTCCTGTTGGCCCGGGCCGCCACCCGTTCGCACGAGTTCGCGGTCCGCTCCGCGCTGGGAGCGGGCCGCGCTCGGTTGATCCGACAGCTGCTGACCGAGAGCGCCACGTTGGCCCTGCTGGGTGGGGGGCTGGGGGTAGTGATCGCCTGGAAAGGCCTGGACCTCCTCGCCCTGGGAAGGCCGGCGAGTCTCAGCCGGCTCGACGACGTCCGCCTCGAGCCGATAGCACTGGCATGGAGCCTCGGCCTGACGTTGGTGACGGGCCTGCTCTTCGGCCTCGCCCCCGCGGTGCTCGCCACTGACCGGCACCTGGCGGACCCGCTCCGAAGCGCTGGAACCGCTCGAAGCGGATCGCGCCGCTTCCGCTCGGCGCTGGTGATCCTCGAGGTCGGCATGTCGGTCACCCTCCTCGTGGGGGCCGGCCTTCTCGTCCGCACCCTCCGCCAGATGCAGCAGGTCGAGCTCGGCTTCAACCCTGAGGGCATCGAGGTCGTCACGCTCGCCCTCCCCGAACCGAGCGGCGCCGGGCCTTCCGGCCGGGCCAGCTCTTCCCTCGATCCGCTCCTGGCCGGACTCCTCACCCGGGTCAAAGCGATACCCGGCGTGATCGGAGCGGCGTACGCCGCCGGCGTGCCGCCCAAGACCGGCATCGCCCTTGGTGAGCTTCAGGTCGAAGGCAGGGATCTGAGCGGGAGCAAGGCTCCCCGGCTTCTCGGCCTCAATGCGGTCAATCCCGAGTTCTTCGCGGTCCTGCAGCTTCCGCTCAGGGCCGGACGGTTCCAGCGCGGGAATGGCCTTCAGAGCGTCATTATCAACGAGAACATGGCCCGCCGCTTCTGGCCGGGTGAGGATCCCATCGGGAAGCGCTACCGCATCGGGACCGCGATGAGCTGGATGACCGTTACCGGAGTCGCTGGCGACATCCGGGTGCCGGGAGGGCGGGGGGCGCTCGATTCGCTGCAGACCTATCTGCCCCTGGAGGGCGCGAATGAGATGTACGGTGAGGTCAACCTCGTGGTCCGGAACACCGGGGCAACCGGCATTGCGCGCCAGATCCGCGCCGAGGTAGAGGCGACCGGTGGGGGCATCAGGATCACGAGCTTCGACCCGCTACCGGCCCTGCTGGATGAGGTCCTCGCCGAGCCCCGATTCACCATGGCGCTCTTCAGCGGCTTTGCGGCCCTGGCGCTGATACTTGCCACCATCGGACTCTACGGCGTGGTCAGCTACACCGTCAATCAACGCACCCGGGAGATCGGCGTCCGGATTGCGCTGGGCGCGGGCCGGCTCTCGGTGATCCGCCTGGTGCTGTGGCAGGGGCTCGGGCTCACGCTGCTGGGGGTTGTGCTCGGACTGGTCGGAGCCGCGGCCGGCACCCGCGCGATGCGGAGCCTGCTCTTCGGTGTCAGCCCGCTCGACCCGGTGACCTTCGCGGTGGTAGCCGGGGGCCTGATGGGAGTGGCCCTCCTGGCCGCTTACCTCCCCGCTCGGCGGGCGCTACGGGTGGATCCGGTCGTGGCGCTCAGGGGGGAGTGACCGGCGACCGGCTGGGCAGGTCCGGTCGTTCGGCAGCGACGTCGTCGCAGCAGAGGCAGCGATGGTGGTCCGACCGGCTTCGTGGCCACCCTTGCGTGCCGCGAACGCGTGCGCTAGAATACTGAACCATATGGTTCAGTATATGACGACCCGACTCGATACCTCGTTCGCCGCGCTCTCGGACGCCACGCGGCGTGGCGTTCTGGAGCAGCTCGGGCGAGCCGACGCTTCCATCACGGACCTGGCCGAGAAGTTCCACATGACGCTCACGGGCATGAAGAAGCACGTCGGCGTTCTGGAGCAGGCGGGGCTCGTCACAACGATGAAGATCGGGCGCGTGCGGACGTGCCAGCTGGGCCCGCGCCGACTGGAAGAAGAGACGGCGTGGCTCGAGAGGTACCGCCAGCGCTGGGACGATCGCTTCGACGAATTGGACAAGGTTGTCGCGGAACTGACACAAAAGGAGATGAGCGATGAAGGCAAGAAGCGAAAGTGAGCCCGGCTCCGTGAAGAACCGTACCACGGTGGAACGGACGTCGGACCGCGAGGTGGTCGTCACGCGGACCATCAACGGCCCGGCGCGCATCGTGTTCGAAGCATTTACCAAGCCCGAGCTGCTCAAGCGTTGGTGGGTGCCCAGGTCGATGGGAATGACCCTCCTGTCCTGCGAGATCGATGCTCGTGTGGGAGGCAAGTACCGATTGGTTTTCGACCACGCTGGCCCCGAGCCTGCCGCGTTCTTCGGTACCTATGTCGAAGTGAAGCCGCATTCGCGCCTCGCGTGGACCAATGAGGAAGGTGGCGAGGATGGGTCTGTCACCACGGTGACCTTCGAGGAAAAGGGCGGCAAGACGCTGGTGATCGTGCACGAGAGATATCCTTCGAAGGAAGCGCTCGATGCTGCCGGCACCGGAGCAGCCGAAGCAATGGTCGAGACGTTCGATCAGCTGGACGAGCTTCTCGTCGCCCTGGGTCAGAGCTCGGGACAGTGACCGAGACGTGGACCTCGCGGTCGGTCGTCCGAGGGTTCCGGCTCCTACGGGCCGGGGCTCTCGGGTCCCACCGAGCGGAGTCTCATCTGTCCTCCGGCCTGTCCTCCTTGTGTCAATATTGCGGCGATTGAAATCGCCCGGCATCTTGCGCGAAGTCTGCCCCAGAGAATCTGGCCACCTCGAGGTTTCGCCATGAGGCATGATGTTCTGCGGGACGTGCATTACGCGATCCGCTCCTTCGCCCGGCGACCGCTGTTTTCCGGGGTCATCATCCTCACGCTCGCGCTGGCGGTCGGCAGCAACGTCGCGATCTTCAGTGTTGCCAACGCGGTGCTGTTCCGGCCACTTCCCTTCAAGGACCCCGACCGCCTCGCGTTCGTATGGAACCGGCTGCCCGCGACCAATGTGTCGCGATCGCTGGTGTCGGGACCCGACTTCCAGGACTACCAGGCCCAGGCGACTCAGTTCGAGGGCTTCGCCGGGGCCGTAGCCCTGTCGGGAACCCTCACCGGGGATGGTCCGCCCGAGCGCATCACCAACGCCTACGTCACCTGGAATCTTCTGAGCCTGCTCGGAGTCCAGCCGGTGCTGGGCCGGACCCACGTGTCCGAGGATGCCTTCCCGATCGATCCCAAGCAGTTCGGCAGTCCCGACCCCAAGCTCCCGCCCGGCAAGGTGGTGCTGAGTTACGGCCTCTGGCAGCGGCGCTTCGGCGGCGATCCGTCGGTCCTGGGCCGCACCATTCTCATGGATGGCTGGGCGTCCCAGGTTGTGGGCGTGCTGCCGCAGAACTTCCGCTTCTACCTCCCGGCGGACGCGGCCATGCCCACCAATATCGATGCCTGGGGTATCCTGCCGAGCAACATCGGTGACTTCGAGCGGGAGGCGGCCTGGCTCACGGTGGTGGGCCGGATCAAGGCGGGCGTCACCCTCCCCCAGGCCCAGGCCGACATGGACCGCCTGGCGGCGCACCTGCGGGAGACCTACCAGTTCCATGCGACCCAGAAGCTCCAGATCGTGGTGGGGGGGATGCACCATGACATCGTGGAGCATGCCCGTCCCGCGCTGCTGGCCCTGCTCGGCGCGGTGGGGTTTGTGCTCCTCATCGCCTGTGCCAACGTGGCGAATCTCCTCCTGGTGCGGGCCTCCGAGCGGGGGCGCGAGATCGCGGTCCGCGCGGCCATCGGCAGTGGACGGGGCGGGATCGTGGCACAGATGCTGACGGAGAGTCTGGTGCTCGCCACCGGCGGCACGCTGCTCGGACTGGTCTTCGCCTGGCTGGGCGTCCGGGTCATCAAGGCCCTCAGCCCCGACAATCTGCCGCGGATCGACCAGGTGTCGCTCGATGCGAGGACCTTCGCGTTCGCCGCCGCCACCACCGTCGCGGCCGCTGTTCTCTTCGGCCTCGCGCCCGCGCTGCGGGCGGTGCGGGGGAACCTGGCCGATGGCCTGCGGGACCGCGGCACCGATACCGGCGGCACCCGGGGGAATCGGCTCCGCACCTTCCTCGTGGTCAGCGAGATGACCCTGTCGCTGGTCCTGTTGGTTGGCGCCGGCCTCATGCTGCGCAGCTTCGCCGCCATTCAGCGCGTGAACCCCGGCTTCGACCCGAAGAATGCGGTGACATTCAACGCGCCCCTGCCATTCGCCAAGTACCTGACCTCCCAATCGCGCGCGACCTTCGTCAACCAGCTGGGCGATCGCCTGGCCGAGATTCCCGGAGTCGAAACCGTGGGGGGCGTCACCCCCCTGCCCTTGGCTGGGGGCGAACAGTACGCGGTCGGATCCTATGGCAGGGTGGGCGAGGCTGACGAGGCCTACCGCGCCAACAAGGCGGACTACAAATCGGTGCTGCCGGGATATTTCGAGGCGATGAAGATCGAGCTGGTGTCCGGCCGCCGGTTCATCCGCTCGGATAATGAGGAGCAGGCCCAGGATGTGGCGATCGTGGACCAGAAGTTCGCCGCCCGCGTCTTCGGACGGGAGAATCCGCTCGGGGCCCAGATCCTGGTGGATCACTTCAACGAAAAGACCTTCTCCCAGGAGCGACTCCCCGTCACCATCGTTGGCGTGGTGGCCAGCGTCCGATCGACGACGCTCGCGGAAGAGGGTCGGGAGACGATCTACCTCCCGTACGTCTTCCAGTCGTTCCTGCCCATCACCTTCGTACTGCGCACCTCGACCACCCCCGCGAGTCTGATGCCCCAGATCCGCGCCGCGGTCGGCTCACTCGACCGCGACGTGCCTGTCGCCGACCTGGCGACCCTCGAATCCTGGGTCTCGGAGGCGATGGCGCAAACCCGGTTCCTGCTGGCGCTCTCGGGTACCTTCGCCGCCCTCGCGCTGGTCCTCGCGTCGATCGGTCTGTATGGGGTCATTTCCTACTCGGCTCGGCAACGCACTCGAGAGATCGGGGTGCGTGTTGCCCTGGGCGCGGGCGAGGGTGAGGTACGCCGGCTGATCTTTGGCCATGGGATGGTCCTGGCGGCGGCGGGCATCGTGCTGGGCCTGGTCGCGTCGGTGGCGCTGACCCGGGTCGTGAACAGCTACCTCGTGGGAGTGAGCGCGACCGACCCGCTCACCTTCGCGGGTGTGCCTACGGTACTGCTCGCGGTCTCGGCCCTGGCTTCCTACCTCCCGGCGCGCCGCGCAGCGACCATCGATCCGGTCCGCGCCCTGCGCGAAGAATGACGAGCTTCAGGCCCCCTGCCTGCCCTGGTCCCGGCGGCCACCGCGTCGAGCATTAGAACACCGGCAAACCGGCGCCCCGGCCCCCGCTTTGGCCAAGCACTTGCCCGGGACTGCCGCCAGCTGCGTCAACCCAAGCAACCGTGACGCGGCGGCGCCTGCCCTTGCCGCTTCACCCCCTGGTAGCACCCCCCACGTCTGACCGCCGCGTTGCATAGGCCCAGGTGAGAGGGCCCCGGGGCCCGAATGGACACGCCGCCTGGACCGTGGTGGTCCAGGCGGCGTTCGACCGTTGAACTCCCGAGGCAGGACTCGAACCTGCGACCCGCTGATTAACAGTCAGCTGCTCTACCAACTGAGCTACTCGGGAAGGTCTAAGCGGGCGGTAGAATCTCGCAACCTCTCATCGGCCGGGTCAAGCACCGAATCGGCCCAGTCCGAAGCGCGCGGGCTCTTGCCCCGCCCCGACTGGGTGCCCCCGCCTTGCCGGGACTCGAAGCGGGCCTAAGAGGTCGTCACGTATGGAACAAACGCCACTAATTGGCCATCGATGCGACAGCGACACGCCACTATACCTGTCGCTCCTGCCGATTCGAGCGGTTTTCGGCCCAAAGATGATGGCGACGGACCGGGTCTGATGCGTGCTCGCAAGCCTATACAGGTCAATCTACTACAGCGATAGCGAGTGTCCGCTCGCACGAATTCTAACGATAGTGAGCACACACTATTGCTTTTCGATGCATGTATCCCAGTTACCCCCGTTTCCGCGTTGCCATAATGGCGCCTAAGTGCCTGTGGAAAATGCCTTTACAATGCCGACGGTACCGGCAAGCTCCCCCCCACCTACTTTTCTTACATGTCGCTCTACCCGCTGGTTGGCCACGAGGAACAGGCCCAAAAGGTCCTGACCGCCATCGGGGAGGACCGCCTCCCTCAGATGGTCCTGCTGACAGGAAAGCCCGGCGTCGGGAAGCAGCGGTTCGGCCTGTGGATGGCTCAGGCGCTCCTGTGTGAGGTTGGGCCCCAGCGCCCCTGCGGGGCCTGCTGGTCCTGCCACCAGGTCGCGGGGCTGACGCACCCGGATCTCCACTGGTTCATCCCGGTACTCAGGCCCAAGGCCGCGGATCCGGAGAAGGCCGTGGAGGAGCTGGCCGACGCGGTTGGCGCCCTGGTCGAGGAACGGCGCCAGAAGCCGCTCTGGAGCGCTCCAGAGGGTATGGCCGGCCACTTCGTGGCCACCGCCCGCCTGCTCCAGCGCCGAGCCGCCCTGACGCCCGCGGTGGCGAGGAAAAAGGTGTTCCTGGTGGCGGAGGCCGATCGCCTGGTGCCCCAGGAAGCGAGCCCGGAGGCGGCCAATGCCCTCCTCAAGCTCTTGGAGGAGCCCCCGGCGGATGCGCAGTTCATCCTGACGGTGGTGGATCCAAACCGGCTCCTGCCGACCGTGCGGTCCCGGCTGGTGCCCCTGAGGCTCGGCCGGCTGAGCGATGAGGTGGTGGAGGGATTCCTGGCTCGGCATGCCGGCCTGGCCGGCACCGAGCTCAAGACCCGCGTGGCCCGGGCGGGAGGCTCGATCGGGCTGGCGCTGGCCGCCGGCGACGAGAGTGCCAAGTCGGCCCGGGCGGCGGAGGAGCTCCTGAAGGCGGTGCTGAGCGGGCCGGCGGGCCGGGCCGAACGGGCGCTGAAGCAGGGTCCCTGGGCGGCCCGGGGCGACTTCACCGCCATGCTGGACAGCCTGGCGGAGGCACTGGGCGAAGCGGCTCGAGGGGCGGCCGGCCGCCCGGTCAGGACCCCGCTCCCGGAGACGCTCCGGACCCTTCGCCCGGTCTCGGCATACGTCGCCGCCCAGACCCGGGTCCTGGCGGCCCGGGAGGTCGCCCAGGGGAACGTGAACCCCCAGGTGCTGCTGGGCGTTCTGGCCGAAGAGCTGGCGGAGGTGCTGTGAGTCTGAGCCACGTGGATCAGTCGGGCCGGGCCCGGATGGTGGACGTCGCGGACAAGCCGATGTCCCGCAGAACCGCCGTGGCGGCAGGGGCGGTCCGGATGAGCGTCGAGGCATTCGGGCTGGTACGGGACAATGCCGTGGCCAAGGGCGACGTCCTCCGGATCGCGGAAGTGGCTGGAGTGATGGGGGCCAAGCGGACCGGGGAGCTGATCCCTCTCTGCCACCCGATCCCCCTGGATCTGGTCCAGGTTGACTGCAGTGCCGACCCGGACTTGCCGGGTGTACGGGTGGTCGCGACCGCGGTCGCGACCGGTCGGACGGGGGTCGAGATGGAGGCGTTGGCGGCGGTGTCCGTAGCCTGCGTCACGATCTACGACATGGTGAAGGCGGTGGACCGCGGGATGGTAGTGGAAGGCATCCGGTTGCTGGAAAAGACCGGGGGAACCAGAGGAGACTGGCGGGCCGAACGGTAGCGCGTGAACCCTGCGCGCACCCCTCGCCAATCCGATCCTGAGGAGGAGAATAGATGCATATCGAAGAGCCCGATCCGCATGGACGCACTCGGTGGACCCGTCGCCTGCTGGCCCGGGGCGCCGCGCTGGTCGTGACGGTCCTGCTGGTGACCGCCCTGGCCGGGTCTCGTTCCGGGGTGCGCGCCTCGGACGAGGCGGTGCCACCCAGTCTCGGCATGGTAGCCGATGAAGTCCGGGCGCTGACCCAGCGGCTGGAGACGACCCGCGGAGAGTTGGCGATCGCCCGAGCCCAGGTTGACCGTGCCAACCTGATTTTCAAGTACTCCGAGCTCTATCAGATCCCGGCCGACCTGGCCTCGGCGATCTACGACATCGCCCTCAGCGAGGGCATCGATCCGGACGTGGGCTTCCGGCTGGTGAAGATCGAGAGCGAGTTCAAGCCCAGGGCGCTGTCGAACATGAATGCGATAGGCTATACCCAGATCCAACCGGGCACGGCGCGGTTTTACGAGCCGGGGCTGTCCCCCGATCAGCTCTACGACCGTGACGTGAACCTGCGGATCGGGTTCCGTTTCCTCCGCGACCTCACCCGCCGCTACGGTGGCGACCTGGAGCTCGCGCTGGTGGCCTACAACCGTGGCCCGGGCCGAGTCGAGGAGATCCTGCTCAATGGCGGCGATCCGTCGAACGGGTACGCCGAGAAGGTGCTCACCGGCACCCGGCACGCGGTGGGAGCGGCGAACTAAGCCGGAGCGGAAAGCCGAAGAGCGGGAAGAACGACGGGCGGGGCATCGAACCGATGCTCCGCCCGTCTGCTTTTCCCGCTGTCCCGATGTCCCGCTTCGGCTTTCCCGCTCCTCAGTCCGGAATCACCAGCCGGGCACCGGCCTTGAGGACCGAGGCGCCGTCCAGCTGGTTGGCCGAGCGAAGAGCCGAGACCGACACGGCGTAGCGGTTGGCGATGCTGCTCAGGGTTTCGCCCCGCCGCACGAGATGGGTGCGGGAACCGCTCGAAGGAGCCGGTGTGACCCGCCGCGGCGAGGGGCCCGGGTCGGCAACGGTATCGACCGCGGCCGGCACCCGGATCACCTGACCGGCTCGCAGCTGCTGGTTGCGCGAAAGGGCATTGATCGAACGGAGCCGCTCCACGGTGGTGTTGTACTTCCCCGCGATGGTCCACAGCGACTCCCCGATCCGCACCTTGTAGCGGATCGTGGTGCCACCGTGCCCCGGACCGACCGGCGCCGCCACCGGCGAGGGCTCCGGAAGCGGGGGAACGAAACTGGTCGGAATCAGGAGGTGGGTCCCCGGGCGGAGCCGGCTCGCCCGAACGCCGGGGTTGGCATCGGTGATGAGCGCGGAGTTCACCCGATAGAGCCGCGCGATGGCGCCCAGCGTCTGCCCCCGGGTCACGGTGTGCTCGACGTAACTCACCCGACCCTTGTCCGGCAGGGAGGCGAATCGCTCGGAGACCGTGGGTCCCCGGCCAACCGGGAGTCGCACCACCGCCTGGCGGCGGGGCGGCGTGACCAGGCGGACGTACTGCGGATTCAGCTCCCGGAGTGCGTTGACCGTGGTATCCGCCAGGCGGGCGATGACGTCCAGCCCGGTGGCATCCGGCACGATGAGCGAGTCGTAGACCAGCGCCGGGATGTCGACCGCGCGCTCGAAGCCGTACTTCTCCGGCTGCTTGGCGATCAGGGCGGCCGCGATGAGCTTGGGAACGTAGTCCTTGGTTTCGCGGCGCAGGAAGCGGGTGTCGTAGAGCCGGAAAAAGGTCGCGTCGGGGTTGTCCTCTTCTTCGTCTTCCTCATCAGGCAGGCGCCTGAGTCCGCGCCCCACCTTGCCGGCGCCGGCGTTGTAAGCCGCCGCGGCGAGGTACATCGAGCCGAACTGGTCCCGCAGATCGGCCAGGTGACGGGCGGCCGCGTCGGTGGCGCGCACCGGGTCCCGCCGCTCATCCACCCAGCTGTCGATTCGGAGTCCGTACAGCTTGGCGGTGCCCTTCATGAACTGCCACATGCCGGTTGCGCGGGCCCGGCTGGTCGCCGTGTTCGAGAAGCCGCTCTCGATCAGCGCCAGGTACACCATGTCCTCGGGCACCTGATACTCCCGCAGCTTGGCGCGGATCATCGGCTCGTAGCGGGGCATTCGCTGCAGCCACACACTCATCCGCTCGCGCGCCGGTCCCTGGAAGAAGTCGAGGTAGTACTTGACCCGCGAGTGCGAGCCATAGGTCTCGACATCGATATCGTAGGTGACCTCGGTCGCCACCGAGTTGGCCCCACCCGTCGCGGCGAGTGCCGGGAGGCCGTCGGCTCCCGAGTCCCGCGCCTCGGGATGAGACTGGTCGAGCTGCTCCAGCACCGCGACGTCGGCCGAGTCGGCGGCGACGATGCTGTCCTGGATCAGGCCGACCGGCGGGAGGCCGGCATTTGTGTCCTTGGAAGCGGCCACCTGGGCGTCAGGAGGTTCGGGTGTGGCCTCGCCCTTACGGGTGTCGGGCACTCCCGCTGAAGCCTCGGGGCGGGGGGCTGGCTCCGGTTTCGGACCATGGGCACAGGCTATGGCCATCACAGGGAGCGCCCATATGCCGATACGCTTCATGGAGTTGGCCGCCTTTCTTCTGCGCAGAAGATTGCCCCGACCGCAGTATCTGGTCGGTCCCTTCGTGTTCTGAGCGTGCCGCGTTTCAGTCCAGCCAGTTTCCCAGCCCGCAAGATCCCTGCTCAGGGCGAAAAATTGCACCCCCACTTCGGAGTGTGTTCGGTAATCGGGCAAGGAGGGGCGCTCCACGCCAACCGCGAATTACAGCGGTCTCGGGCTTTTCCCAAGGATGCAGCGGGGGTAGTGCGAGGTCGCGCGGCGCCGATCAGCGCATGAAGAAGCGGTTGCCCAGCACCCGGTTGGTGGCGTTGAGGACCGCCAGGGCGGCACCGCGGGTCGGGTCGGCATCCTCGGTCAGGAAGCACCCCACCAGCCGCTGGGTCTCGTTGCCGTTGAGCAGGGAAAGGGACACGATGACGACGTTGGCATCGAAGGCCCGGACCGCCTTCACCCCCAGCAACTCGAAGCGCAACTCGCTCTTGGTTGCCTTGGTGAGAGCGATGACACAGGCCTCCGCGGCGCAGCGGAGCTCGCCGGACTGGGAGGCCAGGCCCTCCGACTCGCCCAGCCACTCATCCGCATCCTGCCAGGACAGGGTCACCTTGGCGCGGCAGCGCCCGCTGGCAAGACGGTCGAGGACGAAGTCAGCAAACTTGAGCCGATCGGGCAGGCGCGCCGTGGTAGCCATGGGTCGTCGAAATGTGGCGGATGCGTGGAGACACGGTAGAACGTAGGTTCCGGAATGCGAATCTCATGCCTCGCGATCCTGCTTGGCGGGGTGGCTCTGGCCCGTCCGCTCCAGGCTCAGGAACCCGCCGTGCTCGAGGGCCTGCTCCGGGCCCGCGTGGCCCGGGACAGTGCCGTCGTCGGGGTCGTCTATCGGGACCCGGCCCGCCGGGAGGTAGTCGGCATAAGCCCCCTGGTCCGATTCCACGCGGCCAGCACCATGAAGGTGCCGGTCCTGATCGAACTGGCCCTTCAGGTCGACCGGGGTGAGCTGGGCTGGGACGATACGGTGACGATCCGCAACGAGTTCGAGTCGATCGTGGACGGCTCCCCCTACCATCTGGACCCCGGCGAGGACTCCGACTCTACCCTCTATCGGCTGGAGGGCCAGGGGGTCCGGCTCAGCCGGCTGGCCCGGCTGATGATCACCCGCAGCAGCAACCTGGCCACCAACCTGATCCTCCGACGGGTGGGCCCTACCCGGGTCCAGGCCACGGCGCGGCGACTGGGGGCCGACTCCATCGCGGTCCTCCGCGGGGTGGAGGATGGCAAGGCCTTCCAACGGGGGCTCAACAACACCACCACGGCGCGGGACCTCGCGATTCTGCTCGACGCGATCGCGTCCGGCGCGGCCGCCTCGGCCGCTTCGAACGACACGATCCGTCAGATGCTCCTGGCGCAGGAGTTCAACGACGGGATTCCCGCGGGGCTCCCTCCCGGCACTCCGGTGGCCCACAAGACCGGCGAGATCACCGCCATCGCCCATGACGCGGCCATCGTCTATCCGCCCGGCCGGGGTCCCTACATCCTGGTGGTGCTGACCCGGGGATACGCCGAGCGAAAGGACGCGGCCCGTCTCATGGCCGATCTGTCGGGGATCGTCTACCGCTGGGCCGTAAGAAAGCCCGACCCCCGCGAGTAGTCGCGGGGGTCGGCAGCCACGAGGGCGGGACCGGTTCAGCCCTGGGTTACATGCTGGGCCACCACCGCCAGGAGACGGGCCTCGGACAGGCGGTCGGCCTGGGCGTAGAGATCGGAACGGGAAGAGGACTGCAGCGAGGTAGTCGCCCAGACCGTGCGACCGGCCTCACCCCGGGAGCGGCAGTTGAGCACCAGGCGCCAGGCGTGAGTATGGGCCACCCGTTCGGCAACGGGCGAGACCGTCCACTGGACGTCCCCGATCTGGACTTCCTTCCAGGCCATAGGCGCTCGATGGGGTGTGCAGAGGCGGCGAATGTGCAGAGCGGTCCGGGGGTGTGTCAAGGGACCGGACCCCCTGGCCCGGCCCCGCATTACCCGGCTCACAGAATCCCGGTAATCCTGCCCACTTTTCCCGCGTGGGTCAGCTTCGGACCAGCCGCTGGAAGCGGGCGCGAAGATCCCGGGTCACCGGCCCCGCCTTCCCCTCTCCGATGATCCGGCCATCCACCATCCGGATCGGAGCGACTTCGGCGGCGGTACCGGTGAGGAACGCCTCGTCGGCGGTGTACAGGTCGTAGCGGTTGAGCATGGTCTCGACCACCTTGTACCCGGCCTCGGCCGCCAGCTCGATGATAGCATCGCGAGTGACGCCCCGGAGGAGCCCGGCGAAGACCGCCGGGGTGTAGAGGGCGTTCTTTTTCCAGACGAACAGGTTCATCCCGGTGGCCTCGGCGATGAACCCGCCGCTGTCGAGCATGATGGCGTCGTCGGCGCCGGCGTTGGTGGCCTCCACCTTCGCCATGATGTGGTTGAGGTAGTTGAGCGACTTCACGCGAGGGGAAAGCGCCTCGCGTTGATTGATGGGGGTCCCCGCCGTGATGAGGCTCAACCCCTGCTCGTAGCGCTCCGGGGGCCAGATCGCGATCACATCGAAGATGATGATGATCCCCGCGCGGGGGCACTTCCGCGGGTCGAGGCCGAGATCGCCCACACCGCGAGTGATGATGTGCCGTAGATACCCGTCCTGCAGCCCTGAGCGACGCACGCCCTCCTCCGTCACCGCGATCATCTCGGCCTTGGACATGTGGACCTTGAGATTGATCGCCTGCGCCGAGTCGTAGAGCCGCTCGATGTGCTCGGCCAGGCGGAAGGTCTTCCCGCCGTAGACCCGCATCCCCTCGAAGACGCCGTCGCCGTACAGCAGGCCGTGATCGAAGACGGACACCTTGGCCGATTCGCGGTCCAGCCACTGGCCGTCCAGGTAGACCAGCGCGGCACTCTGGGTCCTGGGCGCCGTCGTGGCGGCGCGGGATGTAGTGGCGGTCATGGCGCAGATCCGGTCTGAAGTAGTGAGGCGTATCGGTTTCCGGAATGTCGCCTTGGGGACCGTGAGGCGGTAGGGGCGGGGTGCGGGGTCCGCTCACTCACGGAACCGCGCGACCGGCCATGACGTTACGACCTGCGGGGCCGGGTGAGAATCGAGGCCGGTCTGGCGCGTGACTTGGAGGGGAGCGGGAGGAATTGCCGCCGTCGACAGCGGCCGCAATATTGGGTGGGAAGTGCGGTTGCACCGGGAAGTGAGGGCGGTGGGACTCGAACCCACTACCTAGAGATTAAAAGTCTCTTGCTCTACCCGTTGAGCTACGCCCCCGCGCGGACCAAACGTGGTGGGCTGGCAGGTGAAACTCAAGGCCACCCGGGTCTTACGGAGCCGCTATGCGGACGATCAGAGTGCTGGGCCTGATGCTGGGAATATCCCTCTCTACCCCGGTCGTGCCGGCGCCGGCCCAGACCGCCTCGGACGATGACCGCTGGCAGATCGCGGTCGAGAGTGGCGACTACATCTGGGATATCCGGCTGGTGCGGCTGGCCGGCGACTCGCTGATCTATCGCCGGTCCGACAGCGTGGGCGCCGTGCCGGTGCAGCAGATCAAGGAACTGCGACTGATCCGGAAGACCACGATGCGCATTGGCGAAGGGGCGGGCGCGGGCGGGGCCATCGCGGCCTTGACCGGGGCCGATGACGAAGTCTACGACTTCCAGACGCTGGACTTTTCGGCCCGGCTCCGGGCCATTCAGCAGATTCTGCTGGTCCATCCTCCCAAGAGCTGACGCGGTCCCGGCTCAGGGGCGGTCCCGGCGCGGCCATCCTCGATGATGGCCGCGCTTCGTATATTCCTTGTCTACCGCCGCATACCCCTGGGAGAACCGGATGACCTCGCCCGCGCCCAAGAAGCGAAAGTCACCAGCGCGCATTTCCCGCCCGGCCTCGGCTCCCCGGGAGGAAGCCCTACCGGTGGTGACTTCGCTGCCCATCACCCTGGTGGTCGGCACCGACACCGGGGTCGGCAAGACCTGGATCAGCGCGTCACTGGCCCGGGCGCTGCGCCTCGCGGGACAACAGGTCATCGCGGTCAAGCCGATCGAGACCGGCATTACCGAGCCGCCAGCACCAGGCGAAGACGGGGCCCTCCTCGCCGAAGCCACCGGCCAGGCGGGCCCCCGCCGCGCCATGATTCGCCTGCCGGGGGCAGTTGGGCCCGCGATCGCGGCGGATCAGGCCGGCGTCGAGGTGGACTACGAAGACCTGGTGGCGCGGATGCGGAGCCTCGCCACCCCTGAGACGCTGCTGATCGTGGAAGGAACCGGTGGCCTGCTCTCGCCGCTCACCTGGCAGGACAACCACCTCGACCTGGCGCACAGCCTCGATGCCCGGGTCCTGCTGGTGGCGGCCGACCGCTACGGCACGATCAGTCACACCCTGATGGCGCTCCGGG
The DNA here is from genome assembly GCA_964642475.1 of uncultured Gemmatimonadaceae bacterium. Lineage (GTDB taxonomy): Bacteria > Gemmatimonadota > Gemmatimonadetes > Gemmatimonadales > GWC2-71-9 > JADJOM01. The sequence goes on along the minus strand of CAZXRC010000023.1, from coordinate 31,823 downwards.
TGCTCCGGGCCGAGAAAATCCCGGTGCTGGGAATCGTGTTGAACCAGGTGGAGCAGACCCTGGACGAGAGCAGCCGCACCAACGCCATGGCGATCCAGCGGCTGGCGGAAGGAACGCCGGTGGTGGCAGTCCCGCGCCTCGACGACCCGATACAGGCCGCCGAGGCGCTCAAGGAGGTCGCCGGCTGGGTACTGCCCTGACCGCTCTCAGCGGTCGATTCGCTCCAGCGTAGCCTCGATCTCCTGCCGCGCCCGGGGCGAGGCTGCCTGCCCCGCCAACGTCGTCAGTCGCTCCCTCGCCAGCGGCGGCGGAACCACGAACTGGAAGGCCTGCAGCGCCCGCTTCCGCACGGTGGCGCGGGGCGAACTCACGTGGGCGGCCAGACGGTCCAGCGCCCGCACCTGTCCCCTTGCTCCCAGGATCCCCAGCACGAAGGCAGCGTTCCCGAGTCGGGGCACCGCGCCATCCACGGCATCGACCATCGAGGTGTCGTTACCCTGTACGATCGCGCCCAGGGCCGCATCGGCGATGGCGTCCTGGTATGAGGGCGTGGCGAGGGCCGCCTGGAGAAGCGGGGCGGCCCGGCCACGATCGAGGCGGACCAGGGCACCGACCGCGGCGGCCCGGACCGCATAGCTCGTGTCCCGCTCCCACAGCTCGCGGGCCCGCGCCCGGGCATCCTCGGAGTCGAATCGGCCGAGGGAGCCGATGGCCGCGGCCCGCACCTGGGCCGAGGTATCGCGGGTGGCGGCGAGCAGCGCGGCCTCCGCCTCCGGGCCGTGCAGGCCGGCGAGCGCCTCGACCGCATGCACCCGGGTGAGGAAATAGTCGCTTCGAGTCGCGGCCCGCGCGAGCGCCCCCACCGCGCCGGCGTCATCGGTTCGGGCGCCGAGCTGGTCGATGACCCAGGCGCGATTCCAGAGATCGGGGTCCTGCTCCAGTTGGGTGGCGAGCCACGCGGTGGGCTCGGTGAAGCTGAGGCGCTTGAGGATGGTGTTCCCGTCGTCGAACACCACCATCGTCGGCGCCGTGACCACCCCCGGGACTGTGATGGCCTGTTCCCGCCCGGTGAGCCAGGTGGTGCTCCGGACGTCGCCCGAGATGATCCCCACCCGGATGGCCACCGGCATCCGGAAAACCGGGGGAGTCGCGTAGCGGAGGCCGCTGCTGTCCGCGCTCGCGCTGTCTGCCTGCACCTGCTTCACCGTCAGCCGCACCGCGGCCGCGGCGGAGTCCCAGGTCGCCTCGACGGCGAACTCGGGGTACCCCGCCTGGTAGACCCACTGGTCCCAGAACCAGTCGAGGTTCTCCCCCGTCGCCGCCAGAAACGCCTGCCGCAGATCATCGGTCACCGCGTTGCCGAACGCATGATCCTGGAGATAGCGCCGGACCCCGGCCCAGAATCGCTCCCGGCCCAGGTACTTCTTGAGCATCTGGAGCACCAGCGCACCCTTGGGATACACGTTGTTGGACCCCAGGGAGGCGAGCGGCATGCGGCGGGTCTGGTCGATGCCAAGAAACTGGCGGTACTCGTCGAGGTAGTAGTCGTCCTCCGCCTGCCGTCCCTGCTTCTCCCCCCAGTACTGCCCCGGGAGAAATTCCGCGAATCCCTCGTTGAGCCACATGTTGGCCCAGTTGCCGAGGGTGGTGTAGTCGCCGAACCACTGATGAGCCAGTTCGTGGGGGATGAGGATGTGGTGGTACCAGGGGCGGTCGACGTAGGCCCGGCTGTCGGGGATCCAGTCGACCAGGGTGGTAGCGCTGACGTTCTCCATGCCGCCGAAGAAGTCGGCGACGGTGGTCTGGGCGTATTTGCGCCAGGGGTAGGGAACCCCGGTGAGGCGGGAGAACACCTCGATCATGTCAGGGGTCTCCGCGAAGAGCCGCCGCCCCGCGACACTGTCCCCCGGGTAGACGTAGTACTCGACCGGGGTGGTACGCCATCGGTCCGAGATTTTCACCAGCGGCGCCACGATCAGCGAGGCCAGGTAGGTGGCCGAGGGCTGGTCCTGGTGCCAGTGCATGGTGCGCATACCTCGGGGGCTGGTGACGTCGCCCACCAGCCTCCCATTGCTCACCCCGGTGTAACCCTTCGGCACCGTCGCAATCAGCTCCCAGGTGGCCTTGTCATTGGGGAAGTCATAGGTGGGGAACCAGTAATGATTGTCGTGGTCCTCGCCCTGACTCCAGATCTGGCGCGGTCGCCGGGGTGGCAGCGAGTCGGCCTCGATGAACGTCAGACCCTTCCCGTTCCGCACCGTGCCGTCGTAGTCGATCACGAAGCCCAGCGTGTCGCCGAACCGGGCCGGGACGCGGAGATGGACCACCAGGGTGTCCCCCATCCGGGAGAAGCGGAGCTCGGCGCCGCGGGCGGACCCGCCCCGGGGACGCTCGGTCACCTTCCGGATGTGGAGCAGGTCTCCCGCGTCGAGCACCACGGAGTCGAAGCCGGGCCGGAGGGCCCGGAGCGTAGTGGTCACCCGACCGGTCAGGCTCAGCGAATCCCAGTTGAACCGGCCGACTTCGATCCGCTGGTGCAGCAGATCGTAGTCATGCGAGCGGGAATAGCGATCGTTCGCCATTCGCTCGGCGTTGGACTGGGCGGCGAGGGGGGCGGCGAGGGCGAGGAAGAGGAGGAAAGGCGGGAGAAGATACCGGTAGGACATGAAGCCTCTGTCATTCCGAGGGAGCGCAGCGACCGAGGAATCTAGCCCGCGCGACGAGGATGCCGCTCCCGCACATCGTTGAGGGTCAGTTGATCCGGCGGCCCATGCTGGAGCATGCGGCAACGTCATTTCGCGGTGTACATCCTCGCCTCGCTGTCGAGGCGCCTTTATGTCGGCGTCACCGGCGATCTGGTAGCCCGAGTCTGGCAACATCGTTCGACACTCAACCACGGCTTCACATCCCGCTATGCGATTACCCGCCTTGTCTGGTACCAAGTCACGCCGAACGTTCGGGCCGCAATCGAGCGCGAGAAGCAGATCAAAGGATGGTCGAGGGAGAAGAAGCTACGCCTGATCGAGATCGACAACGCCGGCTGGCGGGATCTGGCGGAGGACTGGTTTCGTGGACAGGCGGACTAGATCCCTCGCGCTGCTCGGGATGACAGATGGACTGCTCGAGGGGACAGATTCAGAGCCCCAGCCCCATCTGCGCCACCGGGGCAAAACTGAACCGGTGATGCCTCGTCGGGCCGAGCGCGTTGATCGCGTCCCGATGCTCCTCGGTTCCGTAGCCGGCGTTATGCTCCCAGCCGTAGCCGGGGTGTCGTGCCGCCAGCCGGCACATCAGCCGGTCGCGGATCTCCTTGGCCAACACCCCCGCCGCCGCGATGGAGTAGCAGAGCGCGTCCCCGTCGACCAGGGCCTGGTGCTCGCACCCGACCTCGGGAAAGGGCAGTCCGTCGATCAGGACCACGACCTCGGTGGTCCCGAGCGTGCGACGCGCCCGTGCCAGCGCCCGCCGCATGGCGATGGCGGTGGCCACCCGGATGTTGAAACGGTCGATTTCGCGGATGGAGGCGGCGCCCAGGCCGATGGCGAGCGCGGTGGCGCGAAGCCGGGGGAGGAGGGCCTCCCGCTGGAGGTGACTCAGGACCTTGCTGTCGCGGACCCCGCGCACCCGCCGGAGCCGGGGAGGAAAGGCGACGGCCGCGGCCACCACCGGACCGGCGAGTGGACCACGGCCGACTTCATCGACGCCGATCAGGACGCGGGACGCGGCCCACGCCGCCTGCTCATGCTTGAGCGACGGCACCGGCATGGCGGACTACACCGCTTCGCGCTTTTCCCGGATGCGGGCGGCCTTGCCGCTCACCTTGCGGATGTAATAGAGCTTGGCGCGACGCACCTTGCCCTTGCGGATCACCTCGATGGCCGACAGGCTCGGGCTGTGGAGCGGGAACACCCGCTCGACGCCGACGCCCGCGGAAACCTTCCGCACCCGGAAGGTCTCGTTGATCCCACCGCCCCGGCGACCCATGCAGAGACCTTCGAAGGCCTGCAACCGCTCCTTGTCGCCTTCCCGCACCCGGACCATGACCCGAATGGTATCGCCCGGCCAGAACTCGGGGATATCCGTCCTCAGCCCCTCACGGGCCACCGCCGCCATCCGCTCCATTGCTTCCTCCTCGAGAGGGGCCATCGCCCCGGATTCATGCTGCTCGTCGTCGCGCCCTGCCTACCCGTGCCGCGCCTGCCAGGCGGCCCACAGATCGGGCCGCCGCTCGCGGGTGAGTCGCTCGGCCTCGTCCTGGCGCCACGCCTCGATCGCCGCATGGTTGCCGGAGAGCAGGACCTCCGGCACCGGCCGCCCCTCGAACACCGGGGGGCGGGTATAACTCGGAGGGCTCAACAGCCCCTCGTAATGCGAATCACTCGCAGCGGACTCGTGGTCGCCGAGCACCCCGGGCAGCAGGCGGACCACCGCATCCACCATGGCCAGCGCCGCCGGCTCCCCACCCGACAGCACGAAGTCGCCCAACGACACCTCTTCGGTCGCCAACCCCTCGGCGACCCGCTGATCCACGTCCTTGTAGTGCCCGCAGAGAAGCGTAAGCCGCGAACCCAGCGAGTACCGGACCGCGTCCTCGTGCCCGAAGCGCCGTCCCCGCGCCGACAGCAGGACGATCGGCCCCGCGCGACTCCCGTCGTCCAGCGAGGCCACGGCCTCGAAGAACGGCTCCGGTTTGAGCACCATCCCCGCGCCACCGCCGTAGGGATAGTCGTCCACCGTGCGGTGCCGGTCGTGGGCGAAGTCCCGGAGTTGCACCAGCCGGTACGTCACCTTCCCCCCCGCCGCCGCCCGCCCCGGGATGCTCGCGCCCAGATACGGCGCGATGGCTTCGGGGAACAGGGTGACGACATTGATCTGCATCGCGGCCCTAGTCCAGCAATCCCTCGGGGATCCGCACCACCAGCTGACGCAGGTCCCGGTGTACGTCGATGACGAACTCCTTGCGGAAGGGGAGAAGGAACTCCCGCTTCGGCCCCTGCACTTCCAGCGTCAGCCCCGACGGAAGATCGAACAGCCCCGTCACCAGTCCCAGCGCCGACCCGTCCTCCTGCCGCACCGCGAACCCTTCCAGCTCGTGGACGTAGACTTCGCCCTCGGCCGGGGGTTTGAGCTCATCGGCCGGGGCCCCCAGGAACTGGCCCCGCCACCCCTCCAGCGCCTCGCGCCCTTCCACGCCACGGAACTTGAGCAGCCACTCGCGGTGAAAGGGTCGGCTCCGTTCGATCTCGACCGGCTCACCCACCACTTCCCCGCTCAGCGCCAGCCGGATCAGGCTTCGTCCGGCGGCAAACACCGCGGCGGCATCGTCGGTGAGCGGGAAGACCGCGCACTCTCCCTTGAGCCCGTGCGGCTTGCGGAGGCGCCCAACCGCCAGAACACGGGCGCCGCCGGTCCCGCTCACGCCTTGGGAGCCACCACGCCGGCGGTCACCAGGAGCGCCCGCACCGTATCGGTCGGCATGGCCCCCTTGGCGATCCAGGCCTTGGCCTGGTCGGCGTCCACCTGGACCTTGTCCTGGGCCTTCTCGGCCCGCGGATTGTAGGTGCCGATCGCGGCGACGAACCGGCCATCGCGCGGCGAGTCCTTGTCGGCCACGACGATGCGGTAGAGCGGAATTCCCTTGCGACCCACCCGACGAAGCCTGATCCTGGCTGCCATCTGACTGCCTCTTCCTGGGAGAAATGCCCGATTCCGTGGTTACATCCCCATTTTGCCGAACGGGAGCCGCATGCCGGGCTTGCCCGCGGACTTCATCAGCTTCTGCATCTGCTTGAACTGCGCCAGCAGCTGATTCACTTCCTGCACACTCCGACCCGAACCCCTGGCGATACGGAGCCGGCGCGACCCGTTGAGTGTGTCCGGGTCCTCCCGCTCCTTCGGCGTCATCGAGAGTACGATCGCCTCGACGTGCTTGATCCGCTTCTCGTCGAGATTGGCGCCCTGGAGCATCTGCGGGTTCACGCCCGGGAGCATCCCCAGCACGTTCTTGAGCGGCCCCAGCTTCTGCATCTGCCGCATGGCGCTCAGGAAATCCTGGAGATCCATGCCCTTCTTGGACATCGCCTTCTTGGCGAGTTTCTCGGCTTCGCCCGCGTCGACGGTGGCCTGGGCCCGCTCCACCAGGGTCAGGATGTCGCCCTTCTGGAGGATCCGTCCCGCCAGCCGGTCCGGCCGGAACGGCTCCAGCGCGTCGAGCTTCTCGCCCAGACCCAGGTACTTGATCGGGGCCTTGGTGACGCCGTAGACCGAGAGCGCCGCGCCACCCCGGGCATCGCCGTCCATCTTGGTGAGGATCACGCCGCTCAGGCCAAGCGCCTCGTGAAAGCCGCTGGCGATCCGCACCGCGTCCTGCCCGGTCATGCCGTCCGCCACGAGCAGGATCTCGTGCGGCTTGACCGCCGCCTTGAGCGCCTTGAGCTCGTCCATCATGTCCGCATCGATCTGCAGCCGGCCGGCGGTGTCGACCAGGACCGTCCGGGCCCGCGCCTTTCCCGCCTCGGTGATGCCGCGCTTCACGATGCCGACGACGTCGGTCACCCCCGGCTCGGCGTGCACCCCGACGTCCACCTGCTTGCCCAGTGTCACCAGCTGGTCCACCGCGGCGGGCCGGTACACGTCGGCCGCAACGAGGTACGGCGCCTTCTGCTCCAGCTTGAGGCGCTTGGCCAGCTTGCCCGCCGTCGTCGTCTTGCCGGAGCCCTGCAGGCCAACCAGCAGAATCACCGTGGGGGGCACCGACGCGAACCCGATCGGCGCCTGTTTTTCGCCGAGCAGGCCCACCAATTCGTCGTAGACGATCTTGACCAGCTGATCGCCCGGACGCACCGCCTTGAGGAGTTGCGCGCCGACGGCCTTCTGCTCGACCCGTTCGAGAAACTCGCGGGTGAGATCGAAGCTCACATCGGCCTCGAGGAGGACCCTGCGGATTTCGCGCAGGCCCTCCTTGACCGCCTCCTCGGTCAGAACCCCGCGCCCGGTGAGTTTCTGCAGCGCGGCCGTGAGTTTGGCGGACAGCTCATCAAACATAAGCCCAGCAAAATAGCGGGCTTAGGTAGCCGGAGGCAAGTCCGACCGGCCCCTGCGACCTCGGGCTCGAGTTGGACCTCCCATCGCGCTGCACCGCTCCCGGCAAATGAGCCCAGAGGCACGGAGCGCCTCCGGGCTGCTGTTATCGCCGAGACTGCACGCGTCGGAATGGCCCTGACCGCGTCTTAAGGTGACCGGCCCTCCGGGGGGCTCACCCTACTGTGACGGCCACCCCTCACTGGAGCTGCCATGAGACCTGTGCTTTCGCTGAGCCACGACCCCCCGGAGGAAGACCGCGCCGCCACCGCCATGCGTGTGGCCGATGCCCTGGCTGACGCCATGGGTCACGGACCGTTCGCCGCTCTCCGGACGGCTCGCAGCCTGTCCGATCAGGAGCTCAGGCTGGGACTCGACTTCGTCAGTGTCGTGCTGGAAGTGGCCTCAGGGTCCGCCCGCGCCATGGCGGCGGTGTTGGCCGAGCGTAGCGAGGAGCAGGCCCGGACCGGCCTGCACTAGTGCGGGAGTGATTCCGGAACGATCTCCACCGCCGCCGGCTCTTTCCAGCCGAGCCACTTATCGGGGGCAATGATGATGCGGGTGGCGGGGTGTCCGCGCAGCTCGAAGGGGGTGAGCTCCAGCCGGTAGCCCAGGCGGCGGCGGGCCTCGAGCCGCTGCCCGGTGGTGTTGAGGAAGCGGAACCGGGAGGTGGCATCGTCCCAGGCGATGTACCAGACCATCGCCGGGCCGGCCGGGGTCTGGTACACCCGGAACCGGTCTCCCCCCCAGCCCAGGGCCAGGGGCGAGGTCACTTCTGCGCTGGGCCCGGCGTGGGTAAGGTCGGCGGCCAGGACCCTGAGGTCGAACTCGCCCATCACGTCTTCGTAGAGGACGTGGGACTCGGGCAGGGTGAATCGGAGCGTCAGCGGCCGGTCGCCCCGACCGTACCGATAGGGATGCAGGATCTGCTCGGTGGAGACCGGCATCCGTGGCCCGTAGGGGATGGTGTCGCGCAGCTCGCTGCCGGCCCACCAGCGGAGGAAGTCGGCCCCGGCCAGATAGGGGAAGATCAGGCTCTCCCGCAGGATCCGCGGGGCCTTGCTGAAGACCGGCATCTGGGTCTGGGCGGCCCGCAGCTGCTCCCGGTAGGTCTCCCAGAACTCGGGCATGGCGTAGAGGTTTTGATCCGGGACCGAGACCTGCAGCTGCACCAGCACCGCCTGGCCCTCCAGCACCGATTGGGCCGCCATCAGCCGGTCGTTGTCGCCGGTCTGCTGCATGATCGAATCGAGCGGCAGATACTGATGCTGGAGGGCATGGACCAGCTCGTGGGAAATCGTGAGCGGGAGCATCCCCTGATCCGAGTTGGCCACCACGAAGAGGGTGGCGGAATCGGGGTCGTAGAAGCCGACGATCTGCTCGGCGAAGAGGTCCAGCATGAGGGTGCGGAGATCGAGCGAGTCGGGGAGGAGGCCCAGCAGGCGGTAGGTGGCCTGGAGTCCGCGAGCCTTGTCGCCGGGAAGTTCCTCATCGAGTTTGTGGAGCACGTAGGCCCGCACCTGGTCCCGGCTGCGCACCGCGGAGCGGGGCGGAGAGCGGAACCGTAATCCCGCGGCCCGCTCCACGGCCGGGCTGATGCTGTCGACCAGATGGGCAAGTGTCTCCTGGGGCGTCCGCGGCGGGCGGCCGCGGCAGGCCGACAGGACCAGCAGCAGCGCGACCGCCATTTGCCGGAGGAGCACGATCAGGGCACCAGGACGAAGTTCTTGTACCAGGCGATCAGGGCGGCGCCCGCGAGCCAGGTGGCGGCCCCCCCCAGACTGAGAAATACCCCGAAGGGGACCAGACGTTTCTTCCCCACCAGCGACAGCGGCACGAACACCAGGGTGCCGAGGAGGGCGCCGAGAAAGACAGTGAGCAGCACCCCCTGCCAGCCCACGAAGGCCCCCACCATCGCCATCATCTTGATGTCGCCGCCCCCCATCGCATCTTCCTTGAACATCTTGGTGCCCGCCGCCCCGACACCCCACAGGAGCGCGAAGCCTACCGCCGCGCCGAGGAGCGCCGTGGCCAGGCCGCTGAAACCCCCGGCCAGGCTGAAGAGCAACCCGATCACCAGGCCGCCCAGACTGAATTCGTCGGGGATGATGTACTCCCTGGCGTCGGTAAGGGCGATCCCCAGCAGGATGGTAAAGAACACCGCGCCGGCGAGCGCCTTGATCTCGACGCCATTGTACCAGACCATCCCGGCCCAGAGGAGCGCGACCGCCAGCTCGATCAGGGGATACTGGACCGAGATCCCGGTCTTGCAGTGGCGGCAGCGGCCCCGGAGGATCAACCACGACAGGATGGGGATGTTATCCCACGCGGCGATCTGGCGGCCGCAGCCGGGACAGCGCGACCTCGGCGTGATGACCGACTCATCCTTGGGCCAGCGCAGGATGCAGACATTGAGGAAGCTCCCGATCAGCGCGCCCAGCACGCCGGCCACGATGATCACGAGGGTCTCATCGGTCACGCGTCACCTCATAGAGGAGAATGCCCGCGGCGACAGCCACATTGAGTGACTCCACGCCGTTCCCGAGGGGGACGGTTACCGAGCGGGAAGCGACCGCCGCCAGCTCGGGACGGACCCCGGCTCCTTCATTGCCCACCAGCAACGCGATCGGGCCGTCCCGCCGGATGTCTCCGACCGGGGTCCCGTCCATCGCGGTCGTCCAGAGCGCCAGCCGTTCGCCCCTGGCCCACCCCACGAAGGCGTCCACCGGGCAGGCGACCGCGGGAAGCCGGAAGAGCGCCCCCATGCTGCCCCGGAGGGCCTTGGGGTTGGAGAGATCGGCCGTGCCGGGGAGCGCGATCAGTCCGGCGGCGCCGAGTCCCAGGGCCGTCCGCGCCAGGGCCCCCACGTTGCCGGGGTCCTGCACCGCGTCGAGGGCCAGCACCACCGACGTGGAGCCGATGGCGATGTCGTCGAGCGACCAGTGCCGAGACTCGACCACCGCGACGATCCCCTGGGGATGTTCGGTGTCGGCGAGACGGGCCAGCTCGGCGTCGTCCACATCCTCGAGCGCGATCCCCGCGCTCTCGAGTCTCGCCTTGAGGGCCAGGCCCCGGGGTGTACCTTCCAGCGAGGGCGCGGTCGCGGCGCCGCGCACCACCACTCCGGCCGACAGCGCCTCTTCCAGCAGGCGCACGCCTTCCGCCAGCGTGAGTTCCCGGCGCTCCCGGCCCTTGCGCCGGTGCAGGTCACGAATGGTACTGATCAGGGACACTGGAACCGTACTCTCCCCATGCAGATCGCGCTGACCATCGCGGGCTCCGATTCGGGCGGTGGCGCGGGCATCCAGGCCGACCTCAAGACCTTTCACCAGTTCGGGGTCTACGGGACCACGGTGATCGTGGCCCTGACCGCCCAGAATACCCGAGGCGTGCGGGCGGTGCATGCCGTACCCGATCGCATGGTCGAGGAGCAGCTCGCCGCACTGGCCGCGGATCTGCCGCCCGCGGCCCTCAAGACCGGCATGCTGGCCACGGCAAGCCTGGTACACCTCGTGGCCGGCGCCATTCAGGGATACGGCTGGTCCAATTTTGTCTGTGATCCCGTGATGGTCGCCACGTCGGGCGACCGTCTGCTCGACGCCGCCGCCGAATCGGTGGTTCGCGATCGGTTGCTGCCGCTCGCCACCCTGGTTACGCCCAACCTCGACGAAGCCGCGATCCTCACCGGGATCGAGGTCCGTGACCTGGTCCGGATGGAACAGGCGGGTCGGCACCTGCTCGAACTCGGCGCCGCCGCCGCGCTGGTCAAGGGCGGCCATCTCCCCGGCGACCTCATGACCGACGTGCTGGTGACCCGCGAAGGGGTCCGGCGCTTCACCCATGCACGGGTGCAGACCACCTCGACCCACGGGACCGGTTGCACCCTCTCCGCCGGCATCACGGCGGGTCTGGCCCTGGGTCGGCCGCTGGAGGAGGCGGTCACCGAGGCCCTCGACTTCCTGCATCGCGCAATTGCCGCGGCCCCCGCCATCGGCGCTGGTCACGGCCCGGTGAATCATACGGTACCGGCCCGCCGACCGGGATTGGGCTGAGCCGTCAACCCTCCGCCAGCACACCCTCGATCAGCCGTCCCAGCCGGCTCCCCGCCGCCTTCGCCTCCCGCATCACCTCGTCATGCGAGAGCCGCCCCGACCCGAGGCCGGCGGCCCGGTTGCTGATAATCGAGACGGCGAGGCACCGCAGACCCGCCGCCCGGGCAGCGATGACCTCGGGAACGGTCGACATGCCCACGGCATCGGCTCCCAGGGTCCGAAGCATCCGGATCTCGGCCCGGGTCTCGTAGCTGGGGCCGCTCACCCCGGCATAGACCCCTTCGCGAAGGGCGAGACCAAGCGCCCGTGCCACCCGAAGGGCCACGGTGCGCAGCTCCAGATCGTAGGGGTCGGACAGGTCGGGAAAGCGAGCCTCACCGGAGGCCACCGGTCCGATGAGCGGATTGGCGAACATGAAGTTGAGATGACCCACGATCAGCATGAGCCCGCCGGGCTCAAGCCCGGGCCCGATGCCGCCGGCGGCGTTGGTGAGCACCAGACGGGTGGCGCCCAGCTCGGCAAAGAGGCGCGCCGGCGCCGCGAGCACCGCCGGTGGGTGGCCCTCGTACGCATGGAACCGCCCGCTCTGGACCAGGACCCGCCGGCCGCTCAGCGTTCCCGCGATCAGCTCCCCCTGATGCCCCGCCACGTGAGGGATCGCGAAACCGGGAATCCCGGCAAAGGGCAGCCGGCGGGCGTTCATCAGGTCGTGGCCCAACTCACCCAGCCCCGAGCCGAGTACCAGGGCCACTTCGGGGCGCCACCCGTCCAGCCAGCGAGCGACCGCCTCGCCGGCGGGCGTCATCCTCCGGTCCGGCGGCTCGACCGCGCCACCCGGAGGATGGCGCCTCCGGCGAGGGGATCATCGAGGCTGAGGGGCAAGCCGCGGGCGTCGGTCAGGTTCGCCTGGCCGGCCTCGCAGTCGGGCAGGAGCTCGGGTGCGCCGGCCTGGATGGCATCGCGCACCGAACTGCCCGCGGGCAACGTCAGCCCCCGGTCGTTGAGGTAGGCACGGATTTCCGCCGGCATCAGCGGGAGGACAGCAGTCGGCGGTCTTCCGGCGGGCTCACCGGCTGAGGCAGACGTCGGAGATACTCGGTCAGGAGATCGAGGTTCGAACGTTCGCCGGGTTCCACCTTCCAGCGGCTCAGGGTGCCGGGCTGCTTGCAGCCCTTGCCGGGGTTGCAGTCGGTGGCCCCCAGGGTGAAGACATCGCCCTCGATCAGCTGCTGGCTTACCGCCAGCCGGTAGGTGCGTTTGCGGTCGATCGACTTGCCGCCCGGCAACTTCACCTTTCGCACCCGCTGCATCGGCTTGGCTTTCGCGTCGAACTCCACCGTGACCCCGGCCACTTCGCAGCAGGCCGCCTCGGACTCGACCACGTGCTCGAGAATGTCCTCGAGGTCGGCGCCGGACACCGGAATGACCAGTACCCGGGTCTGTCCCGGGAGCGCGGCGGCAATCTGCTGGGCGGTCAGGGGACCGGCGGGGAGCCGCTCGCCGGTCTCGTCGTGCCGCACGATGGCCAGGTCGGCGCGCAGCGCATTCATGTAGGCATCCGCCACCAGACGGCTGAGACTCCTGCCGGCCCCCGGCTCGGCGGGGAGCCGCATCGCCACCACGGCGACCCGGGCCGCGGCGTCAGCCTTGTCCTTCTCGCGGAGAATCGAATCGCGCCGCGCCAGCTCCTTGGCGCTCGGTCCCACCGGCAGGTTGAGCGGCGGCGGCGTTTCCGCCGCCGGCTCCGGTGCCGCCGCGACCTCCTTCACGAAGATCGATCGGGCCTTGCGGGCCAGATCGGCGGGCGCCAGCGACCAGTCGACGCTGGTGTAATCGGTCTTGAGGATGGTGTGGCGCCGGCGGATCTCGGCGGCGAGCAGGTCTCGGACGTACTCGCCCTTGTCGTAGACCACCGTCGCGCCGGCCAGCATGGCGAAGTTCCCCAGACCCAACTGGCGCGAGCTGGCCAGCGCCAGGGTGAAGGAATCGGCGGGAGCCACCGGGCGCCCCTTCACCTCGAGGCGACTCACCCGCTGGCCCATCGGGTGGCTCAGGTCGATGGTATACACCGCGCCACCGATGACGTCGTAGTTGGCCGGTGGTACGAAGCGATTGGTCGCGACCAGGCCGGTAGAGTCGGCGTAGAAGTACCGAGCCGACTGCTCCAGATAGGCCCGCAGTTGGGCCCCCGAGATCCGGATGGCGCGCAGGGTGTGTTCGGCGGGGTACAGGCGGAAGACCTCGCCCGCCGTGATATCGCCCTCATCCAGCAGCACCCGGGTGTCCGGCACCGACGCGGCCGAAAGGTCGGCACGGGCGGCCCGGCGCTGCACGTCATGGATGAACCGCATCACCGGCACATCCTCAACCCGCGCGGCGGCCATGGGCAGGCGGCGTTCGTTCTCACCCATCCGGGTTGCGACCCAGCCCAGCACCGCACGGTGGGGGTCGCCGAGGCGGCGCTGGACCCGCTCAGACGGCCGGACATCTTCGAGCGCGATCCGCTCGGCGCGAACCCGGACCAGCTCGAGGCGGGCCCCCTTCGGCACCAGGCTCAGGTACAGGACGGAGAGACCCCGGCCTTCGGGTCGGGGCTGCACGAAATGCACCCCGCCGATCACCGTATCGACCACGTCCTTGTGCGAGTGGCCCAGCACGACCAGGTCGGGCTTGAGGGGGCCGGCCGCGAGCCGGGCACCGACCTGCTCGCCACCGATGCCGGCGGTATCGTAGCTCGCGGCGCCATCCAGGCCGCTGTGGGAGAGGATCACCGTGATGTCGGCATCCTGCCGCATCTCCCGCAGCACCGCCTCGACCCGCGGCTCGATCCGGTCGACCCGCATCCTCCCCTTGAGCTTGTCGCCGTTGAGCACCATCGCGGCGGGCGTGGTGAAGCCGGTGATACCTACGCGCACGCCGTTGCGGTTCACCACCACGTAGGAACTGAAGCGAAGGGTGTCGGCGGGGAGGACCCGGAGGTTGCCGCTGACAAAGGGAAACGAGGCCCCGGCGAGGGCCTGCTGAAAGAGGTCGACCCCGAAGTCGAAATCGTGATCCCCCGGTGTGGCGGCGTCGTAGCCCATGAGGTTCATGGCCTCGATCACCGGGTGGGGGTCCCGCCGGGTCTCGCGTCCGTAGTAGGCCGCCAGGGCGCTGCCCTGCAAGGCGTCGCCCGCGTCGACCACCACCACCTGGCCGGGGTACCTGAGACGGAGCGAGTCGACTACGCTGACCGCCCGGCTCAGGCCCCCGGGCCACGGCCCGTTCTGGAGGTAGTCCCAATCGGTCACATAGCCGTGCAGATCCGTGGTGGCGACCAGCACCACCCGGACGGTGTCGGCCGGCGCACCCGCAAGCGCCAGCAACAGTGGAAGTAGTGTCATGGCAACAATATCCGGACTCTGGACGGAGCCGCGCAAGCGGTTTCGTCACAAACCGGCAACGGCCGTAGCCGAACTGTCACACACCCGCGCTTGCGCCCGGTCAGGGGGCCGTTTATTCGTTTTCGCGAATATGACACCAGCCCCCGCCACCCTCGACCTGCTCGCGGCCCTGGCCGAGTCCACCCGGCTCAGGATCGTGAACTGTCTGGCGGCCGCCCCCCTGTTCGTGTCGGAGCTGCAGGAGATTCTCGAGGTGCCGCAGCCCACCGTGTCGCGACACCTCCGGATCCTCAGGGACCTCGGCCTGGTGCGCGACACTCCGGTCGCGCAGTACGTCCTATATCGCCTTCGCCGGCCGGCCGAACCCCACGGCCGGGTGCTCGCCGCAGTGCTCGAGGCGGCCCAGCAGGAACGGGCGCTGGCGGGCGAACGGGCCGACGCGATGGCCCGCAGCCGCAGGCAAGCCCGTCACCGCATGACCCCGGAGACCGAGGAACGGCCCGCATGAGTCACCGCATCCTGGTGGTCGACGACGAACCGGATATCACCGCCCTGGTGGCCTATCACCTGGCCAAAGCGGGATACCGGGTCTCCACCGCGGCCAACGGCCCCGATGCCCTGAAGGCTGCCCGGGAGGAGAAGCCCGACATCGTCATCCTCGACGTGATGCTCCCGGGCGTCTCGGGATACGATGTGCTGGCCGAGCTCCGGCGTCGGGAGGAGACCCGGGAGGTTGGGGTGATCCTGCTGACGGCGCGCCGGGAAGAGCCGGACCGGATCCGCGGGCTGTCGCTGGGCGCGGACGACTACCTGACCAAGCCCTTCTCCCCGGCGGAGCTCGCGCTCCGAGTGAATGGGCTGCTGCGCCGGCTCTCGGCGCCCTCGGTGGCGAGCGGCTCCAATCTGGCGGCGGGACCGATCTCCATCGAACGCTCGGGGCACCGGGTGACGGTCGAAGGCAAGGAAATCGAGCTGACCGCCACCGAGTACAAGCTGCTGCTCACGCTGGTCGAACGGCGTGGCCGGGTGCAGACCCGCCCGCAGCTGCTTGAGACCGTCTGGGAGGCGCAGCCCGACATCCAGACCCGTACGGTCGACATGCATGTGCAGCGGCTCCGCACCAAGCTGGGGCCGGCGGGCGAGCTGATCGAGACGGTGCGCGGCTTCGGCTACCGCTTCCGTTCCGCCGAACGGGGGAGCCGCCGCGCATGAACTTCGCGGGTCGGCTTATCCTGGGGATCCTGGCGGTCATCGTGGTGGTGATCGTCGCCCTGGCCACCAGCGCCGAGCTGTCGCTCCGCCGTCATCTGGAGCAGGACATCCGCAACACCCTCGAACGGGAGGCGCGGCTCGTGGCCCAGGTGCTCCCGGCCGACTCCCTGCGCTGGCAGGCATCGGTCGAGGAGATGGCGCGGGAGACTGAGCTACGGGTGACGCTGATCGACCGGGACGGTCGGGTGCGGGCCGAGAGCGACGAACCAGCCGACGCGGTCCCCCGGATCGAGAACCACCGGAGCCGCCCCGAGGTTGCCGCCGCCCTCGCCGGCCGGGTGGGCAGCGACCGCCGGGTCAGCGCCACCGTGAACCGGTCCCTCCTCTACCTGGCCATCCCTGGCGGACCCGGGGTGGTGCGGGTGGCAGCCCCGCTCCTCGGGGTCGACGAGATCGTGGGGCGGTCCCAGGCGTCGATCCTCAATGCCGCGGCGATCGCGCTGCTGCTTGGCGTGCTGCTGGCCTTCGTCGCGGGGCGCTCGGTGGCGCGGCCGCTCAACGGCATCCGGCTGGCCGCCCGGGCCATCGCCGACGGCACCACGCCTCACTTTCCCCACTCCGGCATTCCCGACATCGATGGCGTGGTCCGCTCGCTCCGCGCCATGCACGTGCAGCTCGAGGAACGCTTCGCCGAGATCAAGCGGGAGCGGGCCGAATCGGCCGCGCTGGTGGAGGCCATGGCCGAAGGGGTCATCGCCGCCGATGACCGGGGGCGCATTTTCACCGCCAACGCCGCGGCCCGGCGGCTGCTGGGCTACGAACCGAGCGAGGATCTGCCAGCGCTGGATCAGCTGTTCCGGGTCAAAGCGGCGCGGGAAATGGTCGATGCCCTGCTGGCGGGACGATCGGTCCCGGAGCGGGAGCTGGAGCTGGATGGCCACACCATTCTGCTCTCGGGGCGGCCCCTGCCGCACGGCGGGGCGCTGCTGGTGCTGCACGATGTCACCGATCTCCGGCGGCTCGAGACGGTGCGGCGGGACTTCGTCGCCAACGTTTCGCACGAACTCAAGACGCCGCTGACCTCCATCTCCGGCTACGCCGAGACCCTGGTGAACGACCCGCCCGAGGGCGAGGTGTCCCGCCGGTTCCTCGAGGTCATCCTCGCCAATGCCCGCCGGATGCAGCGGCTGGTGGACGGACTGCTCGATCTCTCGCGTATCGAGTCGGGCGGGTGGCGCCCCGAGCCTGAATCGCTGGAGGCGGCACCGGTGGCGCGGGAAGTCTGGACCCTGATGGCCGACCGCGCCGCCCAACGGGGCGTCGGTTTCGATATCCGGATCGAACCGGGCGCCGAACGGATCCATGCCGATCCCGACGCCCTCCGCCAGGTACTCACGAACCTGCTCGACAATGCCCTCCGATACACCCCGCCCGGCGGCAGGATCACCCTCTCGATGCGGCGGGAGAACAATGGCGTACGGGTTGGCGTCCAGGACACCGGCGCCGGCATCACGAGCGAGCACCTGGGTCGAATCTTCGAACGGTTCTACCGGGCCGACGCCGCCCGTTCGCGCGATGAAGGAGGCACCGGCCTCGGGCTCGCGATCGTGAAGCACCTGGTCGAGGCGCACGACGGGCGGGTGGAGGCCCGGAGCGAAGTCGGGAAGGGCACCGAAATCGTCTCCTGGTTCCCCGATCCCAATGGAGTGGCTGTCGCAGGATTGTGACCTGCCGGTGTCTGGACGGTGATCGTGACGAACGATCGTTGTCGGTGAAGGCACCGGAGGAACGATTGAGAGCACTGTGGCAGCGCGTGAGCCGGCAGGACCGGCGGGCGATGATGGCGATGGCGGACCGGGAAGCGCCGGCCTGGATGGACCGGTCGTTCCGACTGCTGACCCATGCGGGTGGAGCCACCGCGACGGTGGGGTTCTGCCTGGTCCTGCTCCTTCACCCGGCCACCCGCCACCTCGGCGTGGTGGCCGGTTCGGCGAATCTGGTCTCGCATCTGCTGGTCCAGGCGCTGAAGCGAACCGTGGTTCGCCAGCGGCCGACGATCGCCCTGCCGGACATCGTGGCGCTGACCCCCTTCCCCGACCACTTCTCCTTCCCGTCCGGCCACGCCTGCGCCTCGATGGCGGTCGCCTGGGCAGTGCTGCTCGACACCCCGTTGGCGGGCATTCCCCTGCTCCTGGTAGCCCTGGCCGTGGGTGCCTCCCGCTTCTACCTGCGGGTGCACTACCTCACGGACGTGGTGGTGGGCCAGGTCCTGGGTGCCACCACCGCGGTTCTCCTCACGCAGAGCCTCTCGTAGGTCGCCTCCAGCTGGTCCAGCTCCCGGGTCCAGTCCCGTCCCACCGCGAAGGCGCGGGCCGCCTCCCCCATGGCCCGGCGCTGGGCATCGTCCTGAAGCATGAACTCGATGGCGCCGGCAAATGCCGGAGCGTCACCCGGGGGCACCAGCATCCCGGTCAGCCCCTCGCGCAGGTTCTCTCTGACCCCACCCGCGTTGGACCCGATGACCGGTACGCCCGAGGCCAGGGCCTCGAGTGCCACCAGCCCGCAGGTTTCCGTGGCGGAGGGAAAGACGAAGACATCGGCGTCGGCATAGAGATCCGCCAGCGCCTCTCGCCCGAGGAACCCCAGGTGCCGGGCCCAGGGGAGCGCCTCCCGCACCGTGGCGGCGCGGGGGCCGTCTCCGGCCACGCAGAACACCGCCCGGTGGCCCAGCCGCTGGTGCGCCTGGTGCAGCGCGGCCGCCAGGGTATCCACCCCCTTCTCGACCGCGAGGCGGCCCACATGCAACACCAGCGCCTGGTGCTCTCCCACGCCCATCAGCGCTCGGCGAGCGAGGGATCGCCTCGAGGGACGAAACCACGCGGTGTCGACTCCCCGGCCCCACACTTCAGCCCGGGGAATGCCCAGGCTGTGCAGTTCGTCCCGGGTCGCCTCACTCGGCGTCTGGGTCAGGCGGGCCGCGCCGTGAAACCACCGCAGGTAGGCCTGGGTGGGCCGCACGGCGAACGACCCAAGGTAGTGCCCGGCGTATCGCGGGAAGTCGGTATGAAAGGAAGAGACCAGCGGGAGACCGCGCCGCCGGGCATGGCCTCGACCGTAGAGCCCGAGTGGTCCCTCGGTGACGGCGTGGACCAGGTCGGGCGCCTCCTCATCGATCCATCGGGAAAGCCCTCTGAACCAGGGCCACGACAGCCGCACCTGGCGATACCCCGGCGCGGGAATCGCCCCGAGCCGATGGACGCCGGACTCGTCGGGCAGGAGCGATCCGTAATGGGGAGCGAGCACGCGGACCCGGTGGCCCCGCGCGCGAAGCCCATCGCGCATTTGGGCCAGGACCGTGGTGACACCATTGATCTCGGGCAGGAAGGTGTCGGTGGCCAGGAGAATTTGCATGGCTGCAAGCCTGGCTCGGGCGGGTCACCCCCGCATCACCGTCGGGTCACGGTTCGGCAATCAGTCGCGGAGTGGCTTGGCGGACTTGAGGATCGGTGTGGTGTGGTCGGTATCCCGGAGTCATGAAACGGTGACATGATGCCGGCACCGTTCGCGCACCAACGGTCCCAGGAGACCCACGTGAGAGGACACAGGAAGGTGGTGCTGGTAGTCATCGACGGGCTGCGACCGGACGCGATCACCCCTGATGGACTGCCGGTCCTGCACGGCCTGCTGCGCAGAGGGTGGCGGGCCGAATCGGCGGTCACGGTCCAGCCGAGTGTCACGGTGGCGGCCCTCGGCTCGCTGGCGACCGGGGTGTCCCCTGAGAGGCATGGGCTGGTCGGTGCGTTTCTCCAGAACCTGGGGAAGGTGCGGGGCCTCAAGCCCCTCCCAGGAGAGCTCCGGCGGCTGGGCGTCGACACCACGGTCTTCGCCTCAGGGCTCGCCGGATCGGCCCGGTGGGTGGCGGGGGCCCTGCTCCGGCTCGGGGGAGTGACGCGGCTGCTTCCCGCGCCTTCAGCACCTGGAATAATGCTGGACTCGGCACTGAGGTACCTGGAGCGGAACCCGGGCCCCGAGCTCGTCGTTCTTTACCTGAACGATGCCGACCTCGCCGGCCACGCATGGGGGTGGATGAGTCCGGCATACCTGCTGGCGGCCCGCACGATCGACCGGGCCCTCCAGCGCCTGGCACGAGTGGCCGATGACCCGAACGTCCTGGTCATTCTGACGGCCGATCATGGTGGGGGTGGGGTGCTGGCCCAGGACCACGACCATCCGCATCCGCTCAACGAAGGAATCCCGTTAGGGATGGTGGGCGGGCGGATCATGCCCGGGCTGGTCTCGCCGGACCCGGTGAGGTTGTTGGACATACCGCCGACGGTGCTGCATTGGTTCGGTGGCACAGCCCCTGCGGAATATGAAGGACGCGTCCTCCACGAGGCCTTTATGACGGAGCTGGTATGGGCATGAAGCCGAAACGCGGTACCGGGAACGGAGCCACTGGAGCGTCCGGGAATGGGGGCACCCGCCCTTCCGGCGCCGACGCCGCTCAGGCCGGGCTGGCCGCCCTGCTCGCCTCGGAAGACCTCCTCTTCCGGGACCCCTTCGCCGACTTCACGCCGAGCGCCCGCTGATCCCGCCCGGCGTACTCCGGAAGGGGTGCGTTACACCTCTGTTACTTGCCGTGGGATCATTCGTGACGAGCTTCCCCGTTCGTTAGGGCCGTCGGAAGGGGGCATCTCCGCCCCCTCCGCGACTCTTACGACGAGGAAGCCCCATGTTCCGTGCCCGAGTGCCTGGCGGTTTTCTGCTCGCCCTCTCGCTCCTGGGTCTCCGCACCGCCTCCGCCCAGACCACCTTCCCCAGCGTCAAAGTCACCGGGTCGCTCCAGTCGCAGGGCTACTGGTACAACCACACCACCTTCGCGGGCGACTCCGGGCTCAGCGACATCTTCCTGCGCCGGGCGCGGATCGAGGTCGAAGGCGAGATCAACGAGTACGTCAAGGTCAAGATCCAGCCCTCGTTCGAAGGCGGGCGAGAGCTGAGCCAGCAGCCCACGATCACCTGCACCGCGGTGCCGGCGGGTGGTGGCACCCCGACCTGCACCAGCAGCGGCGGCCGGAGCGGTTTCCGTCTGCGCGATGCCTTTGTCGAAGTGAACTTCGCCAAGCCCAGCGCCAAGACCCAGTTCGGCATCCGCATGGGCCAGGAGAAGCGGCCTTTCAACCGCTACACCCTGAGCTCGTCGCGGAACCTCCCGTCGATCGAGCGCGGCGCCGGCCAGGGGCTACCGGGCGCGGCGAGCTTCGACCTGCTCAATTCCGCGGGCATCGTGGAGCATGACGTGGGGATGAGCGCCAGCTTCCGGCGGACCATCGGCGACAACCGGTTCGTGACCCTGAAGGCGGCGGTAACCAACGGCGAGGGCGAGAGCGTGGCCCGGGATCGGAACAACCGGAAGTCGTTCGGGTTCCGCGGTACCGCCGACGTCTACCGGAAGCTCAACCTCGGCGCTTCGTTCTACTCCCATGACAACGCCAACCTCGTGGCCGCGGCCGACTCCAGCTACAACAACACCGCCTGGGGCGTAGACGCCCAGTGGGGCAAGGCGGGCGACCCGGGGCTCTACGTCGTGACCGACTTCTTCAGCGGCAAGGACCGCTCCAAGGCGGCCAACAAGATGCGCGGCCTCCAGGTGGTTGGGGCCTACAACATCCGCATGACAAAGCCCGAGAGCTGGCTCTATGCCATCGAGCCGGCCATCCGGGTGGACATCGCTGACCCAAACACCAAACTGTCTGGCAGCGAGGTGACCACACAGGCGCAGGCGCGGGTCACCACCCTGACGGCGGTGATGGGGTTTTACATGAGCAGCAAGGCGCAGTTCCGCATCGCCTACGAGCGTCAGTCCTCCGAGCTCAAGGGCACCGCCAAGATCGGCGGCATCCGGACCGCCCTGACCGTCAACTTCTAGGGTCGTGACCGGATCGTGGCGCGAGCGCGGTAGCGTTGCCAGGTCCGCGAAACGGCCAGTGCACCGTGAGAGGAGAACCGATATGCGTGGAGTAACTTCGATGGGGCGCCTCGCCTTCGTGGCGCTGATGGCGGGTGGTCTGGCCCAGGTAGCTCAGGCCCAGAAGCTGACCGGCGCCGGGGCCACCTTCCCCAACCCGATCTACACCAAGTGGTTCGATGCCTACAACAAGAAAACCGGGATCCAGATCAACTACCAGTCGATCGGGTCGGGCGGCGGTATTCGGCAGTTCACCGAGGGGACGGTTGATTTCGGTGCCTCGGACGGCCCGATGAACGAAGGTCAGATCGCGGCCGTGAACGGCAATGTGGTCCACATCCCCACGGTGATCGGGGCGGTGGTGCTGACCTACAACCTCCCCGGCCTGGGCGAGGCCCGGCTCAAGCTCGACGGCACCACGGTGGTGGACATGTTCATGGGCCGCATCACCAAGTGGAACGACAAGCGGATCGCCGACCTCAACCCCGGGGTCAAGCTTCCCAATCTCGATCTGGTGGTGGTCCATCGGTCGGACGGATCTGGAACCACCTACGTCTTCACCGATTACCTGACCAAGTACTCCCGCGAGTGGAAGGACAAGGTCGGCTACGCCACCTCGGTGAACTGGCCGGTGGGGCTGGGCGGCAAGGGGAACGAGGGCGTGACTCAGCAGGTCAAGCAGGTCGAAGGCACGGTCGGTTATGTCGAACTCATCTACGCCGTGGCCAACAACCTACCCTTCGCGCTGCTCAAGAATTCGGCCGGGAACTTCGTCGAGCCCAGCCTCGAATCGGCCTCGGCCGCGGCGGCCAGCGCCAAGCTACCGAAGGACACCGACTTCCGGGTGTCGATCACCAACGCGCCCGGGGCCCAGACCTACCCCATCACCTCCTTCACCTGGCTGCTGATCAAGAAGGACAATCAGGATCCCGCCAAGGCGAAGCAGATCCGCGACTTCCTGGCCTGGATGATCTCGGACCAGGCCCAGGCCATGGCGACCGACCTCAAGTACGCTCCCCTGCCGGGCGAAGTCCGGACCCTGGTGGCGGAACGGATCAAGACGCTCAAGGGTGCCGGCAAGGTCCTGGCGGTCAACTAGGGCGCGGGTGACGGCAGGTCCGTTCGATCTCAGCCGCCGAGTGGGGTCTCCCCGCTCGGCGGTCGGCTATTGGGGCCGAGGCCAGCGGCGTGACAGGTCCGTTACACGCCCGTGACCGATCGGGAGTGTCCGCCCGGTACACTCCCCGCCATGTCCACCACCGTAGCGGCCGAGCCGGACCACCCCGCCCGCGACGTCGGCCTGGAAGGCTCCCGCACCGGCGACCGGCTCTTCAAGGGACTCCTGGTACTCGCGGCTCTCGCGATTCCGGTCCTGATGGGCTTCCTGGTCCTGGAGATCTACACCGGGGCCCGTCCGGCGATCGCCCGCTTTGGCCTGGGCTTCCTCACTGGCAGTACCTGGGATCCGGTGGCCGAAGAGTTCGGGGCCCTCCCCCTGATTCTCGGCACCCTCCTCTCCTCGTTTCTCGCGCTCTGTATCGCGGTCCCGCTCTCCCTCGGTGTGGCGATCTTCCTAACTGAGTTCGCCCCCCGAGCCATTCGCCAGCCGGTCGCCTTCGTGATCGAATTGCTGGCCGCGATCCCCAGCGTGGTTTACGGCCTCTGGGGCATCTTCGTCCTGATCCCGGTGCTCAAGGGCAGTGTGTTCCCCTTCCTCCGGGAGACGCTGGGCTTCCTCCCCTTCTTCCAGGGACCGATCTACGGCCCCTCCATGCTGGCGGCCAGCATCATCCTGGCCATCATGATCATGCCGTTCATCATGAGTGTCTCGCGCGAGGTCCTGCTGGCGGTGCCGAGCAGCCAGCGCGAGGCGGCGCTGGCCCTGGGTGCGACGCGGTGGGAGGCGGTCATTACCGCGATCGTGCCGTATGCCCGCTCCGGCATCATCGGAGCGGTGATCCTGGGCCTGGGCCGGGCGCTGGGCGAGACGATGGCGGTCACCATGCTCATCGGCAACCGCAACGAGATCTCGGCCTCGCTCTTCGCGCCAGGGTATACCATGGCCGCGGTGATCGCCAACGAGTTCACCGAGGCGGTGGGCGACCTCCACCTGGCCTCGCTGGCCTACGTCGCCCTGGTGCTGTTCGTCGTGACGGTGCTGGTGAATGGCGCCGCCCGCCTGCTTATCTGGCGGGTCGCGCGGGGGCAGTCCGGTGGGAGGGCGGTATGAACCGACGGGTGATGCGCCGCTGGATCAGCAACGGCATGGTGGGACTGATGGTGATCACCGTCCTCCTGGCGGTGCTCCCCCTTTTCTTCATCCTGCTGGATCTGTTGCTCAAGGGCGCCGGCAGCCTCTCGATCGCCTTCTTTACCCGGACCCCGGTGCCCGCCGGCGAGACCGGTGGCGGTGTGGCTCATGCCATCGTCGGTACCCTCCTGATCGTCGGCATGGCAAGCCTGGTGGGACTGCCGCTGGGAGTCGGCGCCGGGATCTACTGCGCCGAATACCCCGGCACCCGGCTGGCCAAGCTGACCCGCTTCGTGGCCGACGTCATGAATGGGACCCCCTCGATCGTCGTCGGAGTCTTCGCCTGGACCCTGATCGTGGCCCGCACCAAGCAGTTCTCCGCTCTCGCCGGCAGCGCGGCGCTGGCCATGCTCATGGTCCCCATGGTCATGCGGACCACCGAAGAGCTGATCAAGCTGGTCCCCAATTCGCTGCGCGAGGCGGCCCTGGCGCTGGGCTACTCCCGCTGGCGCACCAGTCTGGCCATCGTGCTCCGGACCGCGCTCCCCGGGATCGTCACCGGGAGCCTGCTGGCGGTCGCGCGCGTCGCGGGCGAAACCGCGCCGCTCCTGTTCACCGCGCTGGGCAGCCAGTACCTGAACCTGAACGTGGGCGATCCGATGGCGGCGCTTCCGCTCACCGTCTTCAACTACGCCATCGGACCCTACGAGGAGTGGCACCAGCTGGCTTGGGCCACCGCACTGGTCCTGATCCTGGTAGTGCTGGTGTTGAGCATCGCCGCGAGGCTCGCCACCCGGCGGAGGTTCACGCTCAATGGCTGAACCGGCGCCGATCCTCGCCACCGAGCGGCTCACGGCGATGTATGGGAAGTTCACCGCGGTCCGGGACGTGTCCCTCGCCTTCCCGGTGAACACCGTCAACGCGCTGATCGGCCCGTCGGGCTGCGGCAAATCCACCTTCCTGCGGACCCTCAACCGGATGCACGAGCTGTCCGAGGGGGGGTGGATCACCGGCACCGTGCGACTGGGGGGGGAGGACATCTACGCCCGGAAGGTGAGCCCGATGCAGCTCCGCCGCCGCATCGGGATGGTGTTCCAGAAGCCCACCCCCTTCCCCACCATGTCGGTCTACGACAACGTGGCGGCCGGTCTCCGGATCGACGGAGCGGTGTCGCGGGGGGCAATGGACGAGGTGGTCGAGCGCTCCCTGCGGCAGGCGGCGCTCTGGGATGAAGTGAAGGACCGGCTCAAGACCAGCGCGGTGGCACTCTCCGGCGGGCAGCAACAGCGGCTCTGCATCGCGCGGACCATCGCCCCCCGCCCCGAAGTGATCCTGCTGGACGAGCCGACCGCATCGCTCGATCCGGGCGGGACCCAGCGGATCGAGGAGCTGGTGTTCGAGCTCAAGCAGCAGTTCACCATCGTGATCGTCACCCACAACATGCAGCAGGCGGCCCGGGTGAGCGATACGACCTCCTTCTTCTACCTGGGGACGATGGTCGAGACCGGCCCCACCCGTCAGATTTTCACCGCGCCCCGGCAGGAGCGAACCGAGGCCTACATCACAGGACGATTCGGATGACCGCCATGACCAGCCCCGAAGTTCGGCCGAGTCCCTCGCCCGTCTCACCCGCGCTGCCGTTGCTCCGTCCGACCGTCGGCGGCCGGGTCCCACCCGAGGCGCGGCCCGCGGGCCGGCCCGCCCTGGTGGCCCGCGACTTCGGGTTCGGCTACCGGCCGGGCCAGACCGTCCTCACGGGGATCTCGCTCGAGATCGCGGCCCGCTCCGTCACCGCCATCATCGGCCCGTCGGGCTGCGGCAAGTCCACCTTCCTCCGCTCGGTGAACCGGATGCACGACCTGATCCCGGGCGCCTGGTACCGGGGGGAGATCCTGCTGGAGGGCACATCGATCTTCGGGGCGGGCACCGACCTGGTGGCGCTGCGGCAGCGGGTGGGAATGGTCTTCCAGCGGCCCAACCCCTTCCCCAAGAGCATCTACGACAACGTGGCCTACGGCCCCGGGCTCAACCGACTGGTCCCGAAGCGGGAGCTCCCCGAGCTGGTGGAGCGCTGCCTGCGCAAGGCCGCGCTCTGGGACGAGGTGAAGGACCGGCTCGACAGCCCAGGGTCCAGCCTCTCGGGCGGGCAGCAGCAGCGGCTCTGCATCGCCCGGGCGCTGGGCAATCGGCCCGAGATCCTGCTCATGGACGAGCCCTGCTCGGCCCTCGATCCGATCGCGACCCAGCGGGTGGAAGAGCTGATCTTCGAGCTCAAGCGCGAGTACACTATCGTGATCGTGACCCACAACATGCAGCAGGCCGCCCGGGTCAGCGATTTCACCGGCTTCTTCGATCGGGGAGCGCTGATCGAGTTCGACGAGACCGAGAAGATCTTCACCGCTCCGGCGCACGAGCGGACCGAAGCGTACATTACCGGGAGATTCGGATGAGCCTCGACATGCATCGCCACTTTCACGACGAGCTCAATGACGTCAAGGTCCGCCTCCTGACCATGTCGGGCGAGGCCGAGGCGGCGCTCGGGCTGGCGGTCGAGGCGCTGCTGGAGCGTGATGGGAGCAAGGCCCGAAGCGTCATCGTCGGCGACCGGGCGATCGACAGCATGGAGATGGAGGTGGAGGAGACCTGCATCAACCTGCTGGCGCTCCAGCAGCCCATGGCCCGCGACCTCCGGATGCTGACGTCGGCGCTCAAGATCGCCAACGACCTCGAGCGGGTCGGCGACCACGCCGTCAACATCGCCCAGTCGGCCGAGCGGCTGTCCCAGGCCCGGCCCATCACCCCCGAGCCCGAGATCGTGGAAATGGCCCGGCTGGCGCGGGACATGCTCTCCGACGCCCTGGAGGCCTTCATCCGGGGCGACGCCAACGAGGCCCGGGAGATCTGCCTCCGGGACGACAAAGTCGATACACTCCACCGCTCGGTGTTCCGGATCCTCCTGACCCACATGATGGAAGATCCCCACATGATCGGGGCCGGCATGGAGCTCTTCCTGGTGAGCCGGAACCTGGAGCGGGTGGCCGATCTGGCGACCAATATCGCGGAAGACGTCGTGTTCCTGGTGGAAGGCAAATCGATCAAGCATCACGCCGAGGATCGGGGCGAGCCCCGCGCCTCCGGCGCAACCCGGGTACCGGTCTGACATGAGCGTGGTCCCCCTCCCCGAGCGCCGCGAGCGGCTGGCGGCGATCGACGTCGGCTCCAACTCGATCCGGCTCCTCGTCGCGGAGGTCGGACCCCACTCCGGCATCACCGTCATCGACGAGGTCAAGGAGCAGCCGCGCCTGGCCACCGGGGTGGCTCAGACCGGGCGGCTCGACCTCAACGCGATGGACCGCGCCGTGGCCGCGCTCCGGCGGATGCATGGCGTGTGCGAGCGGCGCAGCGTCAGCCGGGTGGCCGCGGTGGCCACCTCGGCGGTCCGCGAAGCGGTCAACGGAGAGCAGTTCGTGCGGCGGGTGAAGGACGAGATCGGGCTCGATCTCAAGATCATCGACGGCGATGCCGAAGCGGCGCTGTCCTACCGCTCGGTGGCCCACCACTTCCCGCTCGAGGGTGGCCGCACCGTGGTGGCCGACATCGGGGGCGGGAGCCTGGAGCTGATCGGGGCGGTCGACGGGATGATCGAACACACCCTCTCGCTCCCCTTCGGCGCGGTGCGGCTCACCGAACTCCACCTCGACGAGAAGGACAGCCGGGCCGCGGTCCGCAAGCTCCGCGAGTACCTCCGCCGCCAGTTCCGCCGGCGCCTGCCCCTGCGCGACTGGTCGGCTACCACCCTGATCGGCTCCGGCGGCTCCTTTACCAACCTCGGCCGCATGGCCGCCGCCCGGCGCGGTCTCTCGGCCTCGGAACCGGTGCATGGGACGGCGGTGACGGTGGCCGAAGTGGAGCACATGCTCGCCTGGCTCGCCGGGATGAGCCCCGAGAAGCGGGCCGCCGTGCCGGGGCTCAATCCTCAGCGCGCCGACATCATCCTCGCCGGCCTGGCGGTGACGGCCGAGCTGCTCGAGCGGATCGAAGCGCGCGAGCTCAAGATCAGCGCCTTCGGCCTCCGCGAGGGCCTCATCCTCGACATGGCCGGCGCCGCGGCATCCCCCGCCGCGGTCGAGCCGCTCCGCCTGATCCGGGAATTCGCCGAACGCTGCCACTCCGACCGGCGCCACGTGGAGCACGTCCGGATCCTGGCCCTCAACCTGTTCGACCTCCTGGCCGAACGGCTGGAGGTGACGGCCGATGAGCGCGGGATTCTCGAAGCCGCCTCGCTGCTCCACGACGTCGGCCAGCTGGTGAGCTATCGCAAGCACCACCGGCACAGCTATCAGCTCATCATGCATGGCGAGCGGCTGCCGTTCTCGCCCCGGGAGCGGGCCCTGGTGGCGCTCATCAGCCGCTATCACCGCCGGAAGGGACCGCGGAAGAAGCAGAAGGAGTTCGCCGCCCTGCCGTCCGAGGACCAGGCGATCGTGCGACGGCTGTCGGGGATTCTCCGTATCGCCGAAGGGCTGGACCGGGGCCACTCCGCCATCGTGGAGAAGCTTGCGGTGGAGGTTTGCCCCACGGTGCTGACCATCAAGGCCGTACCCCGCTACGCCGAGGCCGACCTCTCGCTCGAGTGCTGGGGAGCCATGGAGCAGGCGGACGTCCTGGCCAAGGTGCTGGGCCGGGAGGTCCTGATCGAGCCAGCGGTCTGATCGCGGATCGGCGCCGGCCCTCCCTGCCGGGAGGCCGCCTAGCCGAGCGCCTTCGCGACGGTGGGCCCGTTGAGGCCGACCAGGTCCTTCCAGTGCGCCGCGGAGCTGGTGCCGATCCGGTCGGCGCCGGCCCGCAGCATCGAGAGTGCCTCCTCCTGAGTGCGGATACCGCCCGAGGCCTTTACCCCCATCGAGGCGCCCACCGTCTGGCGCAGCGCTGAGACGGCCCCGACCGTCGCGCCGCCGGAGGGGTGGAACCCGGTCGAGGTCTTCACGAACGACGCCCCGGCCGCCTGTGCCGCGTCACAGGCGAGCTCCAGCTGGGGCGGGCCCAGGATCGCGGTCTCGAGAATCACCTTGACCGGGCAACCGGGAACGCCGCGTACCACCGCGGCAAGCTCGTCACGCACCAGACTCCACTGCCCCGTCCTGGCCCAGCCGAGCGACTGCACCACGTCGAGTTCCCGGGCCCCGTCGGCCTGCAGCCGTTTCGCTTCGTCCACCTTGGCCAGCCCGCTGGCGCCCAGCGGGAAGCCCACGACGCCCACCGTCGCGACCGCGGTGCCCGACAGTCGCTTGGCGGCCAGCGCGACCCACTGACCGTTGACGCACACCGCCCCGAGGCCGAGCTCGATCGCCTCGTCGCAGAGCGTCAGGATCTCCGCCTCGCTGGCCTCGGGCTTGAGCAGCGTATGGTCGATGAGCCGGCCCAACCGGACGTTGGCCAGTGGCTCGAGCCATGAGGGCAAGGGGCTCACCGGTCAGTGCACCCGGACGGTGGATTGGCGGTGGAGCGAGTAGAGCTCGGCGTCACGGAAGAACGGGATCAACGCAATCCCGGCGAGGAAGCCCCCAATGTGGGCCCACACCGCGATCCCGCCCAGCTCCGACCCGGCGGCGGCGGTGCCGCCAAGCTGGAGGAGGAACCAGTAGCCCAGCATGAAGATCGCCGGGACCTCGATAAAGAAGATGAACACGAAGGTGCGGATCCGAGCCCAGGGATAGAGCAGCACGTAGCCACCCATCACCCCCCCGATCGCACCCGAGGCCCCCACCATGGGAACGGCCGAGGCGGGCCCGGCCGCCATCTGCGCCCCGGCGGCGGCCAGTCCGCACAGGATGTAGTAGGCGAGGAACCGGGCCCGGCCCATCACGTCCTCCACGTTGTTCCCGAAGACGTGCAGGAACCACATGTTGCCGATCAGGTGAAACCAGGAGCCGTGGAGAAACATCGAAGTGAGGGGCGCGTACCAGGAGACCCCGGACGTCACCACGCAGGCGGTCCGCTCCCCCAGGGGGATGCGATACCCGACCGGGAGCTGCCGGAGGAAGTCGCCCGGGATGAGCCCCAGCTCGCAGACCGACCGGCTCAGGTTCGGTTCGTTCCCCATTCCCTGGACCAGGAGCCAGACCGCGATGTTGATCGCGATGAGGGCGTAGGTGGTGACCGGCGGCCGGAGGGTGGGGTTGTGGTCGGAGATCGGAAACATGCGAGGAAAGTAGCCTGAGACCCGAGCGACGCGAGGGATCGCCGGCCGTTCGCCGCCGAGATCCCTCAGGCTGGCGCTCTGGGATCCGCCGCCGCGAACCTCCCTGCCGGCACCCTGTCAAAACGGCATAAAATCGCGGTACACCCCTTGCCTTGAGCCCTGCCGAGCGTGGAAACGTCGACCGGACCAGCCCTTAGGGGGTGGCGCCGGTTCATATCCGTACTGAGAGAAAGGAACTCCAATGGCCTCGAAGATCATTGGTATCGACCTGGGCACCACCAACTCGGTCGTCGCCGTCATGGAAGGCGGCGATCCGGTGGTCATCCCCAATGCCGAAGGCGGACGGACCACCCCCTCGGTGGTGGCGTTCACCAAGGATGGGGAGCGGCTGGTGGGCCAGGTGGCCAAGCGCCAGGCGGTGACCAACCCCAAGCAGACGATCTTTTCGATCAAGCGGTTCATGGGACGCCGGATCAACGAGGTCACCGAGGAGAGCCGCCGGGTACCCTATAAGATCGACACCGGCACCAGCGGGCTGGCCGCGGTGGAGATCTCGGGGAAGAAGTACACCCCGCCCGAGATCTCCGCGATGATCCTCCAGAAGATGAAGCAGACCGCCGAGGACTACCTCGGTCAGAAGGTGGAAAAGGCGGTCATCACCGTTCCCGCCTACTTCAACGACGCGCAGCGCCAGGCAACGAAAGATGCCGGCAAGATCGCCGGCCTCGACGTGGTGCGGATCATCAACGAGCCGACCGCCGCGGCGCTGGCCTACGGTCTCGACAAGAAGAAAGAAGAGAAGGTCGCGGTGTTCGACCTGGGCGGCGGCACCTACGACATCTCGGTGCTGGAGCTGGCCGAGGGGGTGTTCGAGGTGAAGAGCACCAATGGCGACACCCACCTCGGGGGCGACGACTTCGACCAGCGGCTGATTGACTGGCTGGTGGCCGAGTTCAAGAAGGATCAGGGCATCGACCTCTCCAAGGATCCGATGGCGCTCCAGCGCCTCAAGGAAGCCGCCGAGAAGGCCAAGATGGAGCTGTCGAGCACCACTCAGACCGACATCAATCTGCCGTTCATCACGGCCGATCAGTCCGGTCCCAAGCACCTGAACGTGACCCTGACCCGGGCCAAGTTCGAGCAGCTGGTGGACGACCTGTTCCAGCGGACCCTCGCGCCGATGCAGC
This sequence comes from uncultured Gemmatimonadaceae bacterium, assembly GCA_964642475.1. Lineage (GTDB taxonomy): Bacteria > Gemmatimonadota > Gemmatimonadetes > Gemmatimonadales > GWC2-71-9 > JADJOM01. The sequence goes on along the minus strand of CAZXRC010000023.1, from coordinate 488 downwards.
AGGCGCTCAAGGATGCTGGTCTGGATCCCAAGAGCATCGACGAGGTGATTCTGGTCGGCGGTTCGACCCGTATCCCCAAGATCCAGCAGATCGTCAAGGACTTCTTCGGCAAGGAGCCGAACAAGTCGGTGAACCCCGATGAAGTGGTGGCGATCGGCGCGGCGATTCAGGGTGGCGTGCTGGCCGGCGAAGTGAAGGACGTGCTGCTGCTGGATGTGACTCCGCTCTCGCTCGGTATCGAGACCCTGGGTGGAGTGACCACCGTCCTGATCGGCCGGAACACCACCATCCCGACCAAGAAGTCGGAGGTGTTCAGCACCGCCGAGGACAACCAGACCACCGTGGAGATTCACGTGCTCCAGGGTGAGCGCCAGATGGCGGTCGACAACCGCACCATCGGCAAATTCCAGCTCACCGGAATTCCGCCGGCTCCCCGCGGTATGCCGCAGGTCGAAGTGACCTTCGACATCGATGCCAACGGCATCGTC
>CAZXRC010000022.1:0-57461 GCA_964642475.1 uncultured Gemmatimonadaceae bacterium | reverse complement strand
GGTGGACCCAGGAGGATCCCATCGGCCTGGCGGGCGGCATCAACCTCTATCAGTTTAACGGGAACAACCCGGTAGCCTATACCGATCCGTTTGGTCTCTCTCCTGAAGACGAGGATGGGGGACCGAATCCCCTCGGGCTGTTGGCGAAAACGGTCAAAGGTGGTTGGAAACTCATAAGCCGCTCCCACGCCAAGAAGCTATTAACGAAGCAGGAGCAAGGAACGGTAACGATCGTCGGCAAGGGTGCAAGCAAGGACGCAAAGAAGTTGGCCAAAGAACAATGGGGGGACAAGGCAGTTCGTCACGATGCCCATGAACCAGGTCAACTCAACCACTACCAGCACAAGAATGGCGGTAGAGGTCACATCAACTACGTGGACAAGCTTGGGACTCTTGGCGTGTCAACGTTTGGCGATAATCTTCTCGGTAAGACAGTCGATTTTTTCAATCCGGCAGCTGACGTTAAGGACATCTTGGACGTGGTCCGCGACGTGGCTGGCTCCGACGATGACTGACTCAGGCGATCCCGTCCCAACTGGGGAAACCTCGACATGACCGAGGGCCGTCCGCAGTACGTGGAATCTGAGCTGCGGCATCCGGCGGCGCTGCGCTTCGCGTCGCCGAATGCTGCTGCCTTAAGCGCCCTGCGGGAACAGGTGACGGCCATGCCAGTGAGGCCTCGTCGTGTGGACCCCACGGACTTCGATCGATGGGAGGAACGCGACACCATTGGACCAATCGATGCAGTGATGGCGCGAGTTCAAAGTCTGCTCCAAGCAGACTTCGCTGAGACTCAGCGGACCCTGGGCGGGGTAGCGAACTGGGAGATTGTTTTTACAGACTCGAACCTGCGGCCGGATGCCCTACACGTTCTTGTCGTTCTCAGTCCGACCGCAAGAGACAAAGGCACGATCATCTACGGCGCCAGAATTCAGCGAGTCGGCGATGGTACGTTCGTCCTCTGGTCTGACATGTAACCTCCCCCCGGCGCGATCGCGTGTCACGTCGGACGCGGCGCTTCTGGCGCCCGTCGGTGGGGTTATCGGATCCGCGCCGGGTGGCTGCCCGGGCAGAGTGGAAACTGGGCCCGCCCGCAATCAGGTGTTTCTCCGGAGGCCGTGCCGCAACACGCCTCAACTGACAACGCGGATCCGCGCCGGGCCCGAGGCACACGATGAAGCTGAGTACGTCGATTGTCAAAGAGCGCCTGCCGACTGACGCGAGCCGCGTAGCTCGATTATAGCACCACTCGGAGGCGAAGCCCGCGCATGGCGGGCGACCCTCGACACCCCATTATCGGAGACTCGAGCGGACCCTCGGCCGGGGGAGCCGTGTAAGATGGGAGGCCAGCCTCAGCGGCTGCCTCAAGAGAAAAAGGGCTCCTCAATCTCGGCCGGCCAGCCGTCCTGTGACGACCTCAAGCTCAGGCCGAGGCCACCCGCCGCGCCGGCCGCTCACGCCACACTGGCGGCGCCGCCGTAAACCGCCGCCGATCGCGGGCCACGCTGTAGAGCAGCCGGAGCGCCGAGCGCATCACCGCCACGACGGCTTTCATCTTCTGGCCGCCATTCCGCTGGCAGAGATCATCGTACTCGGCCCGGAATAGTCCATCTTTCGTGATGCTCCGGACCGCGAACATGTACGCCGCCTGGCGGAGCAGCGGCCGGCCCCGCTTGGAGATGCGCTGGGTGCCGCGGAGAATGCCGCTCGAGCGCTCCACGAGGGACAGCCCCGCGACCCGGAGGATCTGGCCGCTCGACTCATAGGCCCGGGGATCGCCGATGGAACCCAGGAACACGGCGGCGGTGACCGGGGCCACCTTGGGGATGCTCAGGAGGCAGGGCGCCTCCGGGACCGCCTCCAGGGCCTCGACCACGCTGCCTTCCAGGACCTGGATCTGGGCCTCGAAGAGCGCCAGCCGCTCCGGCACCAGCCCGATCTCGGGGCCGAGGCGGCTCTGGGCGCCGGGGAGCCCCAGCGTGGCTCGGGCGGCCGTGACCAGCTGCGCGTAGGTGTCGGACCCCAGGTGGCCGCGACTCGCCGTCTGCAGGACGCGGAGCACCTTCGCCTTCGGGGCCCGGAGCAGGGCGGCGGGCGTGGGAAAGGCGCGGAGCAGGGACACCGGCGTCTTCTTGGTGAACAGGGGGAAGATGGCCTCGAACTCCGGAAACACGACCTGGAGCAGGGTGCGGAGCTGGGTCATGGCTCCGCGCCGGAGCAGCGACAGCCGCTCCCGCGCCGCCACCAGGTAGCGGAGATCGGCGTAGGCGGGAGCCAGAAACGGGAAGCGCACGAAGTGCCCCTGGGCCAGGAGATTGGTGATGGTGCCGGCGTCCTTGGCGTCGGTCTTGAGGGGCTGATTGTGGGCGACGTCCTTCCAGCGTTTGGTGTGGGCCGGCAGGACGCTCACCACCGGCACGCCGAGCTGGGCCAGGAAGTGAGCGAAGGTGAAGCCGTAGTTACCGGCGAATTCGATCCCGACCAGCATCTTGGAGAACTCGGCGCCCGGCGCCTGCTGCCGCAGGAAGGCCACGGCGGCCTCGAATCCCGCACGGGTAGTCGGGAACATGAACGGCTTGGAATCGGGCTGGCCCTTGGGCCGAACGACCAGCGTGTGGGAGAACTTGCCGGCATCGACGCCGACCACGGCCAGGGCCTGTTGAGCGCGCTCGCGCCTGGGGAAGAAAGTCATGGGAGCACCTCTGGTTAAGGGTGCTCCGAGGGTGCGCCGGCCGGAGCCGACGGGCTAGGAGCTGATGGTCACCCTCCACCCCCATCGGGCAATAGGGGTGTCACGTACACGGATCTCTTTGGGTTGAAGGTATGCTTCAGCTTTTCTGATGGGGGTGTGCGCCAAAGCGTTGTGGATGCCGTACAGAAGGCCACGCAGACATCCTTCGCCCTTGATGCGGCCAACTGTGCAGTTGGGGTGCGGCCTGCAGGTAAGAAATTCACAAGTCTCGGCCGCATGTTCAATAGTATGGTCCAAAGCCGTACCGAGTTCGATGTCGTCGAAGGACCCGAGAGCAAGTGGGACGAGGCTCGGAGCACGCCGAGAAATCAGTACGTCGTTATCAACCCTGCTCAAGCGGCAGGCGAGTACCTACTGGATGATCCAATGAGTCCAGTGCCAGGACGTTGCCAGAACAGGCGCCCAAGACCCTTCGGTCTCCCGGCGCTGGTCATCCATGAACTCGGCCATGCATACTGGGGTATGAGGGATCCGGTGGGGATAATGGTGGAGAACGAGTACCACGAGGAAGACACTGAGCCAGCGCGCTGCTTCTAGCCTACTCCGGTTGGTCTTGGCTTCGGGGATCTGGTTCGCCTGTGCACGAGGGGGGCTCGGAACAAGCGTTGCCCGGCCGCTTCCGATATCCGAGAACGATCTAAAGGGGATGTTGGTTACAGGCGACAGTCTCATGGCACATGTGGCCAGAGGCGACACCGACTGGACCGGGCTGGTCGATGCTGCGACCACGTTCACCTTGTGGGTGGATGACAGCGACAGCACCAGGCGAATAGCGGCAGGAGGTTGGATTAAGGGGCGGTTGGTTGAATACGGTGCCTATGCCGGGCCTGGGCGAGATTCCGCATGGATGAGCCTGCGAGTTCGATCACGCTCCCAGCCCGCCACATGTTACTCTGATGGCCAAGAGACGGATGCGTTCCTGGTGTACTATCGGCGAGTTTCCGGGCGATGGCTCATCACCCGAATCACAATGCCTTTATGCTGAGCCTGAAACGGGCGCTCCCGGCTCCATGGGTGCGGGTTTGAGCGGAAGATCTCTTCGAGCTGGGAGAAGCAAGAAAGGTGTCCATGGTCTTCTCCCTCTGGTGAATTCGTTGACTCGACATCTCCAGCTTACCACCGACAGAGGGTCATAGACCCAGCCCCTTTCTAGCCGACTACCAATAGATCTTCCACTGAGTCGATCTCCAGCTCGCCATCGGCAGAGGGCAATGGACACCCTCTATTTCCTAACCGACTGTCAACAGATCCATCATTTCCTCGAAACGCTTCGTGCGCTTCCCTTCTCCAGTGCTGCTCGCCTTGATGCTGCTCTTCGGCGCTGCTCACCCCGCCCGCGCCCAAAGTCACCCAACTGAAGCGTGCCTTGGAGAAGGGCTACCAATGCTTGCGGTGCCTCGCCACGTGCGCGTCCAGGGCATCAACGGCACCGTCACCGAGGCCGACAGCCGCCACCCGGTGAGCGCGGCGCTGGTCCAGCTCCTTCCCGGCGAATCCGACTCCATTCTCGCCAGCACCGCCACCACCGAGTCGGGCCGCTTCCGCTTCCTCGGCATTCCCGTCGCGCGCTACCGGATCCGCATTCTCCGCATCGGGTTCCGCCCTTGGACCTCGGAGCCGCTGGTCCGGGAAATGGGCCGCGCCAGCGAGGTGGCCTTTGCGATTCCCGCCGTTCCGGTGGTCCTGAGCGACATCACCGTAGAGGCGAGGACCTCCTGTCGCAGCTCTCCAGGGGATGACGACCGGCTGGCCCGGGTCTGGGACGATGCCCGCCTGGCGCTGGCCCTGCTCCGGACCGACAACGGCGTCGAGCTGCTGGAGTTCCGGAGCACGCTGCTCCGACGGATGGTCGACCCCGGCGGGCACCTGGTCTCGGAGTACCGCCAGCTCGCCTTTGGCCGGGGCAGTTGGCCCATCGCGAGTCAGCCGGCGGAGAGTCTGGCTCGGCTCGGCTTCGTGCAGGCGCGCGATACGATCTCGGGACCGGTCTATTTCGGTCCCGACGTGAACGTGTTCTTCAGCGAGGCGTTCATCGGCACTCATTGCTTCCGGCTGGTCAAGGGCGACGACTCGACCCTGGTGGGGCTCGGGTTCGAACCGGCCAAGGGCCGGAAGCTGCCCGACATCGAAGGGGTGCTGTGGGTGAGCCGCGACCGGAACCGCCTCCAGCGCCTGGAGTACCGTTACACCTCGCTGTGGCAGTGGGTGCCCAAAGGCCGGGCCGGCGGGCAGCTGGATTTCACCTTCCTCCCCGACGGGCGCCCGGCCCTCACCCGCTGGACCATCCGCGCCCCGGTGGCCCGGATCGAAGACTGGCCCGAGGGCGCCCGGGTGCGGGACGAGAGCACTCGGCCCTACTTCGGGCCGGGCAAGGTGGCGCTGCACGGTTTCCGGGAGGAGACCGGCACGGTGCTCGACATCCGGGTGCCCAACGGCAGGGTCCTGTACGCCCCCGGCGGAACGCCTGACACCGTCGCCGCCCCGCGGATACCTTCCGAGGGTGCCCGACGCCCCTGACCGCTCCCTGACCGACGCGCCCACCGAGCTCCTCGCCCGCGGGTTGGGCGGCCGTTATCGGATCGACCGAGAGCTGGGGAAGGGCGGGATGTCGGTGGTGTACCTGGCCCGCGATCTCCGGCATGATCGTCCCGTCGCCCTCAAGGTGCTGCAGGGGCGGCTCCTCACCAGCCGGGAACACGCCGAACGGTTCCTCCGCGAGATCCGCTTCGCCGCTCAACTGACGCATCCCCATATCCTGCCGCTCTACGACTCGGGTGAGATCCCCGCGTCCTCCGGCGCACCGGTGCTCTACTACGTCATGCCCTACGTAGCGGGGGGCTCCCTCCGCGACCGGCTGCAGGCCGAGGGGCGGATGCCGGTGGACCAGGCGATCCGGCTGGCCCGCGCGGTGGGAGCGGCGCTCGACTACGCCCATCGCCGCCACATCGCCCATCGGGACGTGAAGCCGGAGAACATCCTCCTCCAGGAAGGCGAGCCGGTGGTGGCGGACTTCGGGGTGGCCCGCGGTCTCTGTGACGAGTGCGACCTGGTGCGGGGTGTCACCGAGCCCGGGGTCGCCGTGGGGACGCCGGCCTACATGAGTCCGGAGCAGGCGAGCGGCGACCCGGTGGTGGACGCCCGGAGCGATCAGTACGCCCTCGCCTGCGTGCTGTACGAGCTCCTCACTGGCGATCCTCCGTTCACCGGCACCGGTGCCCGGGCCACGATGGCGCGGCACGCCACCGAGAAGCCGCGATCCCCCCGGGCCGAACGGCCGGAGGTCCCCGCGGCCGTGGAGCGCGCCCTTCTCCGGGCTCTGGCCAAGGAGCCCTCCGAGCGCTTCGCCACGGTGGCCGACTTCTGCGACGCGCTGATGACCCCGCTCTCCGGCCTGCCGGAGCCGGGCGCCGGCGATCGGCGCTGCATCGCGGTCCTGCCGTTCGCCAATGCCAGCCCTGATCCGGACAACGAGTACGTGAGCGACGGAATCACCGAGGAGCTGATCAACGCCCTGGCCCAGGTGCATGGCCTGCGGGTGTCGTCCAAGACCTCGGTGTTCGCGCTCAAGGGCCGGCAGGATGACGTACGCACCATCGGCGCGATACTCGATGTCCCGACCGTGCTCGAGGGCAGTGTCCGGCGGGTGGGCGACCGTTTCCGGGTCACCGCCCAGCTCACCGACACCGCCACCGGTCAGCTGCTCTGGTCAGAGCGGTTCGATCGGGAGCACCGCGATATCCTGGCCCTGGAGGAAGACCTGGCCCGGACCATCGTGGCCACCCTCCGGACCCAATTGCTGGGCCCGCCCCTGGCCGAGCCGGTGGCGCGAGTCACCACCCGGAACCAGCGGGCGTACCACTTGTATCTCCGGGGCCGCCACGCCTGGAACAAGCGCACCGGCCCGGGGATGGCCGAAGCGGTCCGGTTCTTCGAGCAGGCGATCGCCGCGGATCCCGGCTTCGCCCTGGCCTACACCGGTCTGGCGGATGCCTACGCCCAGCATGTCGACTACCGGGCCATGCCGGTAGCGGAGGGGCTGGGCCGAGCCCGCGAGTGGGCCCAGAAGGCGATCGCCCTCGACGACTCGCTGGCCGAGGCGCACACGTCGCTGGGCTGGGTCCATTTCATCTACGACTGGGACTGGGCGGGGGCGGAGCGGGAGTTCCGCCGGGCGATCGAGCTCGATCCCGGCTACGCCAGCGCTCGGCAGTGGTACTCCTGGTATCTCGCCGCGATGGGCCGGACTCCCGAGGCGCTGGTCGAGGCGGAGAAGGCGGTGGACCTCGATCCCGCCTCGGTCAGCATCCAGCGCAGCGCCGGGTGGATTCATTACTACGCCCGCACCCCGCGGCTGGGCCTCGCCCGGGTGCGGCGGGCGCTGGTGATGAATCCCGAGTCGGCCGACAACCATCTCATGCTGGCGGTCCTGCTGCTGGAGTGTGGCCAGCTGGAGGAGGCGCGCGTCTCGGTCGAATCCGGGCTCGATCTCCAGCCGCTCGATAGCTACGGGCTCCTGCTGCAGGCCCGGATCGATCTCCGGTCGGGCCGGCGGGCCGAGGCACTCCGGACCTGGGAACGCTTCCAAGCGCTGGCCGCCGAGCGTTACGTGTCTCCGACCGACTTCGCTCGGCTCGCGCTGGTGTTGGAGCGCTACGAGGACGCCTGGACCTGGATCGAGCGGGCCCGCGCGGAACGACGGGGCTGGCTGGTCTATCTCCGGGTGGAGCCGATGCTGGATCCTCTCCGCGGCGATCCCCGTTTCCGGGAACTCAGGAGCCGGATGCACCTGGACTGAGGGCCCGCTCGACGATGATGCGGAGCCTTGGATTGGTGAACAGCGCCATCCGATCCGCGAGCCAGTGAGCCAGCCCCGGGAGCGCGGCCAGGATGCCGTCGCGCTCCACCGGGTCACCGAGCGTGGTCTCGAGCAGGATGGCGAGCGCCAGCTGCGACTCGACGCACTGTTCCCGCACCTCCGCCCGGGACGAGAGCCCTTTCTGCAGCACGCCGCCTTCCTGCCGCTCCATCCGCACCGCCGCCTCCTTGAGCTGGGTCACGATCCGTACTTTCTCCTCCAGGCTCGCGGCCCGGGCCACCCGGGGATGGGTGGTGATGAACTCGGTGACCGTCCAGAGGCTTGCGCCGGGGGCAGGGAGGGCGGGGGATGAAATGCGCCCGGGTGGTACGGAGGACATCGGCGGACTCCCTGAAGGGTCGTGGGGGGCAGCCGACGCCGCTCCCCATCTCGAAATCGCGAGGGGCGGATGGGGGCCGACACCCGCCTCCTTCCGGGGTGAAGGATGGAGGATGCCCCTCGAGGGGGCCGGCAATGCCGCGACCGGCCGGGGGCGTACGAGTTGACCCAAACATCTAATACATCACGACTTAGGGGCAGGGTCGGTCACGGGCCAGCGGCAGGTCTGAGGTTTGCTTGTTAAGTGTTGTGGTTATTGCTCTTGCGTATGATGAGCAATCTGGTACCTTGGGGCATTATCGAGATCAGCTGAATCGTCTTCTTTTTATACAGCAGGTGGCAAGCTGAGCGTCCCGAGTCGTATGCCCGTCGGTCAGTTCCCCCGCGCACTCCGTGGTCGGGTGCGGGTGGCGTATGCTGTCGCATGGGAAGCCCTCGTCACCACCCACTCCGAACAGGCCAACCAGTTCATCGGAGAGTTCGCCAGCCGACTCGCTCCGCTGGATGCCCTGGAACTCTACTTCGAGGTGGCTCCGGTCTCGGAATCGATGTTCGAGGCGATCCGGACCCGCACCCTCTCCAATCTCGAGCTCGATTGTCTGCCGCCCCGGTCCCCCTTGCCCACGCTCCGCGGCTGGCGGCTCCTGCGGCTGGACCTGGTGCTCAAGCTGCTGCGCTACCGCCGCGCCTATCACGAGAAGACCCTGGAGCTGGCCCGCATGGTCGGGGCCCAGGCCGCCGAAAAAGTGACCAACACCCATGTGCGGAATGCCCGCGACTTTGCGGAACTGGTCTCGAGCCTGATGCCGGTGGAGAAGGCGGTGGCCGCGTATCTCCGCGCGTTCTACCTGCCGCTGGGCGCGGGACAGGTAGTCATGCAGCGGGTGAAAGCCGCGGTGGCGGGTAGTCACCTGGCGATGGAGTACAGCGCCGGACCCGCCCCCGACCCGGAGTTGCTCGAACCGCCGGCCAGCGAGGACCTGCTGCAGTGGAATGCCAACGGCACCGAGCTGCTGGAGGGACGGCGCTAGGCCCTTCGCTCGGGCCGTTGGCCATTGGCCGCTCCTTGTGAAACGACCCTCCGTGCGTGTCGCAGGGAGGGTCGTTTGCCATTCTTCTCCAACGGCCAATGGCCAACAGCCAACGGCCAACAGCCCCGCTACACCGCCCCCACCAGCTCCTTGTTGCTCGCCGAGCGCCGCATCAGCCCCAGCACCTGCTGCATCGCGTCGATCGACGACATGGGGGCAAGCCGGCTCCGGAGGGTGTGCGCCACCGCCAGCTGCTCCGGGGTGAGCAGAAGCTCCTCGCGGCGGGTCCCGCTCAGCTTGAGGTCGATCGCCGGGAAGATCCGCCGCTCGGCCAGTTCCCGGCTCAGGGTCAGCTCGCTGTTGCCGGTGCCCTTGAACTCCTCGTAGATCACCTGGTCCATCTTGGAGCCGGTATCGACCAGGGCGGTGCCGATGATCGTGAGCGACCCGCCGCCCCGGGCCTGGTCGATCCGACGCGCGCTCCCCAGGAAGCGCTTGGGCTTTTCCAGCGCCTGGGAATCGAGCCCGCCGGTCATGGTGCGGCCGGTGCCCCGCTCCACCGTGTTGTAGGCCCGCGCCAGCCGGGTGATCGAGTCCAGGATGAGCACCACGTCTTCGCCCTGCTCCACCCGGCGGCGAGCCCGTTCCAGCGTCAACTCGGCCACCGCGACGTGCCGCTCGGCCGGGAAGTCGAAGCTCGAGGCGACGACTTCTCCGTAGCCGCACATCTCCATCTCGGTAACTTCCTCGGGGCGCTCGTCGACCAGGAGGATGAGGAGCAGCGCCTTGGGGTGGTTCTTCGCGATCCCCTCCGCCACTGCCTGGAGCACCATGGTCTTGCCGGCCTTGGCCGGCGCCACGATCAGCGCCCGCTGCCCCTTCCCGAACGGGCACATCAGGTCGATGACGCGGTTGGTGAAGTCAGGCTGGTTGAAGCGCCGCAGGCCGCAGTCCAGGGTCAGCGGCGCATCCGGGTGCACCGCGCCGAGGGTGCCGAAGGCGGGGCGCTGGCGGGCTTCCTCGGGCGGCCGCCCGTTGACGCTGAAGATCTTCTCCACCGGCGGGGCCTTGCCGCGCCCCGGCGGGCGACCGGCCTCCCCCGTCAGCTCATCGCCGCTGCGGAGGCCGTACTGGCTCACCAGCCGCGGCGCGACGTACAGGTCGCCATCTTCCGGGAGATAGGCGAACTGCCGGCGGCGGACGAAGCCCGCCCCCCGGTCGGTCAGCTCGAGAATGCCAAGGATGGAGTTGTCGGTCATGCGAAGGTGCATCCAATATACCCGTACCGCGCCCGAATACGATGACGCACCCCACACCCGGCCGAGAAGTGCTGGCGTGACACCGGGATGAGCCCCACCGATCTGCTCTTCTACGACGGCGACTGTGGCCTCTGTCACCGCTGGGTGCTGTTCCTGCTGCGGCACGATCCGGAGGGGAGCCGCTTCCGCTTTGCCCCGCTTGGCGGCGAGGCGTGGCGGGCGGCGTCCATTGTCGGCGAGCTTCCCGACAGCCTGGTGCTCCGCACCGGCGATGGCCGGGTCCTGGTCCGCTCCGCCGCCCTGCTCGAGATCGCGGATCGACTGGGCGGCCGCTGGCGCACTCTGGGGCGGCTGGCGGGACTCCTGCCCCGCTGGCTGCTGGACCTGGGTTACGATGGGATCGCGCGGATCCGCAAGCGGCTCTTTGCCCCTCCACCGGGACCCTGCCCCATCCTCCCCGCCCAACTCCGGGGTCGCTTCCTGGCCTGAGTCCGGTCGCCCGCCCCGCGCGCATAGTTATTCACTGCTTGTTGCTCCTCCCGGCGCGGTTTATCGTTGCACTCGCCTGAATTCGCCGCTGGCGAGGAATCCCCGACATGATGCGTACCAGTCTGCTGTGGCTGTCGAATCAACCGAGGGTGTTCAGCTTCGTGCGGCGCAACGGCATCGCCCGCAAGTTCGCCGCCCGGTTCGTGGCCGGAGAGACCGTCGAGACCGCCGTGGAAGCGGCCCGCGACCTCAACCGCCGGAAGATCACCGCCACGCTCGATCTCCTGGGCGAGAGCATCACCCGGGAGGCCGAGGCGATCCAGGCCCGCGATACCTACCTCCAGATGCTCGATCGGATCGCACAGGCCGGGGTGGAGTCGAACGTTTCGGTGAAGCTCACCCAGATGGGCTTCGATATCAGCGAGGAGCTGTGCCTCGCCAATATGCGGGCGATCCTCGACAAGGCCAGGTCGCTCGGCAGCTTCGTGCGGCTCGACATGGAGAGCTCGGCCTACACCCAGCGGACCCTCGATTTCTTCAGCCACCGCCTGTTCGACCAGTACGGCGCCCATACCGGGGTGGTGATCCAGTCGTGTCTGCGGCGCTCGGACCGGGACATCGATCGGCTGATCGAGATGAAAGCCCGGGTCCGCCTCTGCAAGGGCGCCTATCTCGAGCCGCCCGAGGTCGCCTATCCCGACAAGGCCGAGGTCGACCGGGCCTACGTGCGGCTGATGGAACGGCTGATGGAACGGGGCAACTACCCCGGTCTCGCCACCCACGACCAGCGGATCATCGAGCGGGCCCGGGCCTTCGCTCGCGAGAAGGGCCTGGACGCCTCGCGCTACGAGTTCCAGATGCTGTACGGCGTCCGGCGCGACCTGCAGGATCAGTTGCGCCAGGCCGGCTACAACATGCGGGTCTACGTCCCGTTCGGGACCCAGTGGTATCCGTACCTCATGCGCCGGCTCGCCGAGCGGCCGGCCAACATCGCGTTCATCCTCGGCAACGTGGTGCGCGAGGCCGTGCAGCTGTAGCGGCATGAGCGAGGTGACCCTCGGCGGCTACATGGCGCGGCACGACCGGGCGCCGGCCTTCAGCGGTCCCGACGGCCACGCCTACTCGGTGGGTATCCACCTCGACGAGGAACCCGACGACCTGGGGCGCTACGGCGCCTCCCTGCTGTTCGTCCGCTGGTCGCCCCAGGGTGACCGGCCGGTGGGACACGTCGAATCGGAGGTGCTCGCCTGGGCCCACACTCCCGCCGACGCCGAATCCCGGATCAAGGCGATCTCGCTGTATGACGTGAAGGCCGCCCTGGACGAGGCCGTCGGGAGAGAGCCGGGCGAATGGTGACCGGGACGGTACTGGAACGCGAAGGCTCGACCTACCGGGTGCTGACGCCGGACGGCGAGGTGCGGGCGATCCTCCGGGGCCGGATCAAGCGCGACACACCCAAGGTCGTAGTGGGCGACCGAGTGGAGCTCGATACCGAGGTCGAGACCGGACTCCTGGCCATCGCCGGGGTGGCGGAACGCACCAGCCTCCTCGCCCGCCGGGTGCCGGAGGGGCGGGGGACCCGACCGGTGGCCGCCAACGTCGACCAGGTGCTGGTGGTCACCGCCACCCGCGATCCCGACCCGGTGCCCCAACTCATCGACCGTCTGCTGGTGGTGGCCGAAGCCAACCAGATTCCCGCCGCGGTGATCCTCAACAAGATCGACCTCGATCCCGGGACCGCCCTGCGCGACCGACTCACCCGGGCGGGGTATGAGGTGATCCCCGTCAGTGTGAAGCGGAGCGAAGGCCTCGAGCGGCTTCGGGACAGGCTCGCCGGCCGCGAGAGCGTCGTGACCGGACCCAGCGGAGCGGGGAAGTCGAGCCTTCTCAATGCCCTCGAACCGGGACTCCGGCTCCGCACCGGAGAAATCAGTACCAAGGGTCGCCGGGGAACTCACACGACTGTGAGCGCGGTAATGGTGCCGCTCGCGGGTGGCGGGTTCCTGGTGGACACTCCCGGCTTCAGCGAGGTCGGTCTCTGGGGGCTCCAGCCGCGGGAGCTGGCATACTGCTTCCCGGAGTTCCGCCAGCACCTGGGTAACTGCCGTTACGCGGACTGCTCGCACACGCACGAGCCGGGGTGCGCGGTGATCGCGGCCCTCGAGGCCGGCGCCGTGGATGCGAGCCGGGTGGACAGTTACCGTACCCTGCTGCTGGAACTGCGGGAACAACCGGAGGAATGGGAGTAGGCTCCCCGTCCGGAGGAGTTACGCGGACGGGTCGCGCACGACCCGGTAGCCCGCCTTCCATGAGGTCAGGATGTGGCGCGGCTGATCGGGGTCGGCTTCGAGCTTGCCCCGCAGGGACGCGATGTGACTGTCGACCGTGCGGCTGACGATGCTGCGGTCGTAACGCCAGACCTGGTCCAGCAGGGCACGCCGGGAGACCACCGCCCCATCGGCCCGAAGCAGCGCGACCAGGAGATCGAACTCCTTCGGGCGGAGCAGCACCGGCTTGCCGTCGCGCAGCAGCACCCGGGTGGCCGGCCAGACCTCGATGCCCCCGAAGCGATAGCGCTCCTGCCGGCTCCCCCCGGCGGGCTCCTCCCCGGCCCGGCCGCGACGCAGCAGTGCCTCCACCCGGGCCAGGAGTTCCTGCAGCCCGAATGGCTTGACGACGTAGTCGTCCGCGCCGGAACGCAGCGCGCGCACCTTTTCCGTTTCCCCGCCGCGGGCCGACAGGACCAACACCGGTGACCCGAGACCACTCGCCCGAATGGACTCGAGCACCTGGAAGCCGTCCAGCCGCGGCAGCATCAGGTCCAGGATCGTGACGTCGGGGCACCACGCCCGGGCCCGATCGACCCCGTCCCGCCCATCGGGCGCCAGCACCACCTCGTAGCCTTCCAGCTCGAAGTTCCGCCGCAGCCCCTCGGCGATCTGGCGGTTGTCCTCTACGATCAGGAGCCTCGTCACGCCATGCCCGCCTCCCGCCGGGCGTCGTCCGAGCCTGAGCCCTCCAGCGACCGGCCCCGGGGGAATGACACCAGCACCCGGGTGCCGGAGGGCTCATTGCTTTCGATGGCGACGTCCCCACCCGAGGCGGTCACCAGTTGTCGCACCACCGCCAGACCCAGTCCACTGCCGGTCCGGGTGCTCCCGACCACGGGATCCAGCCGGACAAACGGCTTCCACACCCGCTGGCGCTCCCGGGCCGGGATCCCCGCTCCGTGGTCGGCCACCGTCAGGGTTACCCGGTCGTCCGAGCTTGCCGCGGTGATGACGACCGACTGGCCGTCCGGGCCATATCGGACGGCGTTGTCGAGCAGGTTGAGCAACACCTGGCGGAAGGCCCGGGGATCGACCCGCACGGCGAGAGGCGAAGGGACCTCCGCTACCAGTTGGACCCCGTGTCGCGCGGCGATGGGGGCGAATCCCCGGACGGTATCCTCGACCAGGGGCGCCAGCCAACCGTCCTCCGGGGCAAGCGAGACCGGCTGCCGCTCGGCCTGGGAGAAGTGCAGGATAGTATCGACCAGGTGCTGCAGCCGCTCGGTTTCGGTGACGATCTCCTGCAGCGCGCTCCGCCGATCTTCCGGGCCGCGGGCCCGGCCCATGAGCAGGGTCTCGGCCGACAGCCGGATCTGGGTCAGCGGGGTTCTGAGCTCGTGGGTCACGCTGGCCGCGAAATCGCCGCGGAGGCGGCCGAGGGCCATCATGTGCCACGCCAGCCCCCCGACCCCGAGCAGGATGACGAGGGTCAGCCCGGTGGAGACCAGGATGGCTCGCACCGGTGACCGGGGCAGGCCGCCCACGATCAGGCGATCGACGTACGCCGGGTTCAGGGTCGCTCCCATCCACAGTGTGGCGCGGTGTGCCCGCAGCTGGACCGAGTCGGCGTGGGGGGAGCGCCACTCCACCGGTGAGCGGTACAGCAGGCCGCCCTCGGGCGTTCGAACCGCGATGGTCAGATACTCGGGGTTGGTCAGGTCGACCGGCAGGAAGCGGGGCGAGAGCCTGATCTCGCGAAAGGTCCGGTCGAACAGCTCGGTGGCGACCAGGGCAACCGGCACCGAGAAGCCGTAGATCTGGCGCGTCGCGCCCCCGCTGTCGGCGAGTCTGATGGCGTAGATCATCCGGGCGCTGTCACCGCTCCCGGTCATGACATTCGCGAAGCGGACCTCGGCGCCGAGGGCCGTGAGGCGGGTGGCGACGTCACCGAGCCATGGGGGCGTCGCGGTCCGGTGACCGGCGGAATCGATGACCATCGCGGTGCCGTCGCCGAGGTTCACCCGAAACCAGTACTGGGCGCGCAGCACCGGAAGACACTCGCAGGGGTCCGCGGCCAGCTCCTGCGGCATCAGGCTCATCTCCCGCAGATCCGCCAGGCCGTCGCCAGGGCGGGGGCGCAATCCGGCTCCGAGGACCCCGAAGGTCGGCGCCAGGGACTGGCGGAGGCGGAGCTCCACAGCCCCGGTGTAACGGTCCAGCGCCACGCCGGCAAAGTCGCGTAGGGTGGACTCGGCCGCCTTGCGATGCTGCTCGGCCGAACGCCAGGTCAGCACCGCCTGTGACACGATCGACAGCACCGCCACCGTCAGGCCCAGGGCCAGCAGTTTCGGCAGCGCCCGGGAGCGGCTCACATCAGCGGCAGGCACACCGGCTCTCCCAGGCTCAAGAATGGCTATGGATAGCGCAGGCGCCCACCCCCGCGGAGGGGGTGGACGCGTTCCTGCACAACTCTCGCACAACTCTTTCGCCCGACGATTCTACCGCCGGCTCAGCATCAGCTCCAGCATAATGGTCCAGGTGGTGCCGTCGTCCGCCGAGGTCTCCCACCGTTCCGCAACATGATCGGCATCGACCGGGGTCCAGGTGGCCCGCACCGGCCGAGTCACCCCCGGGCGCTCCACCCGGGTGCCGGTGAAGACCATGCTCGACCCGTCCAGCGCGCCTTGCATCGCGATACGGATTCCGTGCTCATCGATCCAGGTGCGATGCCACTGGAGCGTGGGGAAATGGAAGGCGGCGAAGGCAGTGCCCTCGTCTCCCCGGCGGCCGCGGAACTTCCACTCGAGCAGGCAGCCGCTCAAGTCCTTGGTGACGTCCAGCTGTCCCAGCGGCCGGCCCGGCTCCTGGGCCTGGGTCACGTCCCACGAGCCGACCACGAAGTCGAACCAGTGGAAGCGCACCCGGGCCGGGTTTTCGCAGAACGGGTTCGGTCGCTCCGGCGCCGGGGCGAAGGTCCGCTCCTGGCGATAGTCGCCATTGAACACCGGCGACCAGGTCAGCCTGCCGTCCTGGCTCACCTCCCAGAACTGCCGCACCCGCCTCGGAGAGAGTCGGGTCCAGGTAATCCGGTTGCTGATGATGGGGCCGTTGATGGACTGGGGGGTATCCCCCGACAGGACCATCTCTCCGGGAGCGCTCTCGCCATCGAGAATGATGGCCAGGCCCGAAGCGTCCATCCACAGCTGGTGCCAGCGCCCGGTGCCCGCGTCATAGGTATTGAGGCTGCGACCGCGGTTGCCGGCGGCGTCGGTCCAGTGCTCCTCCACCGCGCAGCCGGAGACCTCGCGGGTCACCCGGTTGGTGCCGCCGAGTGTCCCGGCGGTATCGTAGACGTTCCAGTCCCCGACCCAGAAATCGAAACCCCGGAATCCGCGACCGGCGCACCCGCGCTCATCGTGGTGGGATCCCAGCCCGTAGAGGGAGAATCGATCCGCGCCATGGCGAGTGAGGGATTGTTCCTGAGCGACAGTTTGCAACGGGTCGATGGGGGCCGCCGGTGGGCTGCACCCCAGGAAGGTCATAAGACTGCTGACGGCCAGATGAACCTGCGTGCGCATACGCTTGCCTCGATGGCTGGGGGAGAGTGATTGGGCCCAGCCAACCGTACCGGATGCGCGGCCGGCGGATGTCATGGATCTGTGTACGGCTGGTGTGCACTCTGTGCGGCGCCGCGGTCACCCGGCGGACACGGCATTGGGGCCGGGAAGCTCTCCGGCGGCCACCTACTGGGTCGGACTGCCCCCTTCGCCCGCCAACCTGGACAGCGCCTCCTTGGCGGCGTCGACCCGCGGCCTGGCCGATTCGTCGGCGGTGTCCCACTGGTGCAGGAACCGACCATAGGCCTCGGCGGCGGCGGCCTTGTCGCCGGCCGATTCATAGGCCCTGGCGAGCGCGTAGTTGGTCAGGGGCAGGAAGCCCAGGTCGGTCTCGAAGCCATGGCGCAACAGCCCGATTCCCCGTTCCCGGGTGGCGGGGCGCGATGCCAGTATCACGGCATGCTGCAGCCGGAGGGGCCCGGCCAGGAAACTCCCGAGCGGGTTGGAGGCCGCCAACGCCTCGTCCATCTCCGCCAGACCCCGGGCCGTATCCCCTACGAGGACCGTGTGCCACCCGTGCGCCCCACGCAGCAGTCGGCGAAGGGGAGGTGGAGTCCCGGCGGTGTCGGCGGCGAGCAGGCTGTCGATCAGCTTTCCGCCCCGGACCAGGTCGCCCTGATTCAGTCTGACCATGGCGGTGACATAACCCGCGAAGGGGCTTCGGATCGGGGTCTGATCCACTTTCCGGATGTAGTCGGCCTGGAAGGTGGGGGGTGCGAAGCCCACCAGGAACGGAAAGAGTCGGATCGCTTCCGACTGGTCGCGGGTGACGGCCCGAAGCGAATCGGCCAATCGCGAAACGTCCTGGAACCGGCCCAGGCTCGCGAGCACCATCCCCCGTCCGATGGCCATCTGGACCTTGGCGGCATCGGGGCTGTTCCGGCCGGTGATGGTCGTCAGCGTCCCGAAACGGCGCAGGATCGCCGCGCTGCCCGCCTCCGGCTGCCGATGAACCGCGGCGAATCCGGCCATCACCGCGCCGAAGTGCCCCGTGAGCAGTCGACCCGCCAGGGTGTCGGGTTCCCGGTCCTGCCACACCACCGCTCCGGCGGCCCGGAAGGCCTCGTACTCGTCGGGGCTGCCGCCGTCGCGCAGCAGCGCCAGGTAGCGGGTATAGCGGACGGAATCGAGCGAAGCGAGGCTCAGCTCCAGCGGATGGATCAGGGCCGGCGTCAGGCTCGAATCGGCCGCGATCACCCGTTCGAACGAGGTCTCGATCGTGACCGGGTCGACGCCGGTCCGCTCCCGGGTGTGGTACTGGGTCTCGCCCAGCAGATACCATCCCTCGACGTCGTCCGGATAGGCGGCCACGTACGAGCGGGCCGAGTCGACCGCGGCAAGCCTGGTGTCGGAGAAGAGCTGGTAGATCGAAACCAGCCGCCGCTCCCGGGGAGGGAGCCGGCTGGAGAACCGCAGGGCGGCGGCACTGGCCTCCTTGGCCCGGGGCAGCCCATAGCCGCCCTTCCACCCCAGCGCCATTGCCAGGCGGTAGTGTGCCAGCGCGAAGGTCGAGTCCTGGTCCACGGCTCGCTGGAACGCGGCGCCGGCGGAGTCCCACTCGGCCCGCCGATAGAACTGCTCGCCCACCAGGTACTCGCGCATGGCGCCGAGGGAGTTGGTCGTCAGGCCGCTCACCCGGAGCGAGGGGACCGGCTCCTTGGATCGCCAGATCTCCCGCACCAGCGAACGGCTGAGCTCGTCGACCAGGGCCAGCACGCTATCGGCGGCCCCATCGACTACGGCCCGGGCCAGCGAGGTGCCGTCCGGTCCGTACAGGTCGGCGCTCACCCGCATCCGTGGCCCGGTGGCCACGATGCTCCCGACCAGTGCCGCCTGGGCCTTGACCGCGCGGGCGATGCCGAGCGCCGTCTTCACATCCGCGCCACCGGTGGCGCCGGACTTCTTCCATTTCGCCAGCACGATCCGCGGGTCCACCGCCCTGATCCCGCCCACCGTATTCAGGTTGGTCGAGAGGAGGTCGACCATGCCTTCACCCATCAGCTCCACGCCGGTGCCGGTGGCGCTGAAGGGAAGCACCGCGATGGTCTCCGCCCCTTCGACCACCGTGGCGCTGCCGCGCGACGGGCCGAAGTAGATCCACGCCGCCGCCGCGAGCGCGACCGCCACCGGCAGCCCGAACGCCATCCGCCGCAGCCGCCGCCGTTCGGCCACCGCGCCGGCGCCGCCTCCGGCCGCCCGCTCGACCGTGGCCGCGAACTCCTGCACCGTCGGAAAGCGGGCGCCGGGATCGGACGCCAGCGCCCGCTGGAGGGGGGCGTCCGCCTCGGCCGGTGTGGTGTGCGTCAGCTTGCTGAGCCTGGGCCGCGGGCCGGTCAGGCTCTGGGTCAGCACCGCCTGGACCGTCGGTCCCGAAAAGGGAGCCTGACCCGAGACCATTTCGTAGAACACGCAGGCCAGGGAGTACTGATCGCTGCGCCCGTCGACCTCGCTTGCGGTGGCCTGTTCCGGGCTCATATACGCCGGCGTCCCGATGGCGAAGCCCAGCCCGGTCATCTGCTGGCCCCCCGCCGCCACCCGCAGCGCCCGGGCGATGCCGAAATCGGCCACCACCGCGTGGCCGCCCGACAGCATGATGTTCTCCGGCTTGATGTCGCGGTGTACGATGCCCTGGGCATGGGCGTAGCCCAGCGCGCTCGCGATTTCGCGCAGCAGGGTCACCGCCTCGTCGAAGGGGACCTTCCCGTCCCGCGTGAGTCGATCGCGGAGCGACTCTCCGTCGACCAGGGGCATCACGTAGTACAGGAAGCCGCCGGCATCGCCCGAGTCGTACAGCGGCAGGATATGAGGATGCTGCAGCCGGGCCGAGAGCTCGATCTCCTTCAGGAAACGCTCGGACCCGACGGTGGCCGCCAGTTCCGGCCGGAGGACCTTGATGGCAACGGGGCGGTGGTGCTTGAGATCGGTCGCGCGAAAGACCGTCGCCATGCCCCCCTCCCCGGCCAGGCCCTGAATGGCATACCGGCCAGCCAGGGCCGTGGTCAGGCGCTGCATCAGGTCACGCATCGCATGTCGCGGAGTGGAGACACCAGAAAGTACCGGAGTTCAGGGTCGTGGGAAAGCTGAGAAACGGCAGCTGACACGATCGGTTTTCCGACCCCGGACTTGGCCCGCAGGGGGCAATGGAAACCGCTGCGGCCGAATGACGTAGGTGCACTATGGCGCTTTTTGTGACGTCCTCCAGGCAGAAGACCGTCTCCCAGCTGATCCTGCAGGCCCTCGCCGTCGGGCCCCGGGACTCGGCCGAGCTCCTCCGGGCCCTGTCGGCCCGTGCCAGCCTGCCGAGCCACTGGGATCCCAAGGCTCTCGACGGGCTGCTCCGGCGCCTGGTGCAGCAGGGCTTCGTCGACGCCCGCTGGGAGATGTCCTCCGGGAGCGGAGGGCGTCGGTATCATCTCACCCGCCTGGGAGAGCAGCGGCTGGCGCTTGCCCCGCCCGACCCCGACGGCACTCTCGCCGCAGAAGCCGACTGGGTCACCCGATCGCTGGCCGGCGGCTACGCCGTGATCCGGCCGCTGGGTCGGGGCGCGGTGGGCGCGGTCTACCTGGCGCTCGACCGGGTGCTGCAGCGCTACGTGGCGGTGAAGGTGCTCCAGCGACAACTGGCCCAGGACCCCGCGATCAGGGAGCGCTTCCTCCGCGAGGCGCGGACCAACGCGGCGCTGGCCCACCCCGCCATCGTGCCGGTCTTCGGCATGGTCGCCGACGCCGATCTGGCCTACTTCGTCATGCAGTATGTCCCGGGCGCTTCGCTGGGCGCGCTGCTGCGTGAGCGGGGACGTCTGCCGGCGCCTGAGGCCTGTCGAATCCTGGCCGAACTGGCGGGCGCGCTCGATTACGCCCACCGGCAGCGGGTGGTACACCGGGATGTGAAGCCCGAGAACATCCTGATCCACCGCGACACCGGGATGCCGATGCTCACCGATTTCGGCGTGGCGCGGGCAGTGTCACTCGACGCGATGGTCATCGAGGAGCAGAAGGCCGAGCGGGAGCTGTTCTGGGGCACGCCCCACTTCATGTCGCCGGAGCAGGTCGCGGGCACGGACCAGTTGGATGGACGGAGCGACCTGTACGCGCTGGGTGCGCTGGGCTACACGATGCTGACCGGCCACCCGCCATTCGAAGGCCAGGGCCCGGTTGAGATCGCCGCCCGGCAGCTCACCAGCGAGCCCGCCGCCATCACCGACCTGGCGCCCGACTCGCCCGAGGCCCTGGTCCGCGCCATCACCCGCTGCCTGGCCCGTCACCCCGATGATCGCTGGCAGGACGGGCGGGCTCTGCGGGAGGCGCTGATCGGGGACGGGGTGCTGGCCCGGCGGCGGTGGTGGAGGCGCGGGGTCGGGTGAGGTAGAGGGGCCGAGGGTCACCGCCTCGACCCCCGTGGCTTACGGCTTCCTGGTCCAGCGGGTGGTGTCCCGCCGCTCAACCTTCTCCATCATCCTCGCGAAGGCCAGATCCAGGTCGATACCCTCCCGGTTGGCCATGCAGATCAGCACGAAGAGAATGTCCGCCATCTCCATGGCGAGGTCTCCCTCCGGCTCTTCCTTTTTCTTGGTCTTCTGGCCAAACCGGTGATTCACCTCGCGGGCCAGCTCGCCGACCTCTTCGCTGAGGCGGGCCATGTTGGTGAGCGGGTGAAAGTACCCTTCCTGGAACTGGCTGATCCAGGCGTCGACCCGGCGCTGATAATCGGCGAGTGGCATGCGGGTCACCCTCGGAGCGGCGCCGCGGCGATGCGGGCGATCATTGGCCGCTCCGTCCTTCCTGGAACCAGCGGGCGATCATGCGGACCATGAACCGGGGGGAGATCCGGATGGACTGGATCAGCAGCTTGTTGGCGAGCCCGGGGATCACGACCGGGCGGCCTTGCATCATGGCCCGGTAGCCCGCGCTGGCCACCGGGGCGGCGTCCATGACGGTGGGGCTCGCGAAGAGGTTCGAGTGCGTCATCCCCGCCTCGGCCGCGAAGCCGGTGCGGGTCGGGCCGGGGCAGAGGGCGGTTACCGTGATGCCGGTGCCCTTGAACTCGTTGGAGAGCGCCTCCGAGAACGACAGCACGTAGGCTTTGCTGGCGTAGTACACCGCCATGAGCGGGCCGGGGGCGAACGCCGCGGTCGAGGCGACGTTGAGGATCCGGCCCTTCCGCTGACTCACCATCCGGGGCAGCGCCAGCCGGGTCAGCGTGGTCAGGGCCATCACGTTGACCTGCAGCATGTCGAGTTGCCGCTGCAGCTCGGCCCGGCCGAAGAGCCCCCAGTCCCCGAAGCCGGCGTTGTTCACCAGCACGTCGACCCCCAAACCCAACCGCTCCGCCTGGCCGAGAATGGCCTGGGGGGCGTCGGGGTCTTTGAGGTCGGCCGCGATGGCCTCGGCCCGGATGTTGTACATCCCCGAGAGATACTTGGCCGCCTCGTCCAGCTTCTCGCGGTGGCGGGCCACCAGGACCACGTCGTGTCCGCCCTTGGCGCACAGTCGCGCCAGCTCCAGCCCGATCCCGCCGCTGGCACCGGTGATGAGGGCGACCGGTCTTGCTGCATTCGTCATGGGTCGGGGTTCCGAGTTCTGAGTTCCGTCCGCCCGGCCTTTCGCAAGAGCCGGAGCACCTGATCCACCGGCAGCGCATGCACCCGGTAGCCGTCCGCGCCGGTCATGGTCCGAGCGGCGACCAGGGCGTTCACGATCGCTTCCTCGGTGGCGTCGACCGTGGCCTCGAACAGCGGGTTGATCCGGTCGTTCTGAAGCATCCGGACGGTGGCGAGGGTGTCGTCGCTCGCCCCGGGATTCGCGGTCGAGAAGGCCAGGAAGATATCCCCCGAGGAGTCTCCCCCGATGCCCCCCATCCGCCCGATGCCGAGCGGCACGCGCTTCGCCAGTCGCTTGAGCTGATGCGGGAGAAGCGGCGCGTCGGTCGCCACGACGACGATGATCGACCCCCGCTCCTCTCGCGCCCTCGATCCGGGTCCGGGCTCGCGGGCGCCACAACGGGGCACCTCGTTGAGGAATGCCTGGGTCGGGTTGGGGAGGGTGAGACACGCCTCGGCCCCCTGGATCTCCCCGCCTACCGGCACGCCGGCGATGCTCAGCCGGCGCCTGCCGCCGTAGTTGCACTGTACCAGCACTCCGACGGTGTAGCCACCCGCGCGGGCCGTGAGGCGGCGCGACGCGGTGCCGATCCCGCCCTTGAATTCGTGGCATACCATACCGGTGCCCCCGCCGACGTTGCCCTCGGCCACCGGACCGCCGCGAGCGCCGTCCAGCGCCTCGAAGGCATGGGCCTTGGTCACGTGCATGCCGGTGATGTCGTTGAGGCCGCCGTCCCAGGTCTCGGCCACCACCGGGAGGGCCCAGAGGAACTCATCGTACTCCCGCTTCACCGCCCATTCGACCACGGCGTCACGCACCACTCCTACACTCAAGGTGTTGGTGATCGATACCGGGCCCCAGAGAAAGCCGCTCTCTTCCACCCAGGTGGTCCCGGTCATCTCGCCGTTCCCGTTGAGGGTGTACCAGGCCGCCATGACCGGGTCGCTGGACCGGTTGCCACGCGGAAAGACGGTCGTGACGCCGGTGCGAACCGGCCCCCGACCCGGTACGAGATGACCCTCACCCCGGACGATCGTCACCTGACCCACGGTCACCCCGGCCACGTCGGTAATGGCGTTGAGCGGCCCGGGAGTGCCGGCGAACGGGATGCCGAGGGCCCGGGCTCGCGGTCCCTGCTGGCCCACCGCCGCGCCGGAGACCAGGACCAGGATTGAGGTGGCGACGAGCAACGCCAGGGGCATGGTGGCAGCGGCGGTAAGGTTGCTGTAAGCTATATCGGCCGCGGGCCATCGGCCGCTCCAGCGGCTTTCTCCGTCCGGATGCTTCCAACTCCCATCGACCAGCCTCATGCGCAGCCGCGATCAGATTCTCGCCAATCTCGAGTCCACCTACCGCGACCAGTATGACCGTGCCCGGAGCGAAAGTCAGGCGCGACGGATGGAGGAGCTCGATGCCGGCTACCAGCGCGACCAGCTGATGCTCGAAGTGCTCCTGGATGTGCGCGAGCTCTTGGCGGGTCGGTCGCTGGGGTCGGGCCGATGAGTCCGCGCCTGGGCCCGCTCGCCACCGGTCTCCTGGCGCTTGCCGCCTGCCGCGCGCCCTCCCCCGCCGATCTCGTGGTCTACGGACGCGTGTGGACCGGCGACTCGGCCCGGCCTTTCGTCCAGGCCGTGGCCAGCCGGGGCGACACGATCGTCGCCCTGGGAGACAGCACCACGATCGCGCGGCTGGTCGGCCCCTCCACCACGGTCCTCGCCAACGGCGCCGGACTGGTGACGCCCGGCTTCATGGACGATCATGTCCATTTTCTCTCCGGCGGGTATCAGCTCTCGAGCGTCGATCTGCGCCCCGCCGATTCCCCCCAGGACTTCATCGCCCGGCTCAAGGCCTTCGCGTCGGAGCGCCAGCCGGGGGAGTGGATCCTGGGGGGCGACTGGGACCACGAGCGCTGGCCCGGCGCCCCGCTCCCGCGCCGCGAGTGGATCGACTCGGTCACGCCCAACAACCCGGTATTCGTGAGCCGACTCGACGGTCACATGGGTCTCGCCAACAGCCTGGCGCTCAAGGCCGCGGGTATCACCCGGGCCACACGGCCGATTCCCGGCGGGACCATCGTCCGCGATCCCCGCACCGGCGAACCGACCGGGGTGCTCAAGGACGAGGCGATGGGACCGATCTACCAGCACCTCCCCCCCAGCACCCCGGCCCAGGACGACGCGGCCCTGGCCCGGGCCCTCACCTTCGCCGCCACCAGGGGCGTCACCGCCGTGGCGGCGGTGTCGGCGGGATGGAATGAGGTCGCGGCCTTCAGACGGGCGCGGGCCGCCGGGCACCAGACCGTGCGGGTGTCGCTCTACCCCCCGCTCGGCGAGTGGCGCCAGGTGGCGGATTCCCTCGCGACCAACGGGCCGGGTGACGACTGGATCAGGGTGGCCGGGGTGAAGGGGTTCGTGGATGGTTCTCTCGGCTCCACCACCGCCCTCTTCTTCGACCCCTACGAGGATGAGCCGGGTACCCGCGGGCTCCTGGTGACACCCGAGGATTCGCTGCGCAGCCAGATCGCCCGGGCCGACAGCGCCGGGCTCCAGGTCGTGGTGCATGCGATCGGTGAGGGGGCCAACGCCCTGGTACTCGATATCTATGACAGCGTTGCCCGGGCCCACGGCGCGCGCGATCGCCGCTTCCGGATCGAGCATGCCCAGCACCTCCGCCCCGCTGAGGTGGAGCGGATGGTCCGCCAGGGAGTTATCGCCTCGATGCAGCCCTATCACGCCATCGATGACGGGCGGTGGGCCGGCAAACGCCTCGGCGTCCGGGTGGTGAACAGTTACGTCTTCAAGTCCATCCTGGACCGGGGGGGACACCTGGCCTTCGGCTCCGACTGGACCGTGGCGCCGATCGACCCGATACTCGGCATCTACGCCGCGGTGACCCGGCGCACCCTCGATGGCAGGAATCCCGATGGCTGGATTCCCCAACAGAAGGTCACGGTGGAGCAGGCGCTTCGGGCGTACACCAGCGGCAACGCCTTCGGGGTCTTTGCCGAACGGACCCGCGGGATGCTCCGGCCGGGATACCGTGCGGACCTGGTCCTCCTGGACCAGGACCTCTTCACGATCCCCCCTGAGATGATCGAAACGGTACAGGTTCGGGCGACGATTGCAGGTGGAAGGGTGGTGTATCGGAATTTGTGAGGCGGCTTTTCTGACTGGTTGCGTCCGGGGCCGGCGCACTGCATACTGTGATCGACCCCCTCCTCCGCCGACCTGAAATGCCAGACACTCCAGTCTCCGCTCCCCGCCGGCGGCGTGCAGGCTTGTCCACCCTGGTCCCGCTCGCGCTGGTTCTCCTGCTCGCCCCCGCCGCCCTGGCCGCCCAGCGGGCCACCCTGACCGTCCCGCTCGCCACCATCGAAGAGCGCGTGGTAGCCGATTCCATGGATCCGGCGGCCCACTATGACGTGGGGCTGGCCTACTGGCTCAACCGCCGCTATGACGAGGCGGAACGGCACCTGCGTCGAGCGGTGGCGATCGAGCCGCGGATGGCGCAGGCCTACCTGGCGCTGTCCTATCTCCCCTTCGCCCGCCGATCCAAGCTTTGGGACGAGGCGCTGAAGGGCAAAGTCCCGACCGAACTGGTCGCGACGGTCGAGGAAGCGGACCGACTTCGACGGAAGGCTTTCCTGATCGACCCACTGGTCGATCTCAAGCCGCTGGCCCTCATGATTCCCCCTGCCAGCACCCTGGGCCTCAAGGGGAATTCCGAGGCGATCTACGTGTACCTGATGAACGGCTTCGGCAGCTTCTGGGACGGCCAGTACGCCCGGGCCTATCAGTTCTTCCACGATATCGGTGGCAACGCGACCGAGGAGGAGCATCAGCGGTACGCTTCCTGGTTCCTCTGGTACGAGGCGCTGGCGGCGGCTCACGCGAATGACTTCGACCGGGCCAGCACCAATCTCAAGACGCTCCTGGCCCGGGCCCAGTCGTCCGAGAACATGGACGCCAGCGCCGCGATGGCCTTCTCCGAGGCCAATCACTACCGCTATACCCTCGCCTGCATCCTGGACCAGGCAGGACGTTCCCGCGAGGCGATTCCGCTGCTGGAGGAGGCCCTTACCGTAGACGCCGGGCTCTACATGGCCCATGCCCGCCTGGCCACGATTTACGCCGAGCTCAAGCGACCCCAGGCCTCGCTGGAGGAGCGGCGCCGGGCCGTCGCAGCCAACCCGGACGATTCCGGACTGCTCTTCGACCTGGGGGAAGCCCTAGCCCGGGCCGGCCAGGCCTCGGAGGCCTACACCACGCTTACGCAGGCCCGCGATGCCAACCCGCTGCATTTCCGCACCCTGTATGTCCTGGGTTGGGCCGCCCAGCAGGTCGGCAAGAACGAGGAAGCGAAGGCGGCCTATCGGGGGTTCCTCGCGCTGGCGCCCAGCACCTTCGCGGAACAGAAGGCAACGGCCCAGAGCCGATTGGCCTCGCTGCCATAGGCCATTCACCCGTCTGGAGGTTCCCATGCGTCCGATCCATCCGACACTGGTGGCCCTGGCCGTGAGCCTGGCGCCTCCCGCGATCCTGCCAGCCCAGAGCGTGAGCGTGGAGGCCCGGCTCGAGGATCTTCTGGCCGCCGCTCAGCAGGACTCGAATGACGCCGCCGCCCACTACAACCTGGCGATGGGCTACTGGAGCAAGAAGCGCTACACCGAGGCCGAGCAGTCGCTCCACACCGCCGTGGGGATCGATCCCCAGTTTGCGGCGGCCTATCTCGCGCTCGGCGTGGTGCACAACTGGGACGACGATTACTGGAAGAAGCTCGCCAAGAGCGACAGCGCCACCAAGGCGTACGTCCGGCTGTCGGGCGGGTACTACCGCAAGGCCTTCATGCTCGATCCGCTGGTCGACATCCGCATTCTGGGCGGCACCTACCGCTGGTACAGCAACAGCCGGTTCGCCAGGGCCTTCAAGGATCTGGTGGAGGGACGTTACGACAAGGCCTACGAGGCGCTGGACAAGGAGGCGCGGTACTGGGGCGGCCGGGGCGGGACCGACTCGGCGCCGCCGCTGGTGCTCTGGCTGCATGGGCTCTCGGCCGCGCACACCAGGCGGTTCGATGCCGCCATCAGCGACATGCAGAATCTGCTCCGCCAGGTCCGGGTCGAGTCCGACACGACCGTCGACGTGCCGCTCATCACCAACGAGTTCCGCTACATGCTGGCGGCGCTGCACCAGAATGCGGGCCAGGTGGACCAGGCCATCACGCTGTACCAGCAGGTCGCCGAGAACGACATCGGCCACTACATGGCCCATGTCCAGCTGGCCCGGATCTACGAATCCCAGCGGGACTGGCCCCGGGCGGTGAAGGAGCGTCAGAACGCGATCAACGCCAATCCCGACGACGCCAGCCTGGTGCTCGATCTCGGGATTACCCTCGGCAAGGCGGGGATGATGCCCCAGGCCGAGACCCGCTTCCAGGCGGCCATCGACGCCAACCCCCGCGACGTACGGTCCCTCTTCTGGCTGGGACTGGCCCAGATGGAGCAGGGGAAGAAGGACGCCGCCCGGGAAGCGTTCAACCGATTCCTGGCCACCGCTCCCCGCCGCTACGACCGGCAGATCGGCCTGGCGCGCGAGAAGCTCGCCACCCTGCAATAGCCCATGCGAGCTCTCCACCGGGCCTCGGCCCTCGCGCTGGTCGCGACGCTCCTCGCCCCCGGGTCCGCTGTCGCCCAGGCCGCCTACGAGCAGCTCCAGACGTTTTCCAGCCTGCTCAACCAGGTCCGGGCCAGTTACGTCGACTCGGTGACGTACGCCGAGCTGGTGCACGCGGCCATCGACGGTGTCCTGAGCTCGCTCGACCCACACAGCCGCTTTCTCAAGCGCGAAGACGGCGAGCGGGAGCTGGCCTACGAATCGGGTGCCCTCGCCGGCACCGGCATCGTCTTCGACGAGGTCGATGGCGCGCTCACCGTACTCACGGTGCTCCCGAACACCCCGGGTGCGCGGGCCGGCGTCTCCCCCGGTGACCGCCTGCTATCCATCAACGACACGGCCAGCCGCGGGCTCTCGGCCTGGGAGGCGGGAAGCCGGCTCCTCGGCGAGAAGGGGCGGAAGGTGAAGTTGCTGTTCGAGCGCGGCTCCCGTCTCGAGCCCGACAGCCTCAGGGTCACGCTCAAGTACGATCTCCTCAAGCCGGCGTCCGTCACCACCGCGCGACTGGTCGACGCCGCCACCGGGTACGTCCGCCTCACCGGCTTCCACCAGAAGGCCAGCGATGAGCTCGAGAAGGCGGTCAAAGACCTTCAGGGCAAGGGTGCCAGGCGCCTGATCCTCGATCTGCGCGGTAATCCCGGAGGGCTGGTCTTCGCGGCGGTCGAAATCTCCGGCCTCTTCCTGCCCAAGCAGTCGGCGGTCTTCCGGACCATCGGCCGGCGGAAGAATGTCACGGATGCTTTCGCGACCGAGAAAGATGGCCCCTTCCGGACGCTGCCCCTGATGCTGCTCATCGACGAAGGCAGCGCCAGCGCGTCCGAGGCGGTAGCCGGCTCCCTTCAGGACCATGATCGCGCCCTGATTCTGGGCCGCCGAAGCTTCGGCAAGGCGCTCATGCAGCAGGGCTTTCCCATCCCGCCCCAGGGCGACTTCGTCTGGCTCACCGTGGGTCGCATCGCGACACCCAGCGGCCGGATCATTCAGCGATCGTATCGGGGATTGAAGACGTCCCAGTACTACACCTTCGCCGGGCGGAGCGGCACCGAGCAGGATACCGCGGCGGTGTTCCATACCGACAACCGACGGCCGGTCCGGGGCGGCGGCGGCATCACGCCCGACGTCGCCGTCAGCCGCTCCGCCCCCCTGCCGGGGTGGTGGGGCGTGGCGGCGGACAGCGGCTGGATCGAGGCGGTGGCCGACAGCGTCGGCGCGGCCCTTCCCAGGGAACGCACCGCCGGAGCTCGCTGGAACGACACGCCGGCCGAGTGGCAGACCGGGTTGGTGGATCCGCTGCTCGCCCGGGTGCGCGACCGGCTCCGCCTCAACGCCGAACCCGACTCGACTACCCGTGGCCGGATCGGTCGGATCCTGGCCTATCGGGCGGCGGAGGTGCGCTGGGGCCAGGACGCCGCTGAAGCGCTGCTGGTCAGGTACGACCCCGATATCCGGATGGCCATGAGCTATTGGGACCGCTTGCCGGACCTGCTGCGGGCGCCGAACTGACCCGGGTGGGGCAAGCGGTGAAGGTCAGGAGGGAGCTGCATAGTCCCCCTCCCTCGCCCCCCGGAGCGCCCTACCATCCGGGGGCCCCGGGAACGATTATTCCCGCATGGCAACTCGAACCCGCTCCGCACCGAAGACGGCCCGAACACTCTCCAAGGCCGACCTCCTCGACATCTGCCGGCTGATCCTCCTCTCCCGTCGCATCGACGACCGGGAGATTCAGCTCAAGCGGCAGAACAAGATCTTCTTCCAGATCTCGGGCGCCGGGCATGAAGCCGTGCTGGCCGCCGCGTCGAAGGTGTTCAAGCCCGGCTACGACTGGTTCTACACCTACTACCGCGATCGCGCGCTCTGCCTCGGACTGGGTATGACCGCGACCGAAATGCTCTTCTCCGCCGTGGGCGCGGCCGACGACCCGAACTCCGGCGGACGGCAGATGCCGTCGCACTTCGGGCACAAGGACTTCAACATCGTCAGCGCCTCGAGCCCGACCGGCACCCAGTTCCTCCAGGCGGTCGGGTGCGCCGAGGCCTGGCTCCGATACTCGAGGGTGCAGGGGATGGCCGACGCGGTGAGCGGTCCCCACGGTGACGAAGTGGTGTTCTGCTCATCGGGCGACGGCACCACCAGCGAGGGCGAATTCTGGGAAGCGATGAACAGCGCCTGCAATCTCAAGTTGCCGGTGGTGTTCATGATCGAGGACAACGGCTACGCCATTTCGGTCCCGGTCGAAGTCAATACCGCCGGCGGCTCGATCTCGAAGCTGCTGGCCTCGTTCCCCGATCTGTTCATTCAGGAGGTCGACGGCTGCGACCCGATCGCCTCCTTCGAGGTCGTGGAGCGGGCGGTCGAGTACTGCCGGGCCCGGAAGGGGCCGGCCCTGGTCCATGCCCGGGTCATCCGGCCCTACAGCCACTCGCTGTCGGACGATGAGGTGCTCTACCGCCCCGCCACGGAGCGTCAGGCCGATGCCGAGCGAGACCCGGTGACCCGTTTCCCGGCATACCTGGTGGAGCAGGGCATCGCCACCGAGGCCGAGATCGCCGCGATTCGGGAGCAGGTCGAGGAGGAGGTGCGCCTCGCCACCGAGACCGCGCTCGCGGCTCCTCAGCCGTCCACCGACACGATCTTCAACTACGTCTACTCACCTGACGTGGACCCCACCTCGGATCAGTTCGATACCGAGGATGATCCCCGCTTCTCCGGCGATCCCACCACCATGGTGGATCTGCTGAACGCCTGCCTCAAGGACGAGATGGCGCGGGACCCGAGGGTCGTGGTCTTCGGCGAGGACGTCGCCGACGCGAGCCGCGAGGAAAACCTGCCCCAGGTGAAGGGCAAGGGCGGGGTCTTCAAGGTGACCTGGGGCCTGCAGCGCGCCTACGGCAGCGACCGGGTCTACAACTCGCCGCTGGCCGAAGCCAACATCGTGGGCCGGGCCATCGGTCTCGCCGCCCGCGGCCTCAAGCCGGTGGTCGAGATCCAGTTCTTCGACTACATCTGGCCGGCGTACATGCAGCTCCGCAACGAGCTGGCCCTGATGCGCTGGCGGAGCAACAATGCCTTCGCCGCCCCGGTGGTGGTGCGGGTGACCTATGGCGGTTACCTCAAGGGCGGAGCGGTCTATCACAGCCAGACCGGTGCGGCGGTGTTCACCGGGGTCCCCGGGCTCCGGGTGGTCTGCCCGGCCACGGCGCTCGACGCCAACGGCCTTCTCCGCACCGCGATCCGCTGCGAGGACCCGGTGCTGTTCCTCGAGCACAAGCATCTCTATCGCCAGACCTACAACAAGGCGCCGAACCCGGGCCCCGGGTTCATGATCCCCTTCGGCAAGGCCAAGACGGTGCGGGAGGGGAGCGACGTCACCCTGATCACCTACGGCGCGGTGGTGCAGCGGGCTCTGGTTGCCGCCAAGGAAGTGGAACAGAGCCACGGTCTCTCGGTAGAGGTCATCGACCTCCGTACGCTCTCGCCGGTGGATTGGGAGGCGGTGTTCCGCTCGGTGCGGAAGACCAACCGCGTTATCGTGGCGTACGAGGACTCGCTCTCCTGGGGTTACGGCGCCGAGATCGCGGCCCGCATTGGCCAGGAGGCATTCGAGTGGCTCGATGCTCCGGTCCGCCGGGTCGCCGCCACCGACACCTTCGTGGCCTATGCCCCGCAGCTCGAAGATGTGATCCTGCCGCAGGTGGAGGATCTGCGCGACGCGATGCTGGAGATCGGCGCGTACTAGCGCTCGGGCAGGCGGTGGGGGAAAAGCCGGACGGGTGAGCCGATGTCGGCTCACCCGTCCGGCTTTTCCTGACCGGCCCGCGGCTCGATCCCCCGCGGTGGGGTCGATCATCCGGGCGACGCGTTGGATCCGGTCCCCGGTTAGTCGCGCCCCAGGGCCTCCCGGATTTCGCTGGCGGCGACGATGGCGTTGTCGACGTCGCGTGACAACGCTCGTGCCTGCTGGGTCGCCATGGTAAGGTCGCCCAGCGCATTCCCGGCGTCGGCGGAGCGGAGTCGGAGCAGGTCGAATCGAACGTTCTGCATCGCGAGAATGCAGCTCTCCAGCTGGCTCGCGATCTGGTCGCGACGGCCCCGCAGGTCTTCCAGCGTCTTCTTCTGCCGCTCCAGCAACCCCATCCGCCGGGTCCGCTCTTCGTCATCCGCCTCCCGCAGCAGCGCCTGCATCCGCTGGTCGATCCGGTCCATGCTCTGCATGTCGAGGTTGGTATCCATCGCATGCAGCGTCTTGGCCAGATCGGTGGCCCGCTGGTAGAGACCGTCGACGGTCCCCTGCACGTCCTCGGGGAGCATCTTCCGCTCCGACGGCGACATCCGCTCCAGCAGCTTGAGAATCGCCACCCGGTCGGCATGAGCCTGGAGAATCTGAGTCAGCTGGGTCCCGTATTCGTCCACTCGTGGCGGGGGGAGCGACCGGGCCAGCTTGGCACCCTTGGCGCCCGAGCCGAGCAGCGCATCGGGGGCCGGCGGCCGGTTGAGCACGTCCCGCCAGGTGTAGCCCGCCTGCCAGAGCTTGGCGTAGTTGTTGAGCAGCCCGAAGCCCATGCCCACCGCGGGGAACAGGAACCAGGGCGAGTCGAGGCCGGTGGCCACGTTGATCATGAACAGGCCGCCCGTCACCGCCGCCCAGCGCGCGAAATGGGCCCGGGTCTTCTGCACGATCATCGGCTCGCCGGTGTCGGGCACCGGCAGCGGGGTCTCGCTGCCCGGACCCCGCTCCATTCGGCGGTTGGCCCGGTCCATGTGCCGGTCGAGCCG
Organism: uncultured Gemmatimonadaceae bacterium; assembly: GCA_964642475.1. GTDB lineage: Bacteria > Gemmatimonadota > Gemmatimonadetes > Gemmatimonadales > GWC2-71-9 > JADJOM01. Next base: position 24,803 of record CAZXRC010000022.1, on the reverse strand, counting down.
GTTGCGCCAATCTTCGCCTCCCGCCGCCGGTCGGGGCGAGCGCTGGGCCAATGGTCTTGGCGAGAGCGGCGGTGGAGCAGCGGATTCCCGTTCCCCCCCCGAGGATCGCCGCGCCGGGGGGCCCCCACGGGTACCGGCCCGGGTCTGGCCGGTGGGCCGGTACCCGGTGACGGCCCGGGCCTCAAGCGCCCGGCGGAGGGCATCGGCCGAGGGCCACCGACTCTCGGGGTCCTTCTCGAGGCAGCGGGTAACCGCGAGGCCCAGATCCTCGGGGCAGTCGGGCCGCTTGTCCTGCACCGACGGCGCCAGCTCCGTGATCTGCTTCATCAGGATGCCGGCGACGGTGGGCGCGGTGAACGGCAGCTCCCCGGTGAGCATCTGATAGCTCACGATCCCGAGGCTGTAGAGATCGCTGCGCCCATCGATCTCCTTTTCCCCCGCGGCCTGCTCCGGGCTCATGTACTGCGGCGTGCCGATCGCCACCCCGGCGCTGGTGAGCGTCGCACCGGTGCCGCCCGACATCGCCTTGGCGATGCCGAAGTCGGTGACCATAACCCGGCCCCGGGTGCCGTCCAACAGGATATTGTCGGGCTTGATGTCGCGGTGGATCACCGACAGCGCATGAGCGGCGCTCAGCGCGTCGGCCGTCTCCTTCATGATCCGCCGTACTTCCTCGACCGGCAGCTTGCCCCGCCGTTTGAGCCGGCCCGCGAGCGATTCGCCGTCGACATACCCCATCACGAAGTACACCAGTCCGTTGCCTTCGCCGACGGTGTAGATGGGTACGATATGGGGATGGGAGAGTCGCGCGGCCGTTTCAGCCTCCCGGGTGAACCGGGCCCGGATCTCAGCCTGGAAGGCGAGCTCGGGCGGGAGGACCTTGATCGCGACGCGACGTTTCAGCCGCTCGTCGCGGGCCCGGTAGACCACCCCCATCCCCCCACGGCCAATCTCACCTTCGATTGTGAAGGCGTTGCCAAGGGCTTCGCTGAGTCGTGGCGCGAGGGGCGATGTCGGCTCGGTCATCGGGTATCCGAAGAAGCGTCATAGATTTAGCAGCGAAAGACGGGGGGGACAAGCGGGTCTCTCTCCGGCCCCCCGTCACCCCCCGCCAACTCCGGTGCAGAACGGCAGTCCAGACAGCGGTCTCGCGCCGGGTTGGCAGCCAGACGTTCCCACCCGTGACGTAGATTCGAATCCACCCCGGCCCAGCTGACAGGCCCCATTTCCCCCTCGGTGGCGTAGCGACGGGGCCCTCGGGCGCGGGGTACTAACCCAGATGGCACGACCGGTGCACCTTGCAGGTGGTTCACTTGTGCGGACTGCCATTCCGCCAGCCATGGAGTTAGAGAATGACCGAACGTGCCGAACGACTCGTCCTCCCGGTCCTGCCCCTCAGGGAGGTCGTGCTTTTTCCCGGAACCACGGCCCCGATCGGGGCCGGGCGCCCGGGGACGCTGCGCGCCATCGAGGCTGCGCTCAACACACCCGACCGGCTGATCTTCGCCGTCTCCCAGCGGGAGAACCTGGAGCAGGTGGAGCCGGAAGGGCTCTATACCATCGGGACCATTGCCCGTATCGGGCAGATGCAGCGGGGACTCGCCGGCATGCAGCTGCTGCTGCACGGCGAGAAGCGGGGTATCGCCATTCACATCGGCGACAAGAACGGGTATCTCGAGTCGATCGTGCGGGAGGCGGAGGAGATGTCGCCCCTCAACGCCGAAGATCCCGCGTTCATCGCGCTGTACCGCGAGGCCCGGACCCGCGCCGCCGAGCTGGGCCAGAAGTCGGGGCTGCCGGAAGAGGTCGTGCAGCAGGTGCTGGCCGGGGTGCATGAGCCGGGCCGGTTCGCCGATCTGGTGGCCGGGTATCTCGACATCACGCCCCCGCAGCGGCAGGGACTGCTTGAGACCCTTTCGGTCGAGGAGCGGCTCCGCCGGGTCCTGGTGCACGTGCAGCGGCAGATCTCGGTGCTGGACGCGCAGGAGGACATCAAGTCGCAGGTCCAGGAGGAGCTGGGCGAGCGACAGCGGGAGATGTTCCTCCGCGAACAGCTCAAGCAGATCCGCCGGGAGCTGGGCGAGGACGACGAGCGGGGTGACCTGGAAGAGCTGCGGGAGAAGCTCGAGGCGCTCAACCTGCCGGCCGAGGCCCGCAAGGAAGTCGACCGGGAGCTGGGCCGGCTGGAGCGGATCAGTCGGGAGTCGATGGAGTCGCAGGTGATCCGGACCTACCTCGACACCATCGCGGAGCTGCCGTGGAACACCCGGAGCGAGGAGTCCCTGGATCTCGCCAAGGCCGATGCGATCCTCAACGAGGACCACTACGCCCTGGGCGACGTGAAGGACCGGGTGCTCGAGTTCCTGGCGGTGCGGCAGCTCAAGGCCGAAACCGAAAAGGCGCTCGCGGGTGCCGATGGGGCGACGGGGGAGATCTCGGTGGACACCACGGCCGAGTCCCCGGCTGCCGGCCCGGCGGACCGCCCTTCCGCGGGCAACGATGACGAGAAGGCGGCCAAGGGTCCCATTCTGCTCTTCGTGGGCCCGCCCGGTGTCGGCAAGACGTCGGTGGCGAAGTCGATCGCCCGTGCGATGGGGCGCAAGTACGTCCGGATCTCGCTGGGCGGCGCCCGGGACGAGGCCGATATCCGCGGCCACCGGCGCACCTACGTCGGCGCCATGCCGGGCCGGATCCTCCACGGGATGAAGCAGGCGGGCACCAAGAACCCGGTCTTCCTGCTCGACGAAGTCGACAAGCTGGGCGTCTCGTTCCAGGGCGATCCGGCGAGCGCGCTGCTCGAGGTGCTCGACCCGGCTCAGAACGACAGCTTCGTCGACCACTACCTGGGCGTGCCCTTCGATCTGAGCGAGGTGCTGTTCATCTGCACCGCCAACTTCATCGCGAATATCCCCGGCCCGCTGCTCGACCGGATGGAAGTGGTGGATTTCAGCGGCTACACCGAGCGCGAAAAGCTGATGATCGCGCGGAACTACCTGATCCCCCGCCAGCTCAAGGAGCACGGGCTCAGCGCCGGGCAGATCGAACTGCCGGACGAAGCGGTAAGCGAAGTCATCACCGGCTACACCCGCGAGGCCGGCGTCCGCCAGCTGGAGCGGGAGATCGGCAAGCTGGCCCGGAAGGTGGCCCGCAAGATCGCCACCAGGGAGGTCACTACCCTGACGGTGACGCGGACGATGGTGGACGACCTGCTGGGTCGGCCCAAGGTGCACCCCGAGCGGGCCGCCCGGGAGGACCAGATCGGCGTGGCCACCGGCATGTACTACACCCCGGTGGGCGGCGACATCATGTTCGTCGAAGCCAGCACCATGAAGGGGAAGGGCGAACTCCTGCTGACCGGTCAGTTGGGCGACGTGATGAAGGAGTCCGCCCGGGCGGCGCTGACCTACGCCCGGTCCCACGCCGCGGGTCTCCATATCAAGGACGACCTGATCGGCACCAGCGACGTGCACGTCCACGTCCCCGCGGGCGCCATCCCCAAGGACGGCCCCTCCGCCGGTGTCACCATGGCGACGGCGCTGGTGTCGGTGCTGACCGGCCGGCCGGTGCGCAATGACATCGCCATGACCGGCGAAATTACCCTGCGAGGTGAGGTCCTGCCGATCGGCGGTGTCAAGGAGAAGGTGCTCGGCGCGGTGCGGGCGGGCATCACCCGGATCGTGCTGCCGAAGAAGAACGAGCCCGATCTCGAAGACCTGCCGGACGAGGTCCGCCAGACGCTCGAGGTCTATCCGGTGGAGAATCTGGGCGAAGTGCTGGCGCTCACGCTGCGCGGTGCCCGGTTCAAGGAAGGTCGCCTGCTATTCGGGGATCAGACCCCGGGCGAAGTGGCGCCGCTCCAGGCGTTCCACCACTAAGGCTCCAGAGGATCGGAAACCGGGGTCGCCCAGGCAACTGTGCGGCCCCCCTTAGCATGTTGAGCACGTTGCTCCAGGAGCGCCATGTTATGGTAGTTGATGTGGTCACGGACGCGGTCATCGCGCGTGCGAGCACCGAGGTCGCGACCTTCGCCGCGAACCCGGACAACGCACCTGCGTGGTATGTCAACATCACATCGGTCGAATGGAAGTCCGAAGCAACCGTGAGGGTGGGAGCGCGAGCGGAATTCGTCGCACACTTCTTTGGCAGGCGGTTGGCCTACACCTACGAGATCGTGGAGCTCGTTCCCAATGTCCGGCTGGTCATGCGCACGGCCGAGGGGCCTTTCCCAATGGAAACCACATATACGTGGGAGTCCACCGCCGAAGGAGGGACCCGAATGACGCTCCGGAATCGAGGCGAACCCAGGGGGTTCTCGCGCCTTCTGGCGCCGTTCATGTCGTTGGCAATGCGTCGGGCGAACCGGAATGACCTGGCACGTCTCAAGACCTTGTTGGAGCGCGATCCCGATGCGTAGCGCCCCAGGCTGTTGAAGGACCTCATGCCAATCCCTCTCCGGATGCCCGCCCCCATTCGACGGGTACTTCCGTTGGTACTCCTGCTCCGCGTCGACACCGGTCTCCAGGCCCAGACACCGACTCTCGGGAGTCAGCTGGGTGGAGGCACGACTCTCCTCTACCACAGGGATGGAACGCCACAGCCCCTATGGACCGTGGACTCCATTTACACGGTGGCGACGGAATTCGAGGGGGCGCAGTGCATCGTTGCCCATATCCGGCGGGGACCCGCCCCATCCCGCGAGCCGGATCGCCTGTGTCTCCGGGCCGACACACTCTACCGATGGAGTTCCCCGGCAGGGCGCTGGGAGGTCAGCCGGCCCGTCGGCGCGGACATGACCTGGAGGATGCGGCGGGCCAATGGCGATACCGTGCGCTACGAAACCGGCCGGGTGGCCCAGGAGGCGATCGGTGGAGTCCGCGTCGACGTGCTCCCCACCGTGGTAACCACGGTCGATTCGCTGGGGCGACCCAAGGCCCGGCTGCGAGAGCGGTACGCGGTGACCCTGCTCACGGCCACCGGTGGGACGTTCGACCGACCCGACTCGACGGACACGAGCCAGTGGACGCCCCAGTCCACCTTCGTGCTCACGGCGCTTGGGGATCCGCGACGGCAGTGACCCGCCCACCGACTGACGGTGACCGGCTATGAGCCTCGCACTCGCCGAGCTGGCCATCTACCCCGTGAAGTCCCTGCGCGGCGTCGCCGTGGGTGAGGCCACGATTCTCGAGGGGCGCCTCGTCGGCGATCGGGAATGGCTGCTGGTCGATGCCCACGATCGTTTCATGCATCAGCGGGACTATCCCCAGATGGCCCGACTTCGCCCGCAGCCCACCGCCGACGGGCTCCTCATCGAGGCGCCGGGTGGTAGCCCGCTCCAGGTGACCCGACCCGCCCCGACGGCCCCCGTCGAATACCTCCGGCTCTGGCGACGGCTGGCGCCGGTTCGCCCGGTGTCGGCGACCGCCGATGCCTGGGTGACCGAATCGCTCGGCCTCCCGGCCCGGCTCATGGCGTTCGCCCCCGGGGTTCCCGCGCGTGAGGCCCCGAGTTGGGAGGTCCATGCCGCGCTGCAGGACGCGACGCCGTTCCATATCACCTGCCGTGAGTCCCTCGACGACCTCAACCAGCGGATCGGTTGGGCCCTCCCGATGTCCCGCTTTCGACCCAACCTCGTGCTCGCCGGGGGTGACGCCTACGCCGAGGACCGGTGGCAGGAGATCCGCATCGGCCCCGCGACGTTCCGGTGGGTGAAACCCTGCGTCCGGTGCAAGATGACGATGACCGACCAGGAAACCGGCGAGCGGCTTTCCTCCGAGCCGCTCCGCACGCTGGCCACCTACCGTCGGTTCGGGTCGGACGTCGTCTTCGGGCACTACTTCACGGGGTGGGGAGACGGCGTTCTCCGCATCGGAGACCGGGCAGAGGTGACAGCACTGCACCGGTAGCCCGGGACTCCACTCACCGGTCCGGTTTCCTGCGCCTCTTTGACCGCCTGACCGCCTGACCGCCCGACCGCCCGACCGTCCGCCCGTCCCTACTTCAGACTCCTCAAGTACGCCCACGTCGCCCGGATCTCGTCGTCCGTCATCTCCTTGGTCAACCGCCAGGGCATGAACGGGTTGATGTCACTGCCATCGGGCCGTTTGCCGGTGCGGAGCGCCGTGGTGAAATCCGCCTCGCTCCACGCCGCGGTCGGGCCATCGGGTCGCAGGTTGGCCGACGCCGGCGTCCCGGGTGGTCCCTCCTTGATGCCACCGCCCAGGTCGTCCCCGTGGCAGTAGGTGCAGCCTCCAACCACGGTGAGATACGCGCCGTATTCCGCCGTGGGTCCCGCGGGGACGTCGGCTGCGAGCGGGGCCGCGTGATCGATCGCGAGCGCGGCCACCAGGCGGGCCGGCTGCTTGGCGATCAGGAGTTTCCCGATCGGGCCGAGCGCGAGCGGCGGGACTTCGTTGTCGACCGGCGGCATGGACTTGGCCCAGGCGACAATGGCGCCAAGATCCGAGGCGCTGAGCCGGGAGTAGGGCAGCGACGGCATGAACACGAGCGGTCGGCCGCCGTCTCCGACGCCATGGTGAATCGCCCTGACCCACTCCGCGTCGGTACGAACCCGTCCGCCCCTGCCGGTGGTGAGATTGACGGCGGGAAAGGTGCCCATCGGTCCCATCTCCATCGCCTGGCCGCGCAGGTCTTCACCGTGACAATCGGTGCACTTGGCGATCGCCGATGCCAGATGTTTGCCCCGGGCGATCGCGGCCGAGTCCGTCGGGATGGTGACGGCGCCGGGGGTGACCTCGAATCGGTTGGCCAGGACCCGCTTGCTCATGAGGGCTATGGCGATGACGCCCATAACGACGAGGGCGGCGATCACGGCGAGACCGCTGAGAATGATTCGCTTGGCTCCTGCCATGCACGCTCCTGATCGGGGTGGTGCGCCTACCAGCTGCAGCCGCGAACGATGAGTTCCGCGGTCCGGTCGCGCCATGCCACGGGATCTCCCCAGGGCGTGGTCAGCGGGCGGAGGGCGAAATACCCGATCGTCACCAGAAGCGCAAGCCGGGCGTGCGCCACGGGGTCCACATCGTCGCGGAAGAAACCGGTCGCCTGGCCCTCTCGAAGCAGGTCCGCCACCGGCCGGATGGCGAGGTCGGCCCACTCGCTCTCGGTCCGGGCGCCGACGAGCAGGGCGGTGTGCTCGGGATGCTGGTGCAGGAAATCGAACTGCCCCCGCACCAGCCGTCGCAGCCGCTCGACGGCCGTGAGCCCAACCAGGGGCAGCTGGCTCAACTGCTCAGTGACGCTCCGGACCACGTGGGCGAGCGTTGCCTGGTAGAGACCGGCCTTGGTGCGGTAGTAGTAGTGAATGAGCTGCTTGTTCACGCCGGCCCGCCGGGCGATCTGATCGGTGCGGGCGCCGGCCTTGCCCAGGCGGGCAAACTCGGCGAGCGCGGCCGCCAGCAGGCGGTCCGGGGCGGCGGGCTCGCGGTGCGTCATCGCTCGGCGCCGCCCGACCGGCGCCGCCTCAGGCGGTCCGGGCCCGCATTTCCCGGGTGAACTCGACCCGGTCGCGCCCCCCCGCCTTGGCCCGGTAGAGAGCGCCATCGGCCAGCAGGGCCAGATCGCTGGCGGTCGCGGCATCCTCCGGGTAGGCCGCGATCCCGATGCAGACCCGCACCGGGATCTGCTCGCCGGCGCCCACCACGGCAGGCTGCTCCAGGAGCACGGTGCGGAGCTTGTTGGCCAGGATTCCGGCCCCGGTCCGGTCGGTGCGGCGGAGGATCATGCCGAATTCCTCGCCGCCATAGCGCCCGATCATGTCGCTGGCGCGCGCGGTGGTCTGGAAGACACGGGCCACGTGGAGCAGCACCTGGTCACCGGCCAGGTGGCCGTAGCGGTCGTTCACCCGCTTGAAGTGGTCCACGTCGATCATCATGAAGGCGAACGATTCGCCGTGACGGCGGGCGAATTCCACCGCGTGTTCCAGCTCCGCCATCAGGGTCGCGTGATTGAGCAACCCGGTCAGCCCATCGCGGTGCACCATCTCCCGCAGCCGGCGGCCCCGCTCGGCCCGGGTCACCACCAGGTGGGTCAGCAGCTCGCGATCCACCGGCTCGGTCAGGAAGTGGTCCGCTCCGGCCGAGAGCGCCTCGATCTGGTCGGCCACACTGTCGTGGTGGGTGAGGAACACGATGGGGGTCAGGCCAAAGCGCGAGTCCTGGCGGACCAGCCGGGCCAGCGAGAGCCCATCGATGCCCGGGAGCCGCGTGTCCATCAGGATGAGGTCGGGCGTTTCCCGGACCATCGCCTCGCGAGCCGCACCCCCATCGAGGCAGTGGGTGACCCGGGCATTGGCCTGCTCCAGCCACTGCATGATGGTGTCGGCCTGGGCCTGGTCGTTCTCCACCAGCAGCACCCGGGGCGGCGGACTTCCGATTCGCGCCAGCGTCTTGGCATACGTCGGCAGGTCGACCGGGACCCGCTCGGCGGGGAGAATCGAGTCGATGCCGGCGGCCAGGGCGCGCACCCGGTCGGTGGACTCCGAGCGCGTCACCAGGACGATCGACCGGGGCCGCACCGGGCCGGCGCCCGACCAGGCCGTCGCCGTCGCGTACGGATCGGGGCCAGGCGGATCGTCCAGCACCACGACCAGGTCTGGACGCTCGCTGATCTTGAGCTCGCGGGGCTCGCCCTCGCCGTTGTCGGTCCGCACCACGAACCCGGTGTTCATCAGGGCGGCCGTCACGTCCTGCCGCAGCTGATTGTCCCGCCCCAGAACCAGCGCCCGCCACCCGAACTCGGTCACGGCGGGGCCCCGTGCCGGAAGCCCCAGCTCCCGGGCCGCGCGGTCGAACGCCTCGGCCAACCGGTCGACCAGGGCCTCGAGACGGGCGGCATGATGCCCGGCCGGCTCCGGCTCGGCCGGGCTCAGCAGCTGCTCCCCTTCCCGGGCAAGGGTGCTGATCTGGGGGAAGCCATATGAGCCGCCGGAGCCCGCCAGCCGGTGAAAGCGCCGGAGCAGCGAAGTGGCGGCGTCGGCTTCTCCCGCCCGGTACGCGGCAACGTCCTTTCGAAGCTCGGCCAGTCGGCCAGGTGCCTCGAAGAGATATTCCCGACGCAATTCGGAGAGCGCGTCGTTCAGTGCGTCGCTCATGATCCGCTCCGCAGCAGGTGGAAAGCGAGGCGGGCAGCCGCCACGAACGACGGGGTGCTGCTCCAGTGCCCCAGGACCTCGCTGCCGCCCCGGGCAGCGATCACCGCCCCGACGTTGTCGAGCACCGCCACCAGCGGCAGACCCGGCCAGGTGAAGCCGCTGGGAATCGCATCGACCCGGGCGAAGGGAAGCTGCACCGGCACCTGGGCCGCCAGGAGCACCTCCAGCCCTGCCGTGACCGCACGCCGCAGCGCGGGGCCCAGGATCGGGAAGGCCTCCGCCGGCGCGATCAGGTGCACCGACTCCCGGCATCGGCCGATCTCGTGGGTGAGAAGCTGAAGCAGGCCCTTGGGACTGGTGATTTCGACCACGCTCGGCGTGGCGGGGGCACCGAAGCCCTCCAGGGCCCGGCTCAGGCGGTCAAGGGCCTCACCCTGGGCATTGGCGATCCGGGCAAGCACCCCAGCCGGCGGCTCGGCCCGGAACCGCTTGGGCTGGCCGTCTTCGGCCCGGGCGGCTCCCTTGCTGACCAGCCCTTCGAGGGCGCTGTAAGCGTTGGCCCGGGCCAGCCCCGCACTCCGGGCGATGGCATACCCTGTTCCCGGTCCGCCGCCGAGGAGGACCTGGTAGACCCGACTCTCTGTGGGAGTGAAGCCGAACGGGGTAAGGTCGAGCTCGGACATGGGTAGTAGTATGTGCTACTGTTGGTGTACAGGCAAGGCAGGGGATCGGGGGATCGAGAGCCGCGAGTCTGGAGATCGGTTGGGCTGAAACGCGGCGGGCCGGGAGAAACCTCCCGGCCCGCCGCCACTCGACTTCCGTCTCTCTCGACTACCCCCGGTCCTCACACATACTCGATTCCCCACCCCATCAGCTTGGTAATCAGCGCCAGCCGGAAGGTGACATCCACCTGCTTCCACTCTGGGGCCTTGCTCTCCAGGTCAAGCGGATAGACGTGGTAGGTCACCTTGTTCAGGGCCTTGGGCGCAGCGCGCAGTCCCTTGGGATTCCAGACCCCGTGGTCGTCGCAGTCCTTGAGCAGCCGCCCCAGAACCTTGGTGGCGTTGGGCGAGGCTCCGACGCCGCCGATCCGGGCCAGCAATTCGAGGAAATGCAATGCCAGCGGCAGATCCTTGGGCACCCCCTTGCTGTCCGCCTCGATCGGGTCGCCAAGGAGGAGATGGGTCGGTTTCAGCTTCTTCTTCCCGACCGCAAGGGCAAAGGCCTTCTTGGGCGCGGGCTGAGCCAGGTAGTTCCGGAGCCGCTCGGTGAAGCCGGCCCGTTCCCGCTGGATGTTGGGCATCGCGCCCACCATAGCGATCGCGTTCCAGTCGGGAGGATGCGCGTCGGCATGAAGCACGGTGGCGCTCCCCGAGCGGACAAAGGGCTTCTCGGCGAGGGGGCTGCGGAGAAACTCGGAGATCTCGTTGGCCACCTTGTGCGCCGAGCCGCGCACTCTCGGGTCCTCGATATTCCCCGATTCGGCCAGCGCCGCGGTGGCCGCCTCGCGAATCAGGTTCCGGGCCCAGGCGGTGTAGAGCTCATCGCCCTTGGCCCCCTTCTGGTACTCGAGGAGGAGCGCCGGGTCATCGTCACGCGAGAGCAGTCGGAACAGGAGCCGGTCGGCCAGTTTGAAGGGCCGCGACGAGGTCGGCAGGCCGAGCTGAATCAGTCGCCGATACTGTGGGATGGTTCCGATGTCCTTGATGCCCTGGGCCGCGGACACCGCCACGCCGAGCATGTTGCCGCCCCAGGTCCCGTTTTCCTTCTGCTTCTTGGTGACGGCCTGGACCGCCTTTGAGCCTTCCAGCGCGGCACGGGCATGCTCGACCGTCTCCGGCGCGATGGTGCCCTGGGGTGCCAGCTCGGCGAAGGTCCGATAGCGGATTGACTCGCCCCCGTGGGACAGCAGCCAACCGATCGGGATTCGGTGATTGTTCGGGAGTTCCAGACGCGCCCCCCGGAATAGGATGGTCCAGCCGGGAAAATCGGGCGTGAAAATAGTCCCGCCATGCGGGTTTCGCCACGGCACCGGCCTAAGGTACAGCGGGCCATGAGGTTGCCGGCTGTCGGGGGGGCTTACGGCGGGCTGGGCCTCGGGTTGTGGTGGCCGGCCAGGCAGGTCAGGTCCGGAGGGCACGGGACCGCCGGAACGGCTCTCGTAGACCGAGTAGTTCGCGATCAAGGAATCCCGTAGCGCCCGAAGAGCCAATTCGAACGCGACGAGCCTCCCAATCCGCCGACCATCCTGCCCCGCCTCCATCAGCGGCCCGGCAGGAGGAGCCTACCGTACTCGGGTCTCTCCGGCGGCCCGGAACTCGCTCCCCTCGCTCCAGGTCGGTTGAGCCGGTGCATCGGCCACGGTCAGCGCCGTCCGGAGCACGACTTTCATCTGCTGCACCGCGCCTTCCATCGTGAACCAGGGAAGCAGCTCGTCCTGGGGCTGGTGATATCGGTTCCCGGTGTATTCGGCCTGCTGCTTCTCGCCCCACCCCGCCGGCCGGCCCACGAAGTCCTGACCGCTCTCCAGCGACAGGGCGGGCACCCCGGCGCGCGCAAACGGGAAGTGATCCGAGCGGAAGAACGAGCCCCGAATCAGCGAACCGGAGTCGACCGTCACCCGCATCCCCTCCGCGGCCGCGGCGGCAATGAAGACCTTGCCCAGGCTCGACTGATCGGGGCCGAGGGCGGCGATGTCCCCGGTGCGGCCGTACAGGTTCATCACATCCATGTTGAGCACGGCGGCGAGCTGCTTGAGGGGCAGCGTGGGCCTGGTGGCATAGGCCTGGGATCCGAGGAGGCCGCTCTCCTCGGCACTGAAGGCCATGAACAGGATCGAGCGTTGAGGCTGCACTCCGCTGCGGACGAAGGCCTCCGCGGCGGTGAGCACGGCGGCCGTTCCGGAGGCATTGTCCTCCGCGCCATTGTAGATAGAGTCCCCCTGGACCGGCGCACGAACGCCGAGGTGATCGTAGTGGCCCCCCAGCAGCACCGCTTCGCGGGCCAGCTTGCCGCGCCCGGGGAGACGACCTACGACATTGTCGGTGGCCGAGCGGCGGATGGTGCTGGTGACCGTGCCCTCGAGGCCAAAGGGCAGTGCGAGTCCGCGGAATCCCCGTTTCCCCGCCTGGGCCATGAGCTCGTCGAGCTTGAGCCCGGCTCGGGCGAACACCGGCGCAGCCGAGCTGTCCCGGATCCATCCCGCGACCTGGAGCGGCCCGGCGGGGCGCTCCAGCCGCACCTGCTCGCCGGTCCACGAGCCGGTGACGGTGGTCCAGGGATAGGTGGCGCTCTCGGTGGTATGGATAAGGACGATCCCCGCCGCGCCCTGGCGCTCGGCCTCCTCGATCTTGTAGGTCCATCGTCCGTAGTAGGTCAGGATCCGGCCCCGGAAGATCGACGGGTCGTGGAGCCCCGGGTCGTTGACCAGGCAGAACACCACCTTCCCCTTCACATCGACACCGGCGTAATCGTTCCAGCCCCACTCTGGGGCCACGATGCCGTAGCCGACGAACGCGGTCTGGGCGCCGAACTGGACCCGCTCCTCGTTTCGCATCGACCAGAGGACAAAATCGTCCCGGAACCGCAGCGGCTCGGGTGAAGCGCCGGTGATGGCCAGGGTGGGCGACGGGGTCAGGGCGATGATCGGCACCCGGTGGTAGTAGGTGCCGCTGTCCCCGGCCGGCTCGAGGCCCAGCCGCTGGAACTGCGAGGCGATGTACCGGGCCGCGAGAGCGCCCCCGCGGGTCGCGGGAGCCCGTCCCTCCAGCGCATCGTCGGCCAGGAACTGGAGGTGGGCGCGATAGACCGCCGGGTTCACCGCCCGCGCCAACCGGGTGGCGGAGGTGAGCGCCTGGGCTGGGAGCGGCTGCTGGGTCAGCGCCAGAAGGGGCAGGATGAGCAGGGGGGTGCGCATGAGGATCGGCTGGGGCGAGTTGAGGTATGGGCTGGGAATGCGTTGCACGGAATCTAGGCGCGCGCTACTCGCACCGTCTGCCGCCGCCGGCGAGGAAGCGCTTCATCTCGGCGGCCACAGTATCGGGCAGCGTCTGATGGGGGCGGTGCAGAGTGAACAGCCGGACGAACCGCCGGCAGGGAAGCACGGAGGCGATGCGTTGACCGATCTCGATCGGGATGGTCCGGTCGTGGTCGCCCCAGATGAGCAGCACCGGTTGCCTTAGATCGACGAAGCGATGCTCCAGCGCCGCGAAGTCGAACCGGCGGATGACGGAGGCGCCAGCGGCCCCGGTGGTGGAATCGATGCCGGCGGTCAGGCTGTCGCCTCCGGCCGGCTCGCGAAGCCAGGAGGTATCCTCGGGCGGCACCACGAACGAGAACGCCGTCGTGACCCACCGGGCCGCGGGCGACGCGATGCCCGCGGTGTCGGCGAAGATCGGGTTGATCCCGGCGCCCGCCGGCGCGATCAGCACCGCTGCCACGGCCCGGTCAGGGTGGTCGATCGCGTAGCCGGCGGCCAGCTCTCCTCCCATCGAGTGCCCCACCAGGACCAGGGGGCCGCGGGTCTCCCGGGCCAGCACCGAATCGAGCCACGCCGCGTAGGCCGGATAGTCGTAGCGGAACGGCATGGAGGCGATCGACCGGCCGAAGCCGGGCAGATCGAGCGCGAGGACCCGGTACCGGCGAGCGAACCCCTCGATCAGGGCGCGCCACGACAGCAGCGATTCGCCGTAGCCGTGGAGGAAAACCAGGGTCGTGTCACCGCGGCCGGTGTCGAGCGCCCGGGTGCGCACCCCGCCGGCGTCGATCCAGCGGGCCCGAAAGGGGGCCCGTCCCCGAGCGGGCGAGCCGAGCCCCACCCAGAGGAGCAGGGCCCCGATCAGACCCAGGCCAAGAGCCCTGAGGGCCCGGCCGAGGACCCGTCGAGCGTCAGCCACCGCAGGTCACGATGTGGATGGGAGCGGCTCCCATTCCGGCGGGGGATTCGCTGATGAGAAGCAGGCGGCGTTCGTCGAGCCAGGTGAGCGCCTCTCCCTGGGGCTCGAGGCCGGCAAGGTTGCAGACGACCGGAGTCGGGCCGAGGCGGCCGTCGCCCAGCAGGGGAAAGAGGTACACCTCGGTATACGTCCGGAGCGCGACCCGTGTCCCGGCAGGAGCGCGGGCCGCGTCGGTGACCAGCCGGCCAAGACCAGGAGCGGGGTCGATCGGGACCATCTGAACCAGCACGGCGGTGACTGCCTCGCGGGTGGCGAAGGCCGATGCGGGGATCCGGAAGAGCCGGACGCCGCCTCGCCGTCCCTTGGTGGCGACGAAGTAATCGCCGGCATCGCCAACCCAGCCGGCCTCCGCATCGTGGGGTCCATCGGGGTAGCGGACCAGGGCGGAGTCGAGCCGTCCCGGAACGGGGTCGGGCGCTCCTCGAAACAGGGCGAGCCGGGGAACCTTGACGCGATAGATCACGACCTGCGAGCGCCGTTCGCCATTGTCCCCGATATCGGCGATATAGAAGCAGCTGCCCGCGGGGCAGGGTCCGATCGAGAGGGCCTCCCAGTCGCGGTTGGTTGCGCCCGGCACCCGCCAGCGCCCGATGGCCCGGCCGCTCGAGTCGGTGGCAAAGATCTCCGGCGGATTACCGGAATCGTTGAGCGTGAAGACGATGCCCGGTGCGGTAACGGTGCGGGCGGCGCCGGAACTCTCCCGCAGATCCGGCTCCTGCAACCGGCCCGTGAGGAAGGCCTGAGCCGGCCGGGGCGCGAGTGTCTGGGCCGGGAGGGGGACCGCGAGGACGATGGAGATGAGGGCGGAGCGCATCCCCAAATGGTAGCGGCGCTCAGCGGGAACACTAGTTGGGATTGGGGTTCACCCCGCGTCCCGGGGCAGGCCGGGGATCCGGTGCGGCTAGCGGCCCCACCTCGGGGTGGGGTCGACCGCGGCGACCCGCGCGGTGGCGAGTCGGGTCGGGGGAGCGCCGCTCTTCCGGAAGATCCTCGCGTCGTAGGCCGAGCGGGGGTTCCAGAGCACCCACCCGTGGATGCCAAGGTCGGATGCGGCGCGGATCTGTTCGCGCACGTGCTCGGGGGTGTAGCGCGGGCGGCCGAGGGTGAAGGCCTGGAGATAGGGCCGGATCTCGGCCTTGGGTCCGGCCAGCCGCTCGGAGCGGCGCAGTCCGTCGGCCAGGGCCCCCTTCACCACCCGGTATGGCTCGCTGTTGGGATGGCTCACGCCATACATCGCGTGGTAGTAATGGCTGGGATAGACCATCGGCAGCACCACATCGGCGGTGCTCACCAGGTCTTCCCAGACCTGGCCGATGCCCATGTCTACCTCGACATTGGTGGTCATGCCGAACACGTCGATGGTATAGGGGACGCCCAGCGGCTTCACCCGGTCCCGGAGCAGGGCCAGGTTGCGCGCGACGGCGGCCCGAACGCTCTCGTTGTTCCGGCGGCCCGGGAAGATCGCGTGTGACATGCGGGCCTTGGGCTCGTCGGGGAACCGCACGTAGTCGAACTGCACCTCGCTGAAGCCCAGCTTGACGGCTTCGGCGGCGAGCTGCGAGGCATAGACCCAGACAGAGTCGTTGTAGGCGTCAACCCAGGCGAAGTTGAGCCGGTCGCGCCAGAGCCCCCCATTGCGGTCCTGCACCGACCAGGCGGTCTTGTTGGCGGCGAGCAGCGGATCCTTGGCGACCACGATCCGGGCGATGGGGTGAATCCCGTGGGCGTGAAGCACCCGCAGGCGGTCGGCGGCGTCACGGGCGCGGAGCTGAGTGTTGGCGCCGATCTGGATCGCGGTGGGGACGTCGGACTTGTAGGTCAGGTACCCGGTGTCGTCTTTCACGTCAATGACGAAGCTGTTGACCTCGGTCGAATCGGCCAGGCGCACCAGGTCGCGGAACCGGGTGCCGCCGAAGGCCCAGGCATTGACGTAAATGGCCCGTACCGCGTCCGGCGGCTGGCGCAGCGGGGGCGCCGGCCAGTCGAGCGGTTCGGACTGGCGCGGGCCGATCGGGAGCAGCCGCTCCGGGGCAGGCACAGGCGTCAGCTCATCGCCCCATCCGGCCTTGCCCGGGGTCTGGGCACTGAGACCGGTGGCGGCCATCAGGCCGAACGCGGCAAACGTTGCGTGGCGCATGTATCAGTTCTCGGCGAAACCGGGCGAATTCTGGAACTTGGGGGCGGTGACACCCTGCCCTCGGGTTCAAACGCAAGGAGCGTGCGCCCGGACTCACGTCCTGGGGCGGGGACCCCGGAGCTCGACCGAGAAACTCCGGGCCGGGGTCGCCTCCGCGGTGTCACGCTCGATGAGTGGTCGCGCCGCCGACCCCCGGCGGTGATCCGGCTCACTGGCACGCCTTTGAACGTCACAAAACCGCGCACCGGTCCAAGGTCGCGCGCATTCCCACTCGTCATGCTGACGGGCTGCGGGGGCCGCCGGGAGGTTCGTCACCTACCGCCGGCTACAGCCGGCGAAACGGAGCGATTAGGTTGCAGCAGTGAGGCCGCGTCACTCCCGGGAGGGAGTCGGGCATACCACGCGGGTTTCAACCCTCTGGCGCATGCACATCAGCATCGAATACTGCGTCGTCTGAAGCTATGAGCCCCGGGCGACCGGTCTGGCCGCCGAGCTCACGCAGCGCTTTCCCGAGGCGCGGATCGACCTCAGGAAATCTTCCGGCGGGGCCTTCGAGGTCACGGTGGACGGCCGGCTGGTCTTCTCCAAGCTGGCGTTGGGCCGCCACGCCAAGCCGGGCGAGGTGCTGGACCTGATCACCAAGGGAGCAGGATGACGGTTCGCGTCGGGCGCTTTCCATGAGAATCGCCATCTCCACCGGCGGCGGCGACGCTCCCGGCCTCAACGCGGTGATCCGGGCGATCGTGCTTTCGGCGCACACCAGGGGGTGGCACGCCTACGGCATCCGGCGGGGCTACAACGGGCTCCTGGGCGATGACGGGGTGATGACGCTGACGCCGGACAAGGTCCGCGGCATCACCCACCTGGGCGGCACCATCCTGGGGACCACCAACCGGGGGAACCCGTTTCGCTGGGTGGTGAAGGCACCCGACGGGCGCGAGCACGAGGTCGATCGCTCCGATGACCTGGTCGCGGCCTTCTCGGCCAGCGGGTTCGATGCCCTGATCTCGATCGGCGGCGACGGGAGTCTCAAGATCGCCCACGACCTCTGGAAGAAGGGGCTCCCGGTGGTGGGGGTCCCCAAGACCATCGACAACGACGTGATGGGGACGCTGGCCACCTTCGGGTTCGATACCGCGGTGAGCACCGCCAGCGAGGCGATCGACAAGCTGCACTCCACCGCCGAGAGTCATGAACGGGTGATGGTAGTGGAGCTGATGGGGCGGGAGGCCGGCTGGATCGCTCTCCACAGCGGGATCGCCGCCAGCGCCGATGTCATTCTCATTCCCGAGATTCCCTTCGACATCGACAAGGTCTGCGCCAAGGTCGTGGCGCGTGAAGCCGCCGGCCGGCACTTCAGCATCGTGGTCGTGGCGGAGGGCGCCAAGCCGCTGGGCGGGGAGGCGCTGTTCGTGGAGCGGCGGGCGGCCGGCACGGTGGACCGCCTGGGCGGGGTGGGGTCGATGGTGGCGCGGCTGATCGGCGAGCGGACCGGCAAGGAGACCCGGAGCCTGGTGCTGGGCCACATTCAGCGAGGTGGCTCGCCCACCACCTTTGACCGGCTCCTGGCTCTCCGGTTCGGAAGCGCGGCGGTTCGGGCCGTAGCCGACTCGGCCTTCGGCATGATGGTGGGGTACGCGCCGCCCGACATCGTCCGGGTCCCGATCGCGGACGTCATCGGGCGGATGCGGGGCGTGCCGCTCGACTCCGACACGGTGCAGACGGCACGGGACCTGGGGATCGCGCTGGGCGACTGAGCCGCCGCGCTCCCGGAGTTCTCCACCCGACGCCGGCCTCTCACCGTCGGCTCATTCCTCCTTACCGCTCCACTCCTACATTCAGGGCCATGTCGCACTACCCGTATCCTCGCTCCCGCATCGACGCGGTGGTGGAAACGCTCCACGGTGAGCCGGTTGCGGATCCGTATCGCTGGCTGGAAGACGGCGACAGTCCCGAGACCGCGGCATGGACCGAGGCGCAGAACCAGGCCACCCGGCGCTATCTCGAGTCGGTGCCGGAACGGGGGGCCATCCGGCGACGTCTCAAGGAACTCCTTTCGATCGGCGCGATCTCGGCGCCGATCCCCGCGGGTGGGTGGCACTTCTACCAGCGGCGCGAAGGCACCCAGAATCAACCGGTGCTCTACGTGCGCCGGGGCGCCGGGGGCGACGACCGGGTGCTGCTCGATCCCAACCAGCTCGACGCGGAGGGCACCACCGCCCTCGACTGGTACTTTCCCAGCGACGACGGCGAGCTGCTCGCCTACGGGCTGTCGCGGAACGGAAGCGAGGAGAGCGTCCTCCGGGTGCTTCGCACCGCCACCGGCGCGAACCTCCCTGACGAGATCCCCGATACCCGGGCCTGCGATGTGGGCTGGCTCCCCGATGGGTCCGGCTTCTATTACACCCGCTACCCGGCCCGGGGGGAGGTGCCGGATGTGGAGCGGCAATATCACCGGGCGGTGTATTTCCACCGGCTCGGCGCCGCCCCCACCGAGGATCGCCTGATCCTCAAGCCGACGGAGAAGGAGCACTGGCCCGGCGTGGATGTCTCCCCCGACGGCCGGTGGGTCCTGATCACCGTTGCGCGGACCTTCGATCAGACCGACCTGTATCTCCAGGACCGCGAGGCGGGAGGACCGCTGGTGCCAGTGGTGCGGGACCTCCCCTACCAGTTCGAAGGGCTGCTGGGCTACGGCGCGCTCTACATCCGGAGCAACCTCGAGGGAGCCACCTACGGGCTCTACCGGACCGCCCCCGAGCGGCCGGGGCGGGAGCATTGGACCACCGTGGTCCGGCCCCGGGCCAACGCGGTGCTCGATGGCGCCATCCTCACCCGGGCGTGCATCGGCCTTTCCTATCTCGAACGGGCCAGCTCCCGGCTGGCGCTCACCGGGCTCGACGGCAAGGACGTCCGCGACGTCCCGCTGCCCACCATCGGGAGTCTGGCCGGGTGGGGGGCGGAACCCGACGGAGACGAGCTGTTTTACGCCTTCTCCTCCTATACCGTCCCCCCCAGCGTCTACCGGATGGACCTGGCGGGCGGGTCCGTGACGCTCTGGCGCCGGGTAGAGGCGGATCTCGACCCCGACCGCTTCGCGGTGACGCAGGTGGAGTATCCCTCCCGCGACGGCACTCTGGTGTCCATGTTCGTGGTGCACCAGACGGGCCTGGTGAAGAACGGAGCCAATCCCACATACCTCACGGGGTACGGCGGTTTCAACATCAGCATGTCGCCCGGATTCTCCCGCTCGATGCTCCTCTGGCTGGAGCAGGGTGGGGTGGTGGCGGTGCCCAACCTCCGCGGCGGCGGAGAGTACGGGGAGGCATGGCATCAGGCGGGGATGCTGGACCGCAAGCAGAACACCTTCGACGATTTCATCGCCGCGGCCGAATTCCTGATCCGCGAGCGCTACACCGCGCCACGCCACCTGGCCATCGCGGGGGGATCCAACGGCGGGCTCCTTATGGGCGCCGCGCTCACCCAGCGCCCCGAGCTCTTCCGGGCGGTGCTGGTCCAGGTCCCGCTGCTGGACATGCTGCGGTATCATCGGTTCCGGATCGCGCGGCTGTGGATTCCGGAATACGGCTCGTCGGACGATCCGGTCCAGTTCCGGTTCCTGCGGGCCTATTCGCCGCTCCATCAGGTGCGAGACGGGACGCCCTATCCGGCGGTGCTCCTCGCCACAGCCGAGAGCGACACCCGGGTGGATCCCCTGCATGCGCGGAAAATGGCCGCCCGGCTCCAGGCGGCGAGCGGGTCCGAACACCCGATCCTCCTGCGGCTCGAATCGCGGGCCGGCCACGGGGCCGGCAAGCCGGTGTCGAAGGTGCTGGAAGAGCTGGTCGACAGCTGGAGCTTCATCTTCCACGAGCTGGGTGTACCGCTGCGGGACTGAGGTCCCGCGGTGGAGACCGGCCGGGTCGTCTATCGCGGCGGGCCGGCGCGCGGTACCTTGTCGAGTCCTCCGACCGCCCTCCGATCACCTCTGGAGCTTCGATGACAGCACCGAACGCCGTCGCCCCGGCCTCGATCGACATGTCCCATCCCAGCCGGTGGCTGGCGGTGCTGCGGATTCTGGTCGGGGTCTGGTTCGTCAAGGCGCTATGGAGCAAGATGGACGTAATCCTGCTGGGTGGCTTCGTCCCGTTTCTGGGGGTCGAACCCCGCTGGATCGAGGCGATGCCCACCATCGTCGCCCGGCAGGCGGCGGAGAACCCGATCCTCTGGTACAAGGCCTTCCTGGATCAGACGGTGCTGCCCCATAGCACGCTCTTCGCGGAGTTCACGGCCTGGGGCGAGGTCCTGACCGGGCTGTCGCTCACGCTGGGGTGTTTCGCGGGGCTGGGTGCCCTGGGCGGGCTCTGGCTCAGCATCAACTACGGGTTGGCCTCCTCCCATCTCTCGCCGGCGTCCCTCGGCTTTCACTACATGCTGGTGATCACGTTGTCGACCCTATTCCTGGCGCGCTCGGGCAAGGCCTGGGGGCTGGACGGGTGGATCGCATGGCGCTGGCCGGGGTCGATGTTGACGTGGAGACCATTCGCCTAGGCCGTTGGCTGCTGGCCGTTGGCCATTGGCCGTTGGCGGTACGCTGTGCGACGACCCTCCCCGCTTCCGCGCCGAGGGTCGTTTCACAGGCTGTAGCCTACGGCCCACGGCCAACGGCCAGTTACGGTTTCGGCCCGATCGCGATCCCCCAGGGCACCGAGCCCACCGGCACCTTCCCCAGCACGGTCATCGTCGCGACGTCGATCACCGTCACGGTGTTGTCGGGGCCGTTGGCGGTGTAGAGCTTCTTCCCATCCTGCGTCATCCCGAGACCCCAGGGGCGGGTGCCGACCTCCACACTCTGGAGAACCTGGTCGGTGGCGGGGTCGAGCACTGAGACGGTCCGGCCGCGGCCGTTGCTGATGTAGATCCGTTTGCCGTCGGGGGTCACCAGGATTCCCATGGGTCGGGCGCCATCAGGCAGGACGATCTGCTTGAGCGTCTTGCGGGCGGCCATATCCACCACCGACACCGTACCGCTGACCTCGTTGGTGACGTAGGCGCGCGACCCGTCGGGGAGGAACCCGATGGCGCGGGGCCGCTTGCCGAGGATGTCGATCCTGGCGATGGCCTTGCCGGTGGCGATGTCGATGCCGGTGATGTCGTGATCGGTTTCGCCGGTCACCCAGACGCTCTTGCCGTCGGGGGCGAGGGTGACGCCTTCGGGCTCGCGTCCCACCTTCACATTGGCCACCGCCTTCCCCGAGGCGACATCCACCACGGTGGCGGAGTCGGCGTCCTCATTGGAGACGAAGAGCCGGGCGCCGTCGGGGCTCAGGTCGAAGGTCTCGGGGTCGAGGCCGGCCGGCAGCAGCTTCACGGTGCTGCGGGTGGCGACATCCACCACCCCGACGCCGTCTTTGGTGCGGTCGGCCTTGAGCTTCTCGCACTCGGCGTCGGGCATGGTGGGCGGGCACTTGGGCGAGCCGGAGAGGGCCACGTAGACGGTGCGGCCGTCGGGACTCACCCGCACGCCCCGGGGGCGGGTACCGACCTCGATGGTGGCGACGACACTGTCGGTGGTGGCGTCGATGACGGTGAGGTTGCGGGAGTCCTCGTTGGTGACGTAGACCAGTTCACCAACGGCGCCGGGCGCCGCTGACACGGTGGCCGGAGTCTCGGCCGGCGTGGGTCTTTCTTTCGGGGCGCAGGCGGCGAGGATCGCGGCCACTGCGGCCAGATAGCTTCTCATTCGACAAACTCCAGTTCTTATCGGCACAAACCGAACGGACGACCGCGGGGACGCAGAGGCGCTGAGGGCCGCAGAGAACAGCCTGAAACAGAATCGAGGAGATCGGTGCGCTGCCATCACCTCCTCCGCGGCCCTCTGCGGCTCCGAGCTTCAGCGGTGAATCCTTACCTTAGTTGCCGAAGACCGCTTTGTCGCGGTTGCGGGCCTGGTCGAGCCCCTTGAGTGTAGCGACCCCGATCGCCCCGGTGAATATCGTCCCGTTGAGATCGGCCTGTTTCAGGTCGACGCCGGTGACGTCGGCCCGGGAGAAATCGGCCTGCACCAGGTCGGCATTGCTGAGATCGGCGCCCGCCAGTCTGGCGCTCGTGAGGACGGCGAACGAGAAGTCGGCCTTGAAGAGGTTGGCGCCGGTCAGGTCGGCCCCGGTCAGGTCGGCGCCGACGAACTGGGCCCGCATCACCCCCATCGACTGATTGCCGGGATCGGCCCCGATGTTGGCCCGGGCGAGATTGGCGCCGGCGAGCCTCGCCTTGCGGAGATACCCGATGATCCGTGTCTCACGCAGATCCGCCTCACGCAGGTCGGTCGCCTCGACAATGGTCGCGAAGAGGCTCGCCTTGAGAAACTTCGATCGGCGCAGGTCGGCCCGGCGAAGGGTGGTACCGTCGAGGTTGGCGCCTTCGAAGCTCGCGTCGGTGGCAGACGCATCGGTCAGGTCGCAGGCGAAGAGATCGGCCCCGTCGAGCCGGGCCCGATCGAGCCGGGCCCCGGTGAGGTTGGCTTTCCGGAAGTCGGTCTGGCGGAGATCGAGCCCGGAGAGGTCGAGGCCGGAGAGATCGGGCGCGTCGCCCCCGGTGGGGGTGGCGAGGTAGGCCCGAACCTGAGCCGCGGTCTTGAGGGAGTCGGCGGGCGGTCGGGGGGCCGAGCGCGCCGGCCGGGCTTCCATGCCGGGCATGGCGCTGTCCTGGGCCGGGAGGGACGCCGCGGTCAGGGTCAGCGCGACCAGCAGGAGTGTCTCAGGAATGCGCATCTGTCCTCCCAAAAGAACAGGACCGCGGGTCGACCGCGGTCCTGTCGGGTCGTGCGGGGAGCGGCTCAGCTGTTGTCGCGAACTGCCGGGCGGCCGATGCCGATCTTCCCGTCGGCCCGGTTCTTCAGGTACATGTAGATCCGCTGGATCTTGTCCATCTCGAGGCCGAGGGCGCACCAGCCCGGCATGCCCTTGTCGGGGCGGCCGGCGCAGACGGTAGTGATGAAGGACTCCTGCGTCGGGATGGTGCCGTTTTCCTTGAGCGACACCACCAGCGCGGGAGCGAAGGAGGAGCCGACACCGAATTCGCCGTGGCAGCGCGAGCAATTGAGCTCGTACTGCTTCCAGCCCTGATAGGTGTCCATGTTCACCGTGTCGCGGGGCGCGGTGTGATACTCGTCCCGAACCTGCGCCGCGGCGGTCCCGGTGCCCAGCACCAGGGCGACAGCCACAGTCATCCAAGTCTTCATGCTCCCAGTTCCTTTCCGCGCGGGTGTGGGTCGGCCGACCATCGGGCTGAGCGTACGCAGCTACCGTGCCGGGCCGCCAGGGGCCGCTCGAGAGGCGGAGTCCGCCGGGAGCGGCAGCAGGGGGATGCCGTATTGTTTCAGCAGGGCCTGGATCTCGGAGCCCTTGCTGGTGAGGAACTTCTCCAGACTGTCCTTCAGCTGACGCTCCCGCCGGCGGGTGGCCATCCCGATGCTGTAGGCAAAGGGGATGCGCGACACCGAGTCGTCCTCGATTGGCGTGAGCTGCAGGTCGGCCCCGATCTGCCGGGTGTAGTAGCCGGCGATCGGGCCCCAGACGAGGGCCACGTCGATGGTCCGGTCGACCACCGCGCGGACGATGTCCTCGGGCTTGTTCATGCCGCCAATATACGTCGTGCTGAACCCCACCAGGTTGCCCACGACGCCGTGGGAGGAGAGGGCCATCGCCGGGGGTGGGTTCTCCCCGTCGGCGGCGAGAAGATGGACCCCGATCTTCATGGTCTTGAGCGCGGGATCGTCCAGTCCGGTGATCCGGTGGGGGGCATCCTTGCGCTGCACCATGACGTAACTGGTGCGGTAGTAGGGCCGGGTCACGCCGGCCATGTCGGACAGCACCGGCATCTGAAGCGTCACGTCGCAGTAGAACCCGTTCAGCATCCGCATCATGCCGCGCGGGGCCGCCCACCAGATGTACTCCAGCTTCGAATGCCAGGTCTCGGCCAGCATTTCGGCCAGTTTGTTCTCGAGCCCGGCACCGGTGGAGTCGCTGAAGGGCAGATTGTCCGGGTCGGCGCAGACCCGGAGGATTCCGGCGGCCATGGGCGCGGGGCGCTGGGCGGCCAGGGAGGGGATCCCGGCGCCGGCCAGCAATCCCATCAGCACGGCGGTGCGGGCAGATCGTGCGAGTGTCACGTCGGTTCCTCATGCATGGCTGAACCCATTCCGCGTCAACGGAGGGGCCTCTGACAGGACAGGGGCGGGTCAGCGTGACCCCGCCCCTGTCATGCAAGCTATCGCTGTGTTCCGGAACCCTGCAGGGGCGGACCGGAGTCCGCCCTTGCCGGGAGGCGGACTACAGACCGAACACGGTCAGGACGCCACCCTGGGTGGTGAACTGACCGGCGTCGCCGAAGGCGCCCAGCGCACCGAGACCCGCGGTCGGGTCTTCGGCGCCGATGCCGGCGGCCACACCGATGCCCGCCCAGCCACCCACGCCGGACAGCACCGCGATGTACTGCTTGCCATCGGGGCCACGGTAGGTCATCGGGTTGCCGATGATGCCCGAGGGGGTCTTGAACTTCCAGAGGACCTTGCCGGTCTTCTGGTCAACCGCCTTGAGCC
>CAZXRC010000021.1:0-57611 GCA_964642475.1 uncultured Gemmatimonadaceae bacterium | reverse complement strand
CTGCAGCCGGCGATGATGGAAATGGTGCCGGTGGGCGCCACCGTGGTCACGTTGCAGTTCCGCAGCCGCCGCATGGGACGGACGCGGTGGCCCTGGGCATCGCGGGCGCAGGTAGCGTCGGGGCCCCAGATGCTCTTCTCCCATTCGGGGAAGACCCCGCGCTGGGTGGCCAGCCGCTCGGACTCGACCTTGGACTCCTCGTCGACGAAGGCCATGATCCTGCGCCCCATCTCGACGCCTTCCTCGCTGTCGTAGGCGATGCCCAGACGGATGAGGAGATCGGCGAGCCCCATGATGCCGAGGCCGATGCGCCGGATCCGCTTGGAGAGCTGGTCGATCTCCGGGAGCGGGTAGTTGTTGGCGTCGATCACGTTTTCGAGAAAGTGGGTCGACAGGTGGACGATCTGGCGCATGTGCTCCCAGTCCACCTGCCCATCCTTCACGAAATACCCGACGTTGATCGAGCCCAGGTTGCAGACGTCGTAGGGCAACAGGGGCTGCTCGCCGCAGGGATTGGTGGCCTCGTAGAGGCCCAGGTGCGGCACCGGGTTGTACTGGTTGGCCCGGTCGATGAAGAACACCCCCGGCTCGCCGGTCTTCCAGGCGCCGTGGATGATCCTGTGCCAGACCTCCCGGGCTTTGAGCCTGCCGGTGACGGCCTTGGTCTTGGGATGGATCAGGTCATACTCGTCGTCCCGCTCCACCGCCGCCATGAAGGTGTCGGTGACGGCGACCGAGATGTTGAAATTGGTGATCTTGGTGATGTCGTCTTTGCAGGCGATGAACTCGAGGATATCCGGGTGATCGACCCGGAGAATCCCCATGTTGGCCCCGCGGCGGGTGCCCCCCTGCTTGACGACATCGGTCGAGGCATCATACAGGCTCATGAACGACACGGGGCCGCTCGCCACCCCCATGGTGGACCGGACGATGTCGTTCTTGGGACGCAGGCGCGAGAAGGAGAACCCGGTCCCGCCCCCCGACTGATGAACCAGTGCCATCGAGCGGAGCGTGTCATAGATGCCGCTCTTGCCGTTGGCAAGGGCGTCATCGACCGGCAGCACGAAGCAGGCGGAGAGCTGCCCCAGGGGCCGGCCGGCGTTCATCAGGGTCGGCGAGTTGGGCATGAACATCCGGTGAGCCATCAGGTCGAAGAAGGCCTCCGACAGGGCCTCCACCGCGCCAGCCGAGGCACCGTACGCGCGATCGGGCTCGGCGATGGTGCGGGCCACCCGCCAGAAGAGGTCCGGCGCCGACTCGGTGGGCTTGCCGCGATCATCCTTGATGAGGTAGCGCTTCTCCAACACCGTGATGGCGTTGGCCGAGAGTTCGAGCTGATGCGTGGAGTCGCCGGAAGTCGCCATGGCCCGTCCTGAGTTGGCGAAGGGTGTAACCGTCACGGCACGATTTGATGACGGATGAGTTACCGGAGGAACAGCGGAAGACAAAAGTAGGAACCTCGGTAGCCCGCGACAATACGCGGAAAAGCCACGGAATTTCGTGGAGATTCGGTTTTCACATCACAAATATAGCGGTGGGCTATCGGCGACGCCTTCGCCCGACGGAATCCGGGTGGCGCGGACCCACGATCACAACCCCTCCCTTCCGCATTCGACGCGTTTCCCGCTCGCCAGCCGCGTGATCCCCATCACCCGACCGGATACTGACCCGCCCGGTGCCGCTTCGCCTGCTCCACGTAGTGACGCCAGGTCTGCTCGATCCGGCGGCTGAGGTCGGCATCGACTGCCCGGACCACCCGGGCCGGCAGCCCCATCACCAGCGATCCCGGCGGCACCTGCATCCCTTCCGGCAGCAGCGCCCCGGCCGCAATCACACTCCCCCGCCCCACCACCACGTGGTTGAGCAGAATACTCCCCATACCCACCAGACAGTCGTCCTCCACCGTGCACCCGTGCAGCGTAACCCGGTGTCCCACACCGACCCGCCGCCCGATGGTGCACGGCACCTCTTCATCGACATGGACGATGCACCCGTCCTGGAGACAGGTCTGACTCCCGATCCGGATCGGGGCGGTGTCGCCCCGCAGAACCGACAGGTACCAGACGCTCGATTCCGCTTCCAGGGTGACGTCGCCCATGACCAGGGCCGTGGGCGCAACGAAGGCGGTGGGGTGGACAACCGGACGACTCACGGCACCTCAGGCTGGAAGGCATACTGCGTCCACCCGTCGACCGGCCGGCCGTCCCGCATGGCTGGCGTCCATCGCATCGTCTCGGCGTAGGCCTCCACGGCCTTGGTGAACGCGTCGTCGTTGGAGGGATTGCGGGTTCGGACGATGAGGGTCCGGCCGCGGAACGACACTTTGACGATCATCGTCACCGGCGTCGGCGTCCCGGTGACCCCGGCCGGCACCGGCACGCGGGTGCTCGCCAGCGGCTGCGGCGGCGTGTCATAGCATTCCCGGCCGAACCGATTGATGGGCGACGGGTTTTCGCAGTCCAGCCGGGCCAGGGCCCGGCGCCGCAGGTCCTCGCGCGAACCCGGCACCACCGCCGGCGCATTGGAGGTGCTCAGCGCCGGCGCCAGCATCAGGGTGCGACCGCTCTCCACTCGCACGCTGTCGGTATAGAAGGAGTAGCCCGGAGCCGACACGCCTACCTCATGCCAGCCGGCGGCCAGCCGGATATCGGCGCCCGGCTGGGTCACCGGCCGCGAATCGATAAAGACCTGGGAGCGGGGCGGCAGGTTGCCGAAGCGGAGAATCCCGGTGCCGGTATCGGCCGGAAGGTCCACCGCGTGGGTAGTCGGCGCCGGCGGCCGGGGGTGCGCCGTGGCGGCGGCCGACGAATCGAAGCTCTGCAGGGCCGGCGCCAGGAGGGTGCTGTCGCGGAGCGCGGCGGAGTCGCTGACGGCGGGGCTCGCCGTCACGGAGGTATCGGGGAGCGAGTCGGGCGCCGGGGCCGGGCGCCCGGGGCCCAGCGCCCCGCGGCGATAGAGCGAGAGGCCTCCAAGAACGAACACCAGCACCAGAAGCGCCGCCAGAAGCCATGGGACCCAGCGGCCCGCGTTGGGATCCGGCGCCGCGACGGTCCGCCGCATCACCGGTCGCCGGGGGGTATCGGGACCGCTGGTAGGACTCGGGCCGACGCTGCTCTGGCGCGGCGCCATGGGCGGCGGGCCGGCAGGCCCGTGCCGCCCCGGCACCGCCGGCAGCGGCGTGGTCGACTGGACCGCCATCACCGCCTGGCTCTGGGTGACGCGCCGGGGCGAGACCATCGCGCTCGGCTGACCCTCGAGCACCTTGAGCAGGTCCTCCGCCTTCTGGAACCGATCGAGTGGGTCTTTTTGAATGAGGCGCTTGATCACCTCGAACAGCCGCCGCTCGTCGGAGGTGTCCAGCAGCGGCACCGGAATCGGCTCCATGATGTGTTTGTAGCCGATGGCGAAGCTGTCCTCGCCGTCGTACGGCACCTCCCCCACCAGCGCCTGATACGCCACCACCCCCAGGCTGTAGAGATCGCTCCGGCCGTCGATGGCCTGGGCCCGCGCCTGCTCCGGACTCATGTAGTGCGGCGTGCCGATCGACATCCCCGTCCCGGTGAGGCGCGAGCTGGTGCCCGCCTTGGCGATCCCGAAGTCGGTGACGACACAGGCCCCGAACTCGTCGAACATGATGTTGTCGGGCTTGATGTCCCGGTGCACGATGCCGCGGGTGTGGGCGTATCCCAGCGCGCTGCCGACCTCGAGCAGGAGTTTGCGGATCTCCGGCGGCGCCAGCTTCTTCCGCTCTCCCATGATCTTGGAGAGCGAGCCGCCGCGGATGTACTTCATGACGAAGTAAATGACCCGTCCGGTCTTCCCGACGCGATAGATGGAGATGATGTTGGGATGTTCCAGCTGCGCGGCGGTCCGGGCCTCGCGGGTGAACCGCTCGACGAACTCGGCGTCGAACGCCAGCGAGAACGGCAGGACCTTGATTGCAACCTCGCGTTCGAGGTGCTTGTCCCGCGCCCGGTAGACGATGGCCATGCCCCCGCGGCCCAGCTCCTCCAGCAGCTCGTACTCTTCGGCCAGCGCTTCGCGGACGATGTCAAGTTCGCTGACATCGCCGGTCGCAATGGCCTGGACGGGTGAGGTAACCCGCAAGTCGAGACCACAGGTGGGGCAGAACTGTGTGGCCTTGTCGACCTCACTTCCGCACCGTTTGCAGAACATGTGCGAAGGTTGGCCGGGTTGAGCGTCGGAGTCAAGTACTTAGGGAGATTGGAGTTAGGAGAGGGCCGTTGGCCGTTGGCCGGTAGGTGATCCGAGGGCGGCGTCAGGGCCAGGCACCCAGAGCCATCGGTGGTGCTTCATCGAGTCGCCCACGGCTGATGGCCGATGGCCAACCGCCAACGGCCAAGAAGAAGCGATGGGGAAGTGCGTGGTTGGAGCTGGAGGGGCCGACTCCAGACATCCGCACTGCAACTGCTCGAACACCACTCACCCCCCACCGCCCCTCGCCTAGTCGCGCACCTCGAAGCTGGCCCGGCTCAGGCGCGTGGCGCCCAGCGGGTCGGTGACCATCACTTCGATCCAGTATCGCCCGCCGTCGAGCTTCTCCAGCGAAACGCTCCGGTGCACCCGGGTGGACGGTCCCTCCGACCGCTCTTCGAAGGCCAGCCGGATGGCGGGCTTGCGGGAACCGAAGACTCCGAGGAAGCCGCCCTTCCCTTCCTTGGTCACTCGGACCTCGGTCTTGAAGCTCGAGGTCTCGGGCAGCCCATAGACCTCGTAGTACACCTCCATGGTGGTGGACTTCTTGTATCGGCTCAGCGGGTTGAAGTAGACCGTGTCGCCGGGCGCGGGCCGCCAGGTGAGATTCGCCTCGCGGGAGCCGAGCACCACGCCGCTCAACTCGAACCGGCCGCCGGTAAAATCGCCCACGGTCACGGTATCGGCCGCGAGGATGATGCCGTTGTCCTCCCCCTGCTCCACCGCCAGCCGGTAGGTCAGGTTTCCGGGGATCACCGGGACCGCCAGCCGGCCGACCAGATGCTCGGTCGGCGGGACCGGATCGCGAGAGATGAAAAGCCGGGTCGTATCGACGGTCGCCACCGGTATGCCGACCCGGTCGGCGACACTCAACCGGAGTCGTACCGGGTACAGGTGCCCACGGTCCGAGGGGACCTCGTGGAGGGCTGACCCCGGGATCGCGTAGCTCACGTGCAACAGGCTGTGGGCCGAGTCGCGACCCGCCGCCACCACGCGGGTCTCCAGCTTGAGAGCCCGGGCGTAGGTCAGCTCGTAACTGTCGCTGGCGGTCCCGATCGCGATACTGCGCCGCCCGATCCGCCGCTCCTCGGTGAGGTACCGCTGGGCCCCGGCGTTGCCGGCACCGAGGAGCTTGGAGTAGACCGGGGAGAATTTCTCGCGGGTGAGCAGCAGCTCGTTGGCCAGTCCGGCGGAGCTGGAGTTGTCGCGGTCGCCCCGAAGGGCCACCGTGTTGCTGAACCCCAGGACGTCGAACAAGCTCTCGACCAGCTTGTAGTCCTGCACGTCCTCCCGTGCCACGAAGTGGAAGATCAGGTCGCCGTCGGCGCGGGCGTAGTGCCACGACTCGTTGAGCTGCATGCCCGGGGCATTGTACCGGGCCCGCTCGGTCGGCTCGCCGTGCCGGATGTAGATGATGCCGCGATCGTCGAAGTCGGGGCTGCCGGAACGGAAGCGCTCGACGATGTCGTAGTGGCGGTTGGTGCTCACCAGCTGGAAGCTCTTCCGGGCGTAATAGATGCGGCGGTAATGCTCGCGTAGCCGCTCGCCATCCCGGAGCAGGGAGGCCCGGTCGCGCTGGCCCCAGAAGCGGTGCAGAAACGCGACCCGCCGCTCCCCGGCATTGGTGTTGAACTCGGCCAGGGCGCTGTCGTTGGCCACCAGGGCAAGGTCGCTCCGGTACTGCTCGACGACCGCCGGGTCGTCGAGCAGCGCCCCCTCGTAGTAGGGGTCCTGCGCATCGGTGGAGCCCTTGAGGAACTCGGTGCGGGCCAGTTCGATCAGGCCAAGCCCCTGCTGCCCACCGTGCTCGAGATAACCCCGGAAGGCGGCCAGGGCCGAGTCGATATCGCCCACTTCCCGCTCGACTCGGCCGCGCCACAGCAGCACGTCGGGATTGCTGCCAGCCGTGGTGGCGGACGCCTGGCGGAGCGCCTCGCGGGCCAGGGTGGTCTTGATGTTGATCCGCTGCCGGAGGGCGGTGGCGGCCAGCTCGATCAGGCCGCGATCGAACGCCGGATCGGCCTGCACCGACCGGGCGTAGGCGTTCGCGGCCCGGGAAAGGTGGTCCTTCCCGAACATGGCCTGAAGGCCCTGGACGATCGAGACCTGCGAATCGCCGACCTTGTCTTCGGCAATGCCGAGACCGTACCAGGCGTACGGCCAGGTGGGCTGGAGGTCGGTGGCCCACTCGAACTCCCCGGCGCCATCGTCGTAGCGGCTCTTGCTTCCCAGATCGCCCAACCGGATCGCCAGAAAGCCGAGCCGGAGGTGGTGGAGGGCGTTGTTGCGGTCTTCCTTCGCGACGGCGATGAGCCGCTGTTCCAGTCCAATGAGCCGGGTGGAGTCGTTCATGCCCTCCAGGCTGTCCCGGAACGCCTCCAGCGACGCCCGGTCCTCAGGGGACTGGGCGGCGAGCCTGACCAGGGGCAGCAACGAGGCCGCCAGAATCCAGCAGAGCTGGGCACCCACCCTCGGCCAAGTGGGGAACTGTCTCATCCGGAACATCGACCTCGCCGACCTGCGTCAGTGTTGGATCGTACCGTCCCCGGCACCCTGCCGGAGCCGTACTGCGGCGGGATGGCACTCTCGGTCTAGGGGACGTCTCTCCGGCCCGCGACCACACCCCGAAGGAACGTTTCAATACCGTCACGGACCGCAATGGCGTACCGGCGCTGTCCCCGCGGGTCCGCCAGTGCCGCTTCCTGCGACGGAATCATCATGAACAGACCTTCCGTGAGGATCGATGGCATCCACGTCGGCCTGACCAGCGCCAGATCGCCGCGGCCGACCCCCAGGTCGCGGACTCCGAGCTGGCGGACCAGCTCACGGTCCACCGCCTGGGCCAGGGGGAGGCTCCGAGGCTGATTGTAGTAGACGCTGGTCCCGTTGTTGGTGAAAGGATTCACACCATCGGGGAGGGCGTTGTTGTGGATCGAGATCAGGAGCTCGGCATCCACCGAGTCGGCGAACCGGGTCCGGGAGAGCAGGTCGAGGCTCACCGCGGTCGATCGCGTCATCAGCACCGTGGCGCCCGCGGCCGTGAGCAGGTCGCGCAGCTGGAGCGCCACGCCCAGGTTTGCATCGGCCTCGCGGAACCCGGTGGGGCCGGTGGCCCCCAACGGCGGATGCCCGGGATCGATCACGATCCTGCGGCCCTGGAGCGGCCGGCCCGGCGTGATGCTCGGCGGGCGGCGGATTTCAAGGAGCAGGTCGTTACCGCTCCAGCGGGTGCGATACCCCCAGACCGTCGAGGCCAGGTCCAGGGTCAACACCACGTCGTCGTCCTGCTGCACCCAGCGAAGGTCGCTCACGTAGCGATCAGGGGACCCATACCGGGTCCAGTTAATGTCGCTGAGCGCGCCATACAATCGGAGAGTCAACCGGTTCCGCTCTTCGTCCACCCGGAAGGGAACCCGCTGCGAGGCGGGAATCCGGAGGGTCAGGCGATCGGGGCCGGGCGTCAGCGCCACCGAGCCTATGGTTGCCCGCAGCAGGGGCCCGCCCCGGGGCAGCGGCATAGCATCGGCCGCGGGAACCCACGCCTCCTGGTTTCGCGACAGGCGGACCCTGAGGTCCTCGCCGAGGCGACCGGTGGCGAGCGTGCGAGTGCCGGTCGGGAAGAACCAGTGATAGGTCGCGCCCGGGCGGGCTCGACCCACCGTCAGGCTGTCGGTCTTTCCCTTCCCGCCGGTGTCATCGTTGAATTCCACCAGCTGGGGAATCGTATCGAGGAGGCAAAGATGGATTGGCCAGGTGGCCCGAGCGGTGTCGGGCCCGACAATGGCCTCGATCACGGGAGCGGGGGCAGGAGCCATAGCGACCTCGCCGGCGCCGCCGAGCGGCGGCGGGGCCAGCATGGGACCGCCACAGTCGCCGATCGGCCGGCCGCGAACGGTGCCGAGATAGCGCTCCGCTCTTCGCGGAGTCAGGAAGTTGTTGGTATCCCGATCGAAGGCGCGGATCCCCCAGGGCACTTCGTCAGGCGCGGTATGGGGCACCAGCGGGACCACGGTTCCGTCGGCGAAACGGATCCGGACCTCGGCCCCCTCGGCGGCGCGGACGCTCACCGGAAGGTACTCGTCGGCCGGCCACCAGGCGCGCCCGGCGGGAGCGAAGGAGGTGGAATCGATCCAGACCGCCCCCATGGGGGGGCGGAATCGTGCCACCCGTTTCACCGGATAGAAAAGGACCGAGGAATCGGTGGCGGTCCGGGCGATCAGGGTGAAGCCGATGATCGAATCTGGGGGAATCGCCAGCCAGGCGAGCCACGCCCCGTTAGGCGCCACCTCGACCGGGACCCCGTTGATCGAAAGAGTGGCGTCACCGGTCCCCACCGAGCCCAGCAAGAAGGTAGAATCCCGGGCATCGATCGCGTCAGTCGGAGCGGGATAGGCCACGGTAAGGCGCAGCGGACCGGTAACCGGGGTGATAGGCGGGAGATGGTCACCGCTGCCGGTGACATTTCCCGGGGCCACCCGGGGAGGAGCCACCCCTGGCGGGGGCGATCCGGTGCAGGCGGCGAGAAAGAGGGAGCACGCCAGAGCGGCCCGGCTCCGGCGGGGGATGGTGGGCCCAAACATGGGCTGCAAGGTACACAGCCACCGGAACTTACGCCAAGCGGTCCGTTGACGCTCCCCCCGGCCATTCCTAGATTGCTGCACGAGGCCATTACCCCGTCACAGCATCGAGGATCATCATATCGCATGAGTCCGGCGCGCGCTGGTCGGCGCACTCGGCGGGTCCCTCACACCGGTTGAGGTCCTGATGCCGCAAGTGCCAGACGCCCCCCCTGGTGTGGCGGAGCTATCACCTGCCCTGCGCTGCCCGTCGTGCACGGCGCCGGTCGTGGCCGAACTTCCGTTCTGCGGGCAGTGCGGCACCCGCCTCACCCAGGTTCGGGCTGCGCATGCCTGCACCCGGTGCGGCCGGCTCAACGAGAAGGGCACCAAGTTTTGCCCGGCCTGTGGCGCCTCCAGCGGCGACACCGGGCCGCAGGCCAAGGTGCCCGCGCCGCCCCGCGCCTCCAAGATCACCCCCCAGCTGGCCCTGCTCGACCGGTCCGGCAACGTGGCCCATCGCTTCCCGGTTGAGAACGCGGTGACCACTGTTGGCCGCCAGGGCGCGGACATCAACTTCCCCGACGACGAGTATCTCTCGCCGATCCACGCCCAGTTCCTGTTCGTGGACGGTATCCTCACCGTGCGGGATCTGGGGAGCAAGAACGCCACCTGGCTCTACCTCGAGGAGCCGCACCGGCTGACCGACGGTGACGCGATCCTGCTGGGCAGCCAGATCCTCCGCTTCCGCCGGCTGGGGTATCCTGGCCCGCGGCCGCCGGAGCAGGACCAGACCCGGCGGCTGGGAAGCCTGGCGCCCGCGGCCGATATCGCGAACCTGGCCCAGATCCGGGCGGACGGCAGCGCCCGGGATATCCTGCATCTCTCCCCGGGGCGATCGGTGCGCATTGGCCGGGAGCAGGGCGACTGGCAGTTCCCGTTCGATTCCTCGATGAGCGCTCTGCATGCGCTGATCCGGAGCGAGGACGCCGACTTCGTCCTGCTCGACGCTGGCAGCCGCAACGGCATCGCGGTCGCGGTGCGGGGCGAGCGGAGGGTGAGCCCTAACGCGCGGCTCCTGGTGGGCGACCAGATGCTGCGGGCGGAGCTGGGATGAAGTTCTGTACCGCCTGCGGCAGCGAGTACGGGGACGAGGTCCTCTTCTGCAACCGGGACGGGACCCCGCTACGCCCCTCGGGTGGCCAGACGGCGGACCTGGTGGGGCAGATCATCGCCGAGCGGTACCACATCCAGAAGAAGCTGGGCGAGGGGGGCATGGGCCAGGTCTACCTGGCCGAGCATGTGAAGATGGGGCGGCGCTGCGCCATCAAGATCATGTCCCCCGCCATGATGAAGGATCCCGACGCGATTTCCCGCTTCAATCGGGAGGCGGCCAACGCCAGCCGGATCGGGCATCCCAACGTCTGCGCGATCTACGATTTCGGCGAGACGCCGGAGGGGCTCATCTACCTCGCGATGGAGTTTATCGAGGGGCGGAGTCTCAACGCGATCCTGGACGAGAGCGGCACCCTCCCGCTGGCGCGGGCCGCGAGCATCATTACCCAGTGCGCCGATGCGTTGCAGGTGGCCCATGACCTCGAGATCGTCCATCGCGACCTCAAGCCCGACAACATCATGGTGGTCACCGCCCGCGGGCGGGACACGGTCAAGGTGGTGGACTTCGGCATCGCCAAGGCGGTAGGGGCGGAGGGCGGCGCTCAGAAGGTGACCAAGACCGGCTTCGTGGTGGGGACTCCGGAGTACATGAGCCCGGAGCAGCTGGCGGGCGACCCGGTGGATGGACGGAGCGATCTCTATTCGCTGGCGCTGGTGTTCTACCGGATGCTGACGGGGGGCACCCCCTTCCCGGCCGACAGCCAGCAGGAGACCATGATCAAGCGGTTGACGGACGATCCGCTACCGCTGTCGACCGCCCGTCCCGATATTCGATTTCCCGCGCCGCTCCAGCGGGTGATGGACCGGGCCCTGGCCCGGATGCCCCAGGACCGCCACCCCAGTGCGGCCGAGTTTGCCCGCGACGTCCGGGCGGTGTCGAGCTCGGCCACCGGGCCGGTGGATGCGGAAGCCGGGACCCAGCAGCTGGCGGTGCGCTCCAGAGGTCCGGAGCTGTCGGCAACAGGGAGCGTTGTTCCGCCGACCCGGATCGACCCGGCGATCGAGCGCCAGCGGGCCCAGGAGGCGGCGGCGAAGCACGCGGCGAGCCCCGCGGCCGTGGCGCGCCAGGAGAAGAAGTTCCCGGTGGTGCCGGTGGCGATCGTGCTGGTGGCGATTGCGATCGGGGGTGGTGGGTACGCGCTCAAGGACAAGCTCCTGGGAACGGCCAAGGGAGATTCGACCAAGGTCGATTCATCCAGGGTGGCGCCGGGAGGGCAGCAGGGAACTTCGGATACCCCGGGACCGATTCCGGACACGGCGGGCAAGGGGAAGTCGGATTCTTTGCAGCAGCTGAGCCATCAGACTGTGAGCACCGCAACAGATCCGGGCGGCGGCGGTAAGCCAGTGGGCGGCGGAAAGCCGCCCCTGAGAGATTCCGCACGCGGTTCCGCCATCATTGTACCGGACGCCAAGGTGACGGCGGACTTGCCGCCGCTCGATGACGTGATCGAGACGGCCTCCCGGGCCCGGGCCCGGGAGGCCGCCCGCACCGTCTACAACCGGACGGACGTGCGTGACAGCGTGCGGGCCCACGCCGCGATGCTGATCGGACAGTCCTACACTGAAGACGGTGACTATTCGCAGGCAAAGCGCTGGCTGACACTGGCGGTCCAGCTGCATCCGAGAGAGCTGTACACTAAGCTCTTGAGGGACGCCGAGAAGAATCTCAGGGAAACCGGACAGAACTGAGGACCAGTGACCCAAGGCCCCGTGCAGATCTCCGTGTTCGGCAAGACCGATGTCGGTCGCACCCGCGACCACAACGAGGACACCTTCCTCGTGGCGGACCTCACGCGCCGGGTTGCCAGCCTCCACCCCGAAGTGCGAGAGCACGAGGTCGGCCCGCGCGGCTCGCTGTTCATGGTCGCGGACGGGATGGGGGGGGCGGCTGCCGGCGAGGTCGCGAGCCGGATGGCCGCGGACCTGGTTTTCGGGCACATGACAACCGTCTGGCCGGAAGATCCGGATGTCAGCGCCAACCGGTTCGCCTACCGGATGAAGGAAGCGGTGGAGCTGGCCAACAACCGGATCCATGCCCACGCCAAGGAGCACCCCGAAGTCCGCGGGATGGGCACCACCGCCACCGTCGCCGGGGTCTTCGGCACCGGACTCTACCTGGCCCAGGTGGGCGACAGCCGAGCCTACCTGGTCCGCCAGGGGGTCGCCACCCAGATCACCAAGGACCAGTCGCTGATGCAGCGCCTGGTGGAAGCGGGCGAGCTGACCGAGGAGGAGGCGGAGCAGAGCGAGCGCCGCAACATCATCCTCCAGGCGCTCGGGCCCGACCCGCGGGTCAAGGTCGACCTCACCTTCCAGGAGCTGCGCCGGGGCGACGTCCTCGTGCTCTGCTCCGACGGCCTCTCGGGTCAGGTCAAGAAGGAAGAGATCGCGGGCGTCATCAGCGCCACCGCCGACCTGGTTGAGGCCTGCGCCCGGCTGATCGAGACCGCCAACGAGCGGGGCGGCCCCGACAACATCACCGCGGTGGCGGCCCGCTTCAGCGGGGCCCTCCCCGAGGCGGACAGCACCGCCGGCGTGGGACACCAGGTGTACCCCCTCACCGAGACCGAGGCCACCACCGAGCCGGTACCGATTTACACCGGCAGCCCCGCCCCGGTCCCGGTGGGGCCGGCCGAGCTCCCCACCCCGGAGGAAACCCAGGGTCAGGGGGGACGCCGCGTGGTCCTCGGAGTCCTGGCCCTGCTGCTGCTGGCGGCGACGCTGCTGCTGCTGTTCACCGAGCGGTGATCGTCGCCCGGGCATGAAAGCCAAGTTCACCGTCATCTCGGGTGCCCGCGCCGGGCAGACCAGCGTCTTCAGCCAGAGTTACATCTGTATCGGGCGCCACCCACAGTGCGAGCTCCAGTTCGACCCCGACAAAGATCTCGACGTCTCCAGCCGGCACGCCGCGGTGTCGCTCGAGGGGATGCTGTACGTGCTCCGGGACCTCGGCAGCACCAACGGCACCTTCGTCAACGGGCACCGGCTCAGTGCCGACCATGTCCTGGCGAGCAAGGACGTGGTCCGGTTCGGCACGGCGGGTCCCGAGGTTGAATTCTCGGCCATCGGCGACACCCGGCCAGTGGTGCCGCCCGTCGCGGGCGCCAAGCAGAGCGGCACGGTGGTGTTCGGGATGCAGGAACCGGCGGCGCCGGAACCCCCACCCAAGCCCAAGCCCAAACCGGAGCAGTACAAGAACCCGCGCCCCACCCCCGGCCCGGGCACCACGACCCGGGTGCAGATCGCGGTCAAGAAGGAAACCAAGGGGCTCCGGCGCACCACCCTGATTCTCTTCGGTCTCCTCGTGGTCATGTCGGCGGCGTACCTGTGGGAAGCCCGCATGACCGGCCAGCGCCTCAAGGAACAGCGCGAGCTGCTGCTTGGCCGGGTCGACAGCCTGGTGCAGCAGATGGCGGCTCTCTCGGCCGGCAACGAGGGTCTCAGAAGCGCCCTCGATTCCGCGGTGGGAGAGGCGACTCGACTCCGCAAGCAGCTCACCGAGACCTCGCCCACCGATCAGGCCCAGATGGCCGAGCTGCAGCGGCGGCTCGATGCCGCGATGCGCCAGCAGCGGAACCTGGCCGGGGCGGCCCGCCTCAACGCCTCGGGGATTTCGGCCGCCAACCGCGACGCGGTGGCCATGGTCTTCGTGCAGTTTGCCGACGGGCGGGTCTTCACGGGGACCGGCTTCGCGGTGCGATCCGATCCCAATGGCGGCGAGATCATCACCAACAAGCACGTCGTGACCGACTCGGCCGGCAACCTCGCCGAGCGGATCGGGGTGGTCTTCAACGGCACGCCGCAGAACTTCCGGGCCGATCTCATCCGGGTGCACCCTGATGCGGACCTGGCGTTGATCCGCGCCTCAGTGCATCGGGGGTTCCCCACGGTGAAGAAGATCGCCCCCGGGACCCGAAGCGGCGTGATGGGCGAGCCGGTGGCCGTGATCGGTTTCCCGCTGGGGGTCGACATCGCGAAGGGGCAGGACTGGTCCCAGGTCGGGGCGGCGGCCACGCTCACGCTGGGCACCGTATCACGAGTTCTCCCTGCATTGCTCCAGCTGGACAGTTACGGGGCGCAGGGGGCGAGCGGCAGCCCGATTTTCGACCGGGAGGGGAGTGTGATCGGGGTGCTGTATGCGGGACAGCCAGGCAGCAATGGCCGCATCATCTACGCAGTTCCGGCGCAGTATGTGCAGGAATTGCTCGCCGGGAAGTAGGACTCTCACCCACACCCAGGCCCCAAGAGCCGGTGGTTTCTTCCCCGCCGGGCCCATCGCGGGCTCACCCCGGGGGCCGGCTTGGTGTCCCAAATCACCGCCTGACGGCCACTTAGACTACACATATGGGCGGTATGGACCTGTTTCGCGACCGCCGGTTCTTCTCCGAGAGACTCCTTTCAGGCGCCGCGGTCGGCGGCGTCGTCCTGTTCATTTTCGGCGTTGGGGCTGGGGCGTTCTGGACCATAAACCGCGTGGAATCCGCGGTCCGCGAGAGTGCCCGACGGACCCTGACAACGGTGCTGGCGACAGCCCATGAGGCGGCGAAACACTGGGCCACGCGCCAGCAGGGGATGGCCGCCGGCGTGGCCGCCAGCCGGTCCCTGGCTGACGTGGTCGAGCAGGCGGTGCATTCCTGGCAGCTGACCGGGCACTCGGGGGCGGCCGGGGCCAAGCTCGACTCCATGCTGGCCGACGCGGTCCGCTTCAACGGATTGGCCGGTTACTGGATCGTGGGAGACGAGGAGCGGCCGGTCCATCGCTGGCCGCTGACCCTCTCTGAGCAACTGCCCGCCTCGATGCAGGAGGCGGTGGGCAAGGCCCTCGACGGCCTCCCGGCCCTCAGTCCCTTCGCCGGCGATTCGCTGGCCAAACCCCAACTTACCGCCATCGCACCGATCCGGGATTCGCGGGGCCAGGCGGTGGCCGTGCTGGCGCTGGTGCTGCCGGTCGAACAGGAACTCGACAAGGTCGCGGAGCAGAGCCACAACCGATCGTTGGGACAGACCTACTTCTTCGATCGTTCGGGGCTGATCCTCGGCAGCAGCGCCTTGAGCCGGGTGACCCGGGTCGACCCGATCCTCCGCGAGCCGGGGAGCCGGGAGCTCACCCGCATGGCGCGCGAGGCGGTGCGGGGGCAGGCCGGGATCGATCTCGTCGGCTATCGCGACCACCGGGGAGTGCGGGTGGTCGGGGCCTGGGAGTGGGACGATGGCCTCGGTCTGGGCCTCGCGGTCGAGACCGATGCCAACGAGGTCTACCGGGTCAGCAATACCGCGCGGCAGGCCATCCTGATCGGGCTGGCGATGACCCTGCTGCTGTTCGTGATGGTGCTGTTCAGCGTGGTCCAGGCCCGGCGGAGCGCCGAGGCGATGTCGGCCATCCAGCGCCGGTTGGCGGCGGTGCTCGAGACCACGACCGACCCGGTCTGCTTCGCCGACCGCTCGGGCCAGGCGATCTATCTCAACGACGCGGGTCATGCCCTCCTGGGGTCCAGCCGGGAGCGGCCGCCCCGCGGGGCCCCCCCGCCGCAGTGGAGCCAGCTGCTCCTGCGCGCCGAGACCCTGGCGCAGGCGGCCACCACCGGGAGCTGGACGGGGGAGAGCACGATCCTCACGGTCGACGGGCGGGAAATCACCCTCTCGCAGGTCATCCTCTGTCACCGCCAGCGGGACGGCGAGGTCGATTTCTTCTCGACCATCGTCCGCGACATTACCGAGCGCAAGCAGCTGGAGCGCCGCCTCCGCGACGAGAAAGAGCGGGCCGAGGTGACCCTGGGCTCGATCGGCGACGCGGTGGTGCGGACCGATGCGCAGGGCTCGGTTGAATACCTCAATCCGGTAGCGGAGCAGCTGCTGGGAGCGCCGACCGCGGAGCTCGAAGGGCGGCAGATCTCCGACGTGCTCTCGCTGGTGCACGAGACCACCCGCGATCCGCTGGAGAATCCGGTCGAGATCTGTCTCCGGGAAGGTCGGATCGTGGGGCGCTCCAACCTCTCGCTGCTGGTGCGGCCCGATGGCCGGGAGTTCGCGATCGACGACAGCGCCGCCCCGATCCGCGATGCCGACGGGGTGGTGATCGGCGCGGTGCTGGTGTTCCACGACGTGAGCCGGGCGCGAACCCTGGCGCGGCAGCTGGCGCATCAAGCCTCGCACGACTTCCTCACCGGCCTGGTCAACCGGCATGAGTTCGAGCGGCGGGTGGGCCGGGCGCTCAAGCGGGCCCACGAGGACGGCGTCACCCACGCCCTCTGCGTCCTCGACCTCGACCAATTCAAGGTGGTCAACGACACCTGCGGCCATGGCGCGGGCGACGAACTCCTCCGCCAGCTGGCCAACGCCCTCCAGAAGAAGGTCCGCCGGCGTGACACGCTGGCGCGCCTGGGCGGCGACGAGTTTGGCGTGCTGCTGGAGCACTGCCCGCCGGGCCAGGCCACCCGGGTGGCGCACGAGCTGCTCGAGGCGGTGCAGGAGTTCCGCTTTGTGTGGGAAGGCAAGCCGTTCGCGCTGGGCGTCAGCATCGGGGTGGTGCCGATCACCGGGGAGAGCGAAAGCCTGGCGGTGGTGCTCCGTGACGCCGACGCCGCCTGTTACGCCGCCAAGGAGCGGGGTCGCAACCGGGTCCACTTCTACGAGCCGAACGACGCCGCGATGGCGCTCCGCCAGGGCGAGATGCAGTGGGTCAGCCGGATCACTTCGGCGCTGGAGGAGAACCGGTTCCGGCTCTACGGCCAGGCCATCGTGCCGCTGGTACCGCGCCAGGGCGAGCGCGCCCGGGTCGAGGTGCTGCTCCGGATGGTGGAGCGCAATGGCGATCTGGTCGCGCCGGGGGCCTTCATCCCGGCGGCGGAACGCTACAACCTGATGGGGGCGGTGGACCGGTGGGTCGTGAAGGAAGTGGTGTCGCTGTACGCGACCCACCAGGCCAGCGGCTGGTCACCGATCGCGTCGATCAACCTTTCGGGCGCGTCGCTGGGCGACCCCAGCATGCTCGCCTTCGTGCGCGATCAGCTGGCGCGGCATGACCTTTCGCCCGAGGCGCTCTGCTTCGAGATCACCGAGACCGCGGCCATCGCCAATCTGGGTCTCGCGGCCCATTTCATCCGCGAGCTCAAGGGCATGGGGTGCTGGTTCGCCCTGGATGACTTCGGGAGCGGGATGTCATCCTTCGCCTACCTCCAGAGTCTGCCGGTCGACTCGCTCAAGATCGCGGGGGCCTTCCTCCGGCACATCGAGACCGACCCGGTGGAGTACGCCATGGTGGAGGCGATTCATCGG
Organism: uncultured Gemmatimonadaceae bacterium; assembly: GCA_964642475.1. Classification (GTDB taxonomy): domain Bacteria; phylum Gemmatimonadota; class Gemmatimonadetes; order Gemmatimonadales; family GWC2-71-9; genus JADJOM01. The sequence continues at coordinate 40,389 of CAZXRC010000021.1, read as the reverse complement.
GTGGGGCACGTGATGCGGCTGAAGACGGTGGCCGAAGGGGTGGAGAGCCTCGATACGCTGGAGACGCTCCGGCGAATCGGTGTGGACTACGCCCAGGGGTACGCCATCGCCGAGCCCCGCCCGCTGGAGGAGCTGGTCGCGCTGGCGATCAACCCCAGCCGAGCAGCAGAGCGCCCACGCCCAGCATCACACCCAGCAGCCCCACGCTCCAGGCCAGCCAGCGTCTGAGGTCGCCCGCCAGGTCGTCCAGCGGGGCCAGCCCAGTGGCCCGCCGCTGGGGACCCCAGGCGCCGTCGGGCCGCACCCTCCGGTAGAACCCTTCCAGAATCTCCGGCCGCTCCGGCGGGGTCAGCAGCAGCACCGGCAGCCAGACCGCCAGTGTGCCGAATGCCGTGATGGCCAGCTGGACGCCGTATCCCTGGGCCTTGAAGACCGGTAGGTAACTCAGGCTCGCCAGCCCGAGCGCCGCGCCCATCGCGGCAATCTCGGCCCAGGCATTGACCCGCCACCAGAACCAGCGGAGGAGCAGCACCAGGCCCGGCCCGGTACCGATCAGGATCAGGAAGCGGAACACCGTCCCCACGTCGTCCATGAAAAACGAGACCCCCGCGGCCAGGATCGTGAGCAGCACGGAGGCCCAGCGCGCCGCCGCCAGGAGCCGGGCCTGATCGGTGACCTTGCCGAATCGGGCATAGAGGTCGTTCACCAGGTAGCTGGCGCCCCAGTTGATCTGGGTGGACACGGTGGACATGAAGGCCGCCAGCAGGCTGGCGAAGACCAGGCCGAGCAGCCCCGAGGGCAGAAAGCGCTTCATCAGGAGGGGATAGGCCAGCTCCGGATCGTCGAGCCCCGGCAGGATGACCAGTGCGGCGAGCCCCACGATGATCCAGGGCCAGGTCCGGACCACGTAGTTGAGAATGTTGAAGCAATGCGTGGCGCGGGTGGCTTCGCGCTCGTTGGCGGTGGCCGAGAGGCGCTGGACGAACATCCCGCCCCCGTCGCTGTTGCGGAAGGCCCACCACTGGATCGTCAGGTAGCCAAACATGGTCGTGAGCGGCACCAGCGCCTCGGTCCCGTGGGGCACCATCTGCAGTCGGGCGCCCTGGCCCGAGGCCCGCAACTGCTGGGTGAGCGCCCCGAGCCCGCCCACTTCGTGGAGGGCGTAGCCCATGACCAGCAAGGCCCCGAGGATGGCGAGAACGTACTGCAGCAGATCCGTGACCACCACGCCCCAGAGACCGGCGACCGCGGTGTAGATCAGGGTGATCACCACGATGGGCATGATGGCCCAGAGCCGGTCGTCCCCGGGGAGCCCCTGCAGGCCCTCGAGCAGGCCCAACCCGGTGATCACCTTCCGCATGGCCAGCATCCCGTAGCCGATGCTGATGCAGTTGAGCGGGACGGCGAAGAGAAAGGCCCTGGCACCCCGCAGAAACGCGGCCGGCGCTCCGCCGTAGCGCAGCTCGATCAGCTCGAGGTCGGTCACGACACTGGCGCGGCGCCAGAGCTTGGCGAGCAGAACGGCGAGGAGGACGTGGGAGAGGGCAAAGCACCACCACTCCCAGTTTCCGGCAATCCCGGCGCGGGCCACGCGGCCGGCCACGTAGAGCGGGGTGTCGACGTTGAAGGTGGTGGCGGCCATCGAGGTGGCGGCGAGCCACCAGGGAATGGCCCGGTCCCCGACGAAGAACTCGGCCAGGTTCCTGGCGCCCCGCCGGGCAACCCAGAGGCCCAGCCCCAGCGAGGCGGCGAGGTAGAGAGCGACGACCAGCCAGTCGAGGGCGCTCATGGCGTGACCAGCCACTCCGCGACACTCTCCTGCATCAGCCGCTGCCGGTGCCACGCCACCAGCACCGGGCAGTCGCCCGGCAACTCCGCCACCAGGCGGGGATGGGCAAACAGCACGATCAGGGCGGCGCCTCTCGCGAGCGTCTCCAGCCGGGCCCGACTCTCCGGCCCGAACCCCGCGCGCCCTTTGGACGCCCGGGGCTCGGCAAAGGCCAGGATGACCCGCTTCCCTCCATGGCGCTCATGCCGGCCATGGCGCGCCAACCAGCGGACCACGTAGTCGCTGGGCCCGGGGGCGTACCATCCCCCGACATCGTCATCGACAACCGCCAGCTCCACCCCCCCCGAGAGATCCGGTGGGGACCCCCGGACGATGCCCTGCGCCAGCAGCCGCCCCGCCACCGAGCGGGCAGTGAGCGGCGGCAGCGGGCCGGGGGTCGCGGGTGGGGTCACCAGGCCGAGGGCCCGGTGGTACCGCTGCAGCGCCGAGCCGACCCGCTCCGGGGGCAACCTCCCGTCGCTCGCCGCCGCTTCCAGCTCGGCCAGGGTGCCCGTCAGGTCGCCGGGATAGAGCAGGATGTCGCAGCCCGCCGCGATCGACTGGATGGCGGCGTTTCCTTCACTGGCCCCCGCGCGGGCTCCTTCCATGATGAACGCATCGGTGACCACCAGCCCCTCGAAGCCCAGGGCAGTGCGCAGGTACCCCAGGATGGTCGGGCTCCGGGTCGCCGGGGCGCCGCTGGGGTCCCAGGATGGGTAGGCCACGTGGGCGGTCATGACCGAACCGACGCCCGAGCTCACCGCGGCAGCGAAGGGCCGAAGGTCGGTCTCGCTCAGGGCTTCCAGCGTCACCGGCACGGTGGGCATGACATTATGCGAGTCGGCGGTGGTACGGCCATGCCCGGGATAGTGCTTGGCACAGGCCAGCGCCCCCTCGGCCTGGCAGGCCTCGACCCAGAGAGAGACGCACCGCGCCACCCGGGCGGGATCGGCTCCGAAGGACCGTGTCTGCACGATCGGATTCCGGGGCTCGGAATCGAGATCGGCATCGGGCGCAAAGACCCAGTTGATCCCCAGGCTCCGCGCCTCCCGTGCGGTGGTGGCCCCGGCCCAGCGGATCACCTCGTCGTCGACCAGGGACGCCAGAGCGCCAGGAGGAGGGATCTCCGTAAGGCGCCGGGCCTGCTGCCCGGCGCCGCGCTCGAGGTCGGCCCCGATCAGGAGTGGCCGGCCGGCACGGCCGCGGAGGTCTTCCGTCAGCCGCGCGATCTCGTCACCGCGGGCGCCCGGCACGCCAAAAACGATGAACCCGCCGACCTCCGCGCGGAGGGCTTCGTCAATGGCGCGATCTTCGTGGGAGAAGCCGGTGGCCGGCCGCCAGCGGAGCGCGGGAAAGGCGAGTCGCCCCAGGGTCATGCGGGGGTGATCTGGCCCAGGATCCGGGATCCGCTGGCACCGGTGGCGCCAGGGAGGTTGCCGGGCTGGCCGTGCACGCAGAGATACCCCAGGAGGGCAAAGGCGACGGCCTCCTTCGCGTCTGCGTTGAAGAAGAGATCGTCGAAATCGAGGAGCGGGATCCCACCTGCCTGGAGCAGCGCGGCGAGCCGTTCGCGGAGCCGGGGGTGTCGCATTCCGCCCCCCGAGCCCACCACCTCCGGCGTGCCGGGTGCCCAGCGGCGAATCGCCTCGGCAATAGTGCGGGCGGTCAGCTCCACCGCGGTGGCCACCCCGTCAGGACCGGGCACCGCGTGATGCAGCGCTTTGGCGTACTCCGGCCCGAATCGCTCGCGGCCGGTGCTCTTGGGAGGCGGCGCCGAGAAGAAGGGGTCGCTGAGCAGCTGGTCCAGCACCCGCTGGTCCACCTGGCCCCGGCGGGCCAATCTCCCGTCGACGTCGAACGCCAGGGTGGGGTCTGCCAGACGTGCCACCGCATCGATGACCGCGACCCCGGGTCCGGTATCGCAGGCCAGGGTCCCGGTCTCCAGCGCCCGGCGGGGCACCAGAGTGAAGTTGGCCATTCCGCCGATATTGAGCAGCACCCGGGCACGGTCGGGATGGCCGAAGAGCAGCACGTCCGCCATCGGCACCAGGGGGGCGCCCTGCCCTCCGGCGGCGATGTCCCGGGCGCGGAACCCGCTCACGACCCGGACTCCGAATCGTTCGGCCACCATCGCGGGTTCCCCCAGCTGCCAGCTCACCGAGGGAGGCTCATGCCAGACCGTCTGGCCATGCATGGCGATGAACCCCAGGTCCGAGGCGCGGGTGTGCGACTCGGCGAGCAGGGTCTCCACCGCCTCGGAGGCCCACGCCCCGATCCGGGCGTGCAGCAGGGCCAGCTCGCGGGTGCCGCCGGAGGCGAGCGCCGAGAGGATCGTCTCACGCTCGGCGGCACTGTAGGGGCGGGAGTGAAAGTGCAGCAACTGCACATGGGTGGGACCGTCGCATCGCACCAGCGCCGCGTCCATGCCGTCGAGCGAGGTCCCCGACATCAGCCCGACCCCGAGTGTGGGGCGTTCGCTCATGGGACGGAGACCAGGGGGGGATCGCCCACGATGTCCCGGAGCCGCCCCCGGCTGTCCTCGATGAGGCGTTCCGCCTCGGGCTTCGACACGCCGCGCCGGACCATGACGATCGCGGTCTTGACCCGGCCATCCGCCGCCTGCAGGGCGCGGGCGGCATCCGCCCGGGTGAGCCCGGCCGTTTCCATCAGGATGCGTTCGCTTCGGTCCGTGAGTTTGGCGTTCCAGGCCCTGAGGTCCACCATCAGGTTGCCATAGGTCTTCCCCAGCCGCACCATCGCGCCGGTCGTCAGGGTGTTGAGGACCAGCTTGGTCGCCGTGCCGGCCTTCATCCGCGTGGAGCCGGTGACCACCTCGGGCCCGACCAGCACCGTGATGCAGACGTCGCAGGTCTCCTTGAGGAGGGGCGGCGGCTCGGCACAGGAAACCAGCACGGTGCGGGCGCCGAGGGTCTGGGCCCGGGCGAGCGCCGCCCGGACGTACGGCGTGGTCCCGCTTGCGGCGATGCCCACCACGATGTCACGTCCGTTCACCCGGTGCCCGTCGATCTCCGCCAGTCCGGCATTCACGTCGTCTTCGGCTCCCTCGACCGATCGGAGCATCGCCTTGAATCCCCCGGCAATGATGCCGCTCACCATCTCGGGCTCGCTGCCGAAGGTAGGCGGGCATTCCGCGGCGTCGAGGACCCCCAGCCGGCCGCTGGTACCGGCGCCGACATAGAGGAGCCGCCCTCCGGCGCGGAAGGAGGCCTCGATCAGGTCCACCGCCCGGGCGATCTCCACCCGGGCGCGGGCCACCGCGGCGGGGACGCCGGCGTCCTCGGCCCCGATGAGGTCTACGATCTCGAGGGCCGTGGCCCGGTCGATGTCGACGGTGCGAGGATTGCGCCGTTCGGTCAGTCGGGGATCAAGAAACGATTCGGTCATTGGTGCTGGGGAAGGCAAGCCCTAAATTAGGTGGCCCGGGTACCCCCAGCAACAACTCCGCATACCTGATCGCGAGGTCGCCTTGCGTTCCGACCGTTCGCTGGTCCTGCTGCTCCTGGCCGCGGTGGCCTGCGCCAAGCCCCAGGCCACCGGTACCGCACCCAACGCCCCCTCCGGCCCCAGTGAAGGGGTCAATCCCTCCTGGACCCTGACCGGCAAGGCGAAAGTGGCCGTGGGCCGCTCGGCCATGGTCGTGTCCGGGAGCCCCATTGCCAGCGAGGTCGGTCGCGGCATCCTCCAGGCCGGCGGGAACGCGGTCGACGCGGCCGTGGCGGTCGGATTCACCCTGGCGGTGGTGCACCCCCAGGCGGGGAATATCGGTGGGGGGGGATTCATGGTCTTCCACCTGGCCGACGGCACCCATGCGGCGATCGACTATCGCGAGACCGCCCCGGGCCGGGCGACCCACGACATGTATCTCGACCGCTCGGGCGAGCCCACCGCCCTGTCCGACAAAGGCGCCCTCGCGGCCGGGGTGCCGGGCGCGGTCGCGGGCATGGTGGAGGCGCATCGGCGCTTCGGCAGACTCCCCCTCGCCCAGCTGCTGGAGCCCGCCATCCGGCTGGCCCGGGACGGCTTTATCGTCGACACGGTGCGCAGCCGCTCGATCGACGAGTACCGGGCCTGGCTCTACACCTTCGCCGCATCGCGCCGGTATTTCCTTCCCGATGGGCAGGCGCCGGCGATCGGCAGCGTCTGGAAGCAGGAGGACCTCGCCAGGACTCTCACCGCGATCCGGGACCATGGCGCCGACGGTTTCTATCGCGGGTGGGTGGCGGATTCCATCGTGGCGGAGATGGACCGCAGCGGCGGGCTGATCTCGCACGACGACCTGGCCAACTACCGGGCGCTCTGGCGCGAGCCGATCCGGATCAGCTACCGGGGCTACACCATCTACTCGATGCCGCCGGCCTCCTCGGGCGGGGTCACGATGGGGCTGATCTTCAACATCATGGAAGGGTTCGGGACCCTGCCGCGATTCGGAAGCCCGGCGCTCCTGCACCGCGAGGCCGAAGCGATGCGCCGGGCCTTCACCATGCGCAACACCACGCTGGGCGATCCCGCCTTTGTCAGGATGCCGCTGGAGAAGATCCTCTCCAAGGCATACGCCGCGACCCTCCGCGACGAGGTGAACCCGGACCGGGCATCGAAGACGCCGACCTTCACGCCGGAACTCCGCGACGGCGCCTCCACCACCCACTATTCCGTGGTCGATGCCGAGGGCAACGCGGTCAGTTGCACCACCACCCTCAACGACAGTTACGGCAGTGCCCTGGCGGTCTCCGGCGCGGGGTTCCTCCTCAACGACGAGATGGACGATTTCGCCACCTCGCCGGGCAGGCCCAACATGTACGGCCTGGTGCAGGGCGAGGCCAACGCGATCCAGCCTCACAAGCGGATGCTGTCCGCCATGACCCCCAGCGTGGTGCTCGACCCGGCCGGGAAGCTCCTCCTGGTCGTGGGAACACCGGGCGGACCGACGATCATCACCCAGGTATACCATGTGATCAGCAACGTGATCGATCATGGCATGTCGCTGCCACAGGCCATCGAGGCGCCCCGGATGCACCACCAGGCTCTGCCTGACGCGATCCGGCTGGAGCGGAACGGCTTCTACCCCGGGACCCTCGGCCGGCTCGAAGCGATGGGACACACCGTGGAGTTCCGGGGGCGCTGGGGGGACGTGGAGGCGATCATCCGGACCCGGGACGGCTGGCAGGGGGTGAGCGATCCGCGCCTGGGCGGAGGCGGGGCCGGGTACTAGAGCGAGAAAGCGGAGCGAGGGGCCGCGACGGGACAGATCACGCCGAGGCACGCAAGCGACGAGGGGTCCCTGACGGCAGCATCAGGGACCCCTCGCCTGCCTCGGGATGACGCGGCATCCCCCCGCCCGACCGTCTACCGCGTTACCGTGAAATTGGACGCGAGGGTGAACTCCACCTTCATCCCGGGCCGCACCACCACGTCCCGGTCCGCGGTCTTGGAGGCGAGCACGGCACCACCGGCAGCCCCGGCAATGCCGCCGATGATCGCACCGGTCTTCCCGCCGATCACCTTGCCGGCGATGGCGCCACCGGCCGCGCCGGCCCCCACCCGGGCCGCGCCACCGGCCGTGACCCCCTGCCCTTCGAGCGCATGCTCGATGGTCGCCGTCCGGGCGAAGCCGCTGATGGCGCGACTCTCGCCGTCGATCACCACCGAGGTCGCCTCGATCCGGATCTTGCCGTCCTTGTCGCTCTTGTTCCGGGCGGGCTCGAGGATCGCGACGTTGAAAGTGACCTGGGAGCCGGCCGGAATGACGACCCGTCCGTTGGCGTCCTTCACATCCTCGCTCACGGTGGCGCGGAAGCTCTCGCCGGCCTTATTGTGGCGGCTGTGGAGGCTGTCGTCGGCGCTGGCGGTGATGACCACGCCGCTGTCGAGCGACACGGCCCGGGGCGCCGGGGCCGCCGGCCTGGTGGGCGCGGGGGCACTCGGCTTGGGCTTGGGCGCCGCCGGCTTGGGCGCCGCGGGCGTGGGAGTCGAGGGGGCCGGCGTCGCGGTTGGCGGAGCTTCGGCCGGGCGGTCGTTGAGCGCCGTGGTCGACTCGGCCGGCGCGAGCTGGAGATCCCGCGAGAGACTGTCGGCCGCGGCCGTCTGCTGGTCCTTCTTCCCGCAGCCCGCCAGCACAGCCAGCATGAGCGCGGCGGCAATTGACTTCTGCATGGTACTCCTCCCGGAGACGATGACTTGCCCGGCCCGCGAGGACCGGGGCACATTGCACTGATGAAGCACCTCGGACGACTGTGGCCCGACGCGCGTCCCCACTGGCGCATCTATGCGTCCGGGTTCGCCTGCGTCGTGCTCTCCAACTTCTTCACGACCCTGGGACCGCGCTTCCTGCAGGAGGGCATCGACGCCCTGGGCCAGGGCGGAAGCATGGCGGCGGTCCGGCGGGCCCTGCTGCTCCTCCTCGGGGCGGCGGCCCTCGGCGGGGTCACCCGCTACAGCATGCGGGAAGCGCTCAATGGGGTGAGCCGCCGGATCGAAACCGACCTGCGTGACCGGCTCTTTGCCCACCTGCAGCGGCTCTCCGCCGAATTCTACGACCGCTACACCACCGGCGATCTCATGGCCCGGAGCACCAACGACCTGCTGGCGGTACGGATGGTGGCGGGGCCCGGGGTGATGTACCTGTCGGATACCGTGGTGCGGGCGGCCATGGTGCTGCCCTACCTGTTGCACATCAGCCCCCGCCTGGCGGGCATCGCCCTTCTGCCGCTCGTCGCCCTGCCGATCGGCATGGTGGCGTTCGGGCAGGCGATCCACCAGCGCACCCTTCGAATCCAGGCAGCCTACGCCGATCTCACGACCGCGGTCCACGAAAACCTCTCGGGGACTCGAATCATCCGCGCCTATCGCCAGGAACTCGCGGAGATCGAACGATTCCGCACGATAAACACGGACTACGCCGGTCGCAACCTCGCCCTGGCCCGTGTCGCTGGCGCCTTTCACCCGATGCTGGCACTGCTCGGCGGCCTCGGAGCGGGAGCGGTGATCTGGGTGGGGGGACGGCTGGTGATCCAGCACACCATCACCGTCGGCGAGTTCATCGCGTTCAGCTCCTGGCTGGTCTACCTCGTCTGGCCCATGATCGCCCTGGGCTGGGTGGTGAATCTGGTGCAGCGGGGTGAGGCCTCGATGGGCCGCATCAACACGCTCCTGGATGAGCGCCCGGCGATCAGCTCCCCGGGGACCCCCGTGACGCTGCCGGGCGCCACCGGCGGCCGGGCCGTCGAGTTCGATCGGGTCTGGTTCCGGTTCCCCAACGCCCACGAGCGCGGCTGGGTGCTGCAGGATCTCTCGTTCCAGGTTCCCGCCGGCGGATCGCTGGGCATCGTGGGCGCCACCGGGGCCGGCAAGTCCACCGTCGCGGAGCTGCTGGCACGGACCTACGACCCCGATCGGGGGCGAATTCTGATCGACGGGGTCGACCTCCGCGATCTGACGCTCGAGGAGCTGCATCGGGCGGTCGGGGTGGTGCCGCAGGAGACGTTCCTGTTCAGCGACACGGTGCGGCAGAATGTACTCTTGGGGGCGCCGGACGACGGCCGGCTCCAGCGGGTGGCGGAGATCTCGCAGCTGGCCGCCGCCGTCCCCGACCTCCCCAAGGGATACGACACCATGCTGGGGGAGCGGGGCATCAACCTGTCGGGCGGCCAGCGGCAACGGGCGGCGATCGCCCGGGCGCTGGCGCAGGATCCACCCGTCTTCGTGCTGGATGACGCGCTCTCCGCCGTCGACACCCAGACCGAGGCCCGCATACTCCAGGGCCTGCGGAGCGCCCTCGCGGGCCGGACCCGCATCGTCATTTCCCACCGGCTGTCGGCGGTGCGCGATTCGGACGCGATCATGGTGCTGGATCGGGGGAGAATGGTCGAAGCGGGGACCCACGAGACGCTGATGACGGCACGGGGACGGTACTGGGAGTTGCTGCGGCGGCAGGAGACGGAAGAGGAGCTGGAGGCGGTCTAGTGCGGGCAGAGGGCGGCGGGGGAGAAGCGTCGCCTCTCGCCCGCCCGGTTACAGCCGCTCGATCAGCCCCGCCGGCGTCAGTCCCTGGAGCCAACCGGCCAGCCGGGTGAACTGCCCCGTGACCAGCAGGATGCCGACGAACACCAGCATCGCGCCGGTCACCCGCATCACCCACGGAAGATACTTGCGGAACTTCTGGAACCAGGCGAGGAATCCGTCGACTGCCCAGGCCGCGAGGAGGAAAGGCACCGCGAGCCCTGCGGAATAGGCCCCCAGCAGCAGCATGCCCCGCCCAACCGTTTCGGTGGCCGAAGCCATGGTATAAATCCCGCCCAGGATCGGGCCGATACAGGGGGTCCACCCCGCGGCGAAGGCCATCCCCACCACCACCGAGCCGAGATAGCCGACGGGCTTGTCCTGCAGGTGGAGGCGCTTGTCCTGCAACAGAAAGTTGAACTTGAACACACCGAGACAGACCAGCCCGAAGAAGATGATCAGGGTCCCGCCTACCCGCTGGAGCCAGACCTCGTGGAACTTGAGGGCCCGCCCCAGCGCCGTCGCCGACGCGCCAAGGAGCAGGAAGATCAGGCTGAAGCCAAGGACGAAGAGCAGCGCGTGGGTGAACGCCAGCCGCCGCCGCGCGCTCATCTCGTCGAGGGTGAGACCGGTCAGAAATCCGATGTAGGAGGGCACCAGCGGCAGGACGCAGGGCGACAGAAAGCTGAGGAGCCCGGCCAAGAAGGCGACGGCGAGCCCGAGGGAGGGAGAGTCGGTCATGCGGCAGCCGGCCGCTGGCCGCCGGCCATTGGCGGGATCACGGGCCTGTCGCCCATCGCCTTCGAAGTGTTCATGTCGAGCCTCACCCTGTCAGTGACCCGCCGCCAGCCGAATGGCCGTGGTTACCGCCCGACCGCCTGCCCCAACCCCCGCCGCTGGCAGGCGCCGCACACCCCGTAGATCTCCACCCGGTGCCGCTCCGGCTGGAATCCATGCTCATCGGCGATGATCGGCAGCATCCGCTCCAGCCGTTCGTGGGCGAACTCCACCACCTTGCCGCAGCGTACGCAGATCAGGTGCTCGTGATCGGCCTGGGCCGGAATCGGTTCGAAGCGCTTGAACCCCTGCCCGAAGTCGTGGGCCCGCGCCAGCCCGCTCTTCTCCAGCAGCTCCAGCGTCCGGTAGATGGTGGCGAGCCCGACCCGTTGCCCCTGCTCGGCCAGCCGCTTGCGCACCTGGTCGGCCGAAAGGTGATCGTCCGAGGTGAGCACCAGGTCGGCGATGGTGTCCCGCTGGCGCGTCACCGGCTGGCGATGGTCCCGGAGGTACCGCCGGAAGCGCTCGACCAGCGCCGCCCCTTCACCCGTTCCGAGTCGCGCCATCGGCCGAGGGGAACCAGGTCTCCAACGGCACCGGTCGCGGATCCTCGTCCTCGATCCGCTTGCGCACCCCGGCCAGGAGCTCGCCCAGCGTCTCCACCGGACCCTGCCCCACCTCCTCGAGAAAGGCCTCGAACTTTCCCCGCTCCTTCCCCTTGAGCACGTGCATGAACCGGGCGGTGTAGATCCGCCGCCGCTCCTGCTCCTCCCCATCGACCCGGGAGAGGAGCGCCGTCCCCCACTCGCGCCCATCCCGTTTGAGGGTACGGAACTGCCAGATGGCATCGATCTCCGCCGCCGGCAGCGTCCCCGCGACATGCTCGGCCAGCTTGCCCCAGCCGGACCCGGGCTGATTGAGGATCACGCGGTCATTCCTTTCTCCACATAGAACCGGAGCACATGCATGAAGTCCTGCGCGTTGGTCACGACGCCGTAGGCCTGGTGGGTGCCCCGATCCTTGAGCTTGTTGACCACGAACTCGGTCTGATCGACACAGATCGTCATGAGCGGCGTCGGGATGCCCCCGAAATGCGTATGATAGGCGGGAAGCATGTTCCCCACCGCGATTGCGTGCAGCGCGGTGGCGATGAGGATGGCACCGGTCGCGTTCACCGTGTGCTCCCGCATCGCGTCCTGGGCCGCGAGGCTGTCGCTGTATACCCCCGGCAAGGGTCCGTCATCCCGGATCGAGCCGGCCAGCACAAACGGCACCTTGCTGGTGACCAGGGCATGCATGATCCCGCCCCGGATCAGTCCCTTGGCCACCGCCTGTTCGATCGACCCGCAGGCCCGGACCTGGTTGATGGCCCGCATGTGCAGCCCATGCCCGCCGTCGGTGGGGCGGCCGGTATTCGACATGCCGAGGGTGGTGCCGAAGATCGCGGCCTCGATGTCGTGGACGGCGACCGCGTTACCGGCGAGCACCGCCTGGACGAAGCCCTGCCGGATGAACCACTCGAAATCGCCGCGGGCACGGCTGTGCACCAGCGCCGGACCCGCGACCCAGATGAGGCATCCGCCGCGCCGTTTGTCCTCAAGCAGCCGCTCGGCCAGCTCCTCGTAGTTGACCGGCCGTTCCCGGCTGACCTCCGTGGACATGAAGCGGAACTCATTAGCGCTGTGGGCGCCGCCGAGAAACCCGGCGGTGTGCACGTAGATACCCTGGGAGCCATCTTCCGCCAACCCCATCGCCACCTCATCGCCCCGCTTGAGGCGACGCGGTTCGATGACCTCGAGCCCCGCGGCGCTCCGCCGGATGGCGCAGTCCATTCTCGGCCGGGCGGGCAGCACCCAGCCCTGGCCCACGCGCACGTAGGTCGGGAGATTGGAGGTCGAGAAGAACCCCTCGGGCAGCACCCCGTCCATCTGCACGGTGGCGAACTGAGCCTCCGGAGCATTCCCCAGGGGTGATGAGTTAAACTCCGGCGGGCGATAGTTTTGCGGGGGCATGGCGAGGCGGAATCTAGACCTCGTCGGAAGGCGATTCAAGGCGATCCACTGGGTGAAATCCCCCGCCCGGTGGTTGATTCCACCCAGTTGGTCGACGGTCCCGGCCCGCCGCGTGCGCTCACGATCAGACGGCTAAACACATGACGGCCAAGCGACTCCGGGTCGCATCCGGACCCGGTTTCGGAGCGGCACGGCCCCTGCCTAGAGGCGACGGCTTTACTCTCAACACCGATTCACATCCTCAGGAAGACGAATGCGAATTCTTTCATTGTGTGTGTTTGCCGGCCTGATCACATCGCCCGCAATGGCCCAGGTCCGCGACTCGGTCCGTCAGGACTCGGTCAAGGTGCTTCCCGAGCTGACGGTGACGGTGACTCGTACGCCGGAGCGGGTATCACGCGTGCCGGCCGCGGTGGGCGTGGTGAACCGGAGCGAGATCCAGGGAGCCCAGAGCACCCTGGGCCTCGACGAGGCGCTCAACAACCTGCCCGGGGTCTACGTTGCCAACCGGTACAACTACTCGGTCGACCAGCGCCTGTCGATCCGCGGCTTCGGGAGCCGGGCCAACTTCGGCGTCCGCGGCATCAAGGTTCTGCTCGACGGCGTACCCCAGACCCTCCCCGATGGACAGAGCCAGCTCTCCAACGTCGATTTCGCCAATCTGCGCTCGATCGAGGTCCTGCGGGGCGCCAGTTCTTCCCTCTATGGCAACGCCTCCGGAGGCGTCCTGTCGCTCAACTCCGAACAGGCCGGTCCGGGACCCTTCGCCCAGTCGGTGCGGGCCGAGGGGGGCTCCTTCGGGCTGTTCAAGATCGGCGGGCGCACCAGCGGACGGAGCGGGCCGCTCGATGGCGTCCTCTCCCTCAGCCACACCACGCTTGACGGGTTCCGGCAGAACAGCGCCACCCGGCTGACCCAGCTCTCGCTCGCCGGCAACTACCTGGCCGGCGGCAGTACCACCCTGGGCGCGCGGTTCTCCTACAGCGACCAGCCCAAGGCGGAGAACCCCGGTGCCCTGACCCGGGCCGAGGTCTTTGCCAACCCCGATTCGGCGGGGGCCAACAACCTCCTGCGCCGGACCGACAAGGATGTGTGGCAGGGCCAGCTCGCGCTGACCGCAACCCATTACACCGGCAACGGCCGGTTCGATGTCGCGGTCTTCGGTCTGCTCCGCAACCTCGACAATCCGCTCGCCACCCCGCCGCCGCAGGGGCCCGGCGCCCGGATCGGCACCTTCGTGCGGGTCGACCGACAGGTCTACGGTATCCGCCTCGCGACCGAGCAGCGGCTGGGGGCCACCAGCGACCGCGCTCCGTCCGTCACCGCCGGCGTCGATCTGCAGCGGATGCGGGACGACCGGGAGAACTGGCGCGACTCGTCGGGGATCCGCGACACCCTCTTCATCGACCAACGGGAGCAGGTCACCGAGATCGGCACCTTCGCCCAGCTCCACTGGAGCCCGGCGGAGGCGGTGGTGATCAGCGCCGGCGGCCGGTACGACGCGGTCAAGTTCGACGTGACCGATCACTTCTTCGGGGACGGCTCCGACAACAGCGGCGACCGGACCATGTCGTCGCTCTCGGGCAACGCCGGCGTCAGCCTGGTCAAGGACAACCGCTTCAGCCCCTACCTGAACGTCAGCACCAGCTTCGAGACGCCGACCACGACCGAGCTGGTGAACCAGCAGGCCAATGTCGGCGGGTTCAACCGATCCCTCGATCCCCAGCGGGCCGTGAACTACGAAGTCGGTGCCCGGGGAGTGGTCGGGCCCATCACCTACAGCGTGGCCGGCTTCCTCGCCCGCATCAAGGATGCGATCGTCCCCTTCACCGAGCTCTCGGGCCGGAGTCTCTTCACCAATGCCGGCCGCCTCAAGAACGACGGCATCGAGCTGGGCCTCAGTGCCCGGGTGGCCGACCGGCTGCGCCTCTTCGGCAACTGGACCTACGCCGACTATCGCTTCGACGAGTACCGGGTGCAGCGGGTGGTGAACAACGTGGCGGTGATCGACACCCTCGACGGCAAGCAGCTCGCCGGCGTACCCAAGGCGTTCATCCGCCTCGGGCTGCGGGCCGGGCCGGTGCGGGGCGTCACCCTCGACCTGGACCACACCATGTCGTCGTCGGTCTTCGCGGACGACGCCAACACGATCTACGTGAATGGGTGGGGCGCGAGCGGCCCGAGCGACGTCAACGGCATCGGCCTCGGCGTCACCAACGTGCGGATGAGCTGGCAGGGCACCCGGGGCGGCGCGTTCATCCGCCCGTTCTTCGGCATCAACAACCTGTGGGACCGAAGCTACGTCGGCGCCCTCACCATCAATGGCACCTTCGGCCGGGTGTTCGAGACGGCCCCGGGTCGGAACTACTACATCGGGGGTGAAATCGGCTGGGCGAAGTAGCCCCGGCGCTCCGACGAGCCGTCAGGCGCTGCGAAGCTCCTCCGACTCGAGGATCCGGCTGGGCCTGGGCTGGAGGGCGGCTTCGACCAGCGCCCGGGCCAGGACTGTCGGCGTGGTCGAGCGATAGCGGGCCCAGGACCGGGCCCCACCCAGTACCCGGGCCAGGCCCAGCACCGCGTCGGCCACCCCGGCACCCAGCCGCTCACCCAGCCGGAGCTCCTCGCGATCCGGCCCGGTGATGAACGACGGCCGGGCGATGATGTAGGGTAAAGCGCCATCGACCAGCGACCGCTCCACCAGGGCTCGAGCGGCGAGATACTGATTGCGGGTGTCCGGCCGGACGCCAACCGACGAAAGGTAGATGAACCGCGGCGACGCCCCCGAGCGCCGGGCCGCGTCATACAGCATGAGGGTGAGTCCGACGTCCACCGTGCCGTAGGTTTCGATCCGGCCCGCTTCCCGACGCGAACGCCGACTCCGCGCCCGGGTGGTTCCCAGCAGCGAAAACACCAGGCTCGGCCGGAGCCGCGCAAGCGCGGCGGTCATTGCCTCCGACTGCCAGGGCGTGGTGTCCACCTCGGCGCCCAGCGCCTGAAACCGGGCCCGCCACGCCGGGAGGGCCGCGGAATCGGGGCGTACATGCGCCACACAGTCGATCCCCCGCGCGCGGAGTGCCGCCACCACTGCCCGCCCGGTGTAGCCGGTCGCCCCGGCGACGAAGGCGGAGCTCAGCCGGGCCTCCGCTTGGGGATGCTGAGGGTGCTCCAGCGCGGGCCGGCCAGATGCCGCGCCAGCTGCACGATCTGGCCCACGTGATAGGCGTAGTGCGCCAGTTGGGTGTTGATCGCCTCGATCACGGGCAGTCGATGCCCCCGGATCAGCACCGTGCGGTTGAGATCGGCCGGCGTCAGCTGGTCCAGCGCCTCGAACACCCGGGCCCAACCGTCGTCCCACCACTCGAAGAGTTCTTCCCGGGTCAGCCCTGGCTCCACCTCGAACTCGGCGTCCCGGTTGCGATCCGGCTTCTCCCCGTCGGAGGTGAGAAAGCCGGTCCAGCGACTGCGCATGTTGCCGGCCAGATGCTTGACCAGCACCGCGATGCTGTTGGCCTCGGGGTCGATCCGGTCGGTGAGACCCTTGTCGTAGACCTGACGAATGGCGCCCTCCCCGAGCTTCTTGTGAGCCCGGAAGCGCTCCTTCACATCGCGCAGATAGATGGTTGCGAGTTCGTCATTCATAGGCGGCCAGGCGATCGGGCGGTCAGGCGGTCGGTACAAAGACTGAGAGAGTGGGGAAAATGCCTCCGGACCCAGGTTTCACGCTATGGCCACCGACCGCCTGACCCTCCGACCGTCCGACCGTCCCCCCTACAACAGGCTCCCCGGGTCCCGATCGGTGACCACCCTCACCCCTGCAGCCTCCGGCAGCCGGTCCACCGCATAGCGGACTATTCGCCCCAGCGGCTCGTTCTCGCCCCGAAGCACCACGTGCCAGCGCCAGCGCCCCTTGATCCGGCCGATGGCGCAGGGGGCCGGCCCCAACACACCCACCTCCAGCTGCTGGGCCTCGACCAGTGCGCTGCACCACCGGGCCACTGCCGCGGCGTGATCCGCCACCCGGGCGTCCGACTCCCCCGAGATGACCAGGTTTACCAGCGACGCGAACGGCGGATAGGGCGGGGACTCCCGCTGACGAAGCTCGGTCGCCAGGAACGCCTCGGAGTCGTGCCGGGCCGCGGCGGTCAGGGCATAGTGGTCGGGATTCCGGGTCTGCACCACCACCCGGCCACCCTTGGGGCCGCGTCCCGCCCGTCCCGCCACCTGGGCGATGAGCTGGAAGGTCCGTTCGGCGGCGCGGAAATCGGGAAGGTGGAGGCCGGTGTCGGCATCGACCACGCCGACCAGCGTCACGTTGGGAAAGTCGAGCCCCTTCGCGATCATCTGGGTTCCGAGGAGAATGTCGACTTCTCCTCGTCCTACCCGGTCCAGGATGGTCTGGTGCGACCAGCGGGTGCTGGTGGTGTCCAGGTCCATCCGCGCCAGTCGGGCGTCGGGGAACCGGGCCGCGAGGAACCGCTCGAGCTGCTGGGTACCCACCCCCTTCATCCGCTGCACGGCGCCGCCGCAGGCGGAGCACCCCGCGGGGATCTCCTCGTCGTGCCCGCAGTAGTGACAACGGAGCCCCGCCGGCGCCTGGTGAACCGTGAGCGAGATACTGCAGTTGGGGCATTCCCGCACTGTGCCGCACCCGGGGCACTGGAGGATCGTGGCGAACCCCCTCCGATTGAGCAGCAGCAGGACCTGCTCCCCGCGCGCCAGCGCGGCCACGACTTCGGCATCGAGCCGCTCGCTCCACGGGAGGGCCCGGGCCTCCTTGAGGCGGGGGGCGACACGGAGATCGATCAGCTCCACCGGTGGCAGGGGCTGGGCGCCGACCCGGTCCGGCAGCCGCACCAGCCTGAGCCGGCTCCCGACCCGGTGCATCGATTCCGGCGATGGGGTGGCGCTGCCCAGTACCAGCCGGGCCTGCTCCAGCCGGGTTCGAACCAGCGCCACGTCCCGGGCCTGATAGCGGGGGGCTTCGTTGTTCTTGTAGCTCCCCTCGTGCTCTTCGTCCACCACGATGAGTCCGAGGTTCGCGACCGGGGCGAAGATGGCGGAGCGGGCCCCGACCACCACCCGCCGCTCCCCCCGCCGGATCGCCCGCCAGGCATCGGCCCGCTCGCCGTCGGAGAGGGCGCTGTGAAGCACCGCCACCTCGTCGCCAAAGACCCCGCGCACCCGGCTCACGGTCTGGGGCGTGAGCGCGATCTCCGGCACCAGGAGGATCGCCCCTTTGCCCTGCGCCAGGGCGTGCCGCACGGCCTCGAGATACACCAGGGTCTTGCCGCTGCCGGTCACGCCGAAGAGGAGTACCCCATCGCCCGGCGACGCGGCGCTGATGGCCGCGACCGCATCGGTCTGCGCCGCGGTGGGGTGCGGTGGCGCCGGCGTGACCCCGCGTTCGCGGAAGGGGTCGCGATGCACCGTGACGGTATCGTCCCGGAGGAGGCCCCGCTCTACCAGGGCCGCGATCGCCGGCCGGGAAAGGCCAAGCTGCTCGGCCAGGTGCCTGAGCGGCGCCGTTCCTCCCAGCTCCTCCAGTGCCTCAAGCACCGCCCGCTGGGCCGGCCGCCGCTTGAAGAGCCGCTCCCGCTCGGCCAGCGGCGGCGCCGGCTCCACCAGGGTGACCACACGCTCGCTCACCGCGCCAGCATCGGTCTCCGCCGCCTCCACCCGGAGCGTCAGCGCGCCGGCCCGGACCAGCCGGTTCACCGCCTCCCAGACTGGCCGCTTGAGCCCGCGGGCGATGGCGGAGACCGGCGCCTCGCCGCCCTTGCGCTCGAGCCAGGCACAGACTTCCCCCGCCAACCCGCCGGGAACGCCGGCTCCGGCCAATGAGGCCACGACCCGCGACTCGCCCCAGAGCGCCCCGGGGAGCACCGCCTTCAAGGCGAGGCCCAACGGCGTGCCGTAGTACGCCGCCATCCAGCGGGCGGTCTCGAGCAGCGGTTCGGGGAGGGCAGGCACCGGATCGGGCGCGGAGAGCAGCTCCCGCGCCACCTGCGGCGGAGGCGTATCGGTGAGTCCGGTGACGATGCCGATGATCTCGCGTTGGCGGACCGGCACCACCACCCGCGCTCCCGGCACCACCCGGTCGGCGAGCGACTCCGGAATCCGGTAGGTGTACGGCCGGGCCAGCGGCAAGGGGAGCGCCACCAGCCCGTAGCCCGGCGTCATCGTCGGCTGAGGCCCAGTCCGGGCGCGGCGGGGAGGCGCACCTGCCCACCGTCGATCGACGCACCCTGAAAGGGATCGCTGCCAAGGAGCGCCGCCCCGTCGAGGTCGACGATGTCGACAAGCGGTGTGACGTGCGCCGCTGCCGTGATGGCGATCGAACTCTCGATCATGCACCCGACCATCACCATCAGGTGATGGGCCCGCGCGATCGCGATCATCCGCTGCGCTTCCCGCAGGCTGCCGCACTTGGCCAGCTTGATGTTGATCCCGTCCACCTTCCCCACCAGCGGCGGGATATCGGCGGCCACCAGGCAGCTCTCGTCCGCAATGACCGGAATCCGCGAGGCCCGGGTCACCCGGGCGAGCCCGTCGAGATCGCCCGCCGGGAGCGGCTGCTCCAGCACCGTGACGCCGAATTCCTCCAGCACCGGCAGCATCCGGATGGCCTGCTTCACGTTCCAGCCGGTGTTGGCGTCGACCCGAAGCTCCTTCTGGGTGAGGCTCCGGATGGTCTGGAGGATCTCGACATCGCGGTCGGTGCCGAGCTTGATCTTGAGGATCGGATACTGCTCCGCCTCGGCCACCTTCACCCGGAGCTTCTCGACCGTGTCGATCCCGATGGTGAAGGTCGAGCGCGGCGCCCGGGCCGGATCCAGCCCCCACAGCCGATACACCGGCACCCCGAGCTTCTTTCCGACAAGGTCGTGCAGCGCCGCCGAGAGGGCGCACCGCGCCGAGGGGTTGAGCCGGAGCGCGGTCTCCCAACGCCGCTCGGCTTCCTCGATCGCGAAGGGATCCTCCGGCAGGTGCTGACCATAGACCTGGAGCGCGGCCAGCACCGTCTCGGTACTCTCGCCGTAGATCCGGGCCGGCGCGGCCTCACCCCACCCCTCCACCCCGTCGCTGTCGGTCAGCTTCACCCAGACGGTGCGGTAGTCGCTCTGCCCACCGCGGGCGATGATGAACGGATGGCGGGTACGGAGGTTGAGCACCTCGACATCGAGGCGGAGCTGGCGGGCCATTGCGGGATCACCGGAGCAGAGGGAGGCCGAATAATATCAGAGCGCGCGCCGCCATGCGCCGGAATGCCGACCCTCGGGATGGTCCACCCGGCGGAGCGCCCCGCCGACCGAGTCGGTGGGCTGGGCCCTGGCCAGGGCCTGTTCGATCGCATACAGCCCCAGCGCCCGATAGCTCTCGAGCTGGGGCTCGGAGAACCACTGATCGGCGGTGGTCTCGTGGGGAAAGTCCCGGTGCTTGGTGGCGTAGTTGCGGACGTCGACCGGCTCCTGGCCATAGACCGCCGGCTTGAGGTAGAGCAGCAGGCCGTCCTGGTGCGGCGTCCCGTCGGGCCGCCGGTCCACCTCGGAATAGTGGATGGTCGCCAGGGCGTAGTGCCGCCCCTGCTCCACCGTGAAGTCGGCGGCCGCCGCCTCGCGCCGGGAGTAGATCGGAAGGCCGGACGGGAAGGTGATCGGGATACCGAAGTCGATCCGGATCTTCCGAATCGCGTTGCCCAGGTCCTCGAAGCTGAATGCCGGGTCGGCGCCCGCGTCGCTGACGATGATGAACCGGGCCCGACGCCGCACCGCCTCATAGAGGCCCAGGTTCTCGAAGTGGCCGCCGTCGGAGAGATAGACGTACTCTCCGGTGCGGTCGGTTCGGCCCCGGAGTTCCCGCAGCAGCCAGCGCACCGGCCGGCGGACGTAGTAGTCGGGATAGGTCGCCGCCCCCGCCGCTCCCGGGTTCCCCAGCCACCACCCCAGTCGGGCGTTGAAGAGGGTCAGCAGGAAGGTGACCACCGGCGAGGAGTGATACCCCATGTTGGGGCTTGCCGCCGCGCCGGAAATGGCCATTGCGGTGCCGAGCGAGATTCCCCGATCCCCGCCGTAGCGCCGCTCGGGCAAGGCGGTCGGCAGGTCGGTGCGGCGGTATCCGAGCGTCGGATCGCCCGCGCCGGCATGCAGGGGACTCACCGTGAAGCTCTCGCCCTTGCGATCCTGCCACGCCAGTTCCGGGTCCGAGGCCAGGTTGAGCGTGAGGTTGAGCAGGTGCAGCGGGCGGCTGCCATGGCCCCGCCGGGCCCCCCGGATCGTCTCGGAGCACACCGACTCCAGCAGGGTCCGGTTGTAGAGCCGGACCTGGTACTGGTCGAACCCCACCCGGGTCTCGCCCCGTTTCCGGCACTGCCTCACCTGCTTCTCGAACTCGGCCCACGCAGCGAGCAGCGTCGGCGGCAGGTGCTCCCGTCCCAGTTGGTCGCCGGGACCGAATCCCAGCGGCTCCGCCAGCCCGTTCCACTCGAAGCAGAGCGCGATCAGGGGCTGCTCGGTATCGGCCCCGCCGCCCCAGCCGCCCAACCACGTCTGGAGCGCGGGCGTGAGCCGCTGGCGCAGGGCCCGCAGCACCGGTTCGGTCCCGTCCCGCACCGAAGTCAGGAACCCCGGCTGGTCCACGATGCCCTGGGGCGTCAGGGCCAGGGGCCAAAGGTGTCCCATCGGGAGATTGTCGTCGGGGTCGAAGCCGGTGAATCGGTCGGGGCGCCTGGTCGGCCGGTTGGCGCCCAGGAAGGCCCGAATCAGCCGTTCCCGGTACATGTGGTGCAGGGAGAACTTGTTGAGCGCGACGTTGCGGGCGGCAAAGAGGAATATCGCGCCGAGCACCGCACCCAGCGCCAGCACTCCCGCGAGCGTGAGCTCGATCAGGACCCGCAGGTGGCCGAAGAGGCCCACCAGCAGCTCCCCCTTCCACGACAGGCCGATTGTCTCAGGGGAGAGCACCCCGGCCCAGGCCCACGACAGCCCGGCCACCTCCCGCAGGGGCGCCACCAGGAGCGAGGTCAACGCCGACAGCCAGGCCAGGATGACCGCGAGGAAGACCGGCCCCGCGAACCGGGTGATCAGATCCAGCACCCGCGAGCGCCGGTCCGACTGCTCCGACCGCCGACCCGATTCGGTGCTGCCGCTCCATCCCGACACCACCGACCCGCCAAAGAGCGCAACGACTCCGCTGAGCGACACCAGCCGCGGAAGGATGTCGAACAGGATCGGGCCGTAGAACACGACCCCGCTCGCGAGCAGCCAGATGCACGCGCTGCGGAGCAGATACCCCGTCATCCGGGCGCTCCACTCCATGTCCGCGTCGGTCGTCCGGTTCTTGATGCCGGCCCAGGCGGCGTGCAGGTTCGCGCCGAGGACGAAAAGCCCAAGCAGCAGCGCCGGCGCCAGCCAGACGTAGGCCACCAGCCAAGTTGGCTGTTCCGGCAGCCGCAGCGCCATCTGGGCGGCGAGACCGCCGACCAGCCCCGCGAGAAGCCCGGAGAAGACAATCGCAAAGTGATCCCGGAGGCCGGTCGCCGGTTCGGTGGACCAGAGCCACCCGGCATAGTGCACCGTCCCGCCGAACAGCGCCGCCGCAAGGGGCAGCAGGGGCAGCGCGGCCTGACCCAGCTCCAACCGGACCGGAAGGTCGCTGGCGCGATACCACGCCAGCGCCGTCACCAGGAGCAGCGCCGAGGCGATGACCGGCAGCAGACACTCCCGCAGGAACTCGCCGGTGGCCTCGGCTGCCCAGGCCGCCAGGGTGCCCTCCCCCGAGGGCAGCTCGTCGACGTCATGGCTGTACTTCACCGCGAAGAGCGCCGCCACCCACGCCGCCGCCACGATCAGGTAGAGCAGCCACGGCGCCACCGTGGCGTGGCTGAACCAGGGCCACCCCGCCATGCTGAGCATCACCCGGGGGACGAGGAGCAGAAGCAGCAGCAGCGGCAGCAGCACCAGCCAGTTGGCCAGCAGATTGCGGAAGAACGTGGCCACCAGAGTCCAGGTATCGGGGGACATCAGCCCGACCCGGGGACTCAAGTAATTGCTGTAGCGACGGAGCTGCTGTACCGGGTGGGCGGTGGACGTAGTGTCGGCGGGGCTGGTGACACTGGCGGCCAGCTCGGACTCCGTCCCTCGAACGCCGTCGATATGGCGATGGATCCAGGACGAGAGCCATGCGCCGATGTAGCCCCCGCCGGAGACGGTGGAGAGGTAGTGCATCCGGGCCAGCAGCCGCTTGCGCGCCAGGCCCTGGAGCACGCCCAGGCCGAACGCGGCGCTCCGGATGCCACCGCCGGACAGACAGAGCGCGGTCCGCGCCTCGTCCTCCGGTAGCTCGTGCGTCAGGTGGTGAAGGGCGTCTTCCAGCTCGGCGGGGGTCGGGGCCTTCCCGGTCCTGCGGGTGATGCGGTCCTGCTCGGCCTGCCAGCGCTGCTGCCAGTCGTGCGCGCTGCCGCCCACGTGCAGCTCGCGGAACTCCTCCTCCAGCACCCCCCAGAGAGGCAGGGGCGGGTCCTGCTCGTTAGGAGTCTGTGCCATGCCCGCTAACTTGGCCTGGCGGCCCCCCGGAGGCAACCGTACCGCCGGGAATCATCCCAGCGCCCCGACCGTCTCCGCCACCCCCAGAGCCACCCGCTCGGGAACATAGCCCCCTTCCAGTACCCCCACGATCGGCGCCGCCGGGAGTCGTTCACGCAGTCGCCGGGTCAGGGTCGCGTAATGGTACGGCTCCAGCGTGAACCCGCCGAGGGGATCGCCCCGCATCGCGTCGTAGCCGGCCGACAGCAACACCAGGTCGGGCGACCAGCGCTCGGTGGCGGAGACGATCGCCGCCCAGAGATCCTCCACGTACCGCTCGGCCGGCGCCCCGGGTCCCCGCGGCACGTTGAAGACATTGCCGACCCCACGCTCCTCCGCCATCCCGGTCCCCGGATACCAGGGGTGCTGATGCAGCGAGACGTACCGGAGTGTCGGGTCCTGCTCCATGAGTGCCTGGGTCCCGTTGCCGTGGTGCACGTCCCAGTCGACGATCAGCACCCGTTCCCGGCCGGCCCGCTGCGCCCGGCGAGCCCCGACCATGACGTTGTTGACCAGACAGAAGCCCATGGCGCGCCCCGCCAGTGCATGATGGCCCGGGGGCCGCACCGCGGCAAAGGCGTGCCCGGCCCCCGCCAGGGCGTGATCGACCGCGGCCGCGAGCGCCCCGGTGGCCGCCCGCACCGCCGACCAGCTGGACTCGTTCATCACCGTGTCGAGCGAGAGTACCCCGCCGCCGCCGCGACTCATCTCCTCCAGCCGGCGCAGGTGCCCTTCCGGATGCACCAGCAGCAGGTCGTCCCGGCTTCCCGGCTCGGCCTGGCGGATCTGGGCCCGGGGGTCGCGGGCCAGGGTCGCCAGGGTGACGGCCAGCCGGGCCGGGGTCTCGGGATGATCCGGACCCGGGTCGTGGCGGATGCAGTCGGGATGGGTAAAGACCGGGACCGGCACGATTCAGGACGTGGGGGGCTTACGCACCAGGTCGCGGAGGGCCCGGGCTTCGTCAGCCACCTCCCGGCGGGCCGCCTGGAGATCCGCGATCCCCCGCCGGTGGCGCTGCCAGAAGATGACGATCGCCACCGCCAGCAGCAGGCAGAACCCACCGCCAAGGAGCAGTCCCTGCCGACTCTCCCACAGGCCGGCCAGACACAACAGAACGCCGTCGAGGGTGAGAAACCCGACGGCGAGGAAGGTGGCAATCCGGCCGCGCACCGGGGGCGGCGGGGAGGGCGCGGTCAACGCACCGGGCGCCGGCGGCGGGGGATCACGATGAGGGTAGCATGGGCGACCACACCCGATTCGGCGAGCGAGCGCTCCTCATCCAGCACCGCGGCACCGCGGAACTTCACCTGATATTCCTCCGGCTTTCCCACCTGATGGGTCAGTCTGAGGGCCCGCTGCTTGAGCTCCTGAACCGTGGCGCTGACGGGGAGTTCCAGGCTCACCTGGTCCCACGCGTCCTGCACCATCACCCGCACCGGTAGCGTGGTCATCCCTGGCCCCCCCGAGGCAGGGTGGAGAGGAACCGGCCGACCGCCTGATCGAACAGGAGCGTCCCCGCCCGTACCCGGGTCCCCTCGGGCCCCGCGGTGACCGCGATGGCGATCTCCTCGCCTCCCTGGCCCCGGAGCGTCAGGTAGGCGGGGCCTTCCTTCTCGGGAAAGGCGGCGTTGCCGGGTACCCGCTCCCGGAAGAAGCGCTTGGCCCGGGCGAGGACTTCGGACCCGGGCAGCGAGGTCACCGTCTGGTGGGTCATTGCTGCTTTCTCCAGATCGCGATGCCGGTGGGCTGCGCCGGCACCGGCACCGAGGTTACCACCTTGCGGCTGCTCAGGTCGAGCATGTCCACTGCGCCGGGATCGGCCCCGATCGACTCCTGGCTGATGAACGCGTACCTGCCGTCCGGCGAGTAGGCCACCCCGTGCACGATCTTCTTGGTGGTCGGGATCCTGGCGACCTCGGCCAGGGTGGTCGCATCGACCAGGCTGAAGCTCCGGTCCTTCTTGTTGGTGACGATCACCCACTTCCCGTCGGGCGACGGCTCCACGTTGTAGGCGCCCTGGCCCAGCGGGATCTCCGTGCGCCGGGTAAGCGTCGCGGCGTCCCACACCTGCAGCGAATTCCCGTGATTGCAGGCGGCGTAGAGCGTCCGGTCGTCGGGCGAGACCGAGACGAAGGTCGGCGCGCAGCTGGCGTCCCCGCCGCCCGCCGGCGCCGGGGCGCTGGCCTGGGACGAGGGGACCGGCGCGTGATTCGCCCCGCCATGGTTCATCCCCGCCATCGCGCCCATGTCGTGGCCCGCGCCGGTCCTGGCTCGGCGGGTAATCCGCAGCGTGGCCACCTCGATTTCCAGCAGCTCGTCGCTGTTCATGCAGGAGACATAGACGAACGTCCCCGCATGATTGGCCTTGACCCCATGCGGCATGTCGCAGGCCGGCAGGTGGGTGATGGTGGTCATCGAGGGGGTGTGCACCACCGTCACCACGTTCATCCGGGGATGGTCCCCGTGGAAGTCGGAGTTGGCCACGAACGCCAGCTCCCCATCGGGGGTGAGACCGATGGTGGTCGG
This sequence comes from uncultured Gemmatimonadaceae bacterium, assembly GCA_964642475.1. Taxonomy (GTDB): domain Bacteria; phylum Gemmatimonadota; class Gemmatimonadetes; order Gemmatimonadales; family GWC2-71-9; genus JADJOM01. Next base: position 14,650 of record CAZXRC010000021.1, on the reverse strand, counting down.
GAACATCTCCAGCGGGGCCCGGCCCACCAGGGTGTCGGCGGTCGCATCCATCTTCCAGAGCGAGCCGAACGGCGTCCCGTGGGCAATCGAGATGTAGTAGAACTTCTGGTCGGGGGAGACCGCGAGGTTGTGGGGACCGTCGATATCGGCGGGCATGATTCCGACCGCGACCACCCGCTCCTGCGTCAGGGTCCCGTTCCCCGGCTTGAGCCAGGTCACGATGTCCCCCGACTCACTGACGATACCGACACGGTAGCCCGGCTCGGCCTGGGCCGATACCAGCCCGGGGATCAGAAGCCCCGCGAACACCAGCATGCGCCGCATGGTTCAACTCCTGTGGGGAGTGCGTCCGGACCGGCGAAAGATAGCGCGGTTGTCCCGGAGGCTAGGCCACCCGTTCACGGATGAATCCCGCCAGCTGGTCCTGGTGCACCCGCACCTGGGTCATCGCGTCGCGGTCCCGCACCGTCAGGGTGCCGTCTTTGAGGGTTTCGCCGTCGACCGTGCAGCAGAAGGGCGTCCCGGCCTCGTCCATCCGGCGGTACCGCCGGCCGATGGCGCCGCTGTCGTCGTAGAAGCAGGGAAACTGCCGCTTGAGGTCGTGGTAGATCGTCTCCGCCAGCTCCGGCATCCCGTCTTTCTTGACCAGCGGCAACACCGCCGCCTTGATCGGCGCGACCGAGGGATGGAAGCCCAGGACCACCCGGGTTTCCCCCTCGACCTCCTCTTCCCGGTAGGCGTTCACCAGCACCGTCAACGTCACCCGGTCGGCGCCGGCCGACGTCTCGACGATGAAGGGGAGGTATCGTTCGTTGGTGGCCTGGTCGAAGTACTCCAGCTTCTTGCCGGAATACTCGGCATGTCGGCCCAGGTCGAAGTCGCTCCGGTTGTGGATCCCCTCGATCTCGTTCCAGCCGAAAGGGAACTCGTATTCGATGTCGAAAGCCGCCTTGGCGTAGTGGGCCAGCTCGCCGGGCCCGTGCTGGTGCCAGCGGAGCTTGGTCGGCGCGAGCCCGATGGCGTGGTGCCAGCTCATCCGCCAGTCACGCCAGCGCTCGAACCACTCCTCGTCGGTTCCCGGCTTCACGAAGAACTGCATCTCCATCTGCTCGAACTCGCGGGTCCGGAAGATGAAATTCCCCGGGGTGATCTCGTTGCGGAACGCCTTCCCGATCTGGGCGATCCCGAACGGAATGCGCTGCCGGGAGCTGTTGAGGACGTTCTGGTAGTTGACGTAGATCCCCTGGGCCGTCTCCGGACGTAGGTATACCACCGCGGCCTGCTCCTCCACCGGACCCATGAAGGTCTTGAACATGAGATTGAACATCCGGGGCTCGGTCAACTGGCAGGTGCTGTGCTCCCCCGGATGCTTGCTGGGCTTCTGGGGGCACTGGGCGTCGGCCAGCTTGTCGGCCCGGAAGCGGGCCTTGCAGGTCTTGCAGTCGACCAGCGGATCGGTGAAGCCCGCCACGTGACCGCTCGCCTCCCAGACCCGCGGGTGCATCAGGATCGCCGCGTCGAGTCCCTCGATGTCGTCCCGGGCGTGCACCATGGCGCGCCACCAGCGATCCTTCACGTTCTTCTTGAGCTCCACCCCGAGCGGCCCGTAGTCCCAAACGGAGCCCAGCCCACCGTAGATCTCCGAGGACTGAAACACGAAGCCGCGGCGCTTGCAGAGCGACACGAGCTTCTCCATCAATGTGGTGTCGGCCATAGCCTGAATCGGGTCGAAGGTGGCGGGTGGAGCGGGGGCGAAACCTAGGGGACCACCGGGGAGCCGGCAAGCGAACTCCGCCATGCGGCGCCTCCGCCACATGTGGCACCCAGCTGGCGCCATCACCATAACTGCTAAGCTATTGTTTTTATGAAGGTTAGCACTAGTTGGCTGACTCCGGACCCCCCGGCCGGTGGCCAGCTTCTGAACGGCGAGATTTCTGCACCATTGACCCCGGTGTTCGCGGGCTCCATGATCCCGGGTGGTAAGGAAGCAGTCACCCTCGACGGATACCCCGCCTGGTTCCAGCTGTCTCTGGGAGGCTTTCGAATGCATGTCCGCGACCGCCGGGGCTTCGCCCTGGAAGCCACACTGATCCTGCTGGTGCTCATGGCCTCGCTGGCTGCCGCCGCCGTGATGGGAGCGGCGATGGTGCAGCGCAACGCCGGGGTCGACTACCGGGGCACCCGGGTGAACTACGCCGCCGAAGCCGGCGCCGACAACGTGATGGCCCAGCTCGAGACCGCCATGCTCGACGGCCTCATCACCGACCCCGAGCTCGCCGCCCTGACCCCGCCGACCCTGGCCGGATTCACCATCACCACCCGGGCCAACCGGACCGGCGCCGCGGTGCCCCGCACCATCGCCAACGGGTCCTACGCGGGCCTGATCGGCCTCAACCAGCAGATCGACATCACGGTGAGCGCGGTGGATGCCACCCGCAACCGCAGCGATGCGATCGTCTCGGTCAACGCCCAGTCGATCCCGCTCTTCCAGTTCGGCGTGTTCTACGAGAAGGACCTGGAGATCCACAACGGTCCGCCGATGACCTTCGCCGGCTGGGTCCACACCAACGGCAACCTCTACCTGTCGTCGGACAACACCTTCTTCCAGGATGTCATCACCACTCCCGGCAACGTGTACTGGCAGCGCAAGGCCTACAACGAGCGGCGCAACGGGGTCTGGATCAACAACGCCGCCGGCACCCCGGTCCGGCTCACCTTCGACAGCCGGAGCGAGCCCACCGCCGCCGGCTTCAGCGCCGCCAGCAACCGGGACTTCGACGGCCGGCTCATGACCGGCGCCATGGGCGTGACGCCGCTCCGCCTGCCGCTGCCGACCGGGATGCCGCCGATCGAGCTCATCCTGCCGCGGAACGGGGGCGATCTGCCGTCGGTCCGGAGCGTGAAGATGGCGTGGAAGGCGGACTACCACATCGTGGTGGACCTGAACCTCCTCCCCACGCCCTGCGCCCCGGGCGCGATGACGGTGCTGCCCGCCCGGGTGACCCCGGACGTGCCCAGCGGCGACTGCGATGCCATCTTCAAGGGGTTCCGCAACCGGTTCGTCGACGGGCGGGAGGATGTCGGGGTCGATCTCCTCGAGATCGACGTCGGCCGGCTGATGAACTGGATCGACGTGGCACCGGCCAACCGGGCCACGAGCATCATGTACGTCACGTTCATCAATGGTTCGGTCGGGGACCTGAACCGGGATTACCCCGCGGTCCGGATTCGTAACGGCCGGACCCTGACCCATCCGTTCACCCTGGCCACCAGCGCCCCGCTCTACGTCTGGGGCAACTTCAACGATATCGGCTGGCGGCCGGCCTCTCTGCTGTCCGACGCGATCACCTTCCTCTCGAACCAGTGGACCGATGCGGCCCACGCGGCCTACGCCGTCACCAACGCGACGACCGAGATGTGGGTCTACGCCGCGGTGGCCGCGGGCCATTCGGCCACCCCCTGCGACTGGCAGGACGCCGCCTGCAACCCCGCGCTCCATACCCCGCCGGCCCTGACGGCCAACGGCAGCTACGGCGGCGGCCTCGAAAACTTCCCCCGCTTCCTTGAGAACTGGGGAACCCTGATGCACTACCGCGGCTCGCTCGTGTCGCTGTTCGAAGCCGGCCAGGCCAAGCTCCATCGCTGGTCCTGGCGGGGCTACTACAGTCCGCCGCAGCGCGACTGGCAGTTCGAGACCCGCTTCCGCGATCCGAGCAACCTGCCCCCCGGCACGCCGATGGCCGGCAGCGTCACCCAGATCGCCTTCCGGCCGGTATATTAGGCCATGCCGATCCGTCGCCGGGTGGGGGGCATCACCCTGATCGAGGTGCTGGTGGTGATCGTGCTGATCGGCGTGATCACCGCGGTCCTGATGCCCCGCTTCCGGGTCTCGCCCCAGACCCGGGTGCGTCAGGCGGCGGACCAGATGGTCCGGGACCTGGAGCTGGCCCGCGGTCGGGCCCTCAGCACCCGGAGCTGGGCCCGGGTCCGCTTCGATGCCGGGAGTCAGAGCTACACCGGCTACCTCGATTTCAACCGCGACTCGGTCTTCGCGCAGACCGCCGAGGAGCGGGACTCGCTCCACGGATTCGGGCAGCGGCGCCTCGACAGTGACGTGGTCTACGGGCGCGGGAGCGCCCCCGATGTCCCCGGCCTCCCCGGTGCGGCGGCGATCAACCTGCCCGGCGGGGCCATCGATTTCGACGCCCGGGGTCTCACCAATCCCTTCGGGACCCGGGGCGTCATCTACCTCAGCCATCCGGGCGACGCGAACGCCATTGCCGCGGTCACCGTGACCGGGGCTGCGGCCTTCCGCACCTGGACTTACGACGGGACGTCCTGGCGATGACCCAGCGCGACCAGCGTGGCTTCACCCTCGTGTCGGTCCTGGTGGCCCTGGCCATCCTCGCCATCGGCCTGCTGGCTCTGGCCCGGGCCCAGGCGGCCATCGTGGCGAGCCAGGGGAACGTGGCCAATCGAACCACCGCGCTTACCATCGCCCGGGACTACGCCGAGATTCTGCGCTCGCGCAGCCCCTGGACTCTGGTCTCCGAGGCTGCGGTCGCGGTCGATTCCCGGGGCCAGCCGGCCGCGAACGGTCCCTACCGCCGGACCACCAACGTGACGGTGCTCGCCAACAACCTGCTGCAGGTTCAGATACTGGTGACCTACCCCCGCTCGGCGGTCCCGGTCGACATCACCACGCTCATCTACCGGAGTTCCTGATCATGGCCCGGCCGATGCCGCGCCGCCGCGGCGGCTATACGCTGATCGAGCTGATGATCGCCATCGTGGTGGGCGTGCTGGTGCTCTCGTCTGCCACCTCGCTGGCCCTGACCACCTTTCGCAGCATGTCCGGCCTGCAGATGCGCGACGGCATCGACCGCAATGCCCGGTTCGTGGGCTTGACCCTCCAGCGCGACCTGGCCGAGACCGGGGTGGACCTCGAGTCGCTGGCCGACTTCGGGACCCTGGCGGTCTGGAGCGACAGCATCGCCATTCTGCGGATCCCTTATGAGCCCGGCCCCTCCCCGGTCTATGCCCTGAGCGTGGCCAACGTGCCCAACAACGGGCAGTGCGGCCTGACCTGCGTCGAGATCCAGACCGGGGGCACCCCGCCCGCCCTGGCGGTGGGGGACGTGGCCCGGCTGCAGCTCAATCGCCAGCGCCGCCTGATCCTGATCGACGGAATCACGCCGGCGGCCAATAATGCCTACCGGATCAGTTTCGCTCCGCTCGGCACCGTCATCCATCACGCCTCGGGGATGCTGACCGGACTCACCACCGTCAACGCCAGTGCAGCCGTGGTGCAGAAGGTCCAGCCGGTGATCTACTGGCGACAGGGCACCCAGCTCATGCGGGCGACCCGGCTCAATGCCAACGGGAGCTTCGCCGGCGAAGTCATGGCCGACGGGGTGCAGTCGTTCACCGCCACCCTGGTCTTCACCGACGGCGACGAAGCCGCCAGCGCCAACTCGGCCGACGTCGATGGCAGCAACGACTACGACGATATCTCCGGGATCCGGGTGCGGTCTGTCCTCCAGTCGGAGCGCACCGACGTCCGGGTGAACGGGGGCCAGCCGATAACCCGGTCGTACGAGTGGTTTGTTGCACCCAGAAACCTGATTTACGAGCGCAATCGGGTGGCCGGACCGTAGGATATTTGTACACTTGCGCCCCGGCGGAATACGACCACCGGTTCAACTCAAGAAATACATGCAAGGTGCGAGGAGCTTGCCAGGACGTGGCGCCGACAACACAGTATATCTCTAAGTAAATAAAGCACTTAAGTAATCACCACCGCACGGCATGTCTCTCGCGAGGCATGCCGTTTGTGTTTTGCGGGCGGTCCCGGTCGCTGCCGCCAGAGCGACTGAATCCAGGACCGCTGTCTTGCAGCTAGGCACCGAACCGAGTGAACTGAGGCGCGACATGACCCGTCCGAACCGCCGTACCGGCTTTACCCTGCTCGAGGTAATGGCCTCCCTGGTCATCGTCGGGATCCTGTCGGCGGTTGCCCTGCCCCGGTTGGACCTCGAGGCCTACAAGGTCAATTCGGCGGTCCGCTCGGTGACCAGCACCCTGACCTACGCCCAGCGGCTCGCGGTCACCCTGCAGCATGACGTCCGGGTCTCGTTCGACTCCACCAACCGCGCGATCCGGATCCACGAGGACGGCAACAACAACGGCCTGATGGACGGCACCGAGCGGATGACCTATCTGCCGCTCGAAGGTGGCGTCCAGCTCGGCAAGGGGTCGGCCCCGGCGGCCAGCTTCGGCGCCGCCGCGGTGAACTTCACCCAGACCCAGGCCGGGCTCCCGGTGGTGGTCTTCCGACGGGACGGCACCGCCAGCGAGAACGGCGGGTTCTACCTGACCACCAAGAAGAGCGCCACCCAGTCGAATCCCTACCGGTCCCGCGCGGGGCAGATCATCCGCAGCAGCGGCCGGGTGGTCTGGCAGCGGTACACCACCTCCGGCTGGCAGCGAGGCAACTAATGCGACGGAACACCCGCGGGTTCACGCTGATCGAGATTATGGTCGCCATGATCATTCTCTCGATCGTGGCCCTTGGCCTGGGGCGCTTCGTGAGCTCCTTCCTGCACGTGGTCAGCACCTCCAGCGCCCGCACCGTGGGCTCGGCCGTGGCCCGCGAGCAGCTGGAAGCGATGCTCGCCGATCCGACCTATCCGGTCCCGGACTTCTACGCCGGGACGATCACCGGCTTCCCCGGCTTCCCCAACATGAAGCGGATCACGTCCAAGACCCGCTACACCTCGGTCACCCCGGCCAAGGATTACACCATCATCACGGTCAAGGTCACCGAGCCGACCATGATCCGCCTGGGCGCCACCGCCCCGGACACCATCAACCTTTCCGCGGCGGTCGCCAAGCCATGACCCGCATCCATTCCCGGGATCCCCGGGCCGGTTTCTCGCTGGTGGAGCTCATGATCGGCCTGGTCCTCATGTCGTTCATCATGGGGTCGACGGTGGCCGTGTTCCGCTCCCAGAGCCAGAACTTCCGCATGGGGGGCCAGCGGCTCGAACTGTCGCAGAACGGCCGTTACGCCCTCGCCACCGTGGACCGGGTGCTGCGGACCGCCGGCGCCGGTGTGAGCTCGCAGCAGCCCATGTTCATCTACGGCGGCAACGATGTGGTGGCGTTCAACGCGAACTACTCCTCGGACGTGCCCGACAACTGCGCGGTGAACACCAATCCCGACGCCCCCGCCGGTGCCATCGATATCATGACCACCGCCGCGGCGACCGCGATCCCCAACAGCTCGCCGGCCTTCAGCTATCCCGCGGTCAATTACGTCTCGACCGGGTGCCGGGCGGAGACCTACGTCTTCTACTTCCGGCCCGACTCGACCACCACCACCATCAGCACCGACTACATGCTGCTGCTCAAGATCAACGGCATGGCGCCGGAGATGGTGGCCAACAACCTCGAGGCCTATCCCGGCCGGCCGTTCTTCGAGTACTACGTGCATCCCCGGAGCCTCCTGTCGCCGGCGCGCGACTCGCTGGTCCTGGCGAACGCCGCGGGTAGCGGCATCACCCTGCCGATCGTGCATACGCTCTCGGCCCACGGCGCCGCCGGGGATACCGCCGGCAGCACCACCGCCCTGGCGGACAGCGTCAAGTCGGTCCGGATCAACATTCGGGTCACCAACGGGCTCACCGGGACCGACAAGCGCTACGCCGACATGGCAACGTCGGTCAAGCTCTCGAACAACGGACTGGTCCAGCTCCAGAGCTGCGGCGATGCGCCGCTGTTCCTCGGCGGGTCGCTCAACGTGGCCGCCAACGGCGGCGGCACCCCGCCCGCGATTACCCTCACCTGGCCGGCCTCGGTCGACGAGACCAGCGGGCAGACCGACGTGACCCAGTACAACGTGTACCGTCGCTACGTGGCCGATCCGTCGTGGGGCTCCGCCTACACCGCCATCCCGGCGGGTGGGGTGGCGAACTACACCTTCGTCGACGGCGGCGTGGAAGCGGACAGCACCTACGCGTACGCCGTGACCGCGCAGGACTGCAACCCAACCGAGTCGAGCCGGCTCGTGAGCTCCAACATCTCCCCCAACTGATGCGCCGATCCCGGAGGTTCGACCCTATGGCACGACCGAACCAGAGCGACCAACGGGGCTTTGCCCTGCTGATGGCCCTGCTGTTGGCCCTGGCCGTGACCGCCATGGCCATCGGTGCGATCCTGATGAGCTCCAACGCCACGCTGATCTCGCGCTACCACGCCAAGGAGCTCGAGATGCAGTCGGCGGCGGACATGGGGCTGGAGATGGCGCGCGACACGCTGAACGGCGGCATGGCGCTGCCGAACACCGGCTTCGATACGCTGTACCTGAACGCCCCGGTGCGGGACGCCACCGGCTCGATCATCCCCGGGTTTACCCGGACGGTGTACGCCGGCAAGACCGGCTCCACTACCGGGCAGTTCGGGGTCTACGCCAGCGTGCTTTCCGTCATCAGCGACACCCGCGGCGCCGTGGTGGTCCGTCGGGCCGAGCTGGCCCAGGAGTCGTTCGCCAAGTTTGCCCGGTTCGACGACCAGACCACCGCCAGCGTCGTGTTCGCTAACGGGATTCAGGTCTTCGGGCCGCTCCACACCAACGGCACGCTCTATGTCGGACCGAACTCGGGTACGATGCCGACGTTCTGGGGACCGGTGACCACCGCCTCCACCATCAACTCGGTCGCCAACGGCAACTTCCGCCAGGGCTACAAGCAGAACCAGGCGGTGATTCCGATGCCGACCACCACGGCCATCGCCAATCTGTCGAGCTATGCCACCGCCGGCAGCACCTCGGTGCCGGGCGGGGCGGTCGGCACCACCGTCTACGACCCCAGTGTCCGGGTGGAGTTCATCCCGGTGGATATCGACGGTGACGGCCAGTTCACCGGCGCCAACGAGGGGTTCATGCGGGTCTACCAGGCCCTCGGCGCCACGCCGACCGCGGACGCGAAGCTCTATGTCACCGCCCGGGTCTGGCGCCCCGGCACAACGGCCGACCCGAACGGTCAGTCGCCCAACTGCGGCTCGACCGTCGGGTCCCCGGGGCTCTTCCGGACCGCAGCCGACACCAACGCCAGCGGCTCGAATGCCACCGCGGCCCGCAACCTCCTCAACGCCGCCAGCCGGCGCTGCTACCTCGGCGGCGATCCCCGGCTTACCAACGGCTGGGTCGCTGTGACCCCAGCCCCGGCGGCTCACGGACAGTGGCTCCCTTGGCCCGGCTACGGCGCCGGCAATGCTCCGCTCGCGGTCCAGCAGGGGCGCCTCCCGGACGGCACCCAGCCGCTGGCCATGGCCCGCTATCTCTGGCCCATCAACCGCCCCTTCAACCCCAACTTCAAAGGCGTCGTGTTCGTCAACGGGAGCGTGGGCGTCAGCGGGCTGGTCCGGGGCCAGGTCACCCTGGTCGCCACCGGCAACATCATGCTGGCCGACGACATCACCTACGTGTCCGCCCCCGGCAGCAGCATCGACTGCAACGCCGACATCCTGGGGCTGATCTCAGCCCAGTTCTTCATGCTGGAGGACAACAACGTCAACTCGCCCTTCCGGGTCAACAACGTCTACAAGACCGGCTACGACGATACCGCCGACGAGTTCCTCCATGCGGCGGTGCTGACCCTGAACTCGATTCAGTCGGAGAACGTCTCGGGCGGCTCGACCAACTCGGAAACCTGCGTCGGCAGCGCGATCGGGCGAGGCTGCTACAACATGGTGGGCGCCGCCATTCAGGGCATCAACGGCTCGCGTATGACCTCGAGCGGCACCGGCTGGAACCCGCAGTGGAGCTACGACCGCTGCGACGGGATCCGCCCCCCGCCGTACTTCCCCACCACCGGGCGGTACTACAAGAACCGCTACTACGAGATCGACCCGGTCGGCTTCAACGTGACCACCTGGTTCGCCGCGAATCAGTAGGAGGGTCAAACGGTCGGACGGTCGGACGGTCAGGTAGGCGTGAAGGGTGAGTTCCGCTCGGAACTCACCCGTCGTTGTGTCTGACCGCCTGACCGCCTGACCGCCCGACCGCCCGACCGCCTAGCCGCCCCGCCGCCGGACCACATCCTGCACGATCAACTCCCCGTGCCCCCGCGCGTTCTCGATGAAGAGCCGGTTGGCATCCTTCCCGCTGGCGATGACACCTGCCAGGTAACACCCCGGAACCGTGGTCATCATCGTCCGCTCGTCATGCGCCGGGATACCGCTCTCCCGGTCGACCGGCACCCCCAGCCGCTCCAGCAGGGTGGTGTCCGCATGGTAGCCCGTCATCGCCAGGACCGCATCGGCCGGGATCGCGACGATCGAGCCGCCGGTCGCCGGCCGCAGCTCGACCGTGGCGGGTGTGATCCGGACGACCCGGTGGCCCCACCAGGCCGTGATGCTCCCCTCCTTGAGCCGGTTGGTGATGTCCGGCAGCACCCAGGGCTTCACCACCTTGTCGAACCCTTCGCCGAAGTGGACCAGCGCCACCCGGGCCCCTGCCCGCCAGCACTCGAGGGCCGCATCGACGGCGCTGTTCCCCGCCCCGATCACGACCACATCCTGGTGCCAGTGGCGGTGTCCCTCGGTGAAATAGTGAGCGACGTGGGGCAGCTCCTCGCCCGGGACCTGCAGCGGATTGGGCCAGTCGTAGTAGCCGGTGGCAAACACCACCGCGCCGGCATCGTAGCTGGTGCTGTCGTGCCGCCGGCGGACCTCGACCCGGAACCGGGCCCCCTCGCGGTGCACCGCGGTGACCTCCTCCCCCGGTCTCGCGTCGAGCCGGAACGCCTCCGTCACCCGCCGGTAGTACAGGAGCCCGTCGCGCCGGGTCGGCTTCTCGCCGCTGGGGATGAAGGGCACGCCGCCGATTTCGATCTTTTCGGGAGTGGAGAAGAAGGTCATGCCCAGCGGATACCGCTCGATCGTGGAGACCACCGTCCGACGGTCGAGCAGAAGGCAGCGGAGTCCGGCCCCCCGGGCAGCGATGCCGACGGCCAAGCCACAGGGGCCGGCACCCACGACGAGCAGATCTGTCGACTCTGATGCCATGTCGTCTCGTTCCAGGTTCCGAGTCCCGAGTTCCGCGTAGGCGTGGGCAACCTGTCACGCCTACGCGGAACTCGGGACTCGGAACTACACTTCGATGATCTGGTCCCGCCGGGTCCCAACGCTGACGTACCGGATCGGCGCCCCCGACAGGTCCTCGAGCCGGTCGAGGTAGGCCCGGGCTTCGGGCGGCAGATCGGCCATCCGGCGGGCGCCGGTCGTCGGCTTGCGCCACCCGGGCAACGTCTCGTACACCGGCTTGACCCGCTCCAGGGTCCGCACGTCGGCCGGCAACTCCTCGCAGGTTCTGCCGTCGAGGGTGTAGTCGGTCCCCACCGGGATGTCAGAGAAGGTGTCGAGCACATCCAGCTTGGTCACCGCCAGGCCGGTCAGCCCGTTCACCCGCACCGAGTAGCGAACCACCCGCGCATCGAACCAGCCGCAGCGGCGGGGCCGGCCGGTCACCGCGCCGAACTCCCCGCCCAGCTGCCTGAGTTGCTCCTCGATCGCGTCGGGCGCCTGGGTGGGAAGCGGCCCGTTGCCAACCCGGGTGGTATACGCCTTCACCACCCCGAGCACCTCGTCGATCGCCGTCGGGCCGATCCCGGCTCCGGTCGCCGCCCCGCCGCTGGTGGTGTTGGAGGAGGTCACGAAGGGATAGGTGCCGTGATCGACGTCCAGCATGGCGCCCTGAGCGCCTTCCAGCAGCACCCGCTTCCCCTCCTGGATTGCCCGGTACACCACCCGCCCGGTGTCGGCGGCGATCGGCACCAGCCGGGGCGCCAGCCGTTCGAGCAGGGCATGATGCTCCGCCTCGGAGGCCGTCGCGCCGCTTCCCATCATCTTCAGGAGATCGTTGGCCCGTGCGACCCGTTCGGAGAGGGTCGCCTTGGCGGTGTCGAGATAGCGAAGATCCCCTACCCGGATACCCCGGCGCCCGTACTTGTCCTCGTAGGTCGGGCCGATGCCCCGCCCGGTGGTGCCGATGTTCTGGCTCTTCTCGTGGGCCTTGTCCAGCAGCTTGTGGAAGGGCAGAACCAGGTGGGCCCGGTCGCTCACCACGATCCGGCCGGCGATGTTCACCCCCTTCGCCGTCAGATTGTCCAGCTCCTGGAAGAACGTCTCCGGATCCAGGACCACGCCGTTGCCGACGATACAGGTACACCGCTCGTGGAGGATCCCCGAGGGTATCTGCTGCAGGATGAACTGGGCATCGCCGATGCAGACGGTATGGCCGGCGTTGGCCCCGCCCTGGTAGCGGACCACGTAGTCGGCCGACTCGGCCAGGACATCGACCAGCTTCCCCTTGCCCTCGTCACCCCACTGGGCCCCGACCACCACGATGCAGTGCGTTTTCGGTCCGAACATAGGCTCCCGGTGTCCCCGCCCGCACAAGAAAAAAGGCCCCGGCTTGGGGGGCCTCTGGTGTATCCTCTGGCAAAAGGTAGGCGGCCGACCGGCGTCGGTCAACGCCGGAGCACCGCCTTTCCCACCGCCTCCGCGGTCGTCAGATCCAACCCGTCGGGCGTGTCCCGCGGGGTGTGGATTCGGCGCAGGGTGGCCCAGTCGAGCCGGCCGATGGTGACCGCAGCCCGTCCCTGCCGGGCGAACGGGAGGCTGTCGGTCAGGATGCCTACCGGGAGGCGGCGCACCCTTGTCTCGGGGGCAATACCGGTGACGTGCGCCAGCAGCCTTTCCGCCAGCCGAGCTCCCGGAGAGCCGTGGTAGACCACGTAAAGGGGCCCCGACTGGTCCAGCGTGTCGAGGTTGACCACCTCGGCGGCGGGGGCGGCCAGGCCCTCCGCGGCGGCATTCCGGGCCCCGACCAGGCCGAATTCCTCGGCCCCGCTGAACAGGAACCCGATCGCCGGGTCAGTGCACCGCTCGGCGGCCACCAGCGCCGCCAGGAGCCCGGTACCGTTGTCCCGGGCACCGGCCGAGGTGCCTTCAAGCCGCCCCTGACGCGCCAGGAGCCCGCCCGCCAGGCTCACCAGGGCCAGGGCCACCACCGCAGCCACTGGAATCGAACGGCCCGTCGCCCGGACCGTGGCCAGGCCGGTCCCAGCCAGGATGGTCAGGAGGAGTATCCATACCGCGACCAATCGACCTGCCAGGGAGTGACCCTGCGCCTTGGTGTCGACATGGGCAACGATCCAGCGGTGGACGACCCCGTCGCCCCGGGTAGCGATCAGGTTCGCATCCTCCCGGCTCTCGGCGCCGGGAACTGGGGCGCCCCGGCCGAGTCCCCAGGCCAGGGTCGCCAGCGCGGCAAGTCCCACCACCCAGATCAGCAGGGCTGCCCCTCGGGGAATCCCGGCCCGAAGGAGGAGCGGGATGTCGAGCAGGACCAGCCAGCCGAGTCCCGCACCGGCGACGGGGAAGGCCGTCAGCGCGGCGGGGAGGAAGGGGAATCGCTGTTCGCGAACACGGAAGCCGCGGGCTTCCAGGAAGGACCGGATCAGGTCCCGTGCCTCCCGCGCGGCTGGGGTGCCGGCCTCGCGGGGGAGTGCGGTCAGGGCCTGGTAGAGCTCGACCGGGTTCAGGGTCTATTTCCGCGGCGACTGGCCCGCCACCCCCAACGCGACCGCGGCCTCCTGGGTGATGGCGCCTTCATCGACCAGCCGCGCGGCATGTTGTTCGAAGGCCTGCATCCCTTCCTCGGCCCCCTCCATCATCACCACCCGGAGGGCACCGATCCGCTCGGGGTCGCGCAGGATGGCGCGAACCGGCGGGGGGGTAGTCAGGACCTCGACCGCAACCACCCGCCCGCCCTCATCCTTGCGCGGGAGCAGCCGCTGGCAGACGATCCCCCGCAGCACCTCGGAGAGTCGGATGGTACCGATCTCCCGTTCCACCGCGGGGAACATCGAATGGACCCGGCTGACCGTGCTCACGACATCGGGCGTCGGGAGGGTGGAGATCACCAGGTGACCCCGCTCCGCCGCCTTGATGGCGGTGTCGAGGGTTTCGCTGTCGGCGATCTCGCCGATCACGATCACATCCGGATCCTGCCGCAGCGCCGCCTGCAGCCCCACCGCGAAGCTGTCGGTGTCGACCCCGACCTCCCGCTGGGTGACGCTGCACTTCACATCCCGGTGGAGGAATTCGATCGGATTCTCCACCGTGACGATATGCCGATGCAGGTTCTGGTTGATGTGATTGAGCATCGCGGCCACGGTGGAGCTCTTTCCGCTCCCCGAGACGCCGGTGACGAGGAGCAGCCCCTGTTCCAATTCGGCGAGTTGGGCCGCCACCTGGGGCAGTTTGAGCTCGTCGATGGTCGGCACGGCGAAGGGGATCACCCGCATCACGATCATGAACGAAGAGCGCTGTCGCAGCACATTGACGCGGAAGCGCCCCACGCCGGGCATGCCCCACGAGCAATCGAAATCCTTGAGATGGTCGAGTCGAGCCCGGTCGTCCTCGTTGGGCAGCAACTTGAGGGCGATCGCCCGGGTCTGGTCCGGGGTCAGGCGCTGCTTGGTGAGCGGGACCAGTTTCCCGTTGATCCGGGCCCGGAACACGTCGCCAGCCTTGATGTGCAGGTCGGAGGCGCCCCGCTCGACCGCCGCCTTGATGATCTTTT
>CAZXRC010000020.1:0-84904 GCA_964642475.1 uncultured Gemmatimonadaceae bacterium | reverse complement strand
AGAAGGGGATTCTCGACTGTTGCGGCCCCACCGATCAAGCTGGTAGTACCGTTCATCCTCGAAAGTGTTCCCTGCCGGGTTCGCCGCCGAGAATGGGTCGTCAGTATACAGGTGGTTGAATAGACTGTCAATCCATACCGACCCGCCCCCATTCGCTGTGCACCAGCGCTCCCCGCTCCGAGAACGGGGTCTCGAGCACGGTGCCTCCCGGCCCCATCCATGCCCGGATCCGCTGGGCCAGGTCCCGACCCGCATCAGGATCGTGTGCCAGACCGTAAACCGTTGGCCCCCACGAGCTTTGGCCGACACCGGCGGCACCAAACTCGGCCATGCGACTCACCAGCTCGCGGGTCATACCCGATGCGAACGCTCCCCCCTGTGCCGAAGCGAACCAGCCACCGGTAATCCGCTGGACCTCAGTCAGGGCCGAGCCAAAGGCGGTCAGATCGGCATCGGCGAGCGCCGGAAGCAGCTGCATGAGGACCAGGTGAGCGACCTGTTCGACCTCCCGTTCGCTCGCGGGGGGCAGCTGCCGGAACGCTTCGCTCTCCGCCGCGCCGCTCAACCCCGGCGTCCCGTCCGGGATGGCGATGACGGCCCGCCATTCGGTGGGAATCGGGAGCCGGGAGATCAGCGGGGCGACCGCCTCAAGCCCCGGTTTGCGGCCACCCTCGAGCACGAACCCGCCCAGCGCGAAGGTCCAGGTCCCGATGGCCGACCGGAGGCCGCGCCCGACCGCGCGGGCCAGAGCCAGTGGTTCGGCCGACTGTCCGTACAACTCAGCCAGCGCCCGGGCCACCGAGAGGGCCAGCTGCGTGCCCGAGCCGAGCCCCACGTGGGGTGGGATGGCGCGGAGAACCCGGAGGTGGGCCCCGTGGTTCAGGGCGCAGGCCTCGAGGTACCGGCGGGCGTACTCCTGCACCCGGCCTGCGTCGGGTCCCTCCGCGGTGATCCGGTCGTCGGGCGTTGCTTCGAGGCAGATCGACGGGGTCGGCACGGCCGCGCCGATACCGCCAAAGCGCCGCCCGCGATGCCCCCGGAGGTCGAGGATGCCGAAGTGGAGCCGGGCAGGCGCCTCGACCCGCACCCGGGTGGGACGCCTCATGCGGCCGGGGCTCCCGCCCGCCGCCGGACGTACTCCTCCAGCAGGGTCATCGCCTCCTCCTCCCTCGGGCCGGCGGTCTTGTCGACGATGACCCGGAGGCGCTCATACTCCCGGCGGATTTCCTCGGCGCCGATGAGGTGGGTCCGGGTGGCGAGGATGGCCGCTTCGAGCACGGCGTGCCGGGCGCGGTTGAAGCCGGCAAACTCCCGTCGGGTGCCCCGGTGGACCACCCGGGTCTCGATGCGGGCGCGAGGCGGGGTCTCGTCGAGCGTCACGACCTCCACCTCCCGCCAGGAGCAGGCCACCTCCAGCACCGCGCCCCGGATCCGGCTGGCCGGAAAGGTGGCGGGCGCCTTTGCGGCGGGATGATGAGTCACCGCCTGGGCAAAGAGGAGGACGTCGTCGCTCAGGTTAACGACCGCGGCACCGGTGGCGCGGAGGTTCTGGAAGGTGACGGTGTCGAGGAAGGGTTTGATGACGATCCGCTCGTCGCCCCACTCGACCCCCATGGGCGCGCAGTTGAGCTCGCCGCCGGGGTCGAGCGACGTCAGGAGGGACTCGATGATCATGGGGCCAATCTGGCCCCGTGCGTGGCGGGGCCGCTAGGGCCCGTCAGAACGTCAGGCCGGCTCCGGTGAGCACGCTGCGGAGGGTCACCTTGTAGGCAGTGCCGTCCGGCGCGCTCATCGCCGGCATCCGCGCGGTGGTGAAGGCGGTATTGATGAACCCGTCCCAGCGGGTCTGCCCGGCGGCATTGTCCCCGTGGTGGGACTGGTCGACCTCGTCGTAGAGGTCCTGGATCGCCTGGGCCTTGGCGGTACCTTCGGTCCAGACCCGGGCAATGGCGCGCTGGGCGTCCATGTTGGTGTTGAACGTCTGGGTCTTGAGCTGCATCAGCTCGATGAAGGTGTCGCGAGCCAGCAGCGCCACGATGTTGTAGTGCCCCTGTTCGTGGTTGCGCATGTTGTCCTTGAACGCCTGGTCGCGGGCCATGACCCAGTCCTCGACCCAGCTGTCGGCACCGAAGGTCACCGTGATGGTGATGTCGTCCTTGACCCGGTAGCGGGTGGGATTGGAGCCCGGGATCGACTCGACCTTCGAGGTGATGTTGTTCTGGGTGATCCCGGCGTGGGTCTCCGCTCCGATGGCGAACTGACCGGGCCCGGGTGCCGAGCTGTGCTGGCGCTGGAAGTCGGACCACTCGAGGTGCTTGATCAGTCCAATCAGGCGAGAGGGCATGCGCTGCTCCAGGCAAGAGGGAGAAGGAAGCAAATAAGGTGGCGCCCCCGGGTCAGGGCGCAAGCACCGGGAGCTCCAGCCGGGGGGGGATTCCGGTGGTGCAGCGGAAACCAGGTGCGCTGGGCGGACCTTGGCCCTGGATCCGTTCCCATCCGGGTCCATCTGTGGCAGGCCGTTCAACGTACCATGTCCGCTGGTGGGGGCGAGGCACTCAGGTCGGCCTCGTTGGACGCCGCCGGCACCGAGGCCTGGTCGGCCCGCTCGGGGACGTTCGGGGTCCGGCCGCCGGTCAGAAACCAGTCCAGCATGCGATAGCCGTACTCGGTGAGTACCGACTCCGGATGGAATTGCACGCCGACCACCGGATGTTCCCGGTGCCGCACCGCCATGATCTCGCCGTCCTCCGCACTGGCGATCACCTCGAGCGCGTCGGGCACCGATGCGGGCGCGATCACCAGCGAGTGATAGCGGGTGGCGGTGAGCGGCGACGGAAGTCCGGTGAACACCGACACCCCGGTATGATGAATCAGCGAGGTCTTGCCGTGCATCGGTCTTCCGGCACGGACGACCTCCCCCCCGTAGGCCGCCCCGATCGCCTGGTGACCGAGGCAGACACCGAGGATGGGAATCCGCGACCCGAAGCGGCGGATCGTGTCGACCGAGATCCCGGCTTCGCCGGGGGTGCAGGGCCCGGGCGAGACGATGATGTGGCTGGGTGCCAGCGCCTCGATCTGCGCCAGCGTGAGCTCGTCGTTTCGGTGGACCACCGGCGCTTCGCCCAGCTCGGCGACATACCGGGCAAGGTTGTAGACGAAGCTGTCGTAGTTGTCGAGCAGGAGGATCATGGCGTCGCCACCGCACCGGCGAGGGTAGTGATCAGGGCGCGGGCCTTGTCCAGCGTCTCCTGGTATTCCGCCTCGGGATCGGAATCGGCCACGATACCGCCGCCTACCGAGAAATAGGCCCGGCCGCCCAGCACCACGAAGGTGCGGATCACGATACTGGTATCCATCGCCCCGGTGAGACTCAGGTAGCCGACCGAGCCGCAATACGGTCCCCGCCGCGACGGCTCCAGCTCGGCGATGATCTCCATGGCCCGGACCTTGGGGGCGCCGGTGATCGAGCCGCCGGGGAAGGCGGCCGCGAGGAGGTCGGTCGCGTCGCGCCCCGACTGCAGCTGGCCCACGACGGTGGACACCAGGTGGTGCACCGTGCGGTATCCCTCCAGCGCGAACAGCTCCGGGACCCGGACACTCCCCGGCCGGCAGACCCGGGAGAGATCGTTCCGCAGGAGATCCACGATCATCAGGTTCTCGGCCCGGTCCTTCTCGCTCTCCTGCAGCGAGCGTGACAGGGCCGCGTCGTGGAGGGGAGAGAGACCCCGGGGGCGGGTGCCCTTGATGGGGCGGGTCTCGACCATCCCGTCGGGGTCGAGCCGGAGGAATCGCTCGGGCGACGCGCTCGCGAGCTGGAGCCCGTCGAACTCGAGGTAGGCTCCAAAGGGCGCCGGATTCACCGCCCGGAGCCGCCGGTACAGATGCCAGGGATCTTCCTCCAGCGGCGCGTCGAGCCGCTGCGAGAGGTTGGCCTGGAAAATGTCACCCGCCACGATGTACTCCCGAACCCGGGTAACGGCGTCGAGGTAGCCTCGGTGGGTGAAGGAGGAGCGGAGGCCGATCTCGGCGGCATTCTCGATGCCGGCGACCGGGAACGACGGCGCAGGATGGAGTACCGGCCTCTGGCCGCGAGTGCGGCCGCCGGCCCCGGCGGAGGGCCCGCGCAGCAGCCGGCGGACCCACTCCAGCCGCTCGTGGGCCCGTTCGGCTGTCGCCGGTGACCCGGGGTCTCCCGACATGCCGGTGGAGACGATCCAGGCGCGAGCGGCCCGATGGTCCCAGGCGATGACCCAGTCGTAGATGCCGAAGGCCAGGTCGGGCAGGGCCAGGTCATCATAGCGCGGGGCCGGGAGCCGCTCCAGCACGGCGCCGAAGTCGTAGCCGAGGAGGCCGGCGGCACCGCCCTGAAAGGGCGGTAGGCCCGGGACCGGCGCGGTCCGGTGGGGCGCGAGCCGGCCGCGCAATTCCTCCAGTGCTCCCGGCCCGGCCCGTCGCCCGCGGTTCAGGATGACCGCGACCGGTGCCGCGGCCAGGAACGAAAACTGCCCCAGCCGGGCGGGGTCGCTGGCGCTGTCGAGGAAGAGGAGGTACGGCTGGCCCAGGAAGCGGGCGGTGGTCTCGGCGGGATCGGGGGCAGGGATCAGTTCCTCCACCAGCGGCAGCTCAGGCATCGGAACCGCCTGACCGCCCCTCCGCCTGATCGCCCCCCAGTCGCATCGTCGGCTTGAAGTGCTCCCGGCTGGCCTCCTCCGGCGGGGTGAGGTAGCCCCAGTTGAGCTGCCCCTCCTGACGATAGGTCTTGCCCAGCGAGACCGCGAGACTGGCCCGCGCCAGTTCCTTCCCGAGGTAGAAGGCATGGCTCGGCTCCACCACGCCAAGCTGGTCGAAGATCTCCTGGATGCCGGTGCCGCGGACGAAGAGCCGGTGGTTGAAGACGGTGATGGTCTCGCGATCGGCGAAAATCCGGAAGTTGGGATCCTTCACCTGGGACTGCAGCTCCCGGAGCTCGGCCTCGCTCCAAGTCAGGATCCGCGGATCCTTCACCGTGACGAGCCGGTCATCCACCCCCTTGGGCAGGGTGCGATGGGTGACGGCGTGATACATCAGCCGTCGGGCAATGTCGATCTCACGCACCGCGCCCCGGGCCCAGGGAATCACCTCGGTGGTGAGCACCGCCTTCACCCCGACTTCCTGGCAGATGGCGATCAGGAGCGCATTCATGCCGGTCGAGTCGGCGCTGGTGAGCTCGGTGATGTTGCCGACGCCCATGAGCTGGGGCACGCCAGGGTAGCGCCGCCGGATCTCGGCGTAGCGTTCCAGCGAGGCCATGAAGCCGAACCCCACCGGCTCGACGATCGGGTCGATCAGATAGGCCAGCCCTGCCCGGTCGAGCGCTTCCAGGGTGGGGGACAGGGTGTCCAGCCCGGCTCCGAAGTCGGGGATCGCGATGACCCGGGCGGGGCCGCCGCGGAGCCGCTCGATGACAGCGGCATTGCTGCCGTTGACGCTGAGCACCATTTCGGCGCCCGCCTCGACGGCGGTGGCGATCTCGTCGGGGTCGAAGGAATCGATGCTGACCCGGAGGCGCATCCCCCGGAGTTCGCGCACCAGGGGGGCCAGGCCGGGGAAGGCTACTCCGGGGGTGCAGCCGATGTCGATCAGGTCGGCGCCCGAGTCGCGGTAGTGTTCCGCCTCGCGCAGCAGTTCCTCGCGGGGCCGTTTGGGCGCGTTGTTGATCTCGGCCAGGATCTCGATGTCGAACGCCCCGTAATCCTGGCGGGCGGCGGCCTGGCCGAAGTGGAGCGGGATGTCGCGCAGGTCCTTGGGCCCGCGTTCAGCCCGGACCCCGAAGCGGTCCTGCAGGATCTGGAGATCGCCCTCGACCAGGCCGGGAAGGAGAATGAGGTCGGTCTCCTCCGGGACGGCGAGAAACCGGGCGATCCAGGGGGTGGTCATCAGCGCGGCGACGGTGATCTTGAGCACCGCGACGTCCCACGCGAACGGCGGGTTCATCTCCGTCAGGGTCCGGCGCAGGGCCGGTTCCGCCAGCTTCCCCGTGACGAAGAGCGCCCGCCGGACTTCACCCCCGGTCACGTCGGCTCGCCGCCCCGCACCCACTTGTTAGGTGTGCCCTCGAGCGCGCCGCCGGTCGGCTTCCACAGTACCGAGTCCTCGATGCGGCGGGCCAGCTCCCAGTCCTTGTCGGTGATGCCGCCGGCGGAGTGCGTCTGCAGCTTCACCCACACCTTGGCCCAGGTGACGGTCAGATCGGGGTGATGATAGGCGGCCTCGGCCAGGAAGCCGATGGTATTGACCAGCGCCAGGGTGGTGAGCCAGCCGTCGGTCTTGTACAGCCGCCGGATCCACCCGTCCTCGTAGTACCACCCCGGCAGTGAGCCGAGCCGGGTGGCGATCTCGGCGTCGGTGTAGGTGCGTTCCTTAGTTGCCATATCGATCCTCCGTCCCCTCGGGGTACAACATTCGGCCAGGTCGCGGGGGTGCAGGACCCTTCGGCGCTGTACCTCTCGGCGCTCACGCGGCGAGGCCGATGACAGGAGCTAGCGCGCCTGCGGGTCCTGAATTCCCGCGACCTGGCCCACACCGCACCCGGCAACCTTCGCCGCGACTCTCTGACCGACTGACCGCCTGACCGTCCGCCCGCCCTACATCACATCCCCGCCATTCACCATGATCATCTGCCCCGTCACGTAGCGGGCCGCATCCGAGGCCAGGAAGACCGCGGCCCCGGCCACATCGTCGGGGGTGCCCCAGCGGCCCAGGGGAATGCTCTCGGCGATCTCCCGCCGGAACGTGGTATCGGCACCGGCCCCGAAGGCGGTCTCGATCCACCCCGGGCCCAGGACGTTCACCCTGACGGTGGGAGCCACCGAGCGGGCCAGCGACTTGCTGAAGCTCAGGATGCCCCCTTTCACCGCCGAGAAGAGCTCGGGGTTTTCGCCCTCGAGTCCCCGGTGCACCTGGTCCCACGACATGTTGATGATCACGCCGCCGGTCGGCTGGGCCCGCATCAGGTCGGCGGCGCACCAGGAGGCCAGCATGGTGCCGCGGAGGTCCACCCGGAGGAGGAGGTCGAGTTTTTCCCGGCGGGAGAGACTGGCTCCCTGTCCGGTGAGGACATCGGCGCCGGCATTGTTGATCCAGGCGTCGACGCCGCCCATCGCTTCGCGGAGCAGCTGGCTGAGCTGCTTGAGCTCTTCCGGCTCGCCCACGTCGGCCCGGAGGATGA
The DNA here is from genome assembly GCA_964642475.1 of uncultured Gemmatimonadaceae bacterium. Taxonomy (GTDB): domain Bacteria; phylum Gemmatimonadota; class Gemmatimonadetes; order Gemmatimonadales; family GWC2-71-9; genus JADJOM01. The sequence goes on along the minus strand of CAZXRC010000020.1, from coordinate 77,697 downwards.
CCGCCCGGCGTCCGGTGGCGCGAATGTCGGCCGCGACGGCGTTGGCGCCGACCTCGTTGCTCCGCCAGGTGACCGCCATGTCGGCCCCGGCTCGGGCGGCGGCGATCGCGATCGCCCGGCCGATCCCGCTCGATGCGCCGGTGACCAGGACCCGCTTCCCGGCGAGCTGCAGGGTGGCGTCGGGCGGCGTGTTGTCGCTGGCCATATGCCGGCGTAACATACCGGGCCCACGACGGCATTCAAGGGAGTCGAGCCGATGCGCCTGCTGGTGAGTGTGCGGAACGCGGAGGAGGCGCGCGCGGCCTGGGAAGGCGGTGCCGGGGTGGTGGATGCCAAGGATCCCGCCTCCGGCGCGCTCGGTGCCGTGGCCCGGACCGTCCTGCGTCAGATCCGCGCGGCCCTTCCCGTCTCGGTCCCGGTGAGCGCCGCCCTCGGCGACGTGTCGACCCCGGCCGAGGTGCGCGCCGCGCTGGTCGATCTCCCCGACGGGTTGGCCTTTCTCAAGCTGGGCTTTCGGGGGGTGAATGTCGCCGGCACGATCGAGCGGTTGCTGCGGCTGGCGGTGACACTGGTGGCGGAGTTTCCCGGGGCTCCCCGGGTCATCGCGGCGGCCTACGCCGATTGGTCGGTGGCGGGCGGGGCGCCGCCGGCGACGTTCCCCCCGCTCATCGCCGCGGCGGGGGCGCACGGGCTCCTGGTTGACACCGCCAGCAAGAACGGCCGAACCCTGCTCGATCACCTGCCGGCCCAGGACCTGATGCGGCTCGGCGCCGAGCTCCGCGTTCGGGGGTTGGACTACGCCCTGGGGGGGTCGCTCACGGCGCGGGACCTTCCGGCCGTGCGGGCCGCCGGCGCGGGTTTTCTCGGGGTTCGGGGCGCGGTGACGACGGGGCGCCGGAGCGACTCGATCGATCCCGCCCGGGTGGCGGCGTTGGCCGAGGCGGTGCGTGCCACGTCCGAAGCGTCACTCCGCTGAACCAGGGGGGGCCAGCACCGCCTCCAGCGACTCGACCTCTCCCGCTCCCAGCACCGACCACGCCAGCCCGGCCGGCAGGGTGCGGGCGAACCAGGGATCGACCAGCTCACCGCCGCCCCCGACGGGCTTGATCAGGACCAGCTGCTCGGCGCCCAGCAGCGTCGCGAGGTAGGCCGACAGCGCGTCGCTGGTGACGTCCCAGGTGTGGGGGAGCTCGTCGGTGGCGCGGAGCCAGCGCGTGGGGGCCAGCACCGGGACCTTCCCCTCGCGATGGGCCTGCTGCATCCCGCCTCTCTCCTCGACGACCCGAGCCTCCGGGATCAGCTCGGCCAGCGCAAAGGCGTACTGGTCCATCGCCAGGATGGCCATCCAGTGGGCGGCGTCGGCGGAAATCCGATGCTCCCGGTGGAACGCGCGGACCTGGTCGGCGAAGGGTCCCCCGCCAGGGATGACCACTAGCGGGCGACGCCGCGCGGCGCGGGCCACCGCCTGGCCGGTGCGCTCGAGGACGCCCGGCATGGCGGCGATGCCGCCACCCACTTTCACCACGGCCAGGGGACTGGGGGGCACTCTGGGCATGTACCTTTCCCGCTCATGGAGCTCATCCCGGTTCTCGACCTTCAGCACGGCCGGGCGGTGCATGCCCGGCTCGGCGCACGGGAACAGTATCAGCCCGTCAGCTCGGTGCTCCTGCCGGACCGGCCGGGTGACGCGCTGGGGCTGGGCGCGGCCTATCGCGGACTCCCCGCGCGCCGCTGCTACATCGCCGATCTCGATGCCATCCAGGGCCGGCCGCCACAGTACGCCCTGCTGCGGGAGCTGGCCAGCCCCGAGCGGGGCTTTGGACCCGGGTTGATGGTCGATGCCGGGCTGGCCGAGCCGGCCCAGGTGGAACCGCTGGTGGCGGCTGGAGCCCGGATCCTGGTGGCGGGGCTGGAATCGCTACCGGGGTTCGCCGAGCTGGCGGCCATCGTCCGCGAGGCGGCCGGCCACGAGGTGGTCTTCAGCCTGGACCTCATGCTGGGGAAGCCGGTGCGGCGGCGCACCGGCCGGATCGCGACCCAGGAGGCGGTGGCGCTGGAGCTGGGCGCCCGGGCCGCCGAAGCGGGATGCCGCGGACTCCTGGTGCTGGACCTGGCCGCGGTGGGCAGCGATGCCGGCCCCCGCAACCTCGATCTGCTCGACGGAATCAAGCGGATGGTAGGACTGCCGATCTACACCGGCGGTGGGATTCGCTCCACGGACGACCTGGCGCCGCTGGCGGAGATCGGCTGTGACGGGGTGCTGGTGGGGACGGCGCTGCACACCGGGAAGATCGGGAGTTCCGGGTTCCGGGTTCCGGGCCCTGGGTGAGGACCACGGACGGCACCTCGGAACTCGGAACTCGGAACTACTTCACCTGCCCCTGTGCCTCCACCGCCAGCCGGTAGGTCGCCGCCTGCCCGAAACTCTCCTCCACCTCCATCTCGATGGCGGTCAGGTTCTTGATCCCTTGGGCCAGGAGATCGTCCCGGACCCGCAGGGCGAAGTACTGTGCCAGCATTTCGGCGGTGGTATTCTCGATCGGCACCATGGCGCAGTCGACCAGGGGGAAGACGTAGGTCGGTTCGCCGAAATAGTGCACGTGGCGGGCCCGGCCCTCTTCGCGAAAACTCAGCTTCGGATTCTTGAGGGGCAGGAGCACCTTGTGGTCGATTTCGTCGACCAGCTTCCGCACGATCTTCTTGAGGATCGAGAAGTCGACCACGAACATCGTCTCGTGGTCCACCGACCCCTCCACCGTCACCCCGACCCGGTAGTTGTGGCCATGCAGGGTCTCGCACTGGTGGCCGCGAAAGGTGATGAAGTGGGCCGAACTGAAGACCAGGTAGTCCTTGCTGACACTGACCTTGAAATCGCTACGCACGGGAGTCCCTCATCGTTCGTGTCGCCACCCGTCTTCCAGCAGTGCCGCGAACAACGCGGCGGCGGTGAGATCGGCGGTGGTCCCGGGATTGCGTGAATTGTGCGGTTGGCGCAACTCGGCGTCAAACCGCGCCACCTCGGCCCGGCCCTCGGGCGTCCGCACGCCGCCGAGGGCCCGGACCTGGCCGGCACGGGCGGTGACGGCGCCGGCCGCTTCGCCGCCGAGTTTCCGGGCGATCAATGTATCGGGTTTGGCGGCGAGGAGTGTGAGGAAGGTCTCCAGCACCGCGTCCTCCCAGCCCAGTCCGGCCGCGCGGGCCGCGCGGAGCGCCGGCAGCCCGGTGCCGAAGGTCACGCCGAAGTCCGTGACATACTCGGCGGCCACCGCGTCGCGCTCGCGCGCCAGCTCCATGGCCGAGCGGAGCGTCACGGAGGGGCGCTGTGAGAGGTCCTCCTGCTCCACCCGCCCCAAACCGCCGGCGCCGGCCTGCTGAATCGCGTCGTAGACCTCGATGGCATCCTGGACGGTGGTACTCCTCAGGATCCGGCCCAGGCGATCCCGCAACGGACCCTCGTCGCCCGCAAGCGCCGCCCGTGCCAGCGGCGTCAGGAGGAGCACGATGCCGAGGTTGGTATTGGCCGTGGTCCAGCGCCGGGTGGCGCGGAGCGCATCCCGGATCGTCTCGCCCAGCGGACGTTGTCCGGCCTGGGCCAGAACCGGACCGATCGCGACCGCGCTCGCCAGGAAGTCCTCGTAGCCCATATCGCGGAACGGCCGCCCGGGCGACACGTTGCCCGGCTTGGGCGCGCTGGCCTCCAGGGTGCAGGCGAGGGTGGCGTAGGCCGAGACGATGCCGGGAGTCGGGGATGACAGGCCCATGCTGGGAGTTCCGGGTTCGGAGTTCCGAGTGGCGGCGCCCTGCGGCCCAGCCTGCGCCGATGGGCCGGGCCCCGACCTCGACGCCCCGACCTCGGACCGTTTCCTGCGTGATTACGCGTCGAGCAGCCGCCCGACGATCGCGCCCGCGACGTCGATCCCGGTGGCCTGCTGCAGCCCTTCCCAGCCGGGAATGCCATTCACTTCCAGTACGTACACCTGGCCGTCGCTGCCGGGGAGGAGGTCGACCCCGGCGTATTCGGCGCCGACCAGCTCGGCGGCGCGCACCGCGAGGCTGTGCCAGGCGGGGGGGAGGTCGATCGGCGCGGCCTGGCCGCCGCGGGAGAAGTTGGTGCGCCACCCGGGCGCGGTGCGCTGCATCGCGCCGAGCACCCGTCCCCCCACCACGAAGACACGGATATCCCGTCCCTCGTGCGGAATGAAGCGCTGGAGGTAGTACACCCCGCGCACGGTTTCGACCACCCGGAATACCCGCCAGGCCAGGTCCTCGTCGGTCACCCGGCTCATCCCGAGTCCCATGGAGCCGAAGAGCGGCTTCACCACCACGTCGCCGCCGAGGGCACGCCAGGCCTCGAAGGCCGCGTCCGGCTGTTCGCACACGATGGTCTCGGGGGTCGGCAGCCCGCCGCGGGCGAGGATGGCCGAGGTCCACGACTTATCCACCGTCCGTTCGATGGCGCGGGCCGAATTCATGACCCGGACCCCGTCCTCCTCGAGGCGGTGCAGGGTATCGACCCGGTAGATGATCTGCTCGAGGGAGCCGCCGGGGATGATGCGGGGGAGCACGGCCCGCGCGTCGGCCAGGGCCTGGCCGGCGTTGGTGACTCCGTCGGCGCCGCCCATCCGGCTCAGATTCCCCTCCCAGGGCAGCACCCGCGGCTCGAGCCCGCGGGCGCGGACCGCGCGGGTGAGCTCGTCGATGTGCCAGCCGGTGTTGGAAGAGAGGATCGCTACGTACATGGCGTTCCGGGCTCCGAGTACCGAGTGCCGAGTGGTCGCTCCCTCGAACCCGGGACTCGGAACTCGGAACCCGGAACTACCGGCTTACTTGGTTGTGATGTGCCCCACCAGCGCCGTCAGTCCGCCGTCGGCGAACTTGGGCAGGTCGTCACCCACCGCCTTGAAGGCGGCGCCGCCGGTGCCGGCCTTGAGCGCGGCGGCGTTGGGGAAGTAGAGCTTCGCCTGGCGATAGAGCGCGGCTGGCGAGCCGTCCAGGTTGCGGTCGAACCGGGACAGCTCGGCCCGGGTGAAGGCGATCTCGCCCGCGCCCTGCACCACCAGCGGTAGGTGGGTCGCCGCGTAGTACGACTCGAACGCGGCCGCGTCCTTCGGCTGATTGTAGATGACGGTGACGAACGCGGTGGTGTCGCCCGCGAGGGGCTCCATGTGGTCGCCGGTCTCCTGGCCTACCAGCGCGGTCAGCCCGCCGGACGCGAAATTGGCCAGGTCGTCGCCGATCGCCTTGAAGCCCGGCGTCGCGATGCCCTTCTCCAGGTCAGCCATGGTCTTGAACCAGAGGACGGCCTGGCGGTAGTAGGTCGGCTTCTTGCCATCGAGCGTGGCGTCGAACTTGGTCAGCTCCGCCGCGACGAACCCGACCTCGGCCTGCTTCTGGCCGACCAGCGGCACATGGGTGTCCCAGTAGTACTTCTCGAAGGCCGCCGAGCTCTTGGGGGTGTTGTAGATGACCGTGACGAAGGCCATCGGTTCCGGCTTGGGCGGCGGCGCGGGAGCGGCGGTAGTATCGACGGCGGGCTTCTCCGCCGGCTTGGAGCAGGCGGCCAGGGCCAGCAGGCCGAGCACGGACAGCAGAACGGGACGACGCATCGCAGGGACCTTGGGTGAAGTGGGACATGGAAGCGATGACGCGTGGCGGGGTGAGGCGGCGTGCCCGGCACGCGGGCGCCCCCTCACGCCTCACCGGTCAGCGCTCACTCCGGATACAACGACCTTCTCAGTACCTCGGTGTTGACCCGGCCCGCGTGGTACGTCTTGCCGGACGTGGCGCTGGTGAGCCACACCTCGGCGGGGCTGAAGAGGAGCGGGTCGATCTTGTAGAAGTCCTTGTCGTAGCGCTCGAAGATGTCGTAGAACGGGGTGCCGTAGTCCTTCGAGGCGCTGGCCGGCAGCTTCAGGGCCAGGTCGGCCAGCGCCGTATCGCCGGCCTTCACCGTGTAGTGAGCCTGACCGCCGTAGAGAATGCAATCGTTGGTCCGGCCGATGCCCCGCAGGTCGTTCTTGGCGATGGTGGGGATCGGCGCGGTGCCGATGCCGCTCACCACCTGGCGGACATCGAAGCCCAGAGTCTCCATCTTGTGGAGACCGGTCTCGAGAATGCGGGCCGAGATCTGGGTGCCACCGGCGAGACTCGCCGTCGGCGCGATCAGGAAGGTGAGCTGGCCGGGGGAGAGCCCGGCCTTCTTCGCGACGTAGGCCGCCACCTGATCGGTCGGGAGCTGGCGCCCTTCGAGTACCAGCACACCGCAGGTGGCCTGCTCGGCGTAGTGCAGCTTCTCGAAGAGCTCCTTCTCCACCCGGGCGTGGGCCCGAAGCGGGCCGGAGCCCATCGCGAAGTAGGTGTCGACCTGGATGGCCCAGCCGGCGTACTGCGACGCCATGCAGGCGACGGCCGGATGATCGGTGCGGACCTGGATCGCGGGCCAGGACTCCCCCCCCAGGGCCACCGAGGCATACTCCACGTCGCCCAGGCCGCCCATGCAGACCTCGCCCAGCAGGAGCCCGGCGTTGAGGCCTCCGTCGACGTTGACCCCGGCATCGATCACGCGGGCCCCTCCGGCGAGGGTCTGCACCGCGATCCGGAGGCCGCTGGCCTCTTCGACCATGACGTCCGCGATGTCGCGGGCGCGCTCGTTCATGTTGAGGGAGGTCATATCGGGGCAAGAAGATACTGCAAGAATGGCCGGGCGCCACCGGTGGACGGCGATCTCGGCGGAGTGTGGCGGCTCCTCCGCGAAGCCGTCAGCCCAGGACCAGGATCTCCCCCCGGCCGCCATTGGCGAGGTCGCCCAGATAGCGACGGACCGTGATCCCTCCGTCCGAGTGCCCGGCAAACCGGCTCGGGAGGTCGCGCCAGGAACGGGCCAGGAGGGTCAGATAGTTGAGCGGGTACCGGCCGCAGTCGTTGAAGGTCGGCAGCAGTTCGGCGGGAGACTGACGCAGCAGCAGGGTGCCGCGCCGCATGGCCAGCCCGGGAGACCGGCCCACCGTCCCCCCCACCGCGATGGTGCCTGCCACCAGCCGGCTGGCGACGTAGTCACCGGCGTTTCCTTCGATGAGCAGGGTGCCGCGCCGCATCCGGTCGCCGGCCCGGGCGCCGGTGTTGCCCGCCACCACGACGGTGCCGCCCTTCATTCCCTGGTGGTCACCCGGAACCGCCCCTCCCAGGAACTCGCTGGTGTTGCCGGTGATCTGGATCAGGCCGGCCGTCATGCCGGAACCGGTCCACCCACCGGTATTGCCGCGCACCACGATGGTACCGCCCGCCAGGCGGGCGCCGAGGTAGGCCCCGACGTCGCCCTGCACCACCAGCCTCCCGTCGCGCAGTCCGGCGCCGATCCGATCGAGCTGGTCGCAACTGTTCCGGATCTCGATCTCCGGTCCGGGGACGCCCGTTACCTCGAACAGGTCGCCCAGGGTGAGGGTCCGGTTACCGCTGGGGAGGGCCAGGGCGGCGATGGCGCCGGCGGTCTGCCCGGCGAGCGGCGCCGCGGTGAGCGGCGCGAGGTCCACCCGCTGGGCCGGCCGGCTCCGGAGCGTGAGCACGAGCGCGCTCATGGGGCCATGATCTCCCGGAGCCGGAAGTGGAACTTGCCGAGCTTGCCCCCATAGTTGCCGGCGGTGATACGCCGGATGCCCGCCCCGGCCCCGAGGTCGACGATCGCCTGGATCCCGGCCTTCATCGAGGCGGCGATGTCCGCCGCGGTGAGCCCGTCGATCACGATCTCCATGACCGAGCCGATGTCGGGCGAGAGCTGGGTCCGGGTGATTCCGCGGATCGTGGGGCAGTAGGCGTCGTTGGTCGAGGCGCTCAGCGCCTTGTAGCGCGAGCCGACCTTGGAGCCGGAGCGGACCACGCCGCCGGGGAAGGGCATGATGACGTTGGGCACCCGCTTCATCGCGGCGATGGCCGCCTCGGAGGCCGCCAACGCCTGGGGCTGGCTCTCCGCCAGGATCAGGAAGTTGCCGCCCCCCACCCCCGGGACCACGCTGGTGGTCTCCTCCACCAGGAATTCGCCGTCCATCACCGGGACCCGCCAGTAGCGCCGCCCGCCGATCAACTTGGAGCTCTGGAACCCGTCGCCGAAGAAGCGCAGGTTCTGCCCCAGCGCCACCGGTTCGCCGCCCGAGATGCCGGCGAAGGCGGCACTGGTCGGCGAGGTGAGGACGCACTGCCCGATCCGCCGTTCGATCTGCTTGGCCAGCTCCTTGCCCGAGACCGCGAAGATCAGGATCGAGACGCCCGGCCGTCCGTCCGGGGTCTCCGCCGGCGTCAGCTCGCGTTCGACGCCCGCCTCGCAGCCGCAGGCGATGACCGAAGTGGCGAAACCGGTGGCGGCGGTGGCGGCGTGATAGGCCCAGGGGAGGGTGTGCGCCGTGATGATGATCCGGGTGGCCTTCATGCCGAAGGCCTCCGCGAATTCGTCGTCGATCGTCACCCCGTTGAGGATCATCGGGTCCCCGCCCGGCAGGGATGCACCACCACCCCGGCCCCGTGGCCGATGACCTGCATCTCGTCGTCCGAGATCACCAGCTGCGACGAGCGCAGGGTGTGATAGGTGGCGAAGTGATCGGCCAGCCGGCCTTCGATGCCCCGGTCGTATTCCGGTCGTACCGTGTGGTACCGGCCCCAGGTCACCTTCACCACCGCGCCCTCCCGCACCACCAGGTCCCCATCCTTGAAGACATACTCCGGTGCGGCGAACATCCGCTCCCGGTCGGTCTGATCCCGGTAGACCGTGACATCCGCCCGCGCGCCCGCGCCCAGGTGCCCGATATCGGGAATGCCCAGCAGCCGGGCGGGCGCGGCCCGGGTAAGGATGGCGATCTCGTGGAGGGAATACTCCCGGTCGAGGGTGCCCAGCACCGAGAGCGCCCGGGCGTCGGGGTGGATGCGGTCCAGCCGCTCCTGCCGGAAGCTCCGATCCATCAGCAGCCGGATCAGGTGGGGATAGCTGGTGAAGGGCGCGCCGTTGGGATGGTCGGTGGTGAGAAACACCCGCCAGGGGTCGGTCACCAGCAGGAAGATCTCGAGCCCGATGGCCCACTGGAGGGCGTTCACGAAATTCTGGTCGCGGTACTTGAAGGGCAGGACCCCGCAGCCCGCGTCGCACTCGATGTCCATCACCACATACTTCTTCGGGCTCGCCAACCCCGCGTTGCGGTGCTGGCTCATGCTGTCGCCCGACGCGGTCACCGTCTGACCGAACAGAATCTGTCCCACGTCACAGGTGGCGTTGGGGGTGCGGTTGATCTTCTCCGCGATCCGGGCCGCCGCCGAGGAGAACTTGCGGTCGCCTTCGGTGCCGTAGCTGTGAAACTGGATGTGGGTCAGGTGAATCGGGAGCCCTTCCGACGCGTCGACCGTGGCGAGGGTCGAGTCGGCGTTACCCGGCAGGCCGAGGTTGCTGCTGTGCACGTGAAGGGGATGCGGCACGCCCAGCTCGTACACCGCCCGGGAGAGCACCCGCAGGATGTCGCGCGGAGTGACGCCGTAATAGGGATGCTTCTCGTCGACGTCGAGCCGGCGCTGGTTGAACTTGAAGGCGGAGATTCCGCCGGCGTTCACCACCTTGACGCCGATGCACCGGGTCGCGTTGAGGGTCCACGCGACGTAATCGTTGATCAGCTTCTGGGGTTCGCCTTTCGCCATGAGGCGGAGGAGGAAATCGTCGCTCCCCAGCATCACGTACCCGCCCTTATCCACGACGGGCGTGTCGCCCATCTCCAGGTGAGCCTGGCGGGCGTTGACCGGGAGGATCGCCGGTTCGAAGCAGGCGGTGTACCCCATCTCGGCGTAGCGATAGCCGGTGGCGAGCGTCCCGGGCGCCGCATGGCCGGCGGAGGAGCGGGTGAGGGCGGTGCGGGCCAGCAGGTCGCCCCGATGATCTTCCGGCAGCATCGCCCGGGCGATGTTGAGTTTGCCGCCCCCGATGTGGGTGTGCATGTCGATCGCCCCGGCCATCACCACCCGGCCGCGACAGTCGTACTCCCGGTCGATCCGCTCATCGGCCGCGGGCGGCGCCACCACCCGGCCCTCCCGGAGATAGAGGTCGCGCACGACCCCGTCGACTCCGTTCGCCGGGTCGTACACCCGCCCGCCGGTGAGCTTGATCAACATGCCGGGCCTCTAGAGCGCCGCCTCGATGGCGGCGAGCACCTGGTCCACCCTCGGCAGAGACGACTCGCGCAGCCGGCCGAGGGAGAGTGCCACCACCCGGTCGGTCCGGAAGAGGTGCCCGGCATGGTCCACCCCGGGGGTTCCCACCGGAATGAACACCTCGGGCTCCGGCGTAAGGACCATGGCGGGATGTCCCAGTACCACTCGCGGCGGCGCGACCTCGGGCGGGGTCCGGGCCGGATTGAAGCTGGATATCCAGAGCAGCGCATCGGCCTCACCCCGCTCCAGCATCCGCTCGGCGGCGCGATGATACGGATCGTGGTCCGGCTCTCCCCGCCCGTAACCGGTGCGGGTGCCGAAGCCGGTCTGCCAGAGCAGTACCATGTCGGCGGTGATGTCGCCTTCGCTCCCGCCCAGCGGCAGACCCGACCAGCGGCTCTCCCGATTGCAGTCTTTGATCAGCTCGGCCAGCGCCTGCACCGTCAGCTCGGCGTGGGGGAAGGCGTAGTCGGCCGCGGCCCAGGCCAGCACGCCGTACCGGGCGGTCCGCATCCGCTCGGCCAGTGCCCGCCAGGTCTCCATCGGAACCCCGGCCGCGGCCCCAGCGTCGAGCGCGCCTCCCCCGAGCAGCACCCGCAGCACTCCGGCGGCTTCGTGGAGCCGGCCCGGGTCGCAGGGAATCACCGTGGGTCGGGGCCCCGGACCGGTGGCACCGTCGGGGAGTCCCTGGCCCAGGACGACGATCTCGCAGTTGCGCTCCGAGGCGAACAGCGTCTGGCGATTGGCGATGCAGCGTTCGAAGAACCGGGGGAACCGGCGGGGGATGTCGCCGCCGGCGACGATCAGGAGATCGGCTCGGTTCCTGACTTCCGAGAGTGTGGTGATGACCCAGCCGCCATCCTGCAGCACCATCAGGTTCCGCATGGCGGCGGCGGAGTTCATGTGGTCGAGCGTGGCCCCGATCCGGTCGGCGAGACTCGCGGCGGCCCGGACCCCGGCGACGTCGGTACCGAGGCCGCCGATCAGCGGCTCGCGCGCGGCGCCCAGCAGGCGCGCCGCTTCGGCCACCGCCTCCGCCAGCGACGCGGGCCGCCCCCGGATCCGGGGCTCCGTGGCGCGTCCCTCCTGCTCGAAGGCGGGTCCGGCGATGGGACAGCCGTTGGCCACCACGGTGAGCCGACGTCCCTCGCGGCCGACGATCAGATCGTCGCACACGAGCCCGCAGAAGGGGCAGGCAACGTCGGAAATCTGATCGGCAATCGGGAGCGGAGCAGGCATGGGCACGGGAAGATAATACCTGCTAAGATGCGTCAATGCATGAAGATCGAAAAGCGATAGAACTCCATGCAGGGAGAGCCGCGCCGCTCCTGATCGCGGCGGTAAGTGGCCGGGCCCTGGCGGCGTCGGCCGCACGGGGCGGATACTCCGTGGTGGTGCTGGACTGCTTTGCCGACCGCGATACCGCCGCCGCCGCCGTGGCCTGCCGGGCGGTGCCCGCCGGCGGAGCGCCGCGGCTCGACCGGGGCGCGCTACTGGCCGCCGCCAGCCAGCTGATCCCGTCAGCTCGATGCGCCGGACTGGTCTGCGGCTCCGGCTTCGAGGGCCGCCCGACCCTCCTCCGCGCCCTTGCCTCCGGCCGCCGGCTCTACGGCAATCGCCCCGAGGTGCAGCGGCTGGTGAAGGACCCGGAGCGGTTCTTCCCCCTGCTGGACCGGCTCGGCATCCCCCACCCCGAAACCCGGATGCGGCCGCCGCGGGCGTCCGGGGGATGGCTCGTCAAGAGCATCGGCGGCGCCGGTGGCACTCACATCCGTTCCCTGGATGCGACCGTCGCCCGGCCCGGCCGGGTCTATTTCCAGCGGCAGCTGCCGGGAGCGTCCTGTTCGGTACTCTTCCTGGCCGACGGCGCGCGGGCCAGGGTCCTCGGCTGGAATCGGCAGTGGACCACCCCAGCCATTCCCGGTCTCCCGTACCTCTTTGGCGGGGCCGTTGGCGGCGTGTCCTTGCCGGCGGTGATCATCCGAGCCGTGACCGCCGCGTTGGAGGAACTGGTGCGGGAGACCGGCCTGGTGGGACTCAATGGTCTCGATTTCCTGGTGCACCGGCACCGCTGGTCGGTACTCGAGGTCAATCCCCGGCCCACCGCCACGGTCGAACTCTACGATCCCGACGCTCCGCGGGGGCTGTTCGACTGGCATCTCGCCGCCTGCGACGGGCGCCTTCCCGACCAGTCCCCCCGGCCGCGAGCCTGTCGGGCAGTTGCCATCGTGCACGCCCCGGTGGAATGGACCGCGGGCGACTTCGTCTTTCCGACGTGGTGTCGCGATCTCCCGCCGCCGACCACCACCTTCTCGGCGCGCGACCCCGTCTGCACGGTGCACGCGAGTGCCCCCGACCCCGATCGCGCGGTGCGGCTGGTCCAGGACCGTCGCCGCCGACTCGAGACGTTGATCGCGAGGACCCGAACCGCGGCGGCGGTGTGAAGATCTTCGTCTACGAGTTCGTGACCGGCGGGGGCATGCTGGCCGGGGAACCGGCCCCCGGCCTGGTGCACGAGGCCGATCTCATGCTCCGGACGCTGCTCAGGGATCTGGCCACCCTGCCCGGCATCGCCTGCGTCACCACCCGCGATCCCCGCCTGCCGCCGCTCAGGGACGTTGAGGTCCTGGTGCCCACGCCCGGTGAAGGACCGTTCGATCTCTACCGCCGTGGCCTCTTCGCGGCCGAGTGGGTCTGGCCCACCGCACCGGAAACCGGCGGCATCCTCGAGCGACTCGGCCGCCTGGCGCTGGCGGAGGACCGCCGCCTCCTCGGCAGTCACCCCGATGCCGTGAAGCTCACCGCCGGCAAGCGCGCCACAGCCCGGCATCTGGCCCGCCATGGGATCGCGGTGGTCCCGACGCCGGCGCGGGACGATGACGTACCCCTGGAGCATGGCGGTGCCTGGGTGGTAAAGCCCGACGACGGAGCCGGTGCCGAAGGCATGGTGGTGGTTGCCGATCGAGCGGCCGGATGGGCGCTCCTCGGTGAGCGGGGACCGGGTCACATCCTCCAGCCCTGGCTCGACGGCGTACCGGCGAGTCTCTCGCTCCTTTGCGCCGGGGGCCAGGCGCGTGTGGCCGCGTGCAACCGGCAACACCTGCGCCTGGTCGATGGGACGGTGCGGCTCACGGGCATAACCGTGAACGGGGAGAGAAGTCGCGCGGCCGAGCTCGGCCCGCTGGCGGAGCGGATCGCGGCGGCGATCCCCGGGCTCTGGGGTCCGGTGGGGGTCGACCTGCTCCTCACGAGCGACGGGCCGGTCGTGCTGGAGGTCAATCCGCGGCTGACGACCTCATGGTGCGGACTGGCGGCCACGCACCAGACCAGCCCCGCCGCGTGGGTGCTCGAGCTTGCCCGGACCGGCCGGCTACCACCGATCCCCTCGCCCCTTGAAGGGGGTGTCGTGGACCTCGACCTGGAGCCCGCCGGTGTCCGGTGAGGCGATTATCGGGTGGGATGTAGGCGGCGCCCATCTCAAGGCGGCACGTCTCGGCCCCAACGGCGTGGTCGAAGCCGTGGTGCAGGTGCCCTGTCCGCTCTGGCAGGGCCTGGAGCATCTCTATCGGGCGGTGGCCGACGCGCGGGGCCGGGTGGGCGAGGCTCCCCGTCACGCCGTGACCATGACGGGGGAGATGGTGGACCTCTTTGCCTCCCGGGCCGAGGGCGTCACCCGGCTGGCGAGGGCGATGGAGGAGCAACTGCCGGGCGCTTCGGTCCGGTTCTTCGGGGCCGAGAGTGGCTTTGTCGACGCCGCCGCGGCCGCGCGGATCCCGTCCCACATCGGGTCAGCCAACTGGCTCGCCAGCGCCGCCGTGGTCGCCGCTACCCAGGGGACCGCGCTCTTCGTGGATGTGGGCAGCACCACGGCGGACCTGGTGCCGGTGCGCGAGGGCGAGGTCGGGGCTCGAGGCCGCGACGACGCCGAACGCCTGATCACCGGGGAGTTGGTGTATACCGGCGTGGTGCGGACCCCGGTCATGGCGCTGGCGGAGCGGGTGCCCTTCGCCGGCCACTGGGTGCCCCTCATTCCCGAGTATTTCGCCACCGCCTCGGACGTGCATCGACTCACCGGCGATCTCCCCGACGGCGCCGATCAGCATCCCTCCGCCGATGGCGGTGCCAAGACCGTCGAGGCCAGCGCCCGCCGACTGGCCCGGATGATCGGACGCGACTGGGAGAGCGCCGACCTCGCCGCCTGGCGGTCCCTGGCTCGCTGGCTCGCCGAGGCCCAGCTCCGCCGGGTCGCGGATGCGGCCGACACGCTGCTTTCGCTCGGGATCCTGCCGGAAGGTGCGCCGTTGGTCGGGGCGGGGGTGGGTCGTTTTCTCGTCTCTCGCCTCGCGGCATCACGCGGGGTTGGCTACCTGACCTTCGCACAGCTGATCGGAGTCTCGCCCCCTCTCGCCGAGGCGGTCTCCGATTGCGCCCCCGCGGTCGCGGTGGGGTGGCTGCTGGGCCGTCCGGAGTGAGGCGGGGTCCGTTCGAGCGAGAGAAGGGGCCTTCGGCTTGCTCCGCTCCTACAGCCCCAGGCGCCGTCTTGCGGTTTCCGGGGTGATCACCCGAAGGTAGTCCAGCACGGTCCCGCCAGCTTCACGGAGTCGAAGCGACTCGACGATCGGCCGGAACCGCCCCCCCGCGAGACCGTCGGCGAGCACCGCGGCGCCATGCGCCCCCGGTTTCGCCGACCGGCCCGGCCCCTGGAGGCCCCGCACCGGCGCGATGGTTTCGAGCCGCGGCACCAGCCGCTCGAGGACCTCCCGGTCGTCCGCATGGCGTCCCGAAAGCAGGATCTCCCGCGGCCTCGCGACCGACACCGTCAGGCTGACCACCGCCTTGAGCGCGGTCTCGAGCCAGCTGTCGAGTGCAGCCGAGTCGGCGGGCGGCTCCGAGCGCCCGCCCCGGAAGAGCAGGTCCTTGCCCACCTGGCCGGCGAGAAACGCCACCTCGCCATCCCATCCCCCACTCGACTTGTAGCCCATCGGACCACAGGTGCCGCCGATCCCGTCCACGATCGCGCCCCGCTCCACCGCCAGCGCGGCGGTAAAGGCGCCGCCCAGCTCGAGCAGAATGAAGGACGTCTCCGCCGCGGCGAGGCCATGCCGGGTACTCTGGTCGTGAATGGCGAGGGCGGCCGCCGCCACCTTGTCGGCGGTGCCGAGATCGACCCGGTTGAGCTTGCGGTGGAGGGGAACGGTGGGAAGGTGAATGACGCCCGGAAGGAACACCACCGGCAGGTCCGAGGCCATCAGGAGCCGGAGGAGCCCGCCCAGCCCGCCGATGCCGCCGTGCTCCCCCTCGGGGGCGAGCAACGCCAGGCGGAGATCGGCCTCGGTGACCCTGGCGGCCCCGAGGAGTGGCAGGCCGTATCCGCTGGGGCCCGCGATCAGGTCCGGGCGGCCCCCGGCCGCGAGCAGTGCCAGGAATCGGTCGGGAGCGGACAGAGCCTCCCGGGTGGGGAGGCTCTCCTCGACATGCGGCCTCCCGTCCCGCAGGCCGACGAGGTCGATCGACACCGTGCCCGGGTCGATGCCGATGACGACGGGCATGGCCGCGATCGTTCTCCTAGCGCCCGGCGGGCCGCCTCACTTGCCCATCTCCCGCGCGATGTCGGCGATGGCCTCGGCGTCGAGCACCAGGTTATTGCGCTCGAACAACCGGCTCACGCAGCGCTTGTGCAGCTTGGTCTTGAGGTTGCCGACGCCGAAGGCGCCGAAGCAGATCACGCCGTCGCGCTCCACCCCCGCGTCGTTCACGTCGACGCCCTCGATGCCGAGGGGCGGGGCCGCGTTCAGGTCCACCGCGATCCTGAGCGTCTTCTGGGCAGTCCAGGCGGTCCGGGGCACCATCTGCACCCCGGCGGGGCCGGAGTTGAGCAGCACCTCCACGCCATCCAGTACCTCGGCCACCCTGGCGGGATCGGTCATGGTGGTGCTCTCGACCTGAACATCGAAGCGGGCGCTGATGAACTGACGGGCCTTTTCGCCCTGTTCCGGCTTGCGGGAGGTGATGGTGACGTTGGCGCCATCCTTCGCCAGCAGGCCGGCGGCCCGCTGGCCCACCGGGCCGGTGCCGGCCAGCACCACCACCTTCTTGCCTTTGAGGCTCCCCAGCGCCTGCTCGATCTTCACCACCGCCGCGACGGCCGTGGTATTGGAGCCGTTGGAATCGAGCATCACCGATACGGTGAACGGATCGAACATCGCGTCGACCGCCATGGCCAGCAGCTGCTCGCCCTGGGACATGTTGTTCCCGCCGATCCAGACGGCGGTGTTCTTCAGGTCCTTGGGGCCGCGGGTGAAGATGCACCCGTGGATCAGGTCGCGGACGTCCTCCGGGGTTACGCCCCCGTAGCTCATGATCTGGTCGGCGCCGCCGTCGAAGCCGACCACCTGGTCGAACACGCTGGGGTGCCGGGAGCTGTCGAGCTGGAGCAGAAGCTTGCGCATCGGTCGGGCTGGGGCTGAAGGAGTTGGGGTCAGGGACATCCGGGGGACGGAAACGACACGAGGGGCGGGGGGGTGCCCCGCCCCTCGTCTACCGCGCGGCGGTTCGGCTCAGGCGTTGTCCACGCCGGAGAACGGATGCCGGGCGGTCTTCGCGCCGTTGAGGACCGAGTCCACGGTCGGCAGGCCCTTGAGCGCCCGCTCGATCGCCTGCTTGGTGGCCTCATAGTTGTACTGGAAGATCTTCTTGTCGTCGGCCGCCTGCCAGTGAATGAACACGCCGACCAGCACGCACCAGTCATTGGCCTTGTCCTTCGGGATCACGCCCGACGCGACGCTGTCCACCACCGCGCGGGCCACGGCCGCCTGGGCCGGGCCGAACATCTGCACCGCCTGCTTCGCGCCTTTGATCGTCACCTTGTTGAACATGATGGTGTCGGGCTTGGCGGGCAGGTTCGGGGTCACCACGGCGAGCAGGGTGGTGAAACCATCCTTGTTGTTGGCGAGGGCGTTGACGAAGGCCGCCCCGGCATGGCCGCTCTTGCTGCCGATGACGAGGTCAATGTGCGCGATCTCATTGCCTTCACCGACAAGCGACTCACCCAGGAAGAAATCCGCTGCCATGCTTGCCTCCATCTGCGTGGGATTGAAGAAGGATAGGAACTGGCGCCAGGTAGACATCGGTGCGTTCTCTGGGGTTGGAGTCACACCGGCTGCAGCCGATCCTCACGACCATCGAGGTAGGGGCCATTTGGGACGCCTAGTATGACCGCCGTGTGTGGGACTGTCAAGGTGGCCGTGCCTCACCGGCCCGGAGGGCAGCGAATAAATATTCCGGCGTTCCATCCGAGCATGAACGGCGGCACATGCGGGGGACAATCCCGGTGTCCTCAGTCCCATGTCGAGGACAGGCCTCGGCCGGCATCGGACCCGCAACTATCGGCCCCGTAAGCAGTTCGCCCGTGGCATGCGGCTGGCCTTTCTGCCCGCCGTCCTTCACAGCGAGCGTTCCACATGATCCCGAACCGGTCTGCCCTCTTCGCCCTGGCTGCCCTGACCCTTCCCGCGGCTGCCGAGGCCCAACAGGTCACCGCCGACATCAGCATCGCGAGCGGACCGGTGGCGGGACGGGTGATCCTGGGTGAGCCCGGGTACCGGGCCTACCATCGCCGCCCGGCGTATCGCGAAGTGATCGTGGTCCGGGGGCATCGGGGGCAGGGCTGGTACCACCGCCGCGGGCTGCGGCCGGTGCGGGTCTACTACGATGCCTATCGGGATTGCTGGTATGACCGGCCCTACTATCGCGGGCTCCACGCCGTGGTGGTCTACCAGGATCGGGACCGGTACTACTACGACGGCGACTGGGATCGGGGGCGGGACTACCGTCGGCAGGATGATCGACGCGACCGCGAGGGCCGCTACGACGACTCGTGGGACGAGGAGCGAAACGACTATCGCCGGCGGGTGGATGACCGGCGCGGCTACGACAACGGGCGCCGCTAGACGGCCCTGAAAGATGGGGCGGGCCGGTCCTTCCTTCACGGCCTCTCTCAGTACCCCGGCTCGCCCAGCAGGCTCAGGGCTCCCCGCCCTGGGCCGCCCCACTCCCACCGTTGGTGCGGGGGTGGGGCGTTGTCTTTCAGGAGGGGAGCGGTGAGGGGTGCGGACCGGCCCGCTCCTCACGCCTTCCCGGTCTTGATCCAGGCCAGCAGGAAGAAGCCACCCAACACCAGGTCGACCAGGGCCGCGCCCAGGAAGGTCGTGGACGCTTCTCCCGCCAGAAAGAGCGCCACCGTGGCAATCCCGAAGATCAGTTTTTCCAGAATGGTCGCGATCATCAGCGGCCGGTAGCGCACCGGATCCCGGGCGATGATGAGAAACGCCACCTGCCACGCCATCGCCACGCCGGCGAACCCCCAGAAGAACACCGGGTGGGTGAGGGGCGGCGGATGGTCCTGCGCGAATCGGGTGGCACCGGCGAACAGCGGGAGGAGCACGATGATGCCGTAGATCCCGGCAATGGTGTACACGCGGCGCGCAAGGTTCATCGGTTGCCCTCCAGGAGCAGGTTCAGTCCTTCCACGGCATCGCCATCCACCAGGGACCGGATGGTGAATCGGGTCGTCCGTGCCTGGGCGTGGAGCAACCCCAGGCAGCGTTCGTCGACGCTCACGTCCCATTCGCCCGGGCGCAGCCCCATCAGGTAGAAGGCCCCGTCCGTGAAGGTCGTGATCACCCGTTGCTCACCCGAGGCCAGGTGGCGGAAGACCAGGACCACGCCCGCCACCGGCCGGTTCGCCGTGGCGCCGCTCGAATCGGCGGGGGGGGCCGCGCCTTCGGCCCAGGACACCAGTCCCTCGACCGCGCCGCCTGGCAGGACCGGCAGGTCCACCTTGCGGAACCGGTTGGGGGAAGGCTCCACCACAGCCGCGGCGAAGCCCGGTACCCAGAGGGGCGAGGCCAGCGTGGTCGAGTCCACCGTCACCGGAGTCGGCTCGAAGGGCAGCAGGTCCCAGACGCTGTAGGCCCCGTTCGAGTCCGAGGTCGCGAAGACCGGACCCACCACCACCCGGACCCCGGCGAGCGGCGACTCGCCCCGGTCAAAGCGGCCGTTGCCGTTCAGGTCCAGGAAGACCCGGCCGCTCACGCCGCCCCGCTGCAGCGAGGGGCCGGCCTCGAAGTCCACCCGCCGGCCGGCCGCGTTGTAGATCGCCGATCCCTGGACGTATTGCGTACCCAGGGTTGGCGCGCCGCCACCTCCCGATACGGTGGTGTAGCTGCGCACGCTGGGGAGCTCGGCCGCGATCAGGAGCGAGAAGCCTGCCCCCCGCATGCCCCGGAACCAGCTCACCCCGGCCTCGCTGCGCAGGCCGCGGAGGATCGGCATGCCGATGTAGGCGGAGGCGCTCGCGGCGCCTCTCCCCTGCTCGACTTCGAAGGTGGTCCGGGCACTGAGACTCCCCAGCACCGAGCCGAGGCTCGGCCGGGGCAGCATGAAGGTGTTGAGGCCGTAGAAGGTCCGGGTACTCGACTGGCCGGCGCCCTGCGAGGTCTCGAAGCGCACCGCGGGAAGCAGGCGAAGGTCGCTCACCTGCATCGAAGCGCCCAGCCGGGCGCTGGTGAGGTCCGACACCGTCCCGTGAATCCGGTCGAGGCTGGCATCGAGGTAGGTGGCCCCCAGCCGGCCGATGGGCCGGAAGAAGGCGGAGAGGGTGAGCTGATCCAGCCGTCCCCCCGGCGTCAGGATCGGGTCCCGGAGACCCCGGGCGTAGCGGTTGGCTTCGGCCTGGAGCTGGAGGTTCACGGTCGGTTCGAACCGGGCCACACCCCGTACCACCGCATCGCCCACCAGCTCGCCCTCGACCAGAAAGGCGTTGCCGAGGTTGCCCAGCAACCCCACGTAGGGATGCGAGAGGTTGCCGAGCGAGTCCCGCCAGAACTGCTCCACGCCGGCGCGCGCGGTCCACCGGGTGGTAATGCCGTAGCGCAGGTCGAGGTTGCCGGTGGCGCGGCAGCGAGTGGTCCGGCACTCGCCGGCCGACATGCCGTACTCGAAGCGCCGCGCCGGCAGTCCCTCGATCCGCACCCGGTAGGTGCGGTTGAACTCCCGGACCTCACCGAACGGTCCGTAGGCCACGAAGTCGACCGGGTTTTCGCCGTACTGCACCGGCACATCGAACGAGAACTGTCCCAGCGCGTTCACCGAGTCGAAGCCGATCAGGCGGCCGCCGCGATAGGCCTCGATGGTCCACCCCGGGCCGAGCTGCCCGCCGAAGGGGACGTTGCCGAGGGTGGAGGGTCGGGCGTAGGGCGAATTGGAGACCGAGAATCCCCGCAGGGTGCGGCTGCGTGGTCCGGAGCTGATCCCGTCGCCCAGCTGCAGCCGTGCCAGGTAGGGGCTCTCCCGCCAGATCCCGGTCCACGAGACGTCGGCGCGAGGGGCGCGTCGGGCGCCGTTCTGGCTCAGGAGACCGGCGCTGAACGAGCCGCCCAGGACATCCAGGCCCAGGGTGGTGGCGTAGGCCCCGCCATCCACCGCGTCGGTGGTGGGGGTGAGCAGCGAGTAATCGAAGACCAGTCCCTTCACGCCCTGGCGCTCGAGCCCGAGCCGGAGCCCGCTATAGCTCGGTTCCTCGGATTGGGCCAGACGGGACTGGAGGTAGGCCTCGCGCCGGAGCCGGCGGGCCAGGGGCAGCGTGCCCGGGTCGAGCACCGCGACTTCCAGGTCGGCCCAGCTGACCGCCCATTCGAGCGCCAGGGTCTCCGCGAGGATCGTGGTCGAGAGATAAATCTCGCCATCGACCGCCACCATCTCGCTGTCGGCGAGGACCCGCTTCTCGGCGCCGAGCTTGAGGATCCGGGTCACGGGGTCGATCGAAAGCGGCAGATTGCCCGGCTGCACCAGGGTCTCGAGCCCGCCGCCCGGGCGGCGCAGCACCGCCAGCTCGGCCATCTCGAGGAACGTGGCGACCGGGACCAGCGCGATCTCGCCGGCCCGGAACGCGGTCACCGTTCGAGTCGTCAGCCGGCCCAGGGCGAGCTCCAGCAGCACCGGCTCGGGCGCGGGCGCTCGCTCCGCCGGCAGGGGACGCGCCCCTCCGAGCAGTGCCACCGCCAGCGCCACGAAGCCGGGGAGCCGGATCATTGTAGCGTCACCTCGACCGAGTCCCGAAGCACCGGGGCCCGGAGCAGGAGCTCGGGCGCGATATCGGGCCGCTCGGTGGCGAACTCCAGGCGGAGCCGGTAGGTCCCCGCCGGCACCCGGGCCAGCGGCAGTTTGAACGCCGGCTCGACGTCGTAATACACCGCGATCGGCTCGGCGAAGGTCGCCAGCGGCCGGCCGTTGGCGCCGACCAGGGCGCCTTTCGCGGTCCCGGTGTAGGCGGCGCTGCCCACCCGCCTGAGGTGGGGACGGACCTCGAGGGAATCGCCCCGCCGGGTGGTCGTGACCGAGGCGATGGTGAGGGCGGTGTGGAGCGCGCCCTTCCGATAGATCAGCGGGATGATGGTCCGGACTTCGAGGTTCAGGCCGATCTGGATCCGGCCGGTGTCGGCGCCGGAAACCGGGAGACTCCCGCCCCGGGCGGTGACGACCACGCGGGCCCAGTACTCCCCGTCCGCCAGCCCCTGTGGCGGCCGGGCCAGGAGCCGTACAGTCTGGCGGGTCAGCGGGGGGATGCTCACCCGCTTGGGAAAGGCCTCGATCCACCGGTGGGCCGCCGGCATGTCGGCGGTGATGCTGTCGGGCTCGAAGAGCGTAAGGCGGCCGGTCGAATCGGTGACCGGATACCCGTAGATGAAACCGACTGCCGCTTCGACGGCTTCGGCGCCGGGGTTGTAGAGCGTCACCGACGCGCTCCGGGTGCGGTGGTCCACGTAGATCGCGTGGGGGGCCACCACGACGCCCTGGGCGGCGGCCAGTCGGACCCCACCCAGGACGAACCCCAGCATCAGCAGCGGGCGACGCATGATCAAAAGAAGGTGCACGTGAGGGTCACTGTCCCGGCGTAATTGCCGGTCGCCTGGTTGACGGTGGGATTCACCCGCCCGCCGAGATTCACGAAAAAGGTCGCGCTGGTCACGAGCGTGAAGGTCTGGGTGTTGTTCGGATTGAAGGTGACCGGCACGCTGTTCGACGCGGTACCCTGGGCGATGGCGTCGGTCGCGCCAAAGGTGATGCTCAGGTTTCCCCCGCCGCCCACTCGAGCGAGGTTGGTCGGCAGCGTGAAGCGCAGCTGCACCTGCCGATTGAGAATGTGCTGGACCCGAAACCGCCCGCTTCGGATCGCATCGTTGGGCGCCACCGTCGTCTGAACTCCCCGGATCACCGGTCCGAAATTGAGATTGCGCACCCCGGTGACCGAGGACTGCCCGGCGACCACCGTGGGCACCGCGGCGAGAGCGACGAAGGCGAGCAACAGACGTGGATGCATGGAATTCCCCGGGGGGGCCTCACGGGCACGGGCGGAACGCGAGCAAGATAGCCCGGTCCGCCGGCCCCGTGAGTCGCCCGGATGTACCCTCGCGCCAGGCTTAGAAGTATGCCGCCGTGAGCTGCACCGTGCCGGTGTAGTTGCCCGCGGGCTGGGCCGCGGCCGGCGCTACCGTCGCGCCGACGAAGACCCAGAGCGCCCCGGCGCCGCTGAAGGCGCTCGCGGTCGGCGTGCCCGACGGCGTGAACGCGGTGCAGCCGGCGGTGGTGTTGGTGGCGCTGGTGCAGCCGGTCCAAGTGCCGATCGGCAGCAGGTTGCCGGCGCTGGTCAGGTCGGTCGGCAGGGTGAACGTCAGGTTGACGTTGGCGCTGGCCTGGCCGCCCAGCTGGAACTGGCCGCTGGTGGCGGCGGCGACGCCGACGGTCTTGTTGACCCCCGGAAACACGTTGCCGAAATCCAGCGCGCGGGTGCCGGCGGCGGTGATGGGGGTGAACACAGTGGCCAGCGCCTGGATGCTGGCGCTTTGAGCCTGGGCCGCGGTGGCCAGGCTAAAGAGCGCGGCCACAACTGCCGATACTCGGGTCACGATACGCATTGCCCTCTCCCTCTTGGGTAGTGAGTGGTCCTCGACGACTGCGAAGCAACTGGCAGGGAGTGGCAGCTCCCTGACGGGAGCGGAGAGGGCAACCTATGTGCCGTGTGTCAATAGCGCACCAGACACACGAGGTAAGTTGTTATCAAAAAGGGACTTCAAGGTGTATATCTCCTGTACACCTTGAGCGGGGTCCCTGACGCCCCGCCGGGCCGGAACCGAGGGCCTAAGTTCCCATGTCCCAACACCTTTCAGGCACCGCAGGAGGCCTGCCCCGTGATCCCGGTCACCCCGGGGTCCGGACCGAGCTCCTGCGGCTTCCCCGCCTGGGCCTGTTGTGCCTCGTCCCCCTCCTCCACCCGACCCCCGGTCAGGCCCAGACGGGCGCCTCCCTGCAAGTCGCGGCAAAGGTGCTTCCTGCCGAACCCAGTCGGTCGGCCCTGACCCTGGCCCTGAGCGTCCTGGAGGCGCCGGCGGGTGGTTCCCGGACCTCCATCCTGGCGAGGATCCGCGCCGAGCCTACGCCGGCGCGCGAAACGCCCGAGACTCGTCGGGTTCGGATCGACTTCCTGCGGAACTAGACCACCCCCCGCGCACCACTCGGTTGCAGCGGCGCCGGCTGCCAGGCGGCTTGCGGCCGCTCCAGTCGCGGTCTCGGTGAGGCTTCCCCAATCCTCCCGGTTAGTTTCCGTCCCGTGCAGCCCTCCCGCGATCACCTGCTTCCCGTCGATCCCGAGGCCTATCGCCAGGCGGTTCACCCGCGGGGCCGGGTCGTGGTCATCGCCCCCACGCGCGCCGCCTGTGAGACCATCGAGCTCGCGCTTGGCCTCACCGATGTGGCGACAGTGCTCGAGCGGGAGCACGGCGCCGACGTCCGTCGGCTGGCCGGTTCCGGCCGGGGCTTTGGCATCGTCGCCGGCACCGGCACCGGCAAGACCCTGGGCATCCGCCCGATCGCCGAGACCATTCTCCAGGAGCCGCTCAAGGTCGGGGTGGTGAACCGGGAGCGGGAAGCCACCCCCGAAACCCCCACCTGGAACGTCGTGATCGTCACGACCGGCATCGCCCGACGCTGGTTCGAGGACGATCTCATCACCCGGCGCGATACCCTGATCGTCGACGAGATCCACCAGACCTCGGCCGAGCTCGAGCTCTGTCTGGCGCTGGGAAAGCGGGCCGGGTGTCGGTTCATCTGGTTGAGCGCCACGGTCGACCCCGCCTTCTACGCCCGCTACCTCGAAAGCGCCGAAGTCATCGAGTCCTCCGCCTTCGATCCCCGCCTCAAGGCCAAGGTGAAGGTGCTGCGGCAAAAGGCCGAGGAGTTTCTGGATGACCGGTTCCTCCGTCACCTGATCCGGTCGAAGCGGGGCGTGGCGGTGTTCGTCCCCACTCGGGCGGAGGTGGAGCAGCTGGCCCGCGGCCTGGGCGAACGCTGGCCTCGACTCAACGCCGCCTTCTACCACGGCGGCGAGCCGATCCGGGTGATCCGCCCCTTCCTCGAGGGCGACGCCCCGCATCCCTACCTCCTGGCGATGACCGCCGCGGGTCAGTCCGCGCTCAACATCCGGGGGCTCGATACCGTGATCATCTACGATGCCCGCTACGGCAACGTGGTCGACCGCGGACGCAACGTGCTGCATCGGATGTATCTGGGCGCCAACGAGATTCTCCAGATGGCGGGGCGGGTGCATGGCCGGGTGCCTGACGGCGAGGTCTACATCCTCACCGACCGGGACCTGGTATTCGAGCAGCTGCGTCCCACGCCCCCCGAGTTCCAGCTGGCTGGCGACGCGGAGCGGGTCGCCATCACCTGCGCCGCGATCGGAGTGGACGCCAGCGATCTCGATCTGCCGGTTCCGCTCGACCGGGTGGCCTACCGGAAGGCGCTGGCCCGGCTCACCGATCGCGGGCTGGTGGAACAGGGACGGCTCACCCGCTATGGCCGCCAGGTCGAGGCGATGCCGGTCGACCGCGCCTGGGGCGAGCTGCTGGTCCACGCCGGCGTGTCCCTGGCGCCGGTGGTGGCGGTCTGCTCCAACATCGACTCGTTGCATCGCATGACCCGCGAGGAACGGGATCTTGAGGGGGCCCGGGTGAACGGCAGCGATCACCTGACGGCCTACAACCTCTTCGCCGAGGCGGTGAACCGGCATGCGGCGCTGGGCCAGGTTTACGGGTTGCCGCGGCACGTGTTCGAGGAGGAGGCGCTGGCGGCGTGGGCCGAGCGCCGGGGCGTCCTGGTGAAGGCCATCGAGGACATCGCGCTGGGAACCGCCTCGGTCTACCGGGCCCTGGAGCTGCCGCTGCCGGAGCGGTTCCCCTATGCCGGCCGGGAGCTGCGCGAGGAGTGGCTCGACCTCCTTGCCCGCATCATGCCCTTCGACCTGGTGCTGGACGAACGGACCGCCGACGGGCAGGAGGCGCGGGTCTCGCGCAATTCGGTGGCGGGGAACTGGGGCGCGGTGGTGGGGAATCTCCGCTTCTTTGCCGATCGCTTCGGCGTGCCGCGGGCGGCGATCGAGGGTACCACGCTGTCCTACGATCTCATCCGCCGCTATGCCCGGCGGGGGCCGGCCGAAGTCGAGGTGGCCGGTCCCCGAAAGCAGCCCCAGCTGGTGGTGCGTCACCGGCTCACCTACTTCGGTTTCGAACTCGACGCGCTGGTCGAGCCGGTGGACGGCTCTCTACCCGCCGAGCTGTACCCCACGCTCCGCGAGTCGCTCGCGCGCCACCTGCTGGCCGGCGAAGCGCCGCATCCCAGTCAGGGCCGGGTCCGGCGGGCCGCGGCCGAGCTGGGCGAACTCTGGCGGCGCTCCGGTGGCACACTCCCGGCCGCCGCGCCCGAGGCGGTACGCCGGACGATCGTCGAGCAGCTGCACGGGGTGACCGACTGGGCCGGCTTCGTCGCCACCCCGGTGAGGCTCGAGGCCGAGTCGCGGGTGCCGGCGGCCGAGCGGGAGCGTCTGCTCGCGCTCCCGGGGAGTGTGCGGCTGTTCGGCGATACCGTGGGACTGCACTACGAGGTGGGGCCGGACGGAGGCGTGGTCCGGCTCCGGCTGCGTGAGGGTCAGGCCCGCCGGCTCCGGGAAGAGGACCTGCCTCGGGTCGACCGCCCGCTCCGCTTTGCAGTGTTACGGGGCCAGGACCCGGTTCTCGAGGCCGATACCCTCGAGGGGCTCCGTGCCGCGCTCAAGCAGGCGGATCAGGAGGAGCGCCGCGAGCGGGAGCGGGGCCGGCGCTTCCGGGGGCCACGCCACCGGCGGCGATGACGGCCCTCGCGCTGGTACTGGTCCAGGTGATGTTCGCCAGTCTGGCGGTGGTCGGTCGCCTGGTGTTGCCGATCGTACCGCCAGGGGTGCTGGTCACCTTCCGGATCTTCGGCGCGGCGGTGGCGCTCATCCTCTTCAATGCCGTCCGCGGCGGACCCTGGCTCAGGGACCGCCGGGTGCTCGCCCGGATCGCGCTCGCCGGGCTGCTCGGCGTAACCGCCAATCAATCGCTCTTTCTCTTCGGGCTTCGGCACACCACCGCGGTGAACGCGACGATCCTGGTCACCACCGTCCCGGTCTTCACCGTGCTGGGGTCGCTTCTCCTTCGGCTGGAACGGCCTTCCGTCCCCAAACTCGCCGGCATTGCCCTCGCGGCCGTGGGTGCGACGGTCCTGGTGGATCCGGTGCGCCTGACGCTGGGGCCGGGAGAGGCCCTGGGAAACCTGCTGATCCTCCTGGGCATGCTCTGCTATGCGGCCTACTTCCTGGTCTCCAAGCCGATCGTGACTCGCCACGATCCGGTGACCGTCAGCGCCTACGTCATGCTCTTCTCGGCCATCGGGGTCCTGCCGATCGGTCTCCCGGCCCTCGCCGAGGCCAGGCTCACGGGGATCCCCGCCGCCACCTGGTGGTTGGTGGCCTACGTGGTCGTCTTCCCCACGGTCTTCACGTACTTCCTCAACCTCTGGGCCTTGCGGCGCGTGTCATCGGGGACGGTGGCGACATTCATCTACCTCCAGCCCCTGTTCGCGGCCCTGGCGTCGCCCTGGGTGTTGGGCGAGGCGGTCGGCACCCGGACCACGGTGGCCGGCGCGATCATCTTCGCCGGGCTGGGTCTGGTGATCCTGGCGGAGCGGATTCGTCACGAATCCGTCCCCATGGCGGCCCTGCCGGGGGAGTAGCGTGGAAGGTTTCCCGAACGGCCGGTGTCCATGCAGGGGCGGGTCAAGCGTCTACGTTGCTAAGGACACACTCTGAAACCCCCTTATGCCCCTGACCGTAGACCGAGCTATGTCGGATACCCACACTCAGACCCCCTCCGTCTTCTCCCCACTCGCCAAGGCCCTGCTTGACGGGTTCAGCGAAGGCGTCGTGGTCTTCGATCCTGCGGGCAAGATTCTGTACGCCAACCAGCCCGCGCGCGAGGCGCTCGCCAACCTCGAGCCCGACGCCGATGACACCCAGAGCCTCATGCCCAGGCTCGCGGCCATGGGTGGCCGCCTGCGCCCGCTCCGGGTCGGTGCCCTCGAACTGGGCGAGGCGATGTTCATTCCCGGCGTCGATGGGCCCACCACGCTGGCCGATCGGGAGCGGGATGCCATCGTGCGGACCCTCGATGCCCACGCCTGGAAGCTGGCCGAGACCGCCAAGTCGCTGGGGATCAGCCGCACCACGCTCTGGCGCCGGCTCAAGGCCTACGGACTGCATCGCGATGGCCGGTCGCGCTGGAGTCGCAACGGAGACATGGAACAGCAGTCGGCCTGAGTGGGGTTCGGGTCGGTGCGATCAGGCGGGCCAGGTGGCCCGCCTTGTTTGTTTTGGGTGTAAGAGTATGGTAAACATGGGGATGTACCACCTTGAAACCGCGGCCGATTTGCCGCCGTCCATCCCCCGGTCGGGCGCTCCTCCCTTCCCCCTCTTCCGCGTCGCCTCGCATGCTGCCGTTGCTTCTGGCTCTGATGGTCCAGTCCGCCGACACAATTCCCTTCGCCAATGAAGCTACGCGCGCGGTGGTTACGCGGGGCATGGAGCGCCACGGCACCGAGGAATCGGAACTGCGCGACTACGTAGCCCAATTCCGGTATCGCCTCACTTTCGGCCTCGGGCGCCGCCGCTGGGCCCGGGTTCCCAACGCTGCCGCTGAGGAGCAGGAAGGCACGGTCCAGTGGGTCGCCCCTAACGACGTCCGGGTCGAGATCCTCGGCCGACGCCAGCAGGCCCGGTCGCGGGAACTCCGACTCAGCAGCAATTTCGATCGTCCCTGGTTCATCCCCCGGTCGCTGGGTGACTCCATCCGGGTGTTTGGGAACGAAGTGCCTCGCCGGGCCGCTCTCCATCCGCTGGCCGCGGATGGGCCGGCGTGGTATCGCTACCGGCTGACCGACAGCATCCAGATCAGCACTCCCCAGGGGAAGCGGCTCAAGCTCTACGGGGTGGAGGTCACGCCAACCCGGGTCGGCGCCTCGCTGGTGGCGGGGCGCCTCTGGCTCGAAGCGGAGCATGGCGACCTGGTCCGGATCTCATTCCGGTTCGTGGGCACCGCCCTCTGGATCTCGCCCGGAGAGGATACTGACGGGGACTCGGCCCAGGCCCGGCGGCTCAATCGCCTGGCGAACCGGATTCTCACGCTCGACGCCGACCTGGAGTACGCGCTCCAGGAAGAGCGGTTCTGGATGCCCTATCGCCAGGTCGTGGCGGGGAAGGTGGAGATTCCCTGGTTCGGAGACCTGGTCATTCCGTTCGAAGCGCGGACGACCTTCGGCGACTACACCGTCAATACCGGCCGACCGATCGTGTTCACGTTGGCGATCCCCGACTCGATTACCGACCCCGACAGCGTGCGGGCGCTCCTACGGGTCCGGCGAGACTCGATCCGGGCCGACCGGCGCCGGCGCCGGCGGGAGGGGGGCGAGCTTCCCGAGGATTCGCTCGCGAGGGACGAGGCGGGTCGCTGGGCCGACGGGCGGTTCGAAATCCACCGCCCGCCGGCCGAGAGCCTCCGAGCCTACCGGGGCTGGGGGGACTCTCTGGTCCTGAGTGACGATCCCCTGGCGGACCGCCAGGTGATGGAGGTCCAGTCCGACCTCGAGCGCATGACCGCCCGCCTTCCTTCCGATATCACCGGCCGCCGCACCCACGGGTTCACCTGGGAGCGTATCCTCGAGGCGATCCGCTACAACCGGGTCCAGGGAATGGTGCCCGGACTGGGCTACGAGGTGACGCTCCCCGGCGACGGCTTTACCTCGCTGCGGGGGGAGCTCCGCTTCGGGCTGAGTGACGAGCGCGTGGTCGGTGGGCTCACGCTCAAACGGGAGGCGCCCGGCGCTCGCTGGACCCTGCGAGCCTACCGCGAGGTGCGGAGCAACGATCCGTTCGGCCGAGCCAATCGGCTGGGGAACAGCTTCAACGCCATCTTTGCCGGGCATGACGATGCCGACTATTACCTGAGTCATGGCGCGTGGCTGACCCGGGAGGGGTCACTCGGGACCGGGGTCGAAGTGACCACCACGCTCCTGGTGGATCATGCGACCAGCGTACGCCGGGAGGCGAGGTCGTGGATCAACGACGCTCTGGGCGGCACCGGCCGGTTCCCGCTCAACCCTGACATACGTGAGGGCAGCTACGGCGGCGCCCAACTGCGGCTCGATGGGCAGAGCGGTCGGGCCCGGTGGTCCCTGGGGACCGATGTCCTGGGCAACTCGACGCGGGGGACGGCGCGGGCCTACGGCTGGGCCAGTCGACCGCTGCTGCCCGGGGTGCGTGTGCCCACTCTCACGCTGCGTGGGGGACTGGCCACGGCGAATCCGCTGCCCCAGCAGGTCTTCCGGATCGGTGGCACCGGCACGGTGCGGGGATTCGACTATGCCACCCGGAGCGGACGGGGCTTCTGGGCGGCGCAACTCGACTGGCCGATTCTGCGGGGGGTGGTCCAGCCGGTGCTCTTCGCCGATGCGGGACAGGCGGGGAACCTCGGGGAGCGGTCGATCGGCGGGTCGTCGTCGGTGATTGCCGGAGGTGGGGCCGGGCTTTCGCTCCTGGGCGGGGTACTCCGATTCGACGTCAGCCACCCCCTGACCGACAACGGGCATGGGCTCCGTTTCGATATCGTGATGCGGGCACTGGCCTGGCCGTAGCGCGGGTTTTCTCGCCCCGGCCCGCGGCGTTGCGTACCATGGTTCCCGAAAGGCGAGCACGATATTCCCCCTATGGGGGGCGGAGTCCTCAGCGCCTGAACGCGGGTTCATGATTTCGCCCTTCCCCGCGGATTCACGGTGGCTTCAACGGCGCATCTCAGATTCTCCCCAGTCCACCTCACGGGAGAATGTCGATGCGCCGCTCCAGCGTCAGTCTTGCCCTCGCCTTCGCCCTCGCGGCGCCGGCTCTGCTCCAGGCCCAGACCGCCAATCCCTGGACCGTGCGGGTCCGCGGGATCTACATCGCGCCGCAGGCCTCATCCAAGCCCAAGGCGCTCGATGTGAAGGCCGATGCCACCATCGAAGTCGACATCAGCCGC
Organism: uncultured Gemmatimonadaceae bacterium; assembly: GCA_964642475.1. Lineage (GTDB taxonomy): Bacteria > Gemmatimonadota > Gemmatimonadetes > Gemmatimonadales > GWC2-71-9 > JADJOM01. The sequence goes on along the minus strand of CAZXRC010000020.1, from coordinate 47,047 downwards.
TCACTCAACCAGTTCCTCTCGTTCGAGGTGATCGCCGCGACGGCCAGCCAGGAAGTCACCGCGCCCGCCGCGGTGGCGCCGACCGGCAGTCTCGGATCGGTGAATCACCTGCCGCCCACCCTGCTGCTGCAGCTCCATCCGGTCAGTAAGGGCACGGTCCGGCCCTACATCGGTGCCGGCGGGAACCTGACCTACTTCTACGCCAAGAGCGGCGGGCTCGAGGATCTCGACCTCAGCACCAGTGTCGGCTACGCCTTCCAGGGTGGCGTCGATTTCCTGCTCGGCGATCGGGGCCTGTTCAACATCGATGCCAAGTACATCAACATCGAGACCGACGTGAAGTCGGGCGGAACCAAGCTGTTTCACCTCAAGATCAATCCTTTTGTGATTGGCGCGGGGCTCGGCTACCGGTTCTAGATCCTCGAGGGGTCCGTATCGCGCGGAGCGGCGATCGAGCGGAAAGGGCGGGGCGGCGCGGGTGGCCGCACCCGCCCTTCGCCTTTGGGGGAGGACCGCGTAGTATCCGGCCCATGCTCGCACGTTCTCTCCCGGCGGTCCTCCTGAGTGCCCTCGTGGTTGCAGGCTGCCGCAGTGACGGCAGCGGCCCCACGGCCACCGCCGGCTCCTTCAGCGCCTCCTGGGTCGGTTCGGACACCGGGAAGATCACCGCCTCGCCCCGGGCGGTATTCTGCGTCGATGAGAATCAACTCGAGCTGCTCGCAACCCGGGCCGATGTGGGCGTGGGACTGGTCATCTATCCCAAACGCAGCCGCGTCGAGGGGGACTTCGAGGGGTTCGATCCCGCCGCCGACACGCTGGTCCGACCCGGGGTCACGGCCGCGGCCCGGTGGTTCACCGAGCGGGAAATCCGGGCCTTTCGAAGCGACGGGGGCAGCCTCAAGCTGACCCGGAAGGGCGACGCCTGGTCCGGGGCGTTCGCGATGCACCTGCGGAGGGTGGGCGCCGATACCGATACCATCGTGATCACCGGTCGCTTCAGCGGGGTCGTGCCCGCTCCCTGCGTGGCCGACACGGTGTCGCCGCCCGATACCGCCGAGTAGCTTACGATATGACATCCACCTACTACCGGAAGGGTTTCGGGCTCAAGGCCGCCATCGAGGGTCAGCTCGCCTCCGACTATTCCAGCAAGGTGGTCGATGCCCTGCGGGCCGGGGACTACCGGCTCCGCGCCGGGCGGCTCGAGTTCCGGCTGGCCCGGGAGTTCGGCTTCTGCTACGGGGTGGACCGGGCGGTGGAGTATGCCTACGAGACCCGCCGGCAGTTTCCCGACCGGCGGATCTTCCTGGTGGGAGAGATCATCCACAACCCGCATGTGAACGCCAAGCTCATCTCGATGGGGATCACGATCCTCTCGGCGGCGGGCGGCACGTTCGACTTCTCGGGGGTCTCCGCCGAAGACGTCGTGATCATGCCCGCCTTCGGCGTTACGGTGGCGGACTTCCAGCGACTTCGGGCCATCGGGTGCGTGCTGGTGGACACGACCTGCGGGTCGGTGCTCAATGTCTGGAAGCGGGTGGAGAGCTACGCCCGGGATGGGTTCACCTCGATCATCCACGGCAAGTACTACCACGAGGAAACCCGGGCCACGGCCAGCCAGGTCACCCGACATGCGGGCGGGAAATACCTGGTGCTGTTCGACATGGCCGAGGCCCGGATGGTGTGCGACTTCATCGAGGGCGTGGGCGACCCGGTGGAACTGGCCCGGCGGTTCGAGCACGCCAGGTCGCCCGACTTCGATTTCGCCCGGGACCTGGTCCGGGTGGGCCTCGCCAACCAGACGACCATGCTGTCGGGCGAGTCGCTGGCGATCGCGGACCAGGTTCGGGCGAGCATGCAGCGCCGCTACGGCGACGCGGCCATCGCCGATCATTTCCGGACCTTCGATACCATCTGCTCGGCCACTCAGGAGCGGCAGGACGCGGTGCTCCGGCTGCTGGAGGAGCCCCCTGATCTCATGATCGTGGTAGGCGGCTACAACTCCAGCAACACCACCCACCTCGCCACGCTGAGCCGGGACCACGCCGTCCGCACCTACCACATCGAGGACGCCGCGGCGGTGGACCTCGAGACCGGGACACTCCGCCACCAGCCCCGCATCAAGGCGCCGGAGGAGAGGGTCTCGGGCTGGCTCGACGGGGTCCGGTCGATCGGGATCACCGCCGGCGCGTCCACCCCCAACAACAAGATCGGCGAGACCATTCTCCGGGTCTGCGCGGTGGCTGGGGTCGAGCCGGACGTCGCCTGAGCGCGCTGCGAGTGGCTGGAGCCGATGCCGTTCCGCATGCCCGGGCGCGAAGGGGTGGGCGACAGGCTCTTCGCCCGATTTGTTCGACCGCGCGTGAACCGGTGGACGATGGCCCCAATTCTGCACCCGGGAGAAAGAACGGGTGTGGCGGCTTACGGTCGTTCTTCGGGACGATGTGAGCTGGCGCGGGGTGCCATCGCGTGGTACGTTAGCCGCCCCGAAAACTCCGGCCTGCCGAGGGCGGTTATGGTGGTGCAGCGTACGCGCAGCGATGCCTGCGAAGTCATCAATGCCGCGATTCTCGCGATGCCGCAGGTCACCACCAAGCGCATGTTCGGCGCCGAGGCGTTCTTTACCGTCGGCCGGATGTTCGCGTTCCTGTTCGACGAAGCGATCGTGCTCAAGCTGCCGGAGTCGGAACGCCAGGATGTCCTCGACACCCGGGTGGCGCGTCCTTTTCTGACCAACGAACGGGCCCCGTTCGGCCGGTGGGTCGAGTCGGCGATTCATGGCAGCGAGGCCGCGTCCCGCGCCATCCGGCTGGCGGCCGCGGCTCACGCCCTGGCGCAGAGCCCCTCGCACGACGGGCCCCGCCCGCGCCGCCCCATCACCCGCCGTCGCCCGCCGAAGAAGGTGGCGGGAGAGTGATGCCCCGCCGGTCGCTCGCGGGCGCCAGCCGCAGGACCGGTTCCCGCCCCTGACATCGTTGGGCCGGTTTCCCCACCACCTTGCGGGTCGCCAATATGTTCTACATATTGGGACTAATGACGACCTCCTCCCTGGGCGACTTCGAACTCGCGGTGCTCCTGACGGTGGCCGCGCTCGACGAGGGCTATGGCGCGGCCGTCCGGCGCGACGTCTCCCGCCGGCTCGGCCGCGCCTGCACCGTCGGCGCGGTGTACACCACCCTTCAGCGGCTGGAGGACAAACGCCTCCTCCGGTCCTACGCCACGGAGCCGACGCCGGTGCGGGGCGGCCGGTCCCGCCGGTGCTACGAGCTCACTCCCGAGGGCCATCGGGCGCTCCGAGACGCAAGGCAGGTGCAGGGGCGTCTCTGGGAGGGGGTCCCGCTCCCGGTGAAGCCGACATGATGCGCGGCTGCATCCACCTGGTCCTCGCCGGCACGGTGGCTGACCCCGCCCTCCGCGAGAGCATCGAGGACGACCTCCTCGCGGAGTACGGCGAACGGGTGACGGCCGCCGGTCGCTACGCGGCGGCGGGATGGGCGTTCCGGCAACTCCTGGTCTCCTTTCCGGACTTCGCCGGGCTCGGTGTCACCGGCGCGCGACCCTGCCGACCCCTCGCGAGTGCCTCGGCCTTCTACGGCATCCTGCTGCTGATCGTCGGCACCGGCGCCGGGCTCAGCGAGATCGCCCTGCGGGGTGGCACCCTGGATGGGAGCCGGGCCGCGGACGGAGTGTCGTTGCTGGGCACCCTCGCTCTGACGGGGCTCGCCGGCTACCTGCTGGCGGCCCTGGCCAGCCGGGCGCCGCTGGCGGCAGCGCTGGGCCTCGGCCTGGTTTGCGCCGCGATCGCGGTCGGGGCGGTGGCCCTGGGTGACCCGCGGGGAGCGGTCTGGTATCTCGCCGTCTTCGGTCTCCTGGCACCGATGGTATCGCTGGCTGGGGGCCTGGTGCGGGTACGTCAGAGGCTGGCTTCCTTCACACACTGACTGGGGGACGTATGCTGGGGAGTATCTGGGCGGTCACGGCGGGTTTTCTCGTGATGACCGTGCTGGTCATTCTGGGCTCGATGGTCCTGGCGAGACTTCTCGTTCCCGGCACGATGCAGGCCATGCGCTCGGGGGAGATGACCATGCCACCACTCACGACCGGCTATCTCGCCGGAAACCTCACGCTCTCCCTCGCGGCGGCCGTCACCGGCGGGTACGCGACGCTGCGACTGGCGCCCACCAGCCCCGCGGGGCACCTGCTGGCGCTCGGGCTGGTGGTGCTGGTCATGGGAGTGGTCAGCGCCAAGAGTCCGGGATCGGCCCACCAGCCGGCCTGGTATCGGGTGGTGATTCCGCTCGTGGGTGTCAGCGGGGTGGCTCTGGCCGCGCTGCTAGCGTAGCCGTCCGGTCGATCCCTCCTCGCCCCGCTCGAGCATCGCCGCCACCGCGGCAATCGTAAGCGGGGCGCTTCCCTCCGCCCGGTTGTTCACCAGCACATAGGCCGGAATCCTGAGGGCCTGGCTCTGCCGGATCAGGCGCACGATATCGTGTCGAAGCTCCGGGTTGCGGTCGTGGATCCTGTCATACGGCGCGAAGGCATCGACCGCGTCGCTGTAGGTGCGGCCCGGCCGGAGCAGGACCCGCGCGACGGTGAACGGGGCGCTGAAGGCGCCGGGGAGCGCGATCTGCTCGCCCACCGGCGGCATGCGGGTCCAGGAGTTGAAGACGTGGGCGACGTTGTGTTCCCGGAGCACGGCGAAGTAGGGCGGGGTCAGGTATTCCGGGTTCCGCACTTCGACCGCGTAGGGGAACTCCCCCGGCAGGTGGGAGAAGAAATCGTCGAGTCGGTTGGCGAAGCCCTGGGGGTCGAGGCCCTCGCTCCGTGCGATGGTCTGGAACTCGAAAACGAACGGGCCGAGGTGGTCCCGGAAACCGGCCTCGCAGGGCCGCAGGATCTCGTCCAGGAAGACCTGGGGATTGAGGAAATCGGGGTTGGGTTCGCCCCCCAGGGCGCGATAGCGCGCCTTGGGGAAGGTGAGCACGGTAAGGCGGTCCCACACCTTGCTGACACAACGGAAGCCCGGCGGCAGGGCCCGGGCGTAGCTGGTCAGCATCTCCGGGGTGGGCGGGGCGTAGAACGAGGAATCGATGCCGACGGTGCGGAAGAGCGGAAACCGGGCGTACTCCTCCAGCATGAGCGCGGAGTTGCCGGTCTTGGGATAGTCGCGATGATAGACCATCCCCCTCCAGCCGGGGTAGGTCCACGACGAGGTGCCGAACCGGGTCTGGTCCGGCACCGCTCGCGCCAGCTCGATCAGGCGGTCGGCCGGGGGGAGAGACTCCCGGTCGTCAGCCGTCGGTGCCACCCGGCCTCATGGGGTCGATGGATCGGCGAACCGGTAGATGTGCCCGTCGTCGGTGACCAGGTACAGTTCCCCCTGCCCATCTTCGCCGAAGCTGTTCACGCCCGACACGCCGAGGGCGTCCCACTGCCTCTGCTCGGTGGCGTTGCCGCCGGTCCAGCGGAAGCTCCGGAGGAATCCGCTGCAGGCGTCGGAATAGAAGTAGAGCCCCTGCACCGCGGGGACCGCGCTGCCGCGATACACATACCCGCCGGTCACGGCGCAGCCATCGCCGTGATCGTAGGTGAGGGCCGGCAGGGTGAGGCCGGTCTGGTCGCAGGTCGCGGCCTGGTAGCAGTGCGAGGCTTCCATGATGTTCCAGCCGTAGTTCTCGCCCCCGCCGCTTCCCGCCGGCCGGACGTTCACTTCCTCGTAGGCGTTCTGTCCCACGTCGGCGAGATAGAGATCGCCGGTCTGACGGTCGAAGCTCCAGCGCCAGGGGTTGCGAAGCCCGTAATTCCAGAGCTCGTGGCGGAAGGTCCCGCTGGCCGCGAAGGGATTGCTCGGCGGTGAGGTGTAGGTGGCGCCGCTCACGTCCAGCCGGAGCATCGACCCCAGCAGGTCTGTGCGATCCTGGCCGGTCCCGCGCGGATCGCCGCCGCCTCCGCCGTCACCCAACCCCAGGTAGAGCATACCGTCAGGTCCGAAGGCGATGCCGCCCCCGTTGTGGTTGGTTTCCGGCTGCGGCACGCTGAGGATCAGGGTATCGCTGTCGGCGTCGGCGATGTCAGCGGTGCCACTGACGTGGTAGCGCGCGATGATGGACGTCCCGCCTCCGGTGGGTCCGGGGGTGGTATACGAAACGTAGAACCGGCCGTTGGTGGCGTAGTTGGGGTCGAATGCGAGACCAAGCAGTCCCTGCTCCGACCCCTTGGTGGTAACCCCGGTGAGATCGAGGAACGGGGTCGGGAGGAGGGCCCCGTTCTTGTAGATCCGGATCAGTCCGTCCTTCTCGATGATGAACAGACGCGGGTCGCCGTCGGGGGCGGTCAGGTAGACCGGGGTGCTGAGGCCGGACACCACCGGCTCGAGGGTCAGCACCGAGTCGGGCGGGCCACCGGAGCCGGGTCCCTGGCTGTCGCCGCCACAGCCCCCGGCGATCGGCAAGGCCAGCGCGAGTCCACCCGCGAGCATGACTGCGTGAGCGCCCCTGACCGTGAACCGGCTGAACATCATCGGGCTCCTCTGGGTAATGAACCCAAGGTGGGGTCTCGGGTGCGGGCGGGGAGTGACCCCAGTCACGCGGGCGGGCGTCAGGGCGAGTGTTCGATCGAGGCGGGGGCGCCGAATCGCCGGGCCAGCGCCGAAAGATAGCTGTCCATGGTCCGGTGATGCCCCATGAGACGGGACACCACCCGGAACACCGGGTTGGAGACCCAGCCGTCCTCGGTGATCTCCAGGACGCTGCCGTTCCCGGCCGGCGTGATCCGGTAGATCCACTCGCCCCCGAAGGGCTCGCCGGTGTCCTCGATGACCGATCGCATCGAGGAGGGAGGCGTGGCATCCTCGATCCGCAGCAGCAGCCGCATGTCGCCGCCCATCGTCTCGCGCCAGCGCTCCTTGCCATCCGGCTGTTCTACCCGCTCCACACCCTTGACGTCGGGCCACCAGGCGGGCAGCTGCCCGACGTCGCGCACCACGCTCCAGACGCTGTCGGGCGGCACCGGCAGCGCCAGCCGGCTGGTGACGCGGTGGTTCCGGGGGAGGAGCATCCCCGTGACCACGACGAGGCCGATGATCAGGATCAGGATTGCGGCGGCGATCAGGACTCCACGCATGGTATCGGCTCTCGGTCGAAAGTGGATCCGGTCAGGGGCGGCCGTCGGTGGACGGCACCGGACGGAACAGCAGGTCCTGATAGTTGAAGCTGAAATCGGTGGACGGCAGATAGGGCCGGAGGGTCATGCGCTCTACGGTGCCGTCGAATCCGAGCGTGAACGTCACGAAGGCGTCCGCCACGTTGGGTACCCGCATCCGGGCCCGGAAGGTGTCGTACTGCCAGTGCTCCAGGTCGGCGGTGAGGGCCGGGCTGTGGGACCAGCGCATGACGAGATGCCCCGCCTCCTCGGCCAGGGTCACGTCGCCGTACCAGGCATCCCGGTACCGGCCGGCCAACCCGGACAGCGGCAGCGAGGGACCCGCCAAGCGGTTGCGCGCCGCCTGGGCCGAGTCGTCGAAGGCCCGGTCGGCTGCCTGACCCTGTTCGCCGAGGGTGGCGTAGGCCGCGGACCAGTCGGTGCGGGGAGCTCCGATGTAATAATCGGTGACCCACCAGGCGAGGGCCTGGTAGGCGGGGGTCTCGGCGTTGGTCAGCACCACGACGCCGAGCCGCTTCTCGGGGATGAGGAGGGTGCGCGAGAGCATGCCGGCGAGTCCCCCGTCATGGGTGACCACCTTGAGTCCGCGATAGTCGCGCAGGGCCCAGCCCAGTCCATATGCCAGGAAGTTCGGCCGGAGCGGCTGGAGCGCGGCCGGCGGGTCGCCGATCCCGATGTCGATGTGGGGCGACCACATGATCCGGGTCTGCCCGGCCGACCAGAGCCGGCCGGTGGCGGTGCGGCCGGAATCGAGCTGGACCTGCATCCACCTGGTCCAGTCGCTCACGCTGGCCAGGACCCCACCCGCCGCGAGGGTGTTGAGCACCGAGTCGAAAGGGACGAGCTGCATCCGGCCACCGAGGCGGCCATGGGGGAAGGCCACGTTCCGGCTCAACGCCACCCGGTCGATCCCGACCACGGTTTCGTTCATCCCGAGGGGCTGGAGCACCCGGGCGGTGGCGACATCCTGCCATTCCTGGCCGGTTACCGCCTTCACCAGCTCCCCGGCGACGAGATAGAGGACGTTATCGTAGGCGTAGCTGCTTCGGAAACTGGTCGCCGGGGCGATGTAGCGGAGCCGGCGGACGATCTCCGCGACCGGATAGTCGGAATGGAACCAGAGGAGGTCGCCGGCGCCGAGGGAGAGACCGCTCCTGTGGCAGAGGAGGTCGCGGACCCGCAGCTCGCGGGAGACGTAGGGATCGCCGCCGAGGCGGAACCAGGGGAGGTGATCCGCGACCGGATCGTCCCAGGAGAGCTTCCCTTCGTCGACCAGCATCGCGATCGTGGCCGCGGTCATCGCCTTGGTGTTGGAGGCGACCTGAAAGCGGGTGTGCTCGTCGATCCTGGCCGCTTCGCCCAGCTTGAGGACGCCCCAGCCCTGCTGGAAGACCACCTTGCCATCCTTGACCACCGCGATCGCGACGCCGGGCTGGTCGAAGCGCTTGAGGGATTGGGTGATGTAGGCGTCGACCTCTTTGGGGGCCGCCTGGGCGTCGGCCTCTCGAGTGACGATCCCGAGCAGCAGGAGCAACGGTGCGATACGCATGGACCACCTTGGGGATGGTTGGGGCATTCAACGCGGAGGCGCAGAGAACGCAGCGGGCCGCGGAGGTATCGGACCCGGAATCGGCTGTTTGCGGTTGACTTTGCGCTCTTGATTCTGGTCGAATTTCAGAAAAGATCAATCTCGAACTTGAGATGAGCCCTCCGCGCCTCTGCGTTCTGCAGGCGAGGGCCGCGGCAAACCCCTCCGAGCCAGCACCCGTTCCAGCCGTTCGATCCCCGTCACTGTCAGCGTCACCGCCCCGAATTCCTCCTCCACCTTGCCCCTGAGCAGGAACGGCCCCTGGTCGAAGAGGACGTGGCCGCGGGTGCGGTAGATCTCGGGGAAGAGCACCGTCTCGATCAGGCCGGCCCCGTCGTCGAACGTGGCGAACTCCATCGGCTCGTCCTTGGCCGTGTGGACCGGCTTGGACGTGGTCAGCATGCCGCAGCAGACCACGGTGCGTCCGATATACCCGGCCAGGTCGGTGCTCCGGGTGACGCGGAGCCCCGCCAGCTCGTCGCGGAACAGGTCCATCGGGTGGCTGTCGGTGGTGAAGCCGAGCAGCTCGTACTCGGCGCGGCGGCGGCGGGCGAGGTCGTACTCGCGGAGGGAGGGTGGCGGGGGCGGCGCGGTGCGCTCCCACAGCTCCGTGTCCCGGTCGTCGTTCCTGGTTCGGCGTTCCTCACGGGCCTTGGCGTCGGCGTCAACCGCCCAGAGGAGCATCGGCCGGGTCATCCCACCGGCGAGCGAATCCAGCGCGCCTACCTGAATCAGGAGCCGCAGGTCGTCGTGCCGCAGGTGGGTACGGCGACGGAAGTCATCGAACGAGGTGTACTCGCCGCCCGCCTGCCCGCAGGCCCGCTTTCCGGCCTCCACCGCGTCCACCGCCTCCTGGGACAGCCCCTTGATGAACTGGAATCCGATCCGGACCTCCCCTCCCTTCCCGGTGGTACGGAACCGGCTGGCGTTCACATCCGGCGGCCGCACCGTGAGCCCCATCCGCATCGACTCGGCGACGTAGGCGAAGGGGTGATAGAACCCGCCCCCGTTCGCGAGCACTCCCGCCATAAACTCGGCCGGGTGGTTGGCGCGGAGGTAACAGGAGTGCTGCGCCACCCTGATGTAGGAGCAGGAGTGCCCCTTGCAGAAGCTGTAGCCCGCGAAGGACATCACCATCTGCCATACCCGCCTGGCCGTCTCGAGGTCACGTCCCAGCCCGGCGGCCCCGGCGAAGAACTCCTCGGCGTACGCGGCCAGCTGCTTGACCGGCCGCTTCTTGGAGAGCGCCTTGCGGAGCCCGTCGCCGGAGGAAAGCGGCATCCCCGCGAACGTGGCGCAGACATTCACCACGTCCTCCTGGTAGACCATGACGCCGAAGGTCTCGGCCAGGGTATCGCGAAGCGAGGGATCCAGCGGCTGATAGGGCGCCCCGTGCAGCCGCTCGAGATAGACCCGGATGAAGGCGTTGGAGGCGGGCCGGATGATGCTGGTGTTGAGCACCAGGATGTCGAAGGTCTCGGCCCGCGACTTGGCGCAGAGCAGCCGCGACGCGGGGCTCTCGGTGTAGAAGACACCCATGGTCTGGCCGGTGCGGAAGAGCGCCCGGGTCGGCTCGTCGTCCTCCGGATCGCTCGAGGTGTAATCGATCGGGATCCCGGTGTTGGCTTTCACGGCGGCGATCGCATCCCGGATCACCGCCAGCGATCGGTTGCCGAGCAGGTCGATCTTTACCAGGCCGCAGTCCTCGGCGCCGTCCTTCTCGAACTGGATGACCGGTACCGTGAGATCGGCGTTGCGCTCCAGGACCTTGGCGGCGGGCTCCACCGGGACGAAATCGGTGAGCGCCTCGGGGACGATCACCACTCCGCCGGGGTGCAGGGAGAGATGCCGCGGCACCCCGACCAGCGGCTGGGCCATCCGGGCCAGGTCCTGCCAGACCCGGGGCAGATCCAGCTGACCGAAGTTGGGGTGCTTCCGCAGCACCTCGCCGATCGACTCCTCCTCCATGAACCAGGGGAAGCGGCGGGTGATCTCGCGGATCTCGCCCGGCGGCCGGCCGTGCACCTTGGCCACTTCGCGCAGCGCGCCCCGCAGCCGGAAGCAGTTGTGGTTCGCCACCATCGCGGCGCGCGGATGGGGATACTTCCGGAACACCCAGGCGAGGATGTCGTCCCGCTCGTCCCAGGGGAAATCGAGATCGATGTCGGGGGGGTCCCTCCGTTCGGGATTGAGGAAGCGCTCGAAGAGGAGCCCCGAGCCCAGCGGATCGACATGGGTGATGCCGAGGGCATAGCTCACGATCGAGTTGGCGACGGAACCCCGGCCGCAGTGGGTGGGCCCATGCTGCACGATGTCGTGCACCACCAGGAAGTAGTCGGCGAACCGCTTGGCCCCGATGATGGCCAGCTCGTGCTCCAGCCGGTCGCGGGTCACCGGGGCGATGGTGCCGTAGCGCCGCTCGGCACCGGCATAGGCCATGGCCCGAAGCCGCTCGAAGGCATCGTCGGGACAAGCGAAACGCGGGGAGACGACCCGGGTGCCGATCGGGATCCGGTACTCGCAACGCTCGGCGATCTCTTCGGCGCGGAGGAGCGCGTCGGGACAGTCGGGGAAGTGGCGCGCCAGCTCGGCGGTGGGCCGGAGCCAGGCGGAGGGGGGGGACACGGGTCGGCGGGCTGCGGAGGGATGTTCCGAGTTCCGAGTCCCGGGTTCCGAGTTGCCGGCAGACTCGATGCTCGAGAGAGCCGCGTTGACGGCAATGGCCACCCGCAGGCGATGGACCTGCCACTCCTCCGGGTTGGCGAACATCACCGCCCCGGTCACCGCGGTGGGAATCCCCATCCGTTTCGCCGCCGCGCCCACCCCGTGCCGCTCCTTGCCGGGACGAAGCTCGGCGTAGAGATCGCGGGTCCCGGAACGCCGGGCGACCTGCTCGAGCAGCGCGACGTCGGAGGAAAGAAGAATCAGGCCGTCGCGGTCGGCGGCGAGCCAGTTGGCCAGGGAGAAGGTGTCACTGGCCGCCTGGCCGCCTGGCTGCCTTGCCGCCTTCCAGTGGATCGCCGTGATCGCCCGGCAGAGTGCCGCCCAGCCCCGATCGGAGGTGGCCAGCGCCAGCGTCTCCTGTCCCCCCGCCGCCAGGTGGGCGCCGAGCACCGGCCGGAGTCCGTGCGCGAGGGCGGCCTGCTGAAACTCGACCGCTCCATACACGCCATTGGTGTCGGTGCAGGCGAGGGTGGTGAAACCGCGCTCGACCGCGGCCCGACAGAGGACCTCGGGACTCGAGACCCCGGCCTGAAAGGAGAACCAGGAGTGGACGTGGAGGTGGGGGAAGGAGGCCGTTGGCCGCTGGCCGTTGGCTGTGCCGGTGGGCATCATGGGTCCGTCGTTCGCACCGCAGTTCGCTCACGCCAAGCCACTGGCCAGTGGCCACCGGGCACTACCTCGTCCACATCGGTTTCTTCTTCAGCACCTTGGCGTACACCGGACAGCTCTCCCGATGGGCGCCGGGAATCCAGCCGGTGCTGAGCAGGAACTCACCCACGATCTCGCCCCCGGTGAACCGGAAGGTCCGCTTGAAGAGCTTGACCCATTCCGGCTTGGGGAGCGGATGATGAGCCAGGAGCCAGCGGTGAAAGCTCCCGTGACTCTCCCGGAGGGCGAGCAGTATCTTCGCGTTGGCGATGGCGGCGTCGACCTTGAGCCGGTTACGGATGATGCCGGGATTGGCGAGCAGCCGTTTCACATCCCTCGCCTTGTACCGGGCGACGATTTCGGGATCGAAGCCGTCGTACGCCTCCAGAAACGCCGCGCGCTTCTTGAGAATCGTGAGCCAGGAGAGCCCGGCCTGGTTGATCTCCAGCACCAGCCGCTCGAACAACTCGGCATCGTCTTTGAGCGGGAAGCCGTACTCCCGGTCGTGATACGGGCCGTGCCATTCATGTCCCGGGGCGATGTCGCAGTAGCCGCTCATGGAGGTGTCTTTCGGTGTTTATTCGGTAATGTAAGGTAGAGCCTCGGCGGCGCAAGCAGGATGCGGTCTGAAACGCCTGGCCGTCACCCTCCGTATATCCGCTCGTGGATATAGTCCCCCAGTCCCGTCCCGCCCGAATCTACCGACGCCTGCTCTCCCTCTATCCGGACCGGTTTCGGAGCGAGGCGGAGACGGAGTTGTCCCACTGCTTCGAGTCGGCCTGGCGGGACGCGCCGGCCGGCTGGGGCCGAGCCCGGGTGGCCTTGGCGGTCGCCCTGGATCTTGCCCGTACCATCCCCGCCGAGTGGCTGGCGGCGCTCACCCGATCCCGCCCGCAAGGAGACGCACCTCGCATGGAAACGCTGCTGCAGGATCTGCGATACGCCGTTCGATCGCTCAGGAGTTCGCCGCTGGTGATGCTGGTCGCCGCGATCACGATCGCGATCGGCGTCGGTGCCACCACCACGATGTTCAGCGTGGCCAATGCGGTTCTGCTGCGGCCTCCGGTCGGAGTCCGGCAACCCGGCCAGTTGATCGCGGTGCATGCCCTGGGCGAAGACGGCTCCAGTTTCCATGCTTTTTCCTATCCCGACTACCGGGACCTGGCCCGCTCCGGAGCCAAGGTCGCCACCCTCAGCGCCTTCACCATCCTCCCCGCCAGCGTCCGCACCGGCGACGAGCCGCGGCTGGAGGCGGGAATGCTGGTTTCGGCGAGCTACTTCAGCGTCCTGGGGGCCCGCACCGCGCTGGGCCGGACCTTCTCGCCCGACGAGGACCAGGTGGGAGGGCCCCCGGTCGTGGTTCTGAGTCACGGGTTGTGGCAGCGGCGCTTTGGGGGAGACCCGGGCATCGTCGGCCAGCCGGTGACCGTCAACGGCCATCCGCTCACCGTGGTCGGCGTCATGGAGGCGGGCTTTCGCGGTCATGTCTCGGGGATCGACTTCTCGCTCTGGGTACCGGTCACGCTGATGCCGGTGGTGAGCAATGCGGGGACCGATCCGCTGGGACGTAACAGCTCGGGTCTCGAGATCGTCGGCCGGCTGGCACCGGGCGCGAGCCGGGAGCAGGCGGCGGCGGCGCTCTCCGCGGCGGCGGTGCAGGCCGGGCGTGAGGCGGGTCTCACCTGGGATCGCGCCGTGGACGTCCGCCGCTATCTGCCGGTTCCCTCCGAGGTGGCGTTGCCGGCCGGGGGATTCCTCGGTCTGCTGATCCTGCTGGGCGGGTTGGTGTTGTTCATCGCCAGCGCCAACGTCGCGAACATGCTGCTGGCGCGGGCCACCGCGCGGAGCCGCGAGATCGGGGTGCGGCTGGCGCTCGGGGCCAGTCGGGCCCGGCTGGTGCGGCAGCTGGTGACCGAGAGCCTGCTGGTGTTCCTCGTGGGTGGTGGACTGGGGACCGTTCTGGCCCACGCCGCGGTGGGAAGTCTCGCCGGCTTCCAGCCGCCCACGCCGATTCCCATCGTGGTCGACTTTCACCTCGACTTTCGGGTGCTGCTCGCCGCCCTGGGCATCACTCTGGTCGCGGGTCTCACCTTCGGTCTGCTCCCGGCGCTGCAGGCTACCCGGACCGATCTGGTCTCCGTGATCCGCGACGCGCAGGCCGGAAAACGGGTGGGGCGCTGGCGGCTCCGGGGGGTGATGGTGGTGGGCCAGGTGGCCGGCACCGCCTTCCTGCTGGTCCTCGCCGGGCTGTTCGTGCGGGCGCTGGGGCGCGCGGGCCAGGTGAACGTCGGGTTCCGACCTGACGACGTGCAGGTGCTGGGCCTGGAGCTGCGGGTATCGAACTACGAAGGCGACCGGCTGCTGGCCTTTGCCGACGCCCTGGTCCGGGAAGTCGCCGCGCTGCCGGGCGTCCAGTCGGTGGCCGGCACCGATTTCCTGCCGCTCAACCTGGGGAACCAGCAGACGGTGGTCGCGCTGGAGGGGAAACCGGCCGAGCCGAATGTCGGCGTGTTCGAGACCGACTTCGCGAGTGTCACACCCGACTACTTCGGCACCCTGCAGCTTCCCCTGCGTCAGGGGAGACCGATCGATGCCACCGACCGCGCGAACTCGCCCCGCGTCGCCGTGATCAACGAGACGCTGGCCGCGCGGCTCTGGCCCGGCGAGAACCCCATCGGCAAACGCTTCAAGTTCGGCTCGGTGGAGGACGGCGACGTGACCGAGGTCATTGGGGTGGCGGCCAATGCGAGCTACCGGTCGATCGGCGAGACCGGGATCCCGATGGTCTACGTCCCGCTGGTCCAGTCGGGCGGCCGCAGCCTGACCCTCCTGGTCCGGACCGCGCCGGGGATGGCCTCGCCGACCCGCGCGCTCCGGGCGGCGCTCCACCGGATCGATCCCGACCTGCCCGTGATGCAGGAAGGCCCGTATACCGACATCATCGCGCTGGCGCTTCTCCCCAACCGGATCGCCATGCTGGTGGCGATG
Source organism: uncultured Gemmatimonadaceae bacterium (assembly GCA_964642475.1). Classification (GTDB taxonomy): domain Bacteria; phylum Gemmatimonadota; class Gemmatimonadetes; order Gemmatimonadales; family GWC2-71-9; genus JADJOM01. The sequence continues at coordinate 31,941 of CAZXRC010000020.1, read as the reverse complement.
CTCTTCGGCGCGACCGGGGTGGTCCTCGCTTCGGTGGGTCTCTACGGACTGCTGGCGTACCGGGTCCAGAGCCGCCGCAAGGAAATCGGGATCCGGATGGCCCTGGGCGCCGGCGCGGGCGAGGTGCGCGGGTTGGTGATTCGCGAGGCGCTGGGTGTCACCGGCGCCGGGCTGCTGGTGGGCGTGCTGCTCGCCGGCGGTGCCACCCAGTTGCTGCGGAGTCTCCTCTTCGGCCTGAGCCCGCTCGATCCCGTCACCTACGGGGCAATCGGTCTCTTGCTGCTGGGCGTCTGCTGGCTGGCCGCCGCGGGGCCGGTGCGGCGGGCGCTTCGGACCGAACCGCTTGAGGTATTGCGCAATGAGTGAGCCTCTCCGTCCGGCCGAACCGCTCCGCGCCCGGGTCTTCGCGATTCTGCTGGCGCTGGCCGCGGGTCCGCGGCACGGCTACGGCCTGATGCAGGCCCTGCAGGGCGATCCGACGGAGCGGTGGCTGCTGGGGCCGGCGACGCTGTACCGCACGCTCAAGGAGATGCAGGGCGACGGCCTGATCGCGTCGACCGAGGGGCCGGACGAGGAGTCGGGCGGCCCGCCCCGGCGCTACTACCGTCTGACGGCGCTGGGCCGTCGAGCGGGGGCGGCCGAGGCGGCGCGCATGGCGGCGCTGGCCCGCCGGTGGCAGGAGGCGGAACCGGCGTAGCCCCCGTCACTCGACCGGCTCGCTCCCTCGGCGAGCTGGCCTGGCTACCTTGTTGGCATGTCGACGATGCGCGCGGTGGTGCACGCCGGGGCGGGCGGCACCGAGGTGCTGCAGCTGCGGGAAGTCGAGGCGCCGATGCCGGGCCCGGAACAGATCCGGGTCCGGGTCCGCGCCGCCGGGCTCAATCGCGCCGACCTCCTCCAGCGGAAAGGACGCTATCCCGCGCCGCCGGGCTGGCCGACGGACATTCCCGGTCTTGAGTACGCCGGTGAGGTCGATCGGCTCGGCAGCGGGGCACGGCGGTGGCGGGTGCGCGATCGGGTGATGGGGCTGATCGGCGGGGGAGCTCACGCCGAGTACGTCGTGGTCCACCAGGACGAGGCGATGGCGGTGCCATCGGGGATGTCGTTCACTCAGGCGGCGGCGATTCCCGAAGCCTTCCTCACGGCATGGGACGCGCTGGTGACCCGGGGGCGGCTCCAGGCCGGCGAGCGGGTCCTGATCCACGCGGTGGGCAGCGGCGTGGGGACCGCCGCGGTGCAGCTCGCCCGGCGGCTCGGCGCCACGACGATCGGCACCTCCCGCAGTCGATCCAAGCTGGAGCAGGCCCGGGCCCTCGGCCTCGACGAGGCGATCGACAGCAGCGCCGGCGGCTTCGTCCGGAGTCTCACGGCGCCGGTCAACGTCATCCTCGACGTGCTGGGGGGACCGGCGCTGGCCGACAATCTCGACGCCCTGGCGCCGCGCGGGCGGCTGGTGCTGCTCGGGTTGCTCCAGGGCGCCCGGGCGGATGTGAACCTCGATGCGCTGCTTCGCAAGCGACTCGAGGTCATCGGCAGCGTGATGCGCACCCGGCTCCTCGCGGAGCGGATCCCGCTGGTCAGCGAGTTCGGCGCGCGGGTCTCCCCCTGGTTCACCGCCGCCGGCGCCGGCGGGATTCGGGCGGTGGTGGGGGCGACCTATCCGTTTGCCGAGATCGCCGAGGCCCATGTCGCCATGGAAGGGGATGCGAATTTCGGGAAAATCGTGCTCATCTGGCCCTGAGCGTCCGGTTTTCGGCCGGCGAATTGACCGGTCCGGACAGTCGCCGGCCGCTCCCATCCGATAGAATTGTCAGCTCCCGACCCGAAGATTCCCTGCCTCCCGGGCAGGTGCGGCAGATCACAATTCCCCCCTTTGCCGTAAGCCCCAGCGCCCCAGCGCAGTAGCCGATTCGGCCGTCGAGCTTCTGGACGCCACCGATTTGTACACTACCCGGCGGAACGGTGGTTGCCGATTGTTGGCCCCGAACCAATGGGGAGGGGCGAATGCGGAACTACAGTCTCGCGCTGTGCGCAGCGATCGCGGTGGGGGCGTCCGGGTGCGGCCGGCAGGGTGCGGTCCGTCCGGCGCCGGCACCGGTTGCGGCACCGCGGAGCGCTGCCGCTCCGCCCGCGGCTCCCGCGGTGAAGGCGCCGGCGGCGGCGCCCGCCGCGAAGCCGGTGGCCAGGCCCGCGCCCGCTCCGGCAAAGGTCCCGGCGAAGGTCGCGGCCAGACAGCCCGGGCCTACCCGGCCGGCCGCGCCGGCCGCGCCGGCAAAGGTGGCGGCCAAACCGATGACTCGAGCGGGGAAGGCGTACGTCCGCCCCCCCAAGGTCGACAGCCTGGCGCTGGAGGCGGCGCTGTTCCAGCAGCATTCCTATATACCGCTGGCGTTCGTGCTCTCGCTTCGCAGCGGCAACCAGGAGATCGCCGACCGGGTGGCGGCCGCGGTGCTGTACGAGGCCCAGCGCGCCAACCTGAGCCCCAGCTTCATCGCCGCCGTGCTCATGGTCGAGAACACCCCGATGGACCCCACCGCCGAAAGCTCGGTCGGCGCGGTGGGCCTGATGCAGGTGATGCCGATGCACGAGGGGGGGTGGGGCTGCCCCGCCGACCTCGAAGAAATCGAGGCCAACATCTGTCACGGCGCGCGACTGCTGCACATGCTGCTGCAGCGTACCCGGAACACCGAGATGGCCCTGCGGCGCTACAACGGCTGTCTGGGCCGCCGGGTCACGCCTTCCTGCCTGCGGTACCCGCGTCGGGTGATGCGGATCGCCGCGGGGATCCGGCGCGACATGCTCACCGTGCCGGTCAAAGTCTACGAGATCGCGGAGGCCGCGCCGCCGCCGCCGCCGCCGTATCTCCGCCGGGCGAGCGAGTTCGAGCTGGAGCCGGTGGCGGCCGATCCGGTCGACACCCTCTGGGCCCGGCTGTCGGCGATTCCCAGCCCGGTGGAGTCGCTTTCGGGGCGCCTGCCGTAGTCGGTTCGGCGGGGTCGCGAACCGCGACATGACTGGGGGATGCCGAGGATTCACTTCTCTCCATCCCCCGATTCTGTTCCACCCCCCCAAGTCCGAATTCAGCGGGATCGGTCGGGTGTGTTTCCCCGGGCCGATCAAGGCGTCCTCTGCATGGCCGTGCGAAATCACCGGCCACCCGGCTCACATTCCCTAATCGATCTATCCGGAGTCTCCGATGCAGTTTTCATCGCCGTCGCGGCGGTGGCACTGGCTCGCCGCTTCCTTCCTCCTGTTCGCTTTGATTACCGGGTCAGGCTGCACCGATCCGATCGGCACTCGGTCCCGCTTCGAGACCATCCCATCGACCGACGAGGCAATTCATGACGCGATCATGGTTGCCCTGCGCCAGACGCTGACGGTGAATGGGAGTTGCAAGTCGCCGTACTTCATCAACTGTTCCGACAGCATTCCGGATTCGCCATTCCAGGTCGACCTGACTCCGGTCGCACTGACTCTGACTCGCGCGCCTCAGACCGACGGCAGTTTCAGTCACGCAGGCACGCTGCGGGTACGGACTCGGCGGGATATCGGGGTTACCCTGGGAGGGGCGGCCTGCCGTCTCTCGCTGCTGTCCGACTCCACCGATCCGCACATCGTTGCCGGGGGCACCGCGCTCCGGGTCGAGCCGACCGAGGCGAAACCGTACACCTGGATCTACTTGTTCACCGAGATGATGACCGGGCTCGAGCCCGGGATGGTGCATATTACCGGTGGTGCCGCATGCGATCAGCCGTTCGACCCGCATCTGTTGAGTGTGCTGATTGGCGAGTTGATTCCCAAGCAGCTGGCGATCTGCAAGCCGGAGGGCGAGCAGTATTCGCTCTGTCCCGCGAGCTGAGTCAGCGCCCTGCCATGATTCCCTTCGAGCCCCAGCGGGTGCGGATGCGGTCGATGGCCCGCTGGAGCGAAGTTCCGGATTCCGGGTTCCGAGTTCCGAGTGGCAGCTGCGTCGCGCGCGAACTCGGAACTCGGAACTCGGAACCCGCAACACCGTCCCACAGGTCCAGCTGCACGCCCATCTCCATCAGCCGGTCCACGGTCACGCCGATGGCACGGAGCGCCACCGTGCGGGTGAGCGCCAGCGTCAGGGCCTGGCTTGCTGCCCCGAGCAGCTCGGCGTCGAGGGCGGCGAGCGGGAGCGGAACGCTGCGTCTGGCGGTGGCGTAGTCGGTGTAGGCGAGGTGCAGCGTGAGCCGGCGGGCCACCAGCTTCCGGGTCCGGAGCCGGGCCCCGAGCCGCTCGGTCAGGTGGCGCAGGACACGGTGGAGCAGCGGCAGATCGTTGCTGTCGTTGCCGAGGGTGTGCACCGCCCGGAACTCCGCCTTGACCGCGGGGGGCAGCACCGGGCGGGGATCGATGCCGCGCGACTGCGCGCCCAGCAGCCGGCCGGGGGGACCGAAGACCGCCGCGAGGTCGCTGTCGTCGATCGCCTGGATCTCGCCGATGATCTCCAGCTGGTAATCGTCGAGCCGGGTGCGGATCCGCTGATCGAGGTCGGGCAGCAGCTCGACCGACTCGGGCGCGAGGAAGGCGCGTTCGTCCCCCAGCGGGACGTCGAGCAGGGCCGGGTCCCCCGATCGTCCGACCGTCCGACTCTCCGACCATCCCTTCACCACCTCGCTTGCCGCCTCGCTCACCAGCTTGTTCCGGGCCACGCCGACGGCGAGCGGGAGGCTCAGCCGGTCGCGGGCTTCGCGGTCGATCCGGGCCGCCACATCGATCGCCCGACCGAAGAGCCGGCCGGTGCCGGTCACATCGAGATAGGCGTGACCGTATCCTTTGGGTTCGATGATCGGGGCGTAGCGGGTGAGGATCTCGTGCAGCGCCCGTGAGGCCCGGGCGTAGAGCCCGGGATTGGGAGGGCAGAGGATCAGGTCGGGGCAGATCTTCCGGGCCTGGCTGACCGGCATGCCTCGGGTGACGCCCGCGATCCGGGCCTCGGCGGAGAGAGCCAGCACCGTGGCGCGGTCGGCGCCGGGAGGGGCCACCGCCACCGGACGTTCCCGGAGCGCGGGCGCGACCAGTCCCTCCACCGTGGTACAGAAGGCAGGGGGATCGATGTAGAGGACGGTGCGGTCGGGCATGTCATCGAGTGAGGCGTTGTCATTCCGGGCGTAGCGGATCCAACGAGTTCCGAGTTCCGAGTTCCGAGTGCCGAGCGCCGCTTTCCCGCTCTCCGATTACAGCAGTGTCCACTGTTCCGCTGTCTCGGGGATCGCGGGGGTCGGGCGCAACCGCTCCCGGCGGGGCCGGCCGCTCATCCCGTTGGTGACGGGGAAGCCGTACTCCTGTTGCAGGTGTCGGATCCGGCGGTTGAGGGCATCGATGTAATCCGGGCCGGGCGACTGGCTCTGGCCGAAGCGGGTGTGGTAGCGCTCGACCAGCTCGGGAAATTCCCGGGCGAGGTGGGGAAGGAAGCGGGCGCGCGCCGCGGGGCCGAGTCGGAGCGCCGCCCCGACCACGTAGCGTGCTCCCGCCGCCTTCCCCGCCGCCATGATGGCGGCGAGCTGTTCCCGGCTGTCGGTGACGCCGGGGATCACCGGTGCCACCATCAGGCCGGCGTAGACGCCGGCGTCGGTCAATCCCTTGAGGGCCCGGATCCGCGCGTGCGGGGCGGGGGAGCGGGCCTCGAGCCGGCGGAGGATCACCGGGTCGACCGACGCGATCGAGATGTTCACCGACAGGTCGTGCCGCTGGCTCAGCTCGGCCAGGAGAGCGGCGTCGCGGAGGATCAGGGGCGACTTGGTGATGATGCCGAGGCTCAGTCCCTTCCAGCTCCGCAGCGCCTCCAGGATGCTCCGGGTGAGCCGGAACTTCCGCTCGGCGGGCTGATAGGGATCGGTGGCGGTCCCGATGACGAGCGACGAGCCGGCGAGCCGCGCGGGGAAGAGGGTGCGGGTGAGCACCGCGGCGGCGCTGGTCTTCACCAGGATCTGTTTTTCGAAGGCCAGCCAGGGGGGCAGGGTGGTCGGACGGTCGGACGGTCGGGTAGTCGGACGGTCGGACGGTCGGACGGTCAGTGCCTCCGTATGTGCTTCCGCTTTGTTGTCAGACGCCTGCTGTGACGCCAAATCGCTGACCGTCTGACCGCCTGACCGCCCGTCCGCCTGTCTGACCACCTTTTCCATCACCCATTTGTGCGTCTCCCGGGCGTAGCAATAGGTGCAGCCGAATTCGCACCCCACGTAGGGGTTGAGCGACCAGAACCCCATGCCGGTCGTGGCGGGGGAGTTGAGGATCGCCTTGACCGGCACTTCGTGAAACGTGGTCCCGCGCTGGCGGGTGTCGAGAACGGTCGGACGGTCGGACGGTGGGACGGTCAGGAGCCCGAGCTGTTCGCTGCTGTGACTCGTGGGCATATCGCTCCCTTACTCGCGCGTCGAAGTCCCTCGTTCACTCGCTGCCCGCCCGCCTGACCGCCTGACCGCCCGTCCTCAGCTGTACGCCATCGCTTCCAGTCCCGCGTGTTTGCGGAGCAGGCCGAGTTGGCCGAGGTGATAGCACTCGTGCTGAGTCATGAAGGACACCGCGCCGAGTATGGATGGGGTCGGCATCGGGAAGTCGTCGAACTTCGCGTCCAGCGCGGCCGGGCTCATGCTCGCCAGCTGCCGTTCGATCAGTTCGCCCACCGCGGTCCACGCGGCCTGGATCTCGGCGAGCGACGGATAGCCGGTGACCTTGCTGATGTCGTTGAATCCCCCCTCGCAGCCCTTGAGCGGGCTCGGCACTTTCTGGCCGAGGAGGTTGAGCAGGTAGTAGCGCGAGTCGACCAGGTGGGCGGCGATGAAGGCGGCGGAGTTGGTCTCGCCCCGGCCGGTGGGGCGCTTCTGGGCCTGGTCATCGGTGAGGCCGGCGAGGCAGTTGCGATAGAGCCGGGTGTTGAGCCGGAGGATGTCGAGCGGGCTGATCAGTCTGGGGTCCATGGAAGGCTCCGAGTTTGGGTGTTCGAGTTGTGACTCCGGGCCCTGGGGCTTTGGAGTCGGTCCGAGCCGCGAAAGCGGCGAGGGGCTGCGATCTGTCATTCCGAGCCGCGAAAGCGGCGAGGAATCCCTGTTTTTCTCTGCTTCCTTATAGGAGGCGGGTCCTTATCCGCATTTTCCCCAGCCGCACTGGCGGCAGTGCAGGCAGCCGGAGTTCCGGACCACCGGGCCGGCGCACTCGGGGCAGACCCTGATGTTGTTGACTACCAGCGGGTTATAGGTGGTCGGCTGGAGCGATGGGCGGAGGCGTTGAGGGAGCGCTGGGGGCATGGGGACCTCGCTGGCGAGCGGCATTCGGTTTCGGGGAACCGAATATACACCGAAGCTTGTGGGGGTCAAGAAAGGGGGGGGATAAGAGATGGAGGGTTGGTGCCAGTTCACCAACCAGAAATAGACCGAAGCCCTTGCCACTAATCAGATTAGCCCGCGTCGGGTACCTTTAGTTAGGACCGTCACCTCTTACATCTGACGTACGGAGCCACGAGTTGTATCAGCTCGAGGTGAAGCTCGCGCTTGTCCGACTGAGCTTCCCACCTGCCAACGGGTGGAAGGTCCATGTGGCTGTGGACCCGATGGAACTTGGTAAAGGCCCACAACACAAACCGGATAAGGCCGCGCGAGCGGCGACGGCAATGGCCGGGTTACAGGAACTCGGGGCTCACATTGTTCCTCATCCGCTATTTGGGCCAGTTGATGTTGTAGCTGAACACCAGGAAGACGGTCTGAGATTGATCGAAGTTGAGGGGCAGTCCTCAAGGCAGCAGGAACAAGCGCTCTACTCTGCGCTCGGGCAGATCGTACTGTCCATGACCTTGGCGGCAAAGCACGTCCGATACGGACTGGCTGTGCCAAACACGCCGCAGTGGACCAGGCAGGTTCGCAAGATCCCCCCGAGCATTGCCAAGCGACTTACCCTCGATCTGTACCTGGTAGACGGCGGCAGTGTGACATGCGTCTGGGCTGGCGAGTCGATTCCAAACTGGTCACGGGGTAGATGATGTCCTGCTCCTGCAAGCGAATCAGGCAGTCGATCACATGAATAAGAAAGATCTGACTGAGACTGATATCCGTACCAAGTTCATCACGCCTGCCATCGTTGGGTCCGATGGCAGCAAGTGGGATGTGATGACCCAGGTCCGGGAAGAGCACCAATTCACCAAGGGTCGCGTGATCGTGCGGGGCAAGACGGTAAAACGCGGTGACGTCAAGAAGATCGACTATCTGCTGTATTACAAACCCGGTATCCCGATCGCGCTGGTAGAGGCCAAGGACAACAGCCACACAGTGGGCGCCGGCATGCAGCAGGCCCTCGCCTACGCCGAGACGCTTGACATACCGTTCGCGTACAGCTCGAACGGTGATGCCTTCCTGGAACACGATCGCACCGCGAAGAACGGAACCGCGGAACGCGAAATTCCACTGGACCAATTCCCCTCAGCGGAAGAACTCTGGCATCGGTACTGTGCTGCCAGGGGGTATTCAATCGAGGAAGCCGAAGTCACCAAGCAGGATTACTACGATGATGGGTCTGGAAAGGCGCCTCGGTACTACCAGCTGACTGCGATCAATCGCACAGTCGAGGCAATCGCGAGGGGAGAGAATCGCATCTTGCTGGTGATGGCGACCGGCACTGGGAAGACCTACACGGCTTTTCAGATCATCTGGCGTCTCTGGAAGGCAGGGGTCAAGAAGCGAATCCTGTTCCTGGTGGACCGCAACATCCTCGCCGACCAGACGAAGATCAACGATTTCAAGCCGTTCGGTCAGGCGATGACCAAGATCACGAACCGGACAGTGAACAAGGCTTTCGAGATCTACCTTTCCCTGTACCAGGCAGTGACTGGAACCGAAGAGGAGCAGAACATCTACAAGCAGTTCTCCCCCGACTTCTTCGACCTGATCATCGTGGATGAGTGTCACCGCGGAAGTGCCGCCGCCGATGCTTCATGGCGCCAGGTCCTGGAGTACTTCTCGTCGGCGACCCAAATCGGGATGACCGCCACACCCAAGGAAACCCGCGACATCTCGAACATCGAATACTTCGGGGACCCGTTGTACACCTATTCCCTGAAGCAGGGTATCGAGGATGGCTTCCTTGCGCCCTACAAAGTGGTTCGGGTCGGGATTGACAAGGATCTGGAGGGATGGCGGCCGGAGAAAGGAAAGACGGACAGGTACGGCGAGCTGATCGAAGACAGGGAATACAACGATTCCGACATTGACAGGAATATCGTCTTCAAGAAGCGCACCGAGCTGGTAGCCGCGAAAGTCACCGAATTCCTCAAGGCCACCGACCGCTACGCGAAGACGATTGTCTTCTGCGAGAACGTTGATCACGCTGAGCGGATGCGGCAGGCGCTGGTGAACGCCAACAGCGACCTTGCGGCGGCCAACAGCAAGTATGTCATGCGGATAACGGGAGACAACGACGAGGGAAAGGCCCAACTCGACAATTTCATTGATCCGGAGTCGACCTTCCCGGTGATTGCAGTCACCTCGCAGCTGATGTCCACGGGAGTAGATGCCCAGACCTGCCGCCTCATCGTTCTGGACAAACGCATCAATTCGATGACCGAGTTCAAGCAGATCATCGGTCGGGGAACTAGGATCAACGAGGAATACAACAAGTTCTTCTTCACCATCATGGACTTCAAGCGGGCGACCGCGCTCTTTGCCGACCCGGCTTTCGATGGAGATCCCGTCCAGATCTACGAGCCGGGTAGTGGTGACTCTCCAGTTCCTCCGGACGAAGGAGGCAGCAATGGGGGATCGCCTACAGTCTTGGTCGATGGCGTTGATCTTCCCGGCTGGGAACCCGGAGAGGAAGGGCCGAAGCGACCGCCTCGGTACTACGTTGATGACGTGGAGGTGAAAGTCGTCAGTCAGCGTGTCCAGTACCTTGATGCCAATGGCAAGCTCATCACAGAGTCACTCAAGGACTATTCCCGGAAAGCGGTACTCAAGGCATACGCGTCGTTGGATGGTTTTCTGAATGCCTGGAAATCCGCTGAGCGAAAGCAGGCCATTGTCGAGGAGCTGGCGGGCCAGGGGGTCTTTCTCGATGAGCTGGCTGAGCAAGTGGGCAAGGACCTCGACCCGTTCGACCTGATCTGTCACGTCGCTTTTGACCGGCCACCCCTCACTCGCCAGGAACGGGCCGCCAGGGTCCGCAAGCGGGATGTGTTCTCGAAATACGGTGCCAAGGCCCGGGCCGTGCTGGAGGCGCTTCTCGACAAGTATGCTGATGCCGGGCTGCAGAGTGTCGAGTCTCTCGAAATCCTCAAGGTGGACCCCCTCCGGAACTTCGGCACCCCCGTGGAGATCGTCGATCTCTTCGGTGACAAGCAGGACTACCTGAACGCCATCCGCGACCTCGAAGCCCAGCTCTACCAGGACGCCGCCTGATCCATGTCGAACATCTCAAGTCTTGTAAAGTCCATCCAGGACATCATGCGCAAGGACGCCGGCACGTACGGCGACGCGCAGCGCCTCGAACAACTGGGGTGGATGTTCTTCCTCAAGATCTTTGATGACCGGGAGAAGGAACTCAGCCTCACGCGTGACAACTACAGGTCCCCCCTCCCGAAACACCTGCGATGGTCCACGTGGGCAGCGGACGAGGAAGGGATCACCGGTGAGGCTCTCCTCGATTTCGTGAACAACACCCTGCTCCCGAAGCTCAAGGCGCTGACCGGGGGTACAGACAAGATCTCGGGCCTGATCCGCATGACGTTCGAGGATGCCAATAACTACATGAAGAACGGGACCCTCATGCGGCAGGTGATCAACAAGATCAACGGGATCAATTTTAATGCCTCCGCCGACAGGCACATGTTCGGCGACATCTACGAGAAGATCCTGCGGGACTTGCAGTCGGCGGGGAACGCGGGGGAGTTCTATACACCGCGGGCTGTGACCCAGTTCATCGTTGACCAGGTGAACCCACGCCTGGGCGAGACGATTCTCGACCCGGCATGCGGTACAGGGGGTTTCCTCACGTGCACTATCGAGCATCTGAGGAAGCAGGCCAAGACGGAGGCCGATGAACGCACGATCCAGGAGTGCTTCTCGGGAATCGAGAAGAAGCACTTGCCGCACGTGTTGTGCATGACCAATCTGCTTCTTCATGGCATTGACGTTCCCTCCAACGTGCGACACGACAACTCTCTGGCCAGACCGCTTCGCGACTGGGGCCCGAAAGAGCGGGTGGATGTCATCGTTACTAACCCGCCCTTTGGCGGCATGGAAGAAGATGGGATCGAGGCCAACTTTCCAGCTGAGTTCAGGACTCGGGAGACAGCGGACCTCTTCCTGGTGCTGCTGATGAAGCTGCTAAGGCCCGGCGGGCGGGCTGGACTGGTGCTGCCTGATGGGACGTTGTTTGGGGAAGGCGTCAAGACTCGCATCAAAGAAGCCTTACTGGCGGAGTGCAATCTGCACACCATCGTGCGACTACCAAACGGAGTATTCAGCCCGTACACCGGGATTCGTACGAACTTGCTGTTCTTCACAAAGGGAGTTCCGACCACATCGGTCTGGTACTATGAGCATCCCTATCCTCCCGGTGCTAAGAGCTACAACAAGACCAAGCCTATTCGCATCGAAGAGTTTGACGCTGAGAAGGCTTGGTGGGGGAAGGAGAAGGACGGTTTCAAGGCCCGAGTTGAAAATGAGCAGGCTTGGCGCGTCCCGGTCGCCGAGATCAAGGCTGGAGGGTTCAACCTCGATCTCAAGAATCCGAACAGCGTCGACGCTGGACCGGGCGATGTAGACCATCTCATTCCCGAATACGAAGAGCTCCTTTCTAAGATCGCCGCCACCCGCGCTGCGCTGAAAGAAGAGTTACGCCGTGCCCTCACGGCGGCGGGGGCGTAATGAAGTTGACAACGTTCTTTGAGAAGTTCGACCTACTTGCCGGCTCCGTCGGCGCCGTGGAGAAAATGCGCGAGCTGGTGCTCCAGCTTGCGGTGCAGGGGAGGCTCGTCGGGCAAGAGTCAAGTGAAGGTGACGCCGACTCATTGCTGGAAGAGATTGCGGCCGCGCGCAAACGAACGCGACACCACAAGTCTAACCAAGATGTCGACGACGAACGCTTGGCGGTGGTACCTGGTTGGCACCAAGTGCCACCGACGTGGCGTTGGGTTCACCTGGGAGCCATTGGCGATATTATCGGGGGTGGCACGCCTCGATCGGACAACTCGGCGTACTTCGCCGATGATGGAATTCCCTGGCTGACGCCAGCAGATCTGAACGGCTTCGAGGGCAAGCGAATCAGCCGGGGAAGGCGGTGCATCACCAAGCTCGGCTTAGAGAACAGCTCGGCGCAGCTACTTCCAGAAGGCTCAGTCCTTTTCTCCAGCCGGGCTCCAATTGGCTACGTGGCGATTGCCGGAACTGAATTGGCGACAAATCAGGGTTTCAAGTCCTGTGTTCCATTCATCCCCGAGACTAACGAGTTTCTATACTACTACCTTATGAGTGCCGCACCTCGCATCGACCGTGAGGCCTCCGGAACGACTTTTCGAGAGGTCTCGGGGAGGATTGTGAGTCAGATCCCAGTACCTCTGCCTCCGCTTGCCGAGCAGAAGCGGATCGTGGCGAAGGTTGATGAGTTGATGGCGTTGTGTGATCGGCTGGAGGCACAGCAGCAGGAACGGGAGACGCGGCACGCCGCGCTCGCCCGCGCGTCGCTGGCCCGCTTTGCCGACGCGCCAACACCGGCCAACCTCCCATTCCTCTTCCACCCGTCCTACGCCATCCGCCCCGCCGACCTCCGGAAATCCATCCTCACCCTCGCCGTCCAAGGCAAACTCGTCCCCCAAGATCCCAACGACGAACCGGCGGAGGATTCGCCAACAACGGCTACCTCGTTACCGGCGGAAGTCGATCAAACACCGTTCGAAGTGCCGAGCGATTGGAGGTGGAGGAAGCTCGGAGCAATTGCCCTTGTCGAACGAGGCGGTTCACCTCGCCCAATCAAGGACTACATCACCAATGATCCAAATGGCCTAAATTGGATCAAGATCGGAGACACCGAAAAAGGCGGCAAATACATCACTTCCACTGATGAAAAAATTCGACCGGAGGGCTTGGCCAAGACGCGCAAAGTCTATCCGGGGGACTTCTTGCTCACAAACTCGATGAGCTTTGGCAGGCCATACATCTCGAAAATCGAAGGGTGTATTCATGACGGGTGGTTGAGAATACATCCGCCGGACCAAGTTGAGCCCGACTATTTGTATCATCTTCTGTCGTCGCCCTTCGTCCATGTCTTTTTCAGCAAAGCCGCCGCCGGTGCTGTTGTTCAAAACCTCAACGCCGACAAGGTGCGTGAGCTTGCAATCCCACTCCCACCCCTCGCCGAACAACGCCGGATCGTGGCCAAAGTGGAGCAACTGATGGCCTTGGTGGACGCGTTGGAAACGCAGCTTGCTGCCTGCCGCGACACCGGCGCGAATCTCCTCGAAGCCGTCGTCGCGGAACTCACTTCAGGGAATTGACTAGTGTCCATTCAGCACATGATCTGGAGAGTCGGGGATCCACCGACGCCGCTCGCCGCAGGCCAATTGCCGAGCGAACAGGCGCTCGAAGCCATGATCGTGAAGGATCCGCGCATTCTGTCGGGCGACTGGATGCTGATCGGACGCCAGGAGCAGACCGGGCTCGGCGGGCGGATCGACCTGCTCGCCATCGAACCTGATGGCTCGCTGGTGCTGATCGAACTGAAGCGGGAACGGACGCCGAGGGACATCATTGCCCAGGCCCTCGACTATGCCTCGTGGGTCGAGCGACTTGAAGCGGAAGAGGTTTCGCAGATCTACCAGCGGTTCTCCAGCGGTGGCAATCTGGCCGAAGCGTTCAAAGCCCGGTTCGGTAGTGAATTGGCCGAGGAGGACCTCAATCAGTCGCACCAGATTGTGATCGTCGCGGCCGAGCTTGACGCGCCGACTGAGCGCATCGTCGGCTATCTGCACGATCGCGGTATCGCCGTAAACGTGTTGTTCTTCCAGGTATTCCAGCACGGCGCAGAGCTGCTGCTCAGCAGGGCTTGGTTGATAGATCCTCGTGAGGCCCAGGCTAACGTAGTCGCGACTACCAAGGCAAAGGGCGAGAAGGAGCCTTGGAACGGCGAGTACTACGTGTCGTTCGGCGGGGACAACCGCAGCTGGGAGGATGCTCGCCTCTACGGGTTCATCAGTGCTGGGGGTGGAACCTGGTACACACAGACACTGAAGCTGCTGTCCCCAGGGGATCGGGTCTGGGTCAAGATCCCGAAGACCGGCTATGTCGGTGTCGGTCGAGTCCTGGAGGAGGTGGTGCCATTCAAGGATTTCATGGTCTCGACCTCCAATGGTCAGGCGCCTGCCCGCCAGGTCCTGAAGTTTGCGGCGCAATACGCCGCGACGGCGGACGACCCCGAGAACGGTGAGTACTTCGTCCGGGTGAAGTGGCTCGATACGGTTGACGAAGACCATGCGGTGAACGAGATCGGCTTCTTCGGCAACCAGAATACGGTGTGCCAGCCGCTAACCCCGAAGTGGAGCAAGACGGTTGAGCGCCTCAAGGCCAGCTTCCCCAACTGGGATAACCCCTAGGGGCGGCCTTACCGATTCGACAGAGCCTGTGAAAGCTGACTCGATCTCCTGGCAGCCTCGGCCAACGCCCGCCAGTGCCGGTGGTTCGGAATCGTGCTCCCGACTCTTATCCGCGCACAGTAGGCCACGGATAGTCCCACTGCCTCTGCCAGCGTTTCGGGTGGGATGCGCCGAAGCTCCGGGGCGATCTCCCTCAGGAACTGCTGGCGCGTGATCCTGGCCACCGGCCCCAGCAGTGGCTCCTCCACCCGATCGCCTTCAGCGGGGTCCACCGCCAGCACCGGCCTTCTACGAACAGACGCCTTTCTGTGGCTCTCCGTGAGCCGGGTAGGGAGCGGAGTGGACGCGCCACGCTGCCGGTTCGACTCAATCCAGCGTCGTGGACGCTCGGGGGCGGTGGCCTCACTGTGGAGAGTCTGCGCGACTCCCTCGACTACTGGCTCCAGCCTCTCCGTCCACAGGCTCGTCGTCTGTGCCAACTCCTTCGCGAGATCCGGCATCAGTCGGCAGTGCCCGTTCCGCAACTCGAAGAAATGCTGCCTCCGTAGCGTGCGGGCGCTCAGGAAGTCGCGGAGCCAGGCATCCACATCCGGGCGAATGACTTCCATGACATCACACGCCATCGAGTCGCGCGAGCTGAAGTCGGCGTGCTGGATGCCGATCCCCGGGTCGCATCCAACCGCGAGCAGCGCGATCCGCGCTTCCGCCTCCAGGATGGCGTACAGGACGTAATCTGGCCGTTGGACATCACACCCGGCCTCCCCCGTGTGCTATCCGCTCCGGGATACTCGTCCCCACCCGCGCTTCAGCCAGTGCGATAGTTCCAACGCGGTCAGGCCACTCGCCCCGTACCGCTCCATTACTCGCGGCCCTCCATGCGTTACGCCGCCGAGGGCCGCTTCAGGAACACACTCGGAGGGAAACCTGTGACAAGGCTCCTGCTTGGCGCCGCAATCCTGCTGGGCGCGGGTTGTGGCTCCGCCTTTGACGCGGCCGAGGCCCTGCCCGGCCATTGGCTCTACACCTCACCCGCTCAAGGGACGTTCGTTACCCTCACCCTGACATCCGAGGGGTCCGCGGTCGCTGGGGCTGGTGCGCGATTCCCCGCGGTTGGCGGGCCGGTCGACTCGTTCTCGGTGGTGGGAACCAGGGCCGGCATCGGTGTCACGCTGGTCCTCCACTTCCAGTCCGGCGACTCCGGAGCATTCAGAGGGCAGTTCCTTTCGAGCGACCACCTCCAGGGGATCCTCGTTGCCCCCAGTCCCACCCCGGCCCCCGGCGGCGCACGGGTGGACTTCTATCGAAGTGACATCGCGGAGAGGAGGTAGGCTCCTCCGCCTCCTCCGATATGGCCCGCCGGGAATGGTACCCCGGCGGGTCCGAGAACGGGCGTCCCCGGCGCAGGGCCCCCTCCGCCAGAGGAGCGGCCCCGGGCGGATCCGAGTCCCCGCCGCTCAATGCGCCGACCCGATCCGCTGCCAGGTCCCGCGGCCGCCCTCGTTGGGGTTGAAGCCCACGTCGTTGGCCAGGAGGTACTCCCCGTCCCGCGAGGCCCACACCTGGGCGTATCCGGTCGGCAACTGCACGTCCCGGCCGGCGTAGCTGTCGTGATAGGTCTCCACCCCGCGGACATACTCGGTGTAGGCCTGGGCCACCCGATCCTCCGAGGCGGTCTTGTTCTCCCACGCCCGCTGCTGCATGTCGCTGATCTCGTCGCTGGTCCGCGCGATGTAGCGGCTCAGCTCGGCCGCGTTCCGGATCGCCTGCAGCTGGTTCTGGATCCACATCTGCCGCACCTGGATCACCTTCGCGAACCAGAGCCGGTTGACCCGGAGTGAGGCCAGCATCGCCTCGAGCAGCGGCGCCTGCCGGTCGAGCTGCCCCCGCTCGGCCCGGAACCCGAAGGCCCGGTCGGGTCCCCACCAGACGTATTGGGGGGTGAGCGGCACCCGGGAGTACACCAGCACCAGGTAGATGTCCTCCTCGAAGGCCCGGCCCCCCTCCTGGTACTCGACCCGGGTCCGCGCCGCCGCGACCTGCTTGACCGCCCCTTCCTCCTGCACCCCCGCCGCCACGACCTGGGCCAGCAGCGGGAGTGGCTCGGTGCGGAGCACCCGCGGCGACACCCGCCCGCGCATCTGCGGCAGGATCACCTGCCGCACGAAGCTCTCGGGATCCAGCGGCGCCGCCACGTAAGAACCGAGGTAGAGGCTCCCTGGCGGGAAGCCGGGATATCCCTGCATGCTCCAGGTGAACGGCGGAGTGGGAAAGAACTCGAGCGCGACCCCGCCTCCGGGATCGCTCAGACGGAGCTGCAGGTAGGCCAGGTTGGACAGCTCGGGCCGCCAGACGATGCCCCCCTCCATCCGCCAGTCGCGGGGCACGAGGAGGCGAAAGGCCTCTTCGTTGTTCATCATCGGGTCGTAGACCGGCTGCATTCGGAGGCGAAGCGCCGGGGACTGCGCCCACGCGGAGGCAAGAGCGAGCGGGACGAGCAGGCAGAGCAGGCTGAGCAGGACAGGCGACGGCGGCGGGTGACGACGCATGGCAACCTCCCGCGCATCCTACGACGTCGCCCGTTAACCGCCGGTGAAACCCGCCCGAAAGCCTCCACACAGGCGTCGTGCCGCCGCCCGACCGGCTATTATGCGCTGCCCCGCAGGTGAACGCTGACGGAGAGACGATGAATGCCTGACCCCACCCCCCTCTCGCGGCCCCAGCTCTACCTCGAGGACCTTGCCGTCGGCCAGCGGTATCGCACCGGGGCTCGAATCCTGACCCTCGAGGCCGCGACCTGCTTCGCCCGCGAGTTCGACCCCCAGGCATTCCATCTCGACGCCGAGGCGGCCCGCGCGAGTCTGTTCGGCGAGCTGACGGTCAGCGGCTGGCTCACCGCCGCCTTCTCGATGCGGCTGTTCGTCGAGGAGGGTCCGCCGATCGGGGGCGGGCTGATCGGGCTTGGGGGAGAAATCTCCTGGCCCCGCCCAACCAGGCCGGGGGATTCCCTCAGGCTTTCGGTGGAGATTCTGGACTTGCGGCCCACCCGCTCCCGGCCTGACCGGGGCATCGTGACCTTCCGCAACGAGACCCTCAATCAGCGCGACGAAGTCGTTCAGGTCTTCGTCGGCAAGATGATCGCCCCTCGCCGTGCGGCGCCGGGCGGCTGAACCCGCCGGGAGAACGCCGGATCCTCCTCTCCGCCACTCGCAGGCCCCCTCGCCCTGGAGCCGACTGCCCGCTTTGAGCTGGGGCGCCGTCCGCCTGTGGGACGGTCGATCCCGCTTCCGGGCGCCGCCATCTCACGTCCGCTCCCGCCACGCCGGTAACCTGAGGCCGACCAACGCGATGCGTCGGGTTCAAGGTGCGACATCGGGGCACGCCGCTTGCCCATCTTCTCGATTCATGGCGGCCTGACCCGCGGCGCATCGCCGGCCGAAGGCGGCGCCAGAACCTCTCACCGAGGCCCACCAGGGCGACGCTCTCAATGGGATCATTCTGGCAGGATATTCGTTTCGCGCTCCGGGCCTTCGCGCGGCAACCCGCCCTGACCCTGATCGCCGCGGTGTCGCTGGGACTCGGTATCGGAGCCACCGCCACGGTGTTCGCCTGGCTCCAGGGCTTCGTGTTCAATCCGTTGCCGGCCGTTCCCGGGTGGAGTCGGCTGGTCGTGGCCGAGACCCGGGCACCTGATGGCGCAACCTGGTCGGTGTCGTGGCCTGATTTCCAGGATTGGCGGTCGGGGGCGCGCACCGTCGACCTGGCGGCGTGGGACATCACCCAGGTGGGACTGCGCGACGGCTCGGGGCCGACCGAGCGCGCCTGGGGCATGGTGGTCTCAGGCAACTATTTCGAGGACCTGCAGGTAGGGGCGGCGCTTGGCCGAGTCCTGACCCCCGGCGACGAGCAGGACCGGAGACCCGTGGTGGTGCTGGGCCACGGCTACTGGCAGCGCCACTTTGCCGGCGACTCCAGTGTCCTCGGTCGGACCGTCACCCTCAACGGGGCGGCCTTCGTGATTGTCGGAGTGGCCGCACCCCGCTTTGGCGGCACCTCGCTCGGTTTGAATCTCCATCTGTACCTCCCGCTCACCACCCTGCCGCTGCTGACGCCGGACGGCGAGCAACTGCTCCGGGACCGCAAGCAGCGGATGTTCGACGTGGTCGGCCGGTTGAAGCCGGGAGTGGTGGCGGCCACGGCGACGGCCGAACTCGACCCCCTCGCGCGGCGGGTCGGGGCGGCGGGTGGCCTGGCCGAGCCCCTCGGGGCCCTGGTGCGGCCCTACAACGCCGTCGGCGCGCCCGGCGCCATGCGACCGATCCTCCTGGCCTTGCTGGCGATGGCCGGGCTGGTGCTCCTGATCGCGTGCGCCAACGTGGCGAATCTCCTGCTCGCCCGGGCCATCGCCCGGCGTCGCGAGGTGGCGGTGCGACTGGCGCTGGGCGCCTCACGGGTCCGTCTGGTGCGGCAGCTCTTGACCGAGAGCGTGGTCCTGGCCCTCCTGGCGGGGGTGCTCGGCATCGTGTTGAGCTTCTGGGGTCGGGACGCGATGCTGGCGCTGTTGCCCGCGGTGCCCTACCCCGTGGGGCTCGACTTTCCGCTGGACGGCCGGGTGCTGGCGTTCGCAACCGCCGTCACCGCGACCGCCGCGGTGGCGTTCGGGCTGATGCCGGCGCTCAGGGCTTCGCGGCCCGATCTCGTGCCGACGCTCAAGGACGAGATCGGCGACGGACCGGGACGTCGGGGCTGGCTGCAGTCCGCCCTGATCGTGGCGCAGGTCGCCCTGTCGCTGGTGACACTGGTCTCGGCCGGCCTCTTCGTGCGCAGCCTGGGTGCGTACCGGTCCCTGGACACCGGGATGCACGGCACCGACCGGGTGCTTCTGGCGGGCACCGACATGCGGCTGACCGGCATCGCCAGCGACAGCCTCCAGGTGGCCATCGTGGGACGCCTGCTCGAGGGTATCCGCGCCCTGCCCGGGGTCGAGGCGGCCGCGGTGGCCCGAGCGGTGGTCCTCGGTCCCGGCCAGGTTGCCACCTCGAACATGCGGATCGAGGGATACGCCCCGGCGCCGAACGAGAACATGCACATCGGTCAGAACGTCGTGTCCGACGGTTATTTCCGGACTATCGGTATCGGCATCCGGGAAGGACGGGATTTCAGCGACGCCGACGTGGCCGGCAACGCTCCGGTGGCGGTGGTCAACGAGGCCTTTGTCCGGAAGTACCTCGCCGGGCGCTCGGCCCTCGGCGCCCGGGTGAGCGTCACCGGCGACGAGTGGTTGGACATCGTCGGGGTGGTGGCGACGAGCAAGTACGAGGACTACACCGAGGCCCCCCGGCCGATGGTATTCCGGCCCTATTCCCCGCGTTCCGCCCCGGCGGCCTTCACCCTGCACGTGCGGGCCGCGGGGGAGGCGCCGCTGGCGCTGGTCCCGGCGATCCGGGCCCTGTTCGGCGAGGTCAACGCGGAGCTTCCCTTCCTGGACCCGCGCATCATGGCCGAGTTCAACACCATCCCCTATTACCCCCAGAAGGTCGGCGCGATCATGCTCGCCGCCATCGGGTCGTTGGCGTTGCTGCTGGCGGCCATCGGGATCTACGGGGTGATGTCGTACAACGTGAGCCGCCGGGCCCGGGAAATCGGCGTGCGGGTCGCCCTGGGCGCGGGGCGGGGCGACGTGGCCGCTATGGTCGTCGGCCGCGCCATGCGCCTCACGGCGCTGGGGCTGGTCATCGGCGGCGGCGCCGCCCTCGGCGTGGGGCAGCTCCTGAAGAGCCAGCTCTTCGGCATCAGCGCCCGCGACCCCGTCACCTTCGGGGCGATCATCCTCCTGCTCACTGTCGTCGGGCTGTTCGCCAGCTGGCAACCGGCCCGGCGGGCGGCCGCGGTGGATCCCATGGTGGCGCTGCGGCACGACTGAACGCCGGGCACGGTCACCCCCTGAAGGGGCCCTGCCTGCCGGATTACTTGGGCAGCATCACCCCGTCGATCACATACACGATCCCGTTGCCCGCCGGGACGCTGCCCAGCACCTTCGCGCCGTCCACCAGGATGTCGCTCCCCTGCCGGGTGACCGTGACCGACCCGCCGGCCAGCATGGACAGCGACAGCCCATCGGTCAGGTCCTCGGGTTTGTAGGTGGTGACGACGACGTGATGCTGCAGGATCGTCTGCAGCTGGGCCAGGTTCTCCGGCTTGAGGAGGTTGTCGACGGTGCCGGCGGGAAGCTTGTCGAAGGCGGCGTTCACCGGTGCGAACACCGTCAGCGGCCCGGGATTGGCGAGGGCGTCGACCAGGTTCGCGGCCTTGAGGGCGGCCACCAGGGTGGTGTGGTCCTTGGACCCCTGGGCGATCGCCGCGATGCTCTTCTGGGAACCGACCTCGCTGACGGCGGCCTGACCGGCGCTGGCGGGGGCGGACTGGGCGGCGTCGGTCTGGCTCGCGTCTCGTGGCGGAGATCCGCAGCCGGTGGCGAGCCAGACGGCGGCAAGGGCGACGGTGACAGCGGGCTGGCGAGCCATTGGGCCTCTCTTCCGTACAGGGCGGGTAGGGGTGGATGCAGGAGTGCCCCCTGCGGGCATATATCACCTCGAAGTGAGGATATCGGGCGCGGCGAAAGGACCCGTGAAGGCGCGGTGAAACCGTCATCAGGGGTGGGAGGATCGCGGTCCCGCCCCGGCGGCCGGGGGAACGGTCGGACCGCCTCAGGCTTATCCCATCGGGACGACCGGCTATCTTATTCCTCCGTTCCCCAGGCTCTCCGCTCCCCACCCCCTGCGATCTCGCCATGCGCCTTCGTTCCGTCATCCCGGTCGCTACGCTCGCGCTTCTGCCCACGCTGCTGCCGGCCCAGGGCAGCGCGCCCAGTCCCTCCGCCGCGCCCCGGCCCTACCAGTTCACCATCGAGGACTACGCCCGCGCCGAGCGTATGCTGGCGCCCAGCACGCTCCCGCTGGTGAGCGGCACCGCGGGCCCGATCTCCTGGCTCCCCGACGGCCGCTTCTGGTACCGGGCCACGACGACCGAGGGATCGACCTTCTACCTGGTGGACCCGGTGAAGAAGACCCGGGCGCCGGCGTTCGATCATGCCGCGCTGGCCGCGGCGCTGGGCCGGGCGAACGGCAACAGTGTGAAGCCCGAGCGGCTGCCCTTCGGCGGCTTCGTCCTCTCCCGCGACGGGGCGTCCATCGGCGTGACGGTGGAGGGCAAGCGCTGGACCTGCGACCGCGCCGGCAAGAGCTGCTCGGCGGGCGCGACGGTGCCGACCCCGCCCCCCCACTCGAGTCTGTCGCCCGACAGCACGACCGCGGTGTTCATCCGGGACCACAACCTCTGGGCCGAGCACCTGGCCGACGGCGCCGAGACCCAGCTCACCACCGACGGGGTCGGGGACTTCGGCTACGCCACCAACAACGCCGGCTGGGTCCACAGCGAAGACCCGGTGGTGACCTGGTCACCCGACGGGCGGCGGATCGCGACCTTCCAGCACGATGGGCGCGGGGTACGCGACATGGTCCTCGCCGGGACCAATCCCGGCGCCCCCACGCTGCAGCAGTGGAAGTACCCCCTGCCGGGCGACAGCGTCGTGTTCCGGATCCACCGGGTGATCATCGACCGGTCGGCCGACGGCAGCGCCCGGGTGGTGCGGCTCACGATGCCGCCCGACGCGCATCGCTCCACCGTGAGCGACCACATCGCCTGCGATGACGGGATGATCTGTGACGTGCAGTGGTATCCCGACGGCTCGCACCTGGCCTTCATCTCCAGCTCCCGCGACCACAAACAGGCCTGGCTCCGGGTGGCGGACGCCACCACCGGCGCGGTGCGCGAGGTGCTGCACGAGCAGAGCGCCACCCAGATCGGCGATGCGTCGCTGCCGGAGAACCTCTGGCGGGTGCTTCCCTCGACCAACGAGTTGATCTGGTGGTCGGACCGGGACAACTGGACCCAGCTCTACCTCTACGACCTGCAGAGTGGCGCGCTCAAGAACCGCATCACCAGCGGCGAGGGGAACGTGACCCGCCTGGTGCGGATCGACGAGAAGACCCGTCAGATCTGGTTTACCATGAACGGGCACGAGGCGGGACGGGATCCCTACTTCCAGCATCTCTACCGGGTGGGCTTCGACGGGAAGGGGATGACGCTGCTGACGCCGGAGGTGGCCAACCATACCGTGTCGGTCTCCCCCGACGGGAAGTACTTCACCGACACCTATTCCACCCCCGACACCCCGCCGGTGACGGTGCTGCGCGACGCCGCCGGCAGGCTGGTCCTCCCGCTCGAGAAGGCCGATGTCTCGCGGCTCCTCGCGTCCGGCTGGCGGCCGCCGACGCCGGTGAGGGTCAAGGCCCGCGACGGCCAGACCGACATCTACGGCCTGATGTACACGCCCGCCAATCTCGATTCCACCCGGAAGTACCCGGTGGTGAACCACATCTACCCCGGCCCGCAGGCGGGCAGCGTGGGCCCCCGCTCCTTCATCCCCGCCCGGGGCGACAACCAGGCGCTGGCCGAGCTGGGCTTCATCGTGGTGGAGCTGGACGGCATGGGGACGCCGGGACGCTCCAAGGCATTCCACGACTACTACTACGGCCGCATGGGCGACAACACCATTCCCGACCAGGTCGCGGGGATGAAGGAGCTGGGGCGGCGCTACGGCTTCATCGATCTCGACAAGGTGGGGATCTGGGGCCACTCGGGCGGCGGGTTCGCGACCGCCTCCGCGCTGTTCGACTTCCCCGACTTCTTCAAGGTGGGAATCTCCGAGAGCGGCAACCACGACAACCGGGTCTACGAGGATGACTGGGGCGAGCGCTACCAGGGGCTGATGCTCACCGCGAGCGACAGCGCGGGCTACACCGAGGCCGCCAATCAGTCGCGCGCCGCCAGGCTCAAGGGCAAGCTGTTCCTGATTCACGGGATGATGGATGACAACGTCCCGCCCTACAACACCCAGCTGGTGGTGCAGTCCCTGATGAAGGCGGGGAAGGACTTCGACCAGATCATGCTGCCCGATGCCCGTCACGGCTACGGGAAGGATGCGCAGTACATCATGCGCCGGCGCTGGGACTACTTCGTCTCCAACCTCCAGGGCAACATCCCGCCCAAGGAGTACCAGATCGGACGGCCGCGGCCTCCCGTCATCCCCTGAGCCGGGGGAGGCCGGCGCGCCGGGTGCGGTACCCCCGGACGCCGGCCCTCACCCGGGCTCAGGGCTCGGGGACCTGGAGCAGGGCCGCGAATCCCCCCATTCCGTCCGGCACCCGGGTCACGCCCGCGGGTACCACCCAATCCCGCCCATCGACCAGCAGCACAAACTGGTGGAGACCCGGCGCCACCCGGAGCCAGCCGGTCCAGCCGTCGCCCGGTGCCGCGGCCAGCGGATGCTGGCTCCAGCCGTCCCAGTCACCCGCGAGGGTCACCGACCGGGCGCCCGGCATCCGGAAGTGCACCAGCAAACTGTCGCCCTGACGCAGCGGCACCAGCGGCGTGTCGCGGGGCGGCGCGATCGCCGGAACCGGGCGGCGCTCGGCGCTGTGCAGCCGGAGTCCGGCGGAGAAATACCTGGCGCCAATCAGTCCCTGATACGGATCGGGGAGATAGCTCCCCCCGCCGAGCTCCAGCGCGAGGCGGGGAAGGACGTACCAGGAGATGGCCCCGCCGCCGGCGGCCCGGTTGGTGTAGACGTCGCTCAATCGGGCCGATCCCCAGACCGACAGTGATACCGGTCCCTGCTCCAGCGTCACCGCAGCGGTAGCGTCGGTGAACCATTCCCCCAGGAAATGGGTCGGCTCGGCGCTGAGTGACCAGCTGGTCCGTCCCACCTGCCACCAGCCCCGGGCCCGCCCGTGGAAGGCATTGACCGAGGGCTGGTCCTCGATCCATCCGGCGGAGGAGCCGGCCGCCAGACCGATGCCGCCCCTTCGACCGGCCCAGAAGATCTCGCCCAACCCGTGCGCCGCGGCGGTCCACGGTCCGTCGCTGTAGGTGGTGCCGGAGGCGTTCCCCTCGGCGCCGAGCCGGAGGCCAGCCATGAGCGGCGGGGTGGCGAACCAGACCGTCGCCCGACCCACGCTGGACCAGCGACCCTCCGAGAGGGTACCGATCAGCCCCGCCAGGTCGACGTAAGCCGATGGGCGAAGGAGGCGGAACCCCGGCGAGAGGGATCCGGAGGTGGTGGATCCGCCCGAATAGCGCACCGTGTTGGCCCCCACGCCCAGGGTAAGATCCGTCTGGGCGGGGAGACCGCCGGCACCGGCGGTGAAGAGAGCGAGGACGAGCGCGAGCCGCATTGGGCGGACAATACGTCGCCCGGCGCGGGGGGCCAAGCCTGCGAGAATCGGCGGGGCAGGGGTCCGGTGCCGGCCTCCCGCGCCCGAGGGAGATGCCCCGCGTCGTTGCGGCCGATGCCAGCCGGCAGCGCCCGGCGAGGGGGCGGGAGCAGCCGTCGTCTGCCGTCCTCCGGTGGCGCGAGAAACTTTGGCGGCGGGTTGGGCCTAGTCTATGCTGGTTTCGGGGGGATGGTGCTGGGTGGGTTCGGCGGGGTCTTTCCGATGGCTGTGACTCTGGGCTCCGCTCCGTGGGTGCGAGATCGAACCCGGCGGTGAGGTGGAGGGGGCAGGGCTTCCGACTCTGACAGGAGTTCCGCGTGAAATCCGTCCGCTGGATGGTCTCCGGTCTCGTTCTCCTGGTTCCGCCAGCCCACTCGTCTCCGGCGAGCAATCTCGCCGGCGACGTCACGATCTACCGTGACACCTATGGCATTCCCCACGTCTTCGGGAAGACCGATGCCGCGACCGCGTTCGGCTTCGGGTACGCTCAGGCGGAAGACAACTTCCCCCGCATCGAAGACAACTACCTGCGCTCGATCGGCCGGTGGTCGGAGTTCCGCGGCCCGGCCGGCTTCGAGGCCGACCGCCTCAACCGCGCTCTCGACATCCCCCGGTTGGCCCGCGGGGAATACCATCGGTTGCCCGTTGGCATGAAGGCGATCGTCGACGGGTACACCGCGGGGATCAACTACTGGCTGGAGAAACACCCCGGGTCGACCGCTCGCTCCCTCACTCGCATCGAGCCCTGGTACACCCTCGCGTTCATCCGGTACAACTACTTCCAGAACGGTTTTCTCTTCAGCACGGGTCTCCGTCGCGACGACCTGAAGCTCGCCGCGGTCGACCGGGGGATCGAGGCGAACACCGGATCGAACGGCTGGGTGATCGGTCCGTCGAAGAGCGCCACCGGTCACGCGATGCTCTTCATCAACCCGCATCTTCCCTTCTTTGGGCCGGGGCAGGTCTACGAGGGTCATCTTCGGAGCGAGTCGGGGTGGAATTTCACCGGCTATACCCGCTTCGGATTCCCCTTCCCCTATGTGGGGCACAGCGACGCGATCGGATGGGTCAGCACCGACAACGCGGCCGACCAGGCCGACGCCTACCTGGAGACCTTCGACGATCCGACCCATCCCCTGGCCTACCGCTGGGGCAAGACCCATCGCCTGGCCACCGAATGGACCGACACCATCCTGGTGAAGACCGCGGCCGGCCTCGATCGCCGGGTGGTGACCTTGCGAAAGACCCACCATGGTCCGATCGTCGGGATGCGTGACGGCCACCCCGTCGCGGTGCGCCTGGCGCGTCTGGCCGAGGATGGCTGGCTCGGGGAGTGGTACGCCATGACCCGGGCCAGGAACGTGACCCAGCTCAAGACCGCCCTCGCGCCCCGAGCGATGCTGTTCGGCAACGTGATGGCGGCGGATACGGCGGGTAACACCTTCTACGTCTACAACGGTGCGGTCCCCCGGCGGAATCCAGGCTTCGACTGGACTCGACCGGTCGATGGCAGTGACACCGCCACAGAGTGGCACGGCTTTCACACCCTCGACCAGCTTCCCCAGCTGACCAACCCGGCCTCCGGCTGGATGCAGAACTGCAATACCACGCCGTTTCTGCTGACCGACCGCGGCAATCCCGATTCGGCCGACTACCCGCGATACATGGTGACCGAGCGCGATAATCCCCGCGGGAGAGTCTCCCGGGTCCTGCTCGCGGGTCAGGAGAAGTTCAACTGGGATGACTGGGGAAAGCTCGCCTTCGATACGCGAGTGATCATGGCCGATTCGCTGGTGCCGCTGCTCCTGGCCGATCTGGAGTCTGCTCCCGCCTCCGATTCGGGACGATCGGATGTCCGGAATATCCTCGCCACCTGGAACCGGCGAGCCGATACCGCCTCCGTGGCGACGACCATCTTCACCACCTGGATTTCCGCCTGGTACGCGCTGGAGGACCGGCAGCGGGGGAATCCCGCCAACCGGCTGGTGGCGTTGGATACCACGCTGGCGCGCCTGGTTCGGACCTTCGGCACCTGGCGCATCCAGTGGGGCAGCGTCAATCGCCTGCAGCGGGTGAGCGATCTCTCCGACCCACTCCCATTCAGCGACGTCGCCCCCAGCGTCGCGGTGCCCGGAGTGCCGGGAGGCGCTGGCGCCGTGTTCACATTCTACGGTGCGAGAAACCCCGCGCTCAAGGCGCAGTACGGCGTGGCCGGTGGGACGTACGTCAGCGTGGTGGAATTCGGCCCCAGAGTGCGGGCGCTCGCGGTCCATGTAACGGGGGAGAGTGGAGACTCGAGCTCACCCCACTACTTCGATCAGGCGCCGCTGTACGCTCGCGGTCGGTTTCGGCCGGCCTGGTTTACCCTCGAGGAAATCAAGCAGAACCTGGAGCGCTCCTACCGGCCGGGCGAAGAGCGGCGCTGATCGCGCCGGCCTTGAGGATCCCGGGGCCGATGTCGAGGATCCGGTCCTCCTAAAGCAGGGCGTCGCTCCTCGACGCGCGCCGGCATCGGCGAGAACCCCGGCGGTCGTTACGGTCGGTGGCCGCCGGACTGGCGCGGGGAGGCCGGCCCGTCCGGACGGGGCGGAGGTAACGGAGTGGTCGGCCGAGCGGGAGGAACCGCCGGTGTAGCCGGCGTCGCCGGTACGGCCGGAGTTCCGCCTGTCCCTGGCGTCGCCCCCTTGGAGGGTACAGCGGGCGTGGCCGGCGTCACCGGGCGAGTCGGCGGAGTCACCACCGAGCCCCGAACCTGGGTGGCACGGTGGGCCGCCACTTTCGACTTGGCGGTGTCCGACGCATGGGCGTTGAGCGCGGGCGCCTGGGCCAGCGCCGGCCGGGCGAGCGCCAGGCCCGCGATCGCGGCGAGCGCCAACTGGGGCCAGAGTTTCATCGGGAACCTCCTGACTGCTCACTGAACGGGGCGCCGGTCGAACTGTGACCGAGGTCACACTGGATCTGCTTGTGGGCGCGTCACTTGCCACGTGAAGAGCGGAGCCCGACGGCGGCAGTAACGGCGTCAATCTGGCCCATCACGGTGCAAGTCCTGGGTCCGCATGCGCATCGCCTCGTTGGCCGTTACTCCCGTTCCGAGCTCCGGCTCTTCATTATCCATACTGGTGATGCGAGGTGAAGCTCCAAGCGAGAGGGACCCATTTCGCCGGATCCAGACGACGCCGAAGTGATCGGAGCGGTGCTCGCCGGCCAGGTGGAGCGCTACGCGGTGCTGGTGCGCCGCTATCGCGGCCGGTTCGCGACCTACGCGGCGCGGGTGGCGGGCTCGCCGGATGGCGGCGAGGATGCCATGCAGGAGGCCTTCATCCGGGCCTACGATCGGCTGGCGCAGTGCCGGGACCCGTCGAACTTCCGCGGTTGGTTCTTCCTGATCCTCAGGAACTGCTGCTTCGCGGAGGCTCGCTCCCGACGGCGGCTCGATGGACTCGACGAGGTGGGCGACCGGAGCGAGCTCCAGCAGGACGAACAGGTCAGCGCGGCGGTGGAGGGGGAGGAGCGGCGGCGGGATCTCGACCGGGCCCTGAGTCGGCTCACCCCGACCCAGCGGGAAGTGTTCGCGATGAAGCATGTGGAAGGGCTGACGTACGAGCAGATGGCGGAGCGGCTGCAGACCACGGTGGGATCGCTCAAGATGCGGATGCACCGGGCCTATGACCGCCTCCGCGAGGAGTTGAAGGGGACCCAATGACCGGCACCCGATCGTATCACCCGGAGGTGAAGCGTCTGCTCGATGGCGAGGTGACGCTGGCGGACCTTGCCCCCGGGCTTCGGCCGGAAGGGGAGGAGGCGCTGGCCATGCTGGCCCAGGTCGATCGCCGGGCCCCCGCCCTCACGCCCTGGTTCGAGCAGCGGGTGATGGCGGAGGTTCGTCGCCGTCCGGCGCCGGCCCGAGGCCGCTGGTGGGCCTGGCTCAACGAGTCGCGCACTCTCCGGTTCCGACCCCGTCTGGCGCTGGCGGCCGGTCTCGCTGGTCTGGTCCTGGTCGCGGTGTCACTGCGCGGCCGGGCGCCGGAAGCCCCCGCGGTCGCCGCGGCGGCCCCGACACCGACGTTCGTCAGGTTTGTGCTCTATGCGCCCCAGGCGCACCGGGTGACCCTTGCGGGGAGCTTCAACGGCTGGGATGCCGCCGCGACTCCGCTGACGCCGGCGGGGAGCGGCCTCTGGACGGTGACGGTGCCGCTCAAGCCGGGGCATCACCAGTACGGATTCATGCTCGACGGCCGGGAGTGGCTGGCCGACCCGAGCGCGCCCGCCGTCGACGACGGCTTCGGCCGTCGGAACAGCGTTCTGACGGTCGGGTCGGAGGACGTGGTAGCCTCATGAGGCGCGCCGGCCTGCTGCTGCTCCTGGGGACCATCACGGCTCGACAGGGTCTGGCCCAGGCCGCCGGGCCCGTTTCCCTCGAAGGCCGGCTGGCGCCCGCCGTGGCCGCGCAAGTCCAGTCGCTGGCCGACTCGCTTTCCCGCGCGGGCCTCCCGGGCCAACCGGTGCTCCGCAAGGCGCTCGAGGGAAGCGCCAAGGGCGTCGCCGCCGACCGCATCGTCGCGGCAGCCCGCACCGTGGCGGAACAGCTGGATCGTTCGGCGGCGGCGCTGCGTCAGGCCGGCGTGGGCTCCGACTCCGGGACCGTCGAGGCCGGCGCCTATGCGATCAACGCGGGCCTGGAGGATAGGGAAGTGGCGCAGGTCGCCCGCGCCAGCCACCCGCCGTATCAGCCGGCCGCCTCGCTCCGGAGCGCGGGGACCCTGGTTGCCATGGGCGTGCCGGCCCCGCAGGCGGTGTCGCTGGTTCGGGAGTGGATCGCCGCGGGACGTTCCCCCCGTGACGTCGGATCGCTCCCCTCGCAGGTGCAGGCCGCGATGTCGCCCGGCCTCACCGCAGCACAGGCCGCCCGGGGTATGTCCCGCGGCCAGGGTCAGGGGCATGCCCCGCCGGGGCCGCCGCCGCATCCGGGCAACCAGGGAACCCCGCCCAATCGCCCCGACAAGGGCAAGCCGCCTCACCGGCCCTGACGGCCTCTCAGCAACAACGCTCGACCCCGCTCTACCAACCGTGCCCCTCGCGGGGAGTTCGCCCACCGGAGCGCGCTCTCACCCACCCCCGGCGGGTACCATCGCTTGGGCGGGCGGCATCCGCCGCTATACTACGGGATGATCGTCCACCTGATCGACGGTACGTACGAGCTCTTCCGCCACTTCTACGGCCAGCGTCGGTTCAATCAGGGGAAGGACAAACCCTTCGGGGCAGTGGCCGGCGTGCTGCACACCACTCTCGAGATGATCGAGCAGGGCGCCACCCACCTCGGCGTGGCTACCGACCATGTCATCGAATCGTTCCGCAACGAGCTGTGGCCCGGCTACAAAACCGGGGAGGGGATCGAGCCGGCGCTCTGGTCCCAATTCTCGCCCCTCGAAGAGGCGCTCGGCGCGATGGGCGTGGTCGTCTGGCCCATGACCGACCTCGAAGCCGATGACGGGCTGGCCTCGGCGGCACACCTGGCATCGGCCGATCCCAGGGTCGAGAAAGTCTCGATCTGGGCCAACGACAAGGACCTGGCCCAGGCGGTCCGGGCCGACCGGGTGGTGCAGGTCGATCGCCGTGGCAAGCAGATTCGCGACGCCGAAGCGGTGCGCCGCAAATTCGGAGTGAGTCCGGAGCTGATTCCCGACTTCCTGGGGCTGGTGGGCGATGCGCAGGATGGCTACCCCGGAATTCCCGGGATCGGGCGGGCCACCGCCGCGCGCCTGCTCAACCGCTACGGCTCCATCGAAGACTTCCCCCCGTCAGTTCTGGGTGATGGCCGGCCCGACGCGCTCCTCTTCAAGCGACTCGCCACGCTCCGCACCGACGCGCCCCTGTTCGAGGACGTGGAGACGCTGCGCTGGGCCGGCCCCACCGCCGGGTTTCCAACGTGGGCCGAACGGATCGGAGATGCGAGACTGGCGGAACGGTGCCGCCAGGCGGCCCTGAGTCTGGAGGCCTGAGGTCGATGCGGATTGCAGTCGTCGGAGCCGGTGGCGTGGGTGGGTACTTCGGTGGCCGGCTGGTGGAGGCGGGCGCCGATGTGACCTTCCTCGCCCGGGGCGCCCACCTGCGTGCCTTGCGCGAGACCGGACTCGACGTCGCGAGCATCAAGGGCGACTTCCACCTGCACCCGGTGGTCGCGGTCGACGATCCCGCCGCGGTGGGCGCGGTCGACGCCGTGCTGGTGTGCGTGAAGGCCTGGCAGATCCGGGAAGCGCTGGTGGCGATGGGTCCGCTGATCGGGGCGGATACGCTGGTGGTCCCGCTCGAGAATGGAGTGGAGGCTCCGGAAGAGATTGCCGCGGTGCTGGGACCGGGGCACGCCGCCGGCGGCCTCTGCCGGATCCTGGCGTTTCTCGCGGCGCCGGGGAAGATCCATCACACCGCGATCGAGCCCTCCCTGGCCTTCGGCGAGCTGGACGGCCGGGTGACCCGCCGGGTGGAGCGGCTCCGCGAAGCGTTGTCGCTCTGCCGGGGAGTGACGGTCGAGATCCCGGCCGATATCCGGGTCGCGATGTGGTCCAAGTTCCTCTTCATCGCGCCGGTGAGCGGCCTGGGGGCCGTGACCCGGGCGCCGATCGGGGTGTTCCGCGCCCTGCCCGAGACCCGCCGGATGCTGCTGGCGGCGCTGGAGGAGATCGTTCAGTTGGCGGCGACCCTCGGCATCGCCCTTCCCGGCGACGTGGTCCAAAAGACGCTGGCCTTCATCGACGGGATTCCGCCCGATGGAACCGCTTCGATGCAGCGCGACATGATGGAGGGGCGCCCGTCCGAGCTGGAGGCCCAGGTAGGGGCGGTGGTACGACTGGCGGACCGGGCCGGCATCGAGGTACCGGTACACCGGTTTCTGTACGCATCGCTCTTGCCGCAGGAGCGGCGGGCGCGAGGAGCGGGGGAGTCGCCGGCGCTCGCCGGTCCAGGCTGAGCAGCGCTGCCCTTGCCGGCCAGATGATCGACTGCCTCACGCGCCGAGCA
>CAZXRC010000019.1:70409-98501 GCA_964642475.1 uncultured Gemmatimonadaceae bacterium | reverse complement strand
CCGGCCCAGGTATCGTGGGTCCAGCCGCCGCCCCAGGTGGTGCCCCAGAGGCCGCGGTTGATGGAGTAGGCGCCGGCCTTGGGCGGCACCGGCAGCGCCCGCGCCTCGAGGTAGGCGATCGCGTCCTCGCGCTTGAGCCCCAACTCGCGGATCGGGGTGACGATCTGGAGATCGGGCGCCAGCACCCGGAAGGCGATGTCGAAGCGAACCTGGTCGTTGCCGGCCCCGGTGGACCCGTGGGCCACCGCGGTGGCGCCGACCGTCCGGGCCGCCTCGATGACCGAGATGGCCTGCTGGGTTCGTTCGGCCGCGACCGAGAGGGGATAGACCTCCCCCCGGAGCACGTTTCCCTGGATCAGGTAGCGCACAAAGCGGTCGAACACCGCCTGGCGGGCATCGACGGTGTGGTGCGCCGCCGCGCCGACGGCGCGGGCCTGGCGCTCGATGGCGGCCCGGTCGGCCGCGGTGGCGCCGCCGGTGTCGACGTAGACGGTGTGAACCGTCCAGCCCTGGCCGGCCAGATGGGGCACGCAGAACGAGGTATCCAGGCCGCCGGAGAAGGCGAGGACGAGCGTCTTCATTGGATAAGTATGCACTATGCAAAACCGGAATTCAAGGGGCCGGCGGCCCTGTCGTTTTCCGGCGCCGATGCCATCTTCGGAGACGCGTCACTCCACCCGTACCGAAGGACCTGCCATGTTCCCCGACGATCCCGACTTCTCCGACGTCAGTGGGGGCGCCTCCAGCGCCGCCGACGCCCACCAGGGCCGCACGCACACCGTCGCCAAGGGCGAGAGCCTCTCCAAGATCGCCAAGCAGTACTACGGCGATGCCCGGAAGTGGCGCAAGATCTACGACGCCAACAAGGACACCATCAAGAACCCGGACCTGATCTACCCCGGCCAGGTCTTCCGCATTCCCGACGCCTGAGCCAGGAGCCTCACATGTCCCGTCCCTCGTACCCCGCCCTGCTCGCCGGCATGGCCGCCGGCCTTCTGCTCGTGACCAGCGCCTGCGGCAAGAAGGCCGCGCCCCCGCCCGCCGAGCCGCCGGCCGCGACCCCGACACCCCCGCCGGCGCCTCCGCCTCTGGCGGTGGCCGGCATCAGCCTGGGCCGGCAGATCGATGCCAGCAACCAGGTGGCCGCGCCGGCAACCACCTTCGCGACCCGCGACACCATCTACGCCTCGGTGAGCACCACCGGCGCCGGCACCAACGCCACCCTCCAGGCCAAGTGGACCTACCAGAAGGCCGCCGGCGGAGAGATCCCGGTGAACGAGAGCTCGCTGACCATCTCGCCGACCGGTCCGGTGGCGACCGAGTTCCATATCACCAAGGCAAGCCCCTGGCCCAAGGGGAAGTACAAGGTGGAGATCCTGCTGAACGGAGCCTCGGCGGGAACCAAGGAGTTCGACGTGCAGTAGACGGTACGGCAGCGGGGAGGGGGATGAGGCGGCCGCCCCATCCCCCTCCCCGCCCCTTACCACCGTTCCGCCACCAACCGTACCACTTCGCTCAGGCCCACCACATCCCGCAGGTCGATCACCTCCGCCGGCGAGTGGGCGTAGCGCAGCGGCCAGCCGACCGGCACGTCGGGCACCCCGTAGGGAAGGAACACCGAGCCGTCGTTGCCCCCACTGGTGGCCCCGACCTGGATCGGATAGCCTGCCAGACGGACCAGGGTCACCAGGCTGTCGACCTGCGCCGGCGAGGTCACCGAGCTGTTGTCGAGCGCCCGGACCACCGGACCCCTGCCGAGCGGCGCGAGACCGTAGTTCTGCGGCTCGAACGGCGTGTCGGACGAGACGAAGGTGTCGATCGCGTGCACCCGGGCGGGGGTGATGCCGAGGGTGGACGCCACCACCCGCGCGCCTTCGAGCCCGGTCTCTTCCCGCACGCTGAAGACGAAGATCACCTCGTGGCGCAGCCGCGCGACGTCGAGTCGCCGGAGCGCGATGAGCATCGCGGCACAGCCCACCCGGTCATCGAACGAGCGCCCGGTGGCCCGGGTCCCCGCCAGCCGGGTGTACTCCTTGGGGCTGGTGATCGTCTGTCCCACCCGGATCCCCATCGCTGCCGCCGCGGCACGGGAGCCGGCACCCGGATCGACCCGAGGCGCGCCGGGCGGGCGTCGCGTGTTCGAGGCCGCCGAGTCACGCGGCAGGAAGATGGCAGGGATCGGACCCGCCTCGGCATGAATCAGGGCCGGACGGCCTTCCCAGAGGGAGGTGAACATGCCGCCCCGGGTGGCTACCTCCAGCGTCCCGTCCTCGCGGATGGAGGTGATTTCGAATCCGATTTCGTCCATGTGAGCCACCAGCACCACCGGGGCACCACCGCGGCCGGCCCGCACCCAGAGGTTGCCCGCCGAATCGGTCTGGGGTCTGGCCCACGAGGGTAGCTCCGAGAGGATGAACTGGCGGACCTTCTCCTCGTGACCGGAGACGCCGTAGGTCTCCACCAACCGGTCCAGCAGACGCTCTGCCGCCGCGATCCGAAGTGCGGTCTCCTGGGCCCTCGCGGGCGCTGCCCCGCCCAGCGCCAGCAGCGCGAGCCCGAGCGTGATGCGCCGCCTCATTCGCCCCCCCGGAT
The DNA here is from genome assembly GCA_964642475.1 of uncultured Gemmatimonadaceae bacterium. Lineage (GTDB taxonomy): Bacteria > Gemmatimonadota > Gemmatimonadetes > Gemmatimonadales > GWC2-71-9 > JADJOM01. The sequence goes on along the minus strand of CAZXRC010000019.1, from coordinate 95,909 downwards.
CCGAAAAGCCAGCCCGCGCTCCAGCACGGCCGCCTCGCGCAGCGAGACCGACTCCACCGCACTCCCCGGATGCCGCACCGGGAGGAGCCAGGTCTCGAAGTTTCGCATGGCGGCGGAATCGGGGGAGGCCCGGCTGCCGACCCGGTCGGTGCCGGGCCCGGCATCCAGCAGGAGCGCATCGGTGAAGGGGCCCATGTTCCGCGCCACCGTCAGCAGGCCCCGCTGGGTAAACAGCTGCTCCACCACGAAGGCCACCACGACGGTGCCCTTCACCGGCTGGGTGGTCTGGGCCACCCGGAGCAGGGCGGCGCAGGCGGTGCGCCGCCCGACGGCCGTCCCCGCCAGCAGCGAGTCGGCATAGACGAACGGCCGCTTGGTCAGCGCCACCGGGGTGAGCACTCCGACACCCAGCGCCGCCACCCCGGCGCCGTTCTCGGCGCCGATATCGACTACGGCCTCATCGACGTTGAAGGGTGTCTCTGGAAGCGGCGGCCGACCGTTGGTCAGGTGAATCGACCGGACCCCCACCACTCCCGGGACCGGTCCGCGGCGGCCCCAGAGCGTCACCCGTTGTCCTTCCATTTGCTGGTCGGCCAGCGGGGCGCGCACCCGCCCCACCCGGCGCAGGGTGAGAAACCCGTCGGGCCGTACCCCGCCCACGACATAGCCGGGCTCATCCAGCGGGCAGGCGATCAGCGAGCGCGGAGTGCCCGACCCGAGCGCCAACACCACGTTGCCGGCGCGGTCACGCCGGGCACCGATGAGCAGGGAACCGAGGGTGTCGCCCATCCGATCCTCGTACCCCGATACCGCGGTCATCGCGGCCAGTCGCCGGGCCAGCACGTCGAGGGGCACCGGATCCTGGGCCCGGGCCGTCACGGCGCCCAGCGAGAGCCCGGCGGCGACCGGGACCAAGAGCAGCAGCGGTTTCATGCCTCCCTCTTCCGTCGAACGTAGAGCGTCTTGGTGCAGGTAGCGTGAACCACGCCATCGGCATCGGTGAGGTCGATGGAGAACACCCGGTCGACCTTCCGGTGCCGCGCGACATCGGCCCGGATCGCCTCGGTGACCTCGAGCGGCAGCTCGAAGCGGGCATACAGCGTGGTACGTCCCGGCTTGAGATAGCGGATCGCGGCTTCCCGGTCCCAGACCAGATACTCGGGACCGAGCAGCCGGATCAGCATGACCATGAGGATGGGGTCGACCGCGCTGAACATGCTGCCGCCGAAGATGGTGCCCACGTAGTTCCGGGTGCGCCAGTTCAGGGGAAGGTGGATCCGCACTTCACGCCAATCGGAGGCGATGTAGTCTATCCTGGCGCCGCTGCCGCGGTAGGCCGGAAAGAAATTCAATCCCCACCGGCTGAGGCGGCTGCTCCAGGACTCTGGCATGCGTCGGTCGGAGGGGAGCGGTTCAGGTCGGCCGCGCGGGGCCGCTGCCCGACCCGATCACTTGGATCAGCGACGCGATCTGGTCGAGGTCGGCCGACGAGAGCGCCAGCGTGGCCCCGCCGATCCACCCGTCCACCTGCGCCGGCGAGCGGGCCCCGACGATCGCCCCCGTCACGCCGGGCCAGGCGAGCACCCACGCGATCGCCACGGCCGCGACCGTGGCCCCATGGCGCCGCGCGATCGGCGCCAGCCCGTCGCGCAGGGCCAGGTTCCGCTCCAAGGCGGGGGACCGGAAGTTGGGATTGTTCCGGCGCCAGTCGCCGGCCGCCAGCCGGGCCACCCGGTCGGGACCGAAGCTGTCGGTGAGGATTCCGGCCTGCATCGGGCTGTAGACGATGACCCCGGTCCGGTGACGGTGACACCAGGGAATCACGTCGCCCGCCGCCGCCCGCCGGATCAGGGAGAAGGGGGGTTGGAGCGCGTCGACGTGGCGCACCGCTTCGGCCCGTTCCAGCAGATCCACGTCGAAGTTGGAGACCCCGCCGAACCGGACTTTCCCTTCGTCGATCAGCCGACCCATCTCGGCCCACGAATCCTCCACCGCCACGCCGGTCTGGTCGGGCCAGTGGTACTGATAGAGGTCGATCCGCTCGACGCCAAGCCGCGCCAGACTGGCCTCGCACTCCCGGCGGACCGAATCCGGGCGGAGCGTCTGTACCGGCGGCGCCAGCCGATTGGCGGGATCCCAGACCAGTCCCCCCTTGGTGAAGATCAGGGGTCGTTGCCCACGGGGGAGTTCCCGGAGCAGCCGGCCCACGACCTCCTCCGAGTGGCCCAGGCCATAGACCGCGGCGGTATCGATCCAGTTGACGCCCAGCTCAAGCGCCCGGCGCATCGCCGCGATGGAGTCGGCATCGTCCTGCGGTCCCCAGCCGAAGGACCAGTCGCCGCCGCCGGCGGCCCAGGCGCCAAAGCCAGCCGTGGTAATCGAAAGCTCGCTGGACCCAAGCTGGCGTTGAGGCAGGGGTGGCTGGTGGGTCATCGGTACCACGGTCATAGGGGATCGGGGGTGCAGCCGATGGACTCTATCCGGACCCTCGGGGCGGGGCAATGGCCCGGGCTCAGCGCCTCAGCGCTTCGGGAGCCGCCTTTCCCTCGGCCTGGGCCGCTTCGGTTGGGGTTGCCGATGTCCGTGCAATGCTACAGATTATACGGACACAGACGGAACCCCTATGGCCAAGTCCCCGACCAAGCCGAAATCCTCCTCCCGCACCCGATACACCAAGGGCACCCGTCAGGGGAAGGTCCGCAAGGAGTTCTGGCTCAACCCCAAGCTCCTCCGGCTCGCCAAGGAGGAGTTGGGCGCGTCAACCGAGCAGGAAGCGATCGATCTCGCCCTCGACCTGGTCACCTTTCGTCGAGAGGTGCTCCGGGGAATCAAGAGTCTGGCGGAAATCAGGTTCAGCCCGGGCGCGTGACCCGGCGTGCCCAAGTACCTCCTCGACACCAACTGCTACCTGGAGGCGGCTCGGCGGCCGGCGGCCGCTGCCGCCCTGACCGAGTTTGCCTCCAAGTACTCGCCCTTCCTCCATCTCAGCAGCGTGGTGGTCGCCGAGCTCCTGGCCGGCACCCTGACGCCGCGCGACGAGCTGCGCCTCCGTCAGGATCTGCTCAGGCCTTTCGAGCGTCGCGGGCGGATAGTGACCCCGAGTCCCGCGACCTGGGATTCCCTGGGCAGTGCCATCGCCCACCTGGTGAGGACGGAAGGCCTCGTCCTTCGCCAGATGCCGCGGAGCTTCATGCTGGATATTCTGCTGGCCGCCAGCGCGCGCGACCTTGGAGCGACCTACGTGACGCACAACCGCCGCGATGCCGAGCGGATCGCGCGGGTCCTGCCATTCTCCTGGGCCGAGCCCTATCCGGCGTAGTGGCGACCCCCCCGACGAGTGCGACAGGCGTATAGTAGAGAAAGCGGTAAGTTCAGCGGTCCGATCCTGACCTGGCCTACTTTGGGGGGAGGGTCACCCGTTCCTCTTCCCTTGAGGGCTCATGCACAAGGCCCGGCTCGAAGCGTTCAGCGACGGCGTGATCGCGATCATCATTACCATCATGGTACTGGAGCTGAAGGTACCCCACGGGGCCTCCCTCGCCGTCCTTCAGCCCTTACTGCCGGTCTTCCTCACCTACGTCCTCAGCTTCGTCTACCTCGGCATCTACTGGAACAACCACCACCACCTTCTGCACGCCGCCCGTTCCGTGACCGGCCGGGTGCTCTGGACCAATCTCCACCTGCTGTTCTGGCTTTCCCTGATGCCGTTCGCGACCGGGTGGATGGGCGAGAATCACCTCGCCCCCATCCCGACGGTGCTCTACGGTCTCGACCTCTTGATGTGCGCGCTTGCCTTCACCCTGCTCCAGCAAGCCATCGTTGCGGCGGATGGTCCCGACTCTGTGCTGGCCCGGGCGGTGCGGAGCGACCGCAAAGGCCGGGTTTCCCGGCTGACTTACATCCTGGCGATCCCGATCGCCTACTGGATCCCCTGGCTCGCGACCGTCCTCTTCACTCTCGTCGCGGTGATCTGGTTCATCCCCGACCGGAGGATCGAGCGCGAGCTGGGGGCCTCACCCCACGGACCAGGAACTACCGGCGCATAGTCGCAGCATGGAGTCGTTGTCCGGGCCTATCGGGTCGGGCGGTCGGTCGGGCCTACTCGACCACGAAGGTCACCTCGTCCGACTGCGATCCGCTCTCGGCCCGGAGGGTGTGACGGCCGGGTGTGAGGCTCCAGCGGTCACCCGGCATCGGGCGGCCGTCTAGCGACCAGCGCACCCGGCTCGACGCCGCCCCCGCCGCGCGCAACCCGATGGTCGCGTATCGCCCTTCGACTCCCGGGGGAATTCGGTAGACATCGCCCTGCGCGGGACTCGTGATGTGAAAGAGTTCCGAGTTCCGAGTTCCGAGTTCCGAGTGGGTGGAGACCGGTTCGCCACGCGGAGCACCAAGCGTCCCTCGCTTCGGGAGCGCCGACAACTCGGAACTCGGGACTCGGAACTCATCACTGCTCGCCGCCCACTCCCGATACTCCGCCGGCAGCTGCACCCGCCCCTCCCGGTGCCAGTCGCAGGTCCCGGTCGGGAGGGTTGCCGGCGCGAAGTACTCCGTCATCGGGGGACAGTCGGGCCCCGCGAGCGCCCCCGAGACCCGGCAGATCGTAGCCGGCACCAGCCCCGCGTCGCCGGGCCGGAGCAGGTCGCCGGGGTCGAAACGCCTGGCCGTCACCAGCACGGCGCGGTGGAGCAGCGGCCCCGCTCCCGAGACCCCGCTCACCCCCTCCATCGGCTGGCCGCTGAAGTTGCCGACCCACACCGCCACCGTGAACCCGCCGGTCGTCGCCACCGCCCAGTTGTCGGTGAAATGGCGGCTGGTGCCGGTCTTGGCCGCCGCCCGGAAGGGCCAGTCGAACGGCGTAATGAGCCCGAAGCCGGGAATCCGTGCGACCGGATCGCTCAGGATATCGAGCGCCAGCGCCGCCGAGGCGCGGGAGACCACCTTTCGCGGCGCGGAATCGGGCGGGACCCGGCCGGCCGGCCCGGCCCAGTAACTCACCGGCGCCCAGATCCCGCCGTTGGCCAGGGTTCGGTACCCGTTGGCCAGCTCCAGCAGGGTGACATCGCCGTTCCCGAGCGAAAGCCCGAGGCCGTAGTGCTCGGCCGGCCTCGATAGCGAGGCGAAGCCGGCCTGCCGCAGTCCGTACAGCAGCGTAGCGTACCCGATCCGATCGGCCAGGCCCACGGCGGGGACGTTGTAGCTGCTCCCCAGGGCTTCCCGGGCCCGCACCGGTCCGTGATAGCGCCGGTCGTAGTTCCGCGGATGGTAGGGTCCGCCCGCCGTCTGATAGGTGGTGGAGATGTCGGCCAGGACCGAGGCGGCGGTGATCCCCCGGTCGAAGGCCATCGCGTAGAGGAACGGCTTGAGCGCGGACCCCGGCTGGCGCGGGCTCACCACCATGTCGACCTGGCCCGAGGTATCGGACCAGAAGTCGGGGGAGCCCACCCAGGCGAGGATCTCGCCGGAGCGATTGTCCAGCACCACCAGCGCCCCCTGTCGGGCGCCCTGGTCGTGGAGCAGGTCCACCGTGTGCCGGACCTCGTCCTCGAGGGCCGCCTGCAGGTCAAGGTCGATGGAGGTGCGCCACACCCCCGCGATCGGTCGATGCTCCGCCTCGGCCCGGACCAGGAGCCGGGTGGTGAAGTGGGGAGCCAGGAAGGGCCGGCCCCGCCCGGCGCCTAACAATGGCTCCTGCCGGGCCCGCTGCTCCTCCCCCCGATCCAGGTAACCCTCCCGGCGGAGCGCGGCCAGTCCCGCCGCCCGGCGCTCCAGCGCCCGGCGTGGATCGACCATCGGGTTCTGGCTCGAGGGTGCCCGGGCAAGGGAGGCGAGCAGCGCCGCCTGGCCCAGACTGGCCTCCGCCGGGGAACCGCCGAAGTAGAGCGCCATCGCCGCGTTCACCCCGATGGACCCCTGACCCAGCGGAACCCGGTTGAGGTATTGCTCCAGGATCTGGTTCTTGTCGAGATGGGCCTCGAGCCGCAGGGCCCAGAGCGTCTGCACCAGCTTGTCGCTCCATCCCCGGCCCACCGGGTGCAGCAGCCGGGCCAGCTGCATCGTGATGGTCGACGCCCCGGACACCACCCTGAGGTGCGCCACGTTGTCGCGCATCGCCCGGACCACCGCCCGCGGATCGATGCCGTGATGCCGGTAGAAGCGCCGGTCCTCCACCGCCACGAAGGCGCGGGGAAGGTCCGGGTCCATTTGCGCCAGCGGAACCCAGGTGGTGAGACTCCCATCGCCGGCCCGGGTGCTCCGGAGCAGGACCCCGTGCCGGTCCTCGATCGTGAGGCTCTGCTGCCGGGCCGGCGCGAGAAGCTCGGGCGGCAGCGGCCTCGCGACCCAGAATCCCAGAATCGCCGTAACCGATCCGAGCGTGACGACGGCGCCTGACAGCCAGGCCCTCACTCTCATGGGCACCCCACAAGGACCTCACCGCGGAGGCTCAGAGGGGCGGAAGGCCGCGGAGAGCAGCAGGAATGGACTACTCTCACGAGGCCCTCTCCATGGTTCCCCCGCATCCAATCCTCCGCGGCCCTCTGCGCCTCCGCGGCTCTGCGGTGAAGCACTTCACTTCTCCGTCACCGTGAACACCCCGCCGTCGCTCCGCCCATACACCGCCGGGTTGTACATCTCCTCCGCATGCGCCGGTGGCCGGACGAACACTCCCGGCGTCGTCGCCCTGGCGATGTAGGTCATGGTGTACGTCCCCTGCCAGAGCAGCGTGGCCGAATAGAGCACCCGGCTGTCCCCCATCTCCTTGTGGTCGAAGGGCGACCACCAGCCGCTGTCCCAGCTGCCGTAGTACCACTCCTGGTCCACGCCCGCGTCGCGCTGCTGCTCGTCACCTTCCGCCTCCTCCGGCGAGAGGTAGGGCGATTTCCGATCCACGCCGGGGCCGGGCACGAGACTCGCCGTCCGGAGACTCAGGTCTACCGCCTCGAGACCCGCCGGCAGCGCATCGTCCACCACCACGAACTCCCGGTTCGAGGGCACCGTGATCCGGAGCCGCACCCGCACCAGCTGGCCGGCCGCCACGCTGACAATGGGCGTGGGCGCATCGTACTTCTCGTACCACCGCTCGACTTTGATGCCCTGGTCCTCCGGATTGACCGGTCTGGCCCTGGGCACCTCGGACACGGTGAGGTAGTAGAAAATCGGGGCACCGGACCCGGGAGCGGTGAGTGAGAGGCGCACTCCCTGCCGCCCCCCGCCCAGATCGGTGATGAGCCCGGTCAACGACAGGGTGGAATCGGCGATCGACGGCACAGGCCGCGACCCCGGAGCCGGAGCCGGCACGAGCCCGCCTCGGCTGGTGAAAAGGGTGCGTCCTCCCCCCTGTACCGAGAATGTGCGCGTCGCACCGCCCTTCACCACCCGGTCGAAGGCCACCAGCGCCGAGACGGTGGCCGCGTAGTCCTGGGTGTTCCACGGGCTGACCCCCACTCCGGCCCGTCCCTGCTGCACCAGCGTCTCCACCAGCGGCCCCAGAAGCGGATGGGCCGAGTCGACCGCGAGGGTTGCAGTGAGCAGCCGGGCCGTCGGACGGACCCGGGAGTCGAAGTAGTGGTGCCACGTCACCGTCTCGACCGGCACCACCGCGCGCCGGCCTTCGACCTTGACCGCCTCCCAGGTCGGCTGGAGCAACCCCCGCGCCGCCTTGAAGGCCTTGCGTCGCGCCAGTGTCTCCGCCAGCCGCACCCGGTCCTCCCAAGCCAGCTGGGCCGCATTCCGGAGGAGGTCGTTTTCGGCCGGCACTTCCGGTTTCCCGTAACGGCTCAGGAAGTCGGCGGCCGCGACCTGGTCCGACAGCCGGGCCTGAACCTGCTGGTAGTAGCCGATCACCGGCGCCCGGATGGCCTCCGGATTCTTGAGCGTCCGGCGGAGATACTCGGCCAGCCGCGCGAGTACGGAGTCATCCACCGCCACGCCGACCGACCGGGCCTCGAGCAGCGTCACCCCGGCGTAGCTGCTGAGCCAGGGCGTGGTCCAGTCGCTGCCACTCCAGTAGCCGATCCCCCCGTCGGGGCGCTGCCGCCGTGTGAGAATACCCACCGCCAGCTCGATATCCCTGCGGGGATCGCCCGGCAGGAGCGTCAGCCCCTTCACCGATCGTTGGGCCCGGTAGAGCGCAATGATCGGTTGGGCCGCGCTGGAGGTCTGTTCGGTACAGAGGTAGGGATAGACCCGCAGGTACCAGCTCACCCCTTTGATGATGCCGAGCGGCGAGGCCCCCAGGGTGAGCTGGAGCCGCGAGCGGTCGGGATCGAGGCCCTCCGGCAGGACGATCTCGGTGGTGGCCGAGTCGTTGAGCACCCCCGAGGCGGTCCACGCCCTCGGCCGGTACGCCGGCTTGACGCCGAGCCGCTTCTGCACCGCATCCGCGTCACCCGCGCCGCTGACCTTGAAACGGAAGGTGGCGCTGTCGGCCCCCAGCGGGCCGAGCCCCGGCTGGCGGAAGTCGAACCGCACCTCACGACCGCGGCCGGCCTCGAGCCTGGCCGAAATGCTGGCATCGCCGGTGAGTTGGGTGCCCTGGGCGCTCGCCTCCACTTTGACGCTGGGCGTACCGCCCGCGCGCTGGTTCACCACCACGCCGGCCGAGAACTTGTCGCCCTCCCGCAGGAACCGGGGCAGCGCCGGGCGGGCCAGGAGCGGCCGGCTCACCAGCATCGGCGACTCGCCTTTGCCGTAGCGGTCACCCGCCGTCACCGCCACCGCCATCACCCGGAAGGTGGTGAGGTTGTCGGGCAGCTTGGCCCGCGCCACCACGGTCCCGTTCGAGTCGGTGATCACGCTGCCGAGGAAGAAGGCCGTGGTCTTGAACTGGGACCGGAAGACATCGGCATCGCCGCCACCGCCGCCACCGCCAGGCGAACGACCTTTCTCCCCCTCCGGCACCTGGGGCGCCACCGTGGTGAGGTTGCTCGACAGCCGAAGTCCCAGCCCTCGCGGCGAGTAGAGCAGGTCGATCGGATCGGGGGTCTTGTAGCCGGTGAGCGCCAGGACGCCTTCGTCCACGGCCCAGAGGGTGACTTCGCTCCGCTGTCCGGCACCGTGACGGTCGGTGACCCTGAGTTCGACCCGGGCGGTATCGCCGGGGCGGTACTCCGCCTGCAGCGGCTTCACCGCCACCGCGAGCCGCTTGACCTCCGGCGTCACCCGGAGCTCGGCGTAGCCGACCCGGATGGTGGGGCGACCAGGATCGTCGAGCGGCCCGGGCCGGGCGCTCCGGCCCCGCGCCACGACGATCGAGACGAAGGCGTTGGGGGCCCAGGCCTCCGGCACCGGGAACTTGAGGGTGGTCGACCCGCTGGTGAGTTTCAGGCGCCGCTGCTCGATCAGTCCTTCCCGCTCCACCGTGATCCAGGCCTCGGCGTCGGTGAAGGGCGACGCGAACATCACCGAGGCGGTGTCACCCACCGCGTAACGGCTCTTGTCGGCGATGACATCCATCTTGAACTGATTCTCGTCGTTCCACGGCACCCAGTCGGTGCCGGTGGCCCAGCGGAAGACGCTGGTCGAGACCGGACGGTCCTGGGCGTCGGCGGCAGTGAATCCGATGGTGTAGCTGCCGCCGCTCGGCGGCGTGAACCGGCAGTCCCCCGGGGTGGTGACCCGGCAGGTGGCGACGGTGTCGGAAACCCACTCGCCGTACACCTCGCTGTAGCCCGAGCGAGTCCGGTGTACCTGGTGCCATTCCTTGCGAACGATGGTGCCCGTCACCTTCACCCCCGGCACCCGTTCGCCGCTGGGGCGCACCGCGATCACCGAAACCGTCTGCGGCTTGCCGGCCACCATGAAGTACGACTCGCCTACCGGCTTGGCCCCTATATAAAAGGAAGAGGGGTGGACCAGAAACGAGGTAGCCGACCCCACCGCCTGGCGGTTGACGTCGGTCACCGAGGCTTCGATGATGGCCAGAGCCGGCTTGCCGTTGGCCGGGGTCAGGACCCCCACCCGGAGTGCGGTACGGCCGGCGCTGTCGAGGGTATCGACCCCCTGACCGATCACCTGGACACTCGACCCGCGGTTCTCCTCTTCCCACCACCACCCGTTCTCCCCGAAAAAGAACCCGTCGGTGTTGGGTATGCGGAGACCCCAGAAATCGACCGGCGCCTGCCGCGCCACCCAGGTGAGCGGCGACCTCGCCATCGGTGCGCCGAAGAGATACCGGGCCTCCACCCGGGCCTCGGCGCTATCGCCGGGAAAGCGCGGCCCGCTGTCGGAAGAGACCGTCACCAGGAACTCGGGAGGCCGGTACTCCGCCACCCGGTACGACGTGCTCGCCAGCGCCGCCCACTTCCCTCCGCGCCGCTGCTCGATCGAGACGCCGTAGTACCCCAGCGGGGCATCCGCCGGCAGGGTCATGGTCTGTTCGGCGGTGCCAAAGTCCGATGGCGCCACCGTCGCCTGCTTGAGCAGGCCGCCTTCGCGGTCGCTGAACACCCAGCGAATGCTGTCGGTCCGGGGTGGCACGGCGAGCGCGCCGAGATTGCCGCTCCGTACGATGGCCTTGGCGTAGAGCGGCTCCCCCGGCCGGTAGATCCCCCGCTCGGTGAAGACTCCGGCCGCCACCGGCTCCCGCTGAGTGCCGTAGCCCTGCCTGACGTTGAATCGCCAGGGGCTCAGGTCGGGGTCGTAGCTGCTGATGCTGGTAAGGGCCCGGTCGTTCCCCAGCTTGCCGATGACGTATCCCTCGAAACCGTACCCCTCGACCGCGGTGTCGGGCCTGAACCCGGTGAGCCGAGCCGTCCCGTCGGGACCGGTCCGAGCCGATGCGCGGACCCGACCACGGGTGTCGTAGAGGGTCACCTGGGCGCCGGGACGCGCCTTCCCGTCGCTCACCCCGGTCACCCACACCACCCCCTCGCTGGTGCCGATCCGGGCGTGGACGGCCAGGTCGGTCACCTGCACCACGGCGAATGGCTGATTCTCCTGCCATGAGGCGGGGAGAGTGGGGCTGGTCACCCGGACCACCTGGAGCACCGGGGCGCCGGGACGGAGGGCGTTGTACACCGGCAGCTTCACGCCGTAGATGCGGACCTTGTCGCGCGCGCCCGGCACCGCCACCGTGCGGGTGGTGGCCCCCCTGAGCACTCTGGTCAGCACACTGTCGTCCCGGTTCCAGCGGCTGTACTGGAGGATGCCGGCGACCAGGCCGTCGGGGACCGGAGCCGTAGTGATGGTCAGACTGTCGACGTTGACGTGCTTCACCGCCAGGGTCCCGAAGCCGCTCCGCTCCACGGTCATCCGGCCGTACTCGTGGTCCACCAGCGGGGCGTAGCCGGTGGTCCGGAAGCCGGAGGCGGGATTCCCTGTCAGGCGCTGGCCAAAGACGTCCCGCATCGCGGTGTCGGCGATGACGGCATACGCGGTGTGCGTGGCCAGGGCGGCTTCGAGATACCACTCGCTCGATTCCTGGGTCGTGTCGTTGATGGCGAACTCCACCGACGGCAGCACCTTGAGCCGGCGCTGGATCTCGGCGCCCTTCACCGGATTGGTAAACCACACCCGGATGCCGCCGGAGGGACACGACGTCGCCGAGCCGTTGCACTCGGCCCGGACCAGGGAGAACGGACCGTAGGTGGCGAAGTGCCAGCGGGCGAAGGGCTTGGTGCCTTCGGGATCGACGATCGTCGGCACCACCAGCTCGCCGTTGCAGGCCAGCGGCAGGGGCCGCTCGGGCGCGAGAGTCACCACCCGGCGATAGCCGTCGGCCGCGCGATCCCGCTCCCAGCCACCGGCCTCACGGTACTGCCACGGGTCCTTGTCGCCGATCGCCCGCTGTGCGGTCGGGTTGAGCTTGATGACCCCGGGGTTGGAGCAGTTCTGGTTGAAATCGAGGTACGCCAGTCCCCGGAGCGCGTTGCGATCGAGCTCGGCGCTGAACACCAGGTCGAAGGTCGGGTTGGCTGGCAGCCAGCGAGGGCTCTCGTGCTCCCCGATGGGGAGGCCACCCAGCAGCTGGGGACCGTTCACGTTGAAACTGAAGCTGTAGGGCTTTTCCAGCTTGCTGCCGTCCATGGCCGCGAAGCTGTTCGCGACGGTGACGGTGTAGCTCTGCCCCGGCTTGAGGGGACTGGCCGGCAGGAAACGAAGGGTGACGGGGTCGCGCCACTCGGCGCGGCCGGGAATCCGCGGGTCGATGGACAGGATAGCCGCCGGGTCCACTGTGCGGTCGAGGGAGCCGGCGACCGGTCGGTCGAAGATCACCTGGATGTTGGCGGTGAGACTGGCCTCGACGCTGGGCGAGGATGAGAGGACCTGCAATGACGTCGGCGGCTGGGCGGCGACCACGGCCGCGGCAAGCGCGGCCAGGACCCGGGGGGACAGCATGAAAGCGCGGCTCCGAAGGAGAGGACACCAAAATGGTGAATCTCCTCGCGCCGTCAATTGACGCGGATCACCTCCACGCGAGGGTCAGCCGCGACGCTCAGGTGACGACCTTCTTGCCCTCGGCGAGCGGTTCCGCCGGTCGGGTGAGACGCGACCCCGCGAGGGGAAACTCCCGGCCGGTGATGATCAGCACCACCGACAGCACGATCACCAGCGAAGCCACCAACGACGTGGTGGACAGGGTCTCCCCCGCCAGGCTCCACCCCAGGAACATCGCCACCATGGGATTCACGTAGCCCGAGGTGGCCACCTTGTTGGGAGAGGTGACCTTGAGGAGCCAGGCAAAGCAGGTGAACGCCACCAGCGAACCGCCGACCACCAGGTAGGCAAAGGCCAGCCAGGACTTGAGGCTGACGGCCGCCAGGGAGACCTGTCCCAGGTCGCCGGTCAGCCCGCTGACCAGGAGGAGCAGCACCCCGCCCCCCAGCATCTCCATCCCCGAGGCCAGGGGCGAGCTGTCAGGCAGGTCGGCGGTCCGGCTGAGCACCGAGGCCAGAGCCCAGCAGAAGGTGGAGGACATCAGCAGCACCACCCCGCTCGGGTCGATCCCCTCCTGGTGCGACCCGGTCGGCAGCACCAGCAGCGCCACGCCCAGAAAGCCCAGGACGATGCCGGTGAACACCATCCCGCTGGGCCGGGCCCCGCCCGGCCGGAGCCACTCGAAGAGCGCGGTCCAGACCGACACCATGGCCACGATGAGGGCGGTGAGACCGGACGGGAGACGCTGCTCCACATAGACCACCGCCCCGTTTCCCACCAGGAAGAAGAGCGCCCCCAGGAAGAAGGCCCAGCCCCACTGGGCCGGGCGCGGCCGGGGGGCCCCGCGGAGGCGGGCCCAGAGATAGAGTGCCCCGCCGGCGAGCAGGAAGCGACCCGCGGCCATGAAGAACGGGGGCATGGTCTCGATCGCGAACACGATCGCCAGGTAGGTGGAGCCCCAGATCAGGTAGATCGCGGCAAAGGCCAGCAGGAGCCGGGTGCGCGCCTGGCGCATCGCTTCAGGCGTCATGGGTGGCCGCCTCCGGCTCGGGCAGCGGCAGCGCGGCTGTCTCCTTGACGGTGCTGAGGACGATGGTGCTCCGGGTATTGCGGACGCCCTTGAGCCGGCCGAAGCGCTCCCGCAGGAGCCGGCTCAACCCCTCGGTGTCCGCGACCCGCACCTTCACCAGGTAGCAGTCCTCTCCGGCGACATGATGCAGTTCCTGGACTTCGGGGATCCGGCTCAGAGCCTGGCCGATGGCGCCCGAGCCCACCCGCTCCTCGGTCCGGACCAGGATGAACGCGGTGAGGCCGAGCCCCACGGCCGCGGCATCGATCCGGGCGGTGTAGCCCAGCAGCACCTTGCGCTGCTCCAGTTTGCGGATGCGATCGAGGATGGCGGACGGGGCCATGTCGAGTTTGCGGGCGATGTCCGCGTTGCTGATCCGGGCGTTGTCCTGCAGCAGATCGAGGATGGCGACATCGGTGGCGTCGAGCATGGAACCCCCGGAACGGCGATTGTTCGGTAACTACGCCAATTTACCGAACTTAATTCGGCAATCAACCCCTTCTCCCGATGATACGCTGGATCGAATCCCGCCCCGCCCCCCGCCCCCCGCCCCACCCTCAGGCCCGCCCGCTCCCGGCCGATACTTCAGGGCATGTCGTCTTCCCACGCCGCCGCCCCCGACCCCGAGCGGGGCGGCCGTCGGCCGCCGGTGCGGTCCCTCCTCGCGACCCTGAGGTCGGCCCTCGCCGCCCTCGGCGACCCTCGCCCCTCCGACGGGGACGATCCCGCCGCCTCGGTGCAGCGCCTGGTCCTGGCCCTCATCGATGCCGGGGTCGCCGACGGCCGCCCCGACCTGCGGCAGCGGGCCGAGCGGATCCTGGCCGCCACGGTCGAAGAGCTTCCGGCCCTCGCGGCCGGATGGCTCGACCAGCTCCCGGCCGAAGACGCCGCGGCCGAGCAGCTGGTGTTGATCGTGGAAGATGACCCCATCTTCGGCGCCGCCCTGGAGACGACCCTGCAGGCCACCGGCCGGCGGGTGGAGTTGGTGGGCAGCTGCGCCAGCGCCCGCGCCCGCCTCGCCAGCGGCGTGGTCTCCCTGGTGGTGCTCGACCTGATTCTCCCCGACGGCGACGGTCGCAATCTCCTGCTCGAGATCCGCTCCGACCCCCGGACCGCCGGGATCCCGCTCTTCGTTGTGTCGGCCCGCCTCGGGACCCACACCAAGGGGGAGTGTTTCGCGCTGGGCGCCGATGGCTACTTCGAGAAGCCGCTCGACCTTCAGGCCTTCACGGTCGCGGTGACCTCCCGGCTCGAGCGCCACATGGAGGGTGGCACCGTCTCCCGGCGCGACCCGACCACCGGCCTCGCCAACCGCGCCGCCTTCCTCGAGAGCGCTTCGCACCTTCGCTTCAAGAGCCCGCCGGGAACGGCCTTCGCCCTGGCGGTGCTGGACCTGGACCACTTTCGCTGGATCGAGGAGACCTGGGGCCGCCAGTTCGCCGACTCGGTGCTGCGGCGGGCCGGTGTCCGACTCTCGATGAGCCTGCCGCAGGCGGCGAGCTTCGCCCGGTGGGACGGCGCGGCGTTCATCGCCTTCTTCGTGGGCCGGAGTGTGGTCGAGGCATCCCGGGCGGTGGAGCAGGCGCTGGTGACGCTCCGCCAGGTCGATTTCCGGCAGGGTCGGGAGCAGGGGCTCTTTCTCAGCTTCTCGGCCGGGGTGGTGGAGGCCCCGACGAGCCAGGCCATGGACGACGTGCTGGGCGCCGCCGACCGGCTCTGCTTTGTCGCCAAGCGCTGCGGTCGCAACCGGGTCCTCGCCGGTCACTCCGGGTTCACGCCGCCGCCGATCCGGGTCCTGGTGGCGGAGGATGACCGTGATATGACGCGCCTCCTCGAGCGGCATCTGCGGCATGAGGGGTTCGACCCGCTCCTGTTCGAGGACGGCGTCGACGCCCTGGCCGCCTTCCCCGAGAGCGGGGCGGGCCTGATCATCTCCGACATCGAAATGCCCCGCCTCGACGGCCTCGGCTTCCTCCACCAGGTCCGGACCCATCCGCTGGGCCACCACATCCCGATCATGATGCTCACCGCCATGGGCGACGAGCAGTACGTGGTCCGGGCCTTCGAGCTGGGCTGCGACGAGTATGTCACCAAGCCATTTCTGCCGCGGGAACTGACCGCCCGGATCCGCCGCCTCCTCCGGCGGCCCAGCGTCGCCGGGGTCCCGGCGACGGCGTAGGCTTCCGGCCTTCGCCCCATCGCTCCTTACGCCGATCCTGGGGCCGGGGTAGAATGGCTGCGTGTCCAGCCCGACGCCCGTCTCCTATCGCCGCACCCTCGGTCTCTTTTCCGGCACCATGGCCGTGGTGGGCGGCATTATCGGTTCCGGCATTTTCATCAACCCAGCCATCGTCGCCCTCCGAGTCGGCACCGCCGGCGCCACCCTCGGTGTCTGGATCCTCGGCGGCCTCGTGGCGCTGATCGGAGCCTTCTGCTTCGGCGAACTGGGTCAGCGCCGGCCCAGTGCCGGCGGCTCCTACATCTACCTCCGCGAGGCCCTGGGCCCCCTCCCGGCTTTCCTCTACGCCTGGGTCCTGTTGCTGGTCATCGCCACCGGCGCCATCGCGGCCGTGGCCGTCACCTTCGCCGGCTATTTCCTCCCGCTGGTGGGCCTCGACGCGAGCTACGCCAAGCCGGTGGCCGGCGCCGCGATTCTGCTCTTCACCGTCATCAACTACCTCGGCATCAGGCCCGGGGCGATCACCACCAATGTCTTCACCGTCCTCAAGCTGGCGGCGCTCACCTTTCTGATCGTGGTGGGGCTGGCGAGCGGGCCGCGGGCGGATCCCGCAGCCGCGGCCCTGCCCTCGGCCCCCACCGACCCGGGCGCCATCTTCCTCGCGGTCGCGGCTGCCCTGGTGCCGGTGCTGTTCGCCTACGGCGGTTGGCAGCAGACCAATTTCATTGCCGAGGAGATCATCGAACCGCGGAAGAACCTCCCCCGGGCCCTGCTGGCCGGCACCGCCATCGTGGTCCTGGTCTATCTGCTGGCAAACCTCACCTATCTGCGGACCCTGGGAACCGCGGGGCTCGCGGCCAGCACCGCCCCGGCCGCCGACGTGCTGCGGCTGACCTTGGGAAACGCCGGGGCCACCGTCATCGGTGCCGGCATCGCGGCGAGCACCTTCGGCTTTCTCAACCTGGTGATCATGGTTTCGCCCCGGGTCTACCGGACCATGGCGGCGGACGGCCTCTTCTTCCCCGCCTTCGCCCGGCTCCACCCGCGATTCCGCACCCCCACCACCGCGATCGTGGTGCAGGGGCTCTGGGCCATCCTGCTGTTGTGGACGGGGAAGTACGGCCAGCTGCTCGACTATGTGGTCTTCTGCGACTGGATCTTCTTCGGGCTGGCGGTCTACTCGCTGTTCATCATCCGGCGACAGGACCAGGCGGCCGGCGTAACCGACCCACCCGATGCCTTCCGGGTTCCCGGCTGGCCCTTCACGCCCGCGCTGTTCCTGGCAGCGGCGGTCTACGTGGTGGCGGGTTCGATTCGCTCGAATCCGTTCAACGCCCTCCTCGGCTGCGCCATCCTGGCGGTGGGGGTGCCGGTGTTCTTCTATTGGAAGCGCAGTTCCGAGTTCCGAGTTCCGGGTTCGGAGTAAGCTCCATCGCGTCCCCACGGCCGCCGGGTCGGGAGGACCAGACTCGGAATTCGGGACCCCGTACTATTTCTTCCGCAACTCGATCTCGCCGTTCACCGTCGTCAGCTCCAGTCCCCGGCCGCCCTCGCCGATCACGCCATGGAACTGCTGTCGCCGCACCCGTCCCTGCATCGTGACGGGAAAATCGCTGTCGATGGCGCCGTTGACGGTCCGTGCATCCACGACGGCGCTCAGGCCGGCCGGAAACGACACCCGAATCCCGCCGTTCACCGTGGTGAAGCGGATCGTGCCGCTCCAGGCGGTGGACCCCAGTTCGGCCGCGATCGATCCGTTCACGGTCCGGCCCTGCACCGTTCCGCCCGCGATCACATCGATATCGCCGTTGACGGTGCTCACGTCCGCATCGGACGGTAGATCGGTGGCCCGAACGTCGCCATTGACGGTGGTGCCCACGAAGCGCACGCCGGCGGGGACCTTGACCTCGAAATTGACCTCGACGTCGGTCTCCTTGAAATTCTCGCTCCTCGACTCCCCGGTTCGGCACTCCCTCTGGCCGCGGCGCGACGGGTACACCGCGCAGATCGTCACCCCATCGGCATCCTCCGCTACCCGGATCTCGACCTGATCGGGATCGCCGCGCCGGCCGGCCTTCTTGACCGCGGTGACCTCGGCCTCGCCGCCCGAGCCTCGGGTGGCCCGGATCTCGCCCGAGATTCCCCGGACGACAAGTCGCTTGCCACTGGCGAGGGGCGCATGCCAGCGGAAGTCCTGGGCGGCGAGGGTGCCGGCGCCGAGGAGGGTCAGAACCGGGAGGAGAACGGAAGCACGCATGATCCCATATCCTGAGTGAGGTTGGTTCGGTGTCTTCTCGATGGAGGCATTCACCCCGAGGACGCGCCAGCGCGGAGGGCCTCCGGGGCTGGGCGCGGACCTCCTTGACTACGGCCGGCGGCCCGACTTGAGCAGCCGCACATTCCCGTCGAACGACTGCAACTCGAGTCGAGCGCTGCCCTTGCCCAGGGTGAAGTCCAGCCGCTGGCGCGAGCGGGTGCTGGTGATCGTCACCGGCCAGTCGGAGTCGAAGTCGCCCTCGTAGGTCGAGACCGAGATCGCGGCATCGATCGCGGGCACCGTGACCGTGACGTCGCCGTCGTGGGAGCTCAGCCGGTATCGGCCGGTGCTCTGGATGGTACCGCTGAAGTCGATCGCGCCGTCCACCGTGTTGGCGTCGATATTGCTGGCGTCGACGTTGTCCAGCCGCACCGCCCCGTCGACCGCGCTGATCTGGATGTCGCCCCCCGCGTCCTTCACCGTCACCGCGCCGTCCACCGCGCTGACCATGATCCGGCCGGTCGAGCCCGTCAGCTCCACATCCCCCTCCACCGACGAGACCGACACCCGTCCGGCGCCACCCCGCACCGTGATCCGGCCCTCCACCGTCTGGAGGTCGACCTCGGCCCGGGTGCCGTCCACGCTGATGTCGCCGCTGCGGGTGCTGATTTCGAGCGCCATGTCGACCGGCACCGTGATCCGGTACTCCACCTCCGGCGGGCCGTACCGGCTCCGGCCCCGGAGATCCACCGCGCTGCCCCGGACCTCGATCTCGACCCGGGTGTCGTGGTCGTGGGTGGCCTGGACCCGGACGGCACTCCGGTTCCAGGTGGTGACCGTGACCGCGCCTTCGAAATTGTCCAGGTTGAGGCGTGACCCCGCCCGGACCGACACCGTGGTGTCGCTATCCTGGAGTGTGGCGGTGGCCAGGGCCGCGAGCAGGAGCAGCATGGGAATCCTCTTCTGGTCGTCTCAGCTCTCGGCGCGGCCGATCGTGGCCGCCCGCCGAAGCAGCGCGAGTTTCCGCATCCGGGTCTGGGTCAGGTGCCCGTGCAGATACGTGTTGGCCGGGTCCGAGGCGAGCGCCTGCTCGGCTTCGGCGATGGCCCGGTCGATCAGCGCCAGCTTCTGCCGGACGATCCGGACCGTGGTGCTGTCGAGGTTGGCCGAGTTCTCGGTCAGCTCCTCGGTGAGCGCCTTCACGGCCAGGTCGTAGGTGCGGGTCTCGTCCCGACCGGCGGTGAGCACCGCGCCCGGCGGCAGGGTGGCGCCGCCCGCCCCACCCGGCCCGGAGCCCGGGCCGCGCCCAAGAAGCAGGGCCACCACGGTACCCGAGAGGAGCATCAGCGCGATGCCCGCGGCCAGGAGCAACGGCACCGGCACATTCGCCCGCCACCGCCGCGCCGGGGCCGCCCCGATCGCCGCCGCCACGCCGGGCCAGAGATCCTGCCGCGGGGGTCGGTCCTCCAGCGCCTGGGCCCGCACCAGCACCCGGCGCAACTCCGCCAGCAGCACGCCGCACGCGGGGCACCCCGCCAGATGGGCCGCGGTCTCCCGCTCGGCTTCAGGGTCGAGTTCTCCGTCCAGGTACGCCGACAAAACGTCGGTCGAAGGGTGCGTCATCGTCTCACGCCAGGTGTTTGCGCAATGCCATCCGCGCGTAGTGCAGCTGCGACTTGGAGGTGCCGGCGGTAATCCCCAGCATCCCCGCGATCTCCTCGTGGCGGTAGCCCTCGACGTCGTGCAGCACGAAGATCTGGCGGGCCCCCTCGGGCAGCCGCGCGATCGCGGTCTCGAAGTCCATCTGCGTCGCCGGGGTCGCTGACTTGGCCGGCGTCTCGAGCCCCGACTCGGGCTCCTCCAGAAACCGCTGCCGGAAGCGACTCCGGCTGGTGCGGTGATTCAGGATCAGGTTCACCGCCAGCCGGTGCAGCCAGGTGCCGAACGCCGACTCTCCCCGGAAACTGCCCAGCTTCTGCCACGCACGGATCAGCACTTCCTGTGTGACGTCGTCGACGTCCTCCCCCAGCATCCGCCGCACCAGGGTGTGGATCCGGTTCACATGCCGGCGGTAGAGCCGCTCGAAGGCATGCGCGTCCCCACTCGCCGCGAGGGCGGCGTCCACGGCGTCGGCATCGGCGGCCAGCGTATCCGAAGTGCGCAGAGCGGTTAACCCGGTCGAAGTCTCGGTCATGCAGGGAGTTGGACAGCCGTCGGGGGTCGCAAGGTTGGAACGGAACCCCGATCGCGCGCTTCGCGCCAGTGGCGGCCCCGAAGCCCCGGGCTAACCATCGGCCAGTCAATCGGTTGAATGGGGAGGGCGAGCCGCCCCGTCCGGCTTTAGCAAGCCGGATCAGGGCCGACAATAGAGGAGTGCCTGAGACCGGATCGCGCTACGTCGACGTCGAGAGACCCGAGTGACCTACGTGCAGTTGGACCGGACCCTGCTGGCGGAGTTGGTGGAGATGGACCCGGTGGAAGGGGTCCGGCTGGTCCGCGAGCTGGTCCACATCTTCTTTGCCGAGGCGCCAGGCCGGGTGGACCTGATGCGGTGCGGGCTCTCCCAGTCCGACCCCCAGCAGGTGTCCCGGGGCGCGCACGCCATGAAGGGCGCGGCCAGCGGACTCGGCGCCGTCGGCATGGCCGAGGCCTGCGCCCGGGTCGAGCGGCAGGCGCGCGCCGGCGCCCTCACCGGCCTCGAGCGAGACCTCGACCTGATCGAGTCCGCCCTGCCGAGCCTCTCGCACCAGCTCGAGACCTA
Source organism: uncultured Gemmatimonadaceae bacterium (assembly GCA_964642475.1). Lineage (GTDB taxonomy): Bacteria > Gemmatimonadota > Gemmatimonadetes > Gemmatimonadales > GWC2-71-9 > JADJOM01. Next base: position 75,265 of record CAZXRC010000019.1, on the reverse strand, counting down.
CGTCAATCAGCTGGCCCGGCGCATCCCCGCCGAGTAGGGCCCGCGCCCGGTCGGCCTATCGGGCTGCCCGCCGGATGAACAGCTCGACCCCATAGCGACAGGGACTCACCCGGCAACCCGATAGCGTGATGGTCAGGCGGTGCGGACCCCGCGCCGCGCCGGGGTCGATGCGGACCACCGGGGTGGTGCCCGGGCCGCGGGCGGCATCGGTCTGATAGCCGGTCGCGTTCGACACCACCAGCTCCAGACCGGTACAGTCCGCGTCACAGCCGCCCAGCAGGAGGTACTCGGCATTCTCCCCGAGCGACAGGTCGAGCTGGCGGGATTCCCCTACGAAGAGCAGCCCGCTCGCCAACGGCCCCGCGTCGCGATAGCCCTGGGCCCTCACGGTCTCCCCGCCCCGCTCCAGCCGGAGCCGGACCTCCCGCGCCCACCGGTCGCCCTGAGCCGTCAGCCGTGCGGGAACCAGGAGGAGCAGCGCCAGCGCGACCAACGTGCCCGCGCGGGTCATCGCACTTCTCTGCGCCTTTGCGCCACCACGACCAGGCCAACCACCAGCGCGGCAAAGGCGAGCCCCAGCGCGGCGTCGAGTGGCCGCGGCGCGGCGCCGAAGTGGGGCGCGGGGCCGATCGCGCGCTGGAGCCGCACGGTGAAGTCCCCCACCGGCTCCCCCAGGGCCACGGTGAGCGCCGAGTCCACCGGGAGCGACGTGGTCCAGAACTCCTGGAACCGCTCCGGTCCCGCCTGGCTCATCACCAGGGAGAGAAACCGGTCCGACCCGAGGAGCAACTGCTTGCCCGGATCCCACTGGTCCCGTGGAACGACCACCCGGGGCCGCGGGCCCCCCTGCGCGAAATCGCCGGTCGCGACGGCACGGCGGCACGCCTCCGCACGACCGGCATAGCAGGCGGCGACCACCCGCGGATAGGAGTAAACCCAGTGCTGCATGAACCACCGCCACGTCTCCGGCGCATCGTCCGGGTCCATGAGGAAGGCAGCGCGGGTCCGGCCATCGTCCCACCCCGGCATCAGCGCCAGGTCGAAGCGGCGGGCCGCAAGCCACTGCTCCAGCCGATGACTGGGCATGCCGAAGCGGGCGTAGAAGGCACAGGGACCGAGCACCGAGGCCGACCAACTCAGCAGCGAGCGGCGAGGCGGATAGTTGCGGGTCCTCAACCAGTTGGGATGGCGCGCCTGAGTCAGGCAGATGCCGCGATCGCTGGTGTCGGGGAGGATGAACGTGATCCCGTAGACGCTCTCACTGAACCGTGCCAGACGGCCCGGCAGAGACTGCTCCAGCGGATCCCGCGCCAGCACCGCCACGGTGATCTTGCTCTCGCCGATGCCCAGCCGGGCCCAGACGCTGTCGAGCCCCTCCTGGAGCAACGGTTCGGTCCGGGTCCGGAAGCTGTCCGGACCCTCGACCAGGATCACGGGACCGGCCCGGCCCGCCGCCTCCCGGCCGGCGACCGCCGCGCGCACCCGCTCGCGATAGCGCCGCTCCTGTAGCTCGGCGTTCGCTTCCCGCCACTCGCTCGCGAGCCGTCGGGCCCGGATGCGCGAGGCGTTGTCGGCCGGAACCTCCGGGCGGAAGCTCCTGGCCCACGTGGGTATCCCCCGGGGCGGGAGGTACACCGTGCCCAGAACCGCGCACCCGAGGAGCGTGGCTCCCAGCCAGCGGACTAGAGGACGCGCCATCGGGAGCTCCTCAGTGCCATGAGTCCGAATACCATCCCCCACCCCAGACCGACCACCACGCCGAACGGGGGAATCGCCACCGGCTTGGGGCGCGCCTGCACCACCGCCCCCTGCCACAGCGCCAGCAGCGAATCGAGCGGCACCCCGGCGGCCAGGCTCAGGCGGGTCGGCATCGGCGCGAGCGAGTCGCCCTTGAGCCGGCTGTAGGCTTCGCGACCACCGAGCCGGAGCGCCAGGGTGGTGAGGCCGATCCGGAGCGCCGCCGGGACCGGTCGCGGGAGTTGTTCCGGTGGCACCCGGGCGAGGGCCGCCTGGCAGGAGGAATCGCTTCCCGCCAGGCAGGGGATCAGGTCGGCCCGCAGGTCGGCCCTCTGGAAAGCGACGTACAGCAGCCGGGCCACCTTCTGCCGCTCGGCCAGGGTCGAGAACAGCCGCAACGGGCTGTTGTCCTGGTCCAGCCCAAGGAGACTCCGGCAGCGGGCGATTCGGCCAAGGAAGCACTCCTGGCTGATGGCGTAGTGCGAGGTCACCAGCGCGATGTAGCTCTCCTCCAGATCGAAGCGCCATCCGCGCGGGCTGGGGCGGAGGTTGGTGCCGGCCCAGCGTTGAAACGCCAGATCCATGGGTGGCATGGGAACCGAGACCAGGAGCAGATCGGCGGTTTCCTTGACACTGTAGTCCCAGGGGATCTGCAGTCCCCACCACCGCCCCGAGCGAAACCCGCTGTCGGGGTCCACCGCCTGGATCAGGTAGGGGGTCTGCTCCAGTTGCCGCGCTTCGGAGCCGTAGAGCGAATCGATGGCCGGCCAGGCGCGCTCCGCCGCGGCCCGGACCGGCAGCGGGGAACGATTGGTGACGAGAAGGAGACTCCCCACCACCAGCGTGTCGGTGCGAGGGACGACCGGCGCGCGCGCGAGGCTGTCGGTCAGGTCGGCGAGTGCATTGGCCTCGACCCAGAGCCGACCGAGGCTGTCGGCCCGGCGGGACAGCGCGAGGGTGTCCTCCTGCTGCGCCACGAGCGAGGCGGGCAGCGCCAGCAGCAGGGTCAGGGCCATGGCCCACGCCCCCCGGTCAGACATCGATCAGCATCCAGCGGCCGGCGAAAATCGCGAGCGGACCCGGCCAGTTGAAGACCACCTGCTGCATGGAGCCGGCCAGGTCGAACCGGAGCCCGGCCGCCTCGATCATCAGGTGGCCGACGAGGACCAGGGCGATGATGGCGAGAAAGAGGCCCGCGGTCCGCGCGGTACCGCCCGAGATCGCGAAGAAGACGGTGAACGCCACCACCGCCGCCAGCGCGAAACGGAGCCCCAGCGCCCAGGCATAGGTCTGGAGACCGGGGGGGACCGCGGCCAGGTTGGCGGCGAGCAACGCTCCGACCTGCACCGCGGCGATCGGCAGGAGCAGGACGGTCAGCCCTGCGAAGAGGCGGAGCAGCACGTACCGCCAGCGCGGCACCGGCAGCGACAGCGCGTGGACGTGACGGCCCCGGTGATCCGGCGCCCAGGCGGCCATGGCCACGATGAGACCGAGGGCCCCGGCCAACAGCGGGTAGAGGATGCTCCACGAGCGGAGCCACTGCAGCAGGGCGTCGGCCGGCTGGCCGCCCTCGCCCCTGGTGGCGCCCTGCACCGAAAGGAGCGGGATCGCGAACCCGGCTACAGTGCCGAAGACCACCGCGATCCGCGACCAGCGCCACTGGCTGGCAAGGACCACCGAGTACATCGACCAGGTGTGCGATCGGGCCGGACTGGCCGGCATGGCCGCTGTCGTCATTTATCTGTGCCTATCTGTGTTCGTCTGTGGAAACCGGTTCACGCCGGAGTCTCCCTGGCTTCGCCCGCTCGGAAGGTCCGCAAGAGTTCCACGAACCCATCCTCCAGATCGAGGTCCACGATCTCCTCGAGGGCCAGCGCCTGGCTCGAGAACCAGCCACTCATCTCCGGCTCCCAGTTGCGCACCGTCCAGGTCTCCCGCCGGCCATGCGGCTCGCGGGCCATGAGCACGAAGGGCGGTTGAGGCGGAGCACCGTTTGCCGGCACGCCCGCGACCTTGAGCTTCTTGGTGCCGTTCTTGAACCGCGCCATCGGCACTTCGGTGATCAGCCGGCCGTTGTCCATTACCCCCACCCAGTCGCAGATCCGCTCCAACTCATGGACCAGGTGACTCGAGATCACCACGGTGGCATGATGCTCGGCCACATAGCCGAGGAGCGACGCGAGGATGTCACGACGAGCCACCGGGTCGAGACCGTCGGTCGGCTCGTCCAGCACCAGGAGCGGGGGGCGCTGCGCCATGGCGGTCAGCATCATCACCTTGGCCCGCTGCCCCTTGCTCAGGCGGCTGAACACCTTGGTGTCGTCCAGGTCGAACTGTTTGAGCAACGTCTCCGCCACGGGCCAGTCCCAGCTTCGATAGAACGCGGCCTGGAACCGGAGCAGTTCGCGCACCGTGCGGGTCCCGTCGAAATGCGGTTGCTCCGGCACGTACCCCACCTCGGCCAACACCTCGGCGGCGTGCACCGGCATGGTGCGCCCCAGCACCGTGATGGTGCCCGCCTGGGGTCGGAGCAGCCCGAGCAGGAGTCGCAGCGTCGTGGTCTTCCCCGAGCCGTTGGGCCCGAGGAAGCCGTAGATCGCGCCGGCCGGAACGTGCAGGTCGAGATTCTCGATCCGGAACCGCCCGCCGGGGCTGTAACCCAGTCTGCTGGTTTCCACTACATGGCTCATGTCGCCCTCGAGTCGAGGATTCTGCCGAACGCCTCCCGCAGTTCCTGCGGCGGGATGCGCAGCCGCCCGGCTTCTTCCAGCATCCGTTTGACCAGTGTCGCTGCCTGCTCCGAGCGCTCTTCGCCCCGCCGGTGCTCCGGCACCTCGCGGACGAAGGTGCCCGCGCCCTGCCGCATTTCCACGAACCCGTCTCCCTCCAGCTCCCGGTAGGCCTGCACCACCGTCGCGGGGTTGATCCGGAGCTGTCCGGCCAGTTGTCGCACCGAGGGGAGCCCCGACCCCGGCGGCAGATCCCCCGCCGCGATGGCCACCTTGATGCGGGTGGCGATCTGGGCGTAGAGCGGGGTCGTGCTGCGGGCATCGATCTGGCTGAACACCGGTCGCTGTATTGGCCTGTGTATTAGTGTACCGATACAGTGGTACTTTAGG
>CAZXRC010000019.1:19449-70309 GCA_964642475.1 uncultured Gemmatimonadaceae bacterium | reverse complement strand
AGGACCCCACCCCGCTGCCGTTTGCCCCTGACCGCCCGACCGTCCGCGTCCGACCGCCTGACTCCCCCCCGTCAGGCCCGCTGCCCCGCCATGGCTCGGACCAGGTCGGTGGTGGACACGACCCCGACCAGCCTACCATTGTCCTCCACGAACAGCCGGTGCACTTCGAGATAGAGCATCCGCTGGGCCGCGTCCTTGACGGTCGCGTCCGAGGTGATGGTCTGCGGCCGGGCGGTCATGATCTCCTGGACCGTGGTCTGCTCGAACAACCGTTCCCGTTCGCCGGGATCGGGCTGGTCGGCCAGCGCTTCGAGAATGTCGCTGTTGGAGAGCACCCCGACGAGCCGGCCCTTCTCCGCGATGACCGGGACACCCGAGACGTGGGACTCCGCCAGCAGCGCGATCGCGTCGGCGATCGTATCGCTGCCGCGTACCGTCATCAGATTGGTCTGCATGATCTCGGCGACTCGCACGGGGCCCTCCATGTTGAGACTGATTGATACAACAACCGGAGGACTGAATGGATCGTGAAGGTCCCATGAGAAGCCCGTCCCTCCGGTTCAAACCTCGCGCCGGCCGCCGGCATCCTATCCGTGACTGATGCCGACCCCGGTCTCGTGAACCAGACGGTACGACGTGCCCAACAGGGGGATCACGCCGCATTCCGTACCCTGTACCAGGAGCATGTGGGGCGGGTCTACGCCCTGTGCCTGCGTTTGGCGGGGAACCCGGCCGAGGCGGAGGAATACGCTCAGGATGTCTTTGTGCGGGTCTGGGAGAGACTGGCCACCTTTCGGGGGGAGAGCGCCTTCTCCACCTGGCTCCACCGGCTGACGGTCAACGTGGTGCTCCACGCCCGGCGCACCGCCGGTCGCCGGAGTGGACGGGTAACGCTGGTGGACGATCCGCTGGAGCTCGAGCTGGCCGCTTCGCACCAGCCGGCGCCGGCCGAGGACCTGAGCCAGGCCATCGCCGCGTTGCCCCGGGGGGCCCGGATGGTGTTCGTGCTGCACGATGTCGAGGGGTACCGGCATGACGAAATCGCGGGCCTGCTGGAGATCGCCGAGGGTACCAGCAAGGCCCAGCTGTTCCGGGCCCGGCGGCTGTTACGGGAGATGCTGAACCGATGACCTGCGCCGACTGTTCCACCCTCCTCGACCGGTACATCGATGGAGCGCTCGCCCCCGATGTGAGCGCCCGGGTCGAGGCCCACCTCGCCGGCTGCGTCGCCTGTCGGGCCGAGCTGGCCGGGATCCGCTCGATCGTGGCGGAGGCCCGGGTCCTGCCCCGCACGGTGCACCCGGGCCGGGACCTCTGGAGCGGGATCGAAGCCCGGCTTCCGGCGAACGCCCCGCTCCGGCTCGCCACCCGCCGCCCCCTGCTGCAGCGCCCGCTGGTGTTGCTGGCCGCCGCGCTCTTCCTGCTTCTCGCCGGTGCCACCCTCGCGACCCTCTATCAGCGCCGGGCCGGCGGCACGGACTCGACCTTCGTGCTGGAGCAGCGGCGCTACGCCGCGGCCACGGCCGAGCTGGCCCGCACGCTGGCCGAGGACCCCGCCCCGCTCTCGGCCAGCACCCGCGCGGTGGTCGAGCGCAATCTCACCATTGTAGACGCGGCGATTCAGGAGGCAGAGCAGGCCCTCGCCACCGATCCGGGGAACACCGAACTCGAGCAGATGGTGCTGGCCCGCTACGCCCAGCGGCTGGCGCTCCTCAAGCACGCCACCGAGGCGGGAAGGCGGGAGAGCTGATGGCAGCTGGACGGGGGGGCAGGCATCCCGGCGGTCAGGTGTGCCGCCGCCGGATGGGTATTGGGAGCGTACTCGGCTTCTCGAGCATCTTCTTGAGCGTCGGCCGCCCATCCTCGGCCCAGGACGCCGTGTCGGCGGGTCGAGCCGCCGCCAGAGACGCCGCCATTCGCGTCTCGGTGGTGACCGGCTCCCTCCGGGTCACTACCTGGGAGCGCGACAGTGTCGCGGTGAAGGGCCGGGTCGATCCGGGTGCCGGACGGTTCTTCATCGGCGGTACCGCCAACGCGCTCAAGCTCGGCGTCGAGGTCCCGGCGGGGACCGAACCCGATGGCACCTCCGACCTCGATCTGCGGGTCCCGGCGGGCGCCCGTCTCTGGATCACATCCACCGCCGCCGAGGTGGAAGTCGCCGCCGCCGGCGGAAGTATCCAGATCACTGGGACCTCCGGACGGGTGCGCGTGTCGGGCACGCCGGCCGAAACCAGTGTGGAGACGCTCGACGGCAATGTCGAGCTCGTCATCCGGGGCACTATCGCCCGGGCCCGTACCGCCAGCGGTACCATCGTGGTCCGGGGTGTCCTCCAGGATCTCGACGCCTCCAGCGTCAGCGGGCCGCTCCTGATCGGCATGGAGGGCGACGCCGGCCGGGTCCGTCTCGAGACCGTCTCGAGCGAGATTGCCTTCAAGGGCGGACTCCTTCGCGATGGACGGCTCCAGGCCGAGACCCATGCCGGTGACATCGAGCTCCGGCTGCCGCCCGGGCTTGGCGTTTCCTATCACATGGTGAGCTTCGGGGGGGGACTCCGCAACGAGCTGGTCCCGGACCGCTCGGTGCGCCGCGGCCCCGGGAAGGGCGACTACCGCGTGACCACGGGCGACGGCCGGGCGGTGGTGGACGTCCGCACCTTCAAGGGCAGCGTCACCATCAAGGCGCGGGGCGAGGAGCGCTACTGAATCCTGCCGGCGGTCCGGTTCTGGCGCGCTGAGAATCCGGGCTATATTGCTGGTGGCCCCTCCCCCGGGGACCGCGAGGCAGGCCGGATGAACCTGACGGCCCATCGTTCGTCGACTCCACCCACACGGCTCCTCGTCGTCGGGCCCCCGCCGCTCCGTTCCGACTTCCTCGCCGCGGCCGGCGACCTGATCGACGTCACGGCAGCCGTCGAGGTCGCCGAGGCTCGGGTCCTGCTCCACGGGCGTCCCCCCGACGCCATCGCCCTCCTGGCAGCGCACGGCGGTCCGGACACCCTCGCCGCGGTCCAGGTCCTGGCAGCCGGCGGCCGTGCCCCCCTCCTGCTGGTGGTCCCCGATCTGAATGGCGCCGACGAGCTGACGGCCCTCCGCCTCGGAGCCAGCGAGTGCCTCACCGCACCGGCCCCGGGCAGCGAGCACATCGCCCGGGCGCTGGGCCGGGTCGCCGCCCGGGGCGAACATCTGGCACACTGGATCCATCACGCCGCTCTCTTCGAGGCGCTGGTGGAGCGCGATGCCGACGGCCTGGTGGCCCTGGACGAGAGCCTATGCATCACCTACGCCAGCGCCGGCGTGGAGCGGTTGCTGGGCTATCCCACCGAGGAGATCCTGGGACGCTCGGCCCTCGAGTTCGTCCCCCCTGAGGCCACCGAGGACGCACTCCGGTACGTCGGCCTCGCCCTGCAGCAGCCGGGCGAGTACATCGCCGGCCAGGTGGCGGTGCTGCACGCCGATGGCGGCATCCGGCAGATCGAAGGGAGCATCGCCAACCTGCTCCACACCCCGCCGGTCGATGCCCTGATCCTCGGCTTCCGCGACACGACCGATCGCCACCGCCAGGAGCGCGACCTGGCCGAGCGGGAGCGGCGCTTTCGCGAGCTGGCGGAGACCGCCCCGGTGATGATCTGGATCGAAGATGCCGACCGGAAGCTGATCTGGGAGAATCGGACCACGCTGGAGTTCACCGGGCGCCGCTGGGAGGAGGAGCGGGGCTACGGCTGGATGGAGTCGGTGCATCCGGACGATCGCGAAATGGTCCGGCGGGAGTACCAGGAGACCACCGCCAGCCAGCGGGGCTTCACCCTGGATCTCCGGATGCGCCGGCACGACGGCGTCTATCGGCACATCCGGCAGGTGGCGATTCCCCGCTGGGGCCCCGACGGATCGCTCGCCGGCTTCATCGGGGTCGACGTCGACGTAACCGAGCTGCGCGAGCGGAGCGCGCTGCTGGAAGCGGCGGAGGCACGCTACCGCCAGCTGGCCGATACCGTGCCGGTGATGGTCTGGATGGACGACGCCCAGCACAACCTCACCTACCAGAACTCCACCGCCGAGGCCTACACCGGCCAGGGTCTCGCCGAAGCGCGGAGCGGGAGCCGGTTCGAGGGAATCCACCCCGAGGACCGCCCCCGGGTGCAGGAGTCCTACCGGGCCACCGCCGCCCATCCGGTCCCCTACCAGCACATGTACCGCTTGCGACGCCATGACGGCGTCTATCGCTGGTTCATGGAGATCGGGGTGCCCCGGTATGCCGACGACGGTGAGTTCATCGGCTTCACCGGGGTCGATGTCGACATGGAGGACCTGATGCAGGCCAGCGCCCGGCTGGAGCAGGCCGAGGCCCGCTACCGTCACTTCATCGAAGAGAGCTCGGAGGGCATCTGGCGGTTGGAGCTGGACCAACCGGTCCCGGTGGACCTCCCCGAGGCGGAGCAGATCCGGCTCTGGTACCGGCACAGCTGCTTTGCGGAGTGCAACCGCGCCATGGCGAAAATGTACGGCTACCCCGGACCGGAGGAGATGCGGGGCGCCCGGCTGGCGGACATCCTCCCCGCCGAGGACCCCGCCAACCTGGCGTTGCTGCGGGCCTTCATCCGCTCCGAGTACCGGCTCACCGGCGTCGAGAGTCACGAGCGGGATCGCTACGGCCGGCGGAAGTACTTCGTCAACAGCCTGGTGGGCGTGGTCGAGCATGGCGCCCTGGTGCGCAGCTGGGGGATCCAGCAGGACATCACCGAGCGCCGGATCCTGGAGGAGGAGGCCCGTCAATCCCGCAAGATGGAAGCGGCCGGCCGCCTCGCCGGCGGCATCGCGCATGACTTCAACAACCTGCTCACCGCGATCCTGGGAACCAGCGAGCTGCTCCTCGGCGGGCTAGCCCCGGGCGACCCCAACCGTCAGGATGTGGAGGAGATCAAGCGGGCAGCCACCCGGGCCGCCAATCTCACTCGGCAGCTGCTGGCGTTCAGCCGCCGTCAGGTGCTCCAGCCGCGGATCCTGGAGCTGCATGCATTGGTGCGCGGGGTGGAAACCCTGCTCCGCCGGCTCATCGGCGAACACATTGCCCTCACGGTGGAAGGCGCCCCCGACCTGTGGCTGGTCCGGGCCGACCCGGGACAGATCGAACAGGTGATCGTCAACCTCTCGGTCAACGCCCGCGATGCGATGCCCACCGGCGGCAAGCTCCTGATCCAGACCGCCAACCTCGCGTTCCCCGGCGCCTCGCATGGACCGGAGAGTATCATGCCGCCGGGCGACTACGTGCTGCTCACGGTGAGCGACACCGGCACCGGCATGGACGACGAGACCATGCGGCACATCTTCGAGCCGTTCTACACCACCAAGGCGCCCGGCAAGGGCACCGGCCTGGGGCTCGCCACGGTGTATGGCATCGTCAAACAGAGCGGCGGGTTCATCTACGCCGACAGCGAGATGGGGCGGGGCAGTCGCTTCCGGGTGTACCTGCCACGGGTGGAGGGCGTTGTCGACAGCCACGAGGCCCCGATCCCGGTGGGGCCGGGCACCCTGGCCGAAGGCACCATTCTGCTGGTCGAGGACGAAGAAGCGGTGCGCCGCCTGGCTCGGCGGGTGCTCGAGGGGCTGGGCTACCAGGTGCTGGAAGCGGCGAGTGGGCCGGAGGCGCTGGACCGGATGGCGCACCACGCCGGCCGGCTGGACCTGGTGCTGACCGACGTGATCATGCCGGGGATGAGCGGCCAGGAACTCTCGGCCCGGCTGCGCACGCTCCTGCCGGACCTCAAGATTCTGTATGTCTCGGGATACACCGACGACGCGATTCTCCAGCACGGCACCCTGCTGCCCAATACGTCATTCCTGCAGAAGCCGTTTTCGCCCGGATCGCTGGCGGCGCGGATCCAGGAGGTGCTGGGACACTGAACAGGGGACGTACGACGCTCGTGGGTCAATTGGGTCGAACCGCCACGCGCCGAGGCGGACTCAACACAGGACGCTGCGCGGCTGAGGCAGACGGGACTTTGGACAGCTGCCTCAGGTTTGGCTGGACGGTTCGCCCTTCGCCGAAAGTGCAGAGGGTCGGGGATACCGAGATCGGATTCCCGATCAGGTTCCCGAAGCCCGACGAAGACAGGTCGTGAGCGGCCTCCTGACATGAAGTCAAGCCGATATCCACACGATACAGGGTCAGGGATCTGTCATCGGCCGCGTACCTTGCGCCGGTGATTGTCGTTGCGGGAATCGTGCAGAGCGCACGGTCGCGCCGGCACGTTGCCACTCGATCAGGCGCCCGGCGAAGACCCCCTCCGGGTCCTCGGCGTTGAGTGTAAATGCCGCGGCGTCACTGGCGTGGTTCCAGCCCAGGCCGGTGCCAAAATAGAAGTGGCCATCGCACCCTGCATCGGATGACCGCCACACCTTTGTGGGAGATCCTCCGGCGACAGGTGCAACTTCGGCTCGCACCTCGAAGAAGTTGATCAATGGATCACCAGGTGAACAGGCGAAGTCGATATCGGCCGCACCGATGTATCCGACATGTTCACCGGTCGGCGAGACGTCCAGGGCGACAAGGCCGGTCGGGGTGCTGCGCCCAGGATGCCGCCGGGCCCGGGATCAGGACCAGCCCGGTGGCACAGGCGGCGCGACTGGGGAAGGTCGCCTGGACCTCGGTGGCGCTGGTGATGCGGAACTGCACCGTGGCACACTGGGAATCGGAGACCACGACGCTGTTGGGCGCAGCCTTCGGCCCTGTCCCGGCTGGGCCGGCCAGATCCTCTTCACCGCAACCCACTCCAGAGAGAAGGCACAGTGACGTGGCTAGCAGATCGAGCATGCGGCCGCTCCGGGGAGTGGTGGCGTCAACGCGGTGGGTAAAATCGATACTCCGGGAGACGCGGGGATGCGGGGCAGGTCACACCAGGGGGGCGGTGGCGGGGGACGATGCGATAGTACAACGCGGGGGGGGTGATGCAAGACCGCGGCCTCACGGCCGGGCCAGGTGCCTCACAAGTCGGTCCGCACGCGCCGACGAGTCAATGTCAGGCATCCTCGACCGGCGGGCGCCGACAATCCAAAGAGAGGATCACCGCGGTGGGAGGTCCGCACCACCCCCGACGAATCGGCAGAGTCCGAGTCCTCATCCAGCCCGAAGTACCAACTCACCTGCTCCAGCAGCTCGTCATCGGTAGAGACCCCGGTGAGAATCGTCTCGGGATAGCCCGGCTCCACCAGGACGTAGCCGAATGGGTAATCGAGCCCGGAGAGCCGGATGATCCGGCGCGGCCCGTTCTCCAGCTCCACCACGATCGAATCCGCCGTGGTCGTCACGAGCGCGATCCCCTGCTCGTCGAGCAGGGGAGAGACCACGCCGGTGTAGGCCCGGAAATCGTCGAGCAGGTCGGCGCCCTCCCCCGGCGTGAGCGTGTCGGAGGCGGGGAGCCAGAACGCGACAACCGTCGGCTCCCGCACCACCGGCGCCTCTTCGAGAGCGCGCGCGGTCGCGACCGAATCCCGCCGCACCGTCCGTTGGGGACCGGGGCGGCAGGCCAAAGCAGCCAGGGTGGTGAAGAGCAGGAGGTTGGGACGCACTCCCTCTCGCATGGATGGACGGGTGCCCGAACAGTAACGGCATGCGGGCGTTGCCCGGAGTGATGGACAGTGCGCCCGACAGTGACCTGTTTTCGTCCATGCCTTGGTACCATGCAAGCACATGCTTGCATTGGGCGCGCCTTCACATTAGTCTAGCCCCGCCTGATTCGTCGATGACGCGATTCACCTGCTGTGGACTCCGGTATGCCAATTGGCTTCGCCCTTCTCCTGCTTCACCTCTCGCTCCACCCGGCGGAGGATCCCGGCATCGCCGCTGACCCAGAGTGGCGGTGCGCCACCCCGGTCGAGCCGGCCAACCTCGGTGGCAGCGAGCCTTGCCCGGGAGACCGGGCCGACGCGCTGGTCCGCCGGCTGACGGCGTGGACCACCGGCGCCGGCATCACGGTGGGGCTATGACCCTCGACGAGCCCATGAGCACCGGGGAGCATCGGGCTGCCGCCGCCGACGGCACCACCGAGCGGATTCTCGCGGCCGCCGCGCAGGTGTACGCCGAGGCCGGGTTTCGGGGGACCACGACCCGTCGCATCGCGCTGGAGGCGGGCGTCAACGAGATCACGCTCTTCCGCCAGTTCGGCACCAAGGAGGCGCTGGTGAAGGCGGCGCTGGCCCGCTGCTACGAGGAGCCACTGCCGGTGGTCCTGGCCGAGCCGGTGGATCCGCCGGGCGAGCTGTACGCCTGGGCCATCTCCACGTATCGCCACTGGTTCGAGGGGCGACACCTCATTGCGCGGGTGCTGGGGGACCTGGCCGAGCATCCCGAGCTGGCGCCCGACGTGTGTGAGGAGCCGGGTTGCAAGCACGCCATGGTCTCGGCTTATCTCGAGCGAATGCGCCGGCTGGGTCTCGCCACCCGGGAGTACGTCCCCGATGCCGCGGCGGGGATGCTGATCGGCGCCATCTTCTCCCACGCCATCTGGCGCGAGCATTTCGCCACCCCCGACCTGCCCGCGCCCGAGGTGATCATGAAGGAGTACGTCCGGCTGGTGCTGGCGGCCGTCGGGTACCATCCCGCGGCCGGCCGGCCGAAGGAGCCGGCATGAGAGTCACGCCGCTGGTCCTCGGTCTCCTGAGTCTCGGCACTGGCGTCATGCCGCTCGCCGGTCAGCAGCGACCGGTCCTCGACACCCTGCCCCAGGCTCGGACTCTCTCGCTCGATGAGGCGCTCCGGCTGGCGCTCCCGGCCAGCGAGGCGGTGGCGCTGGCCCGCTCCGCGGTCAGGCGAGCCCAAGGCGACGTCCGGAAGGCCAGGAGCGAGTTCTTCCCCCAACTGAGCGGGACCGCGTCCTACACCCGGACTCTCAAGTCACAGTTCAGCCGGTCGGGCGGCGGCGGTGGCGCCGATTCGACCGCGACGACCAGCTGCAACCGTTTCCGCGGCGACCCGAACGCTCCGGTCACCACCCGGCTCGATTCCCTCGAGAGCGCCCTCAACTGCCTCACCGGGCTCAATCCGTTCGCGGCGTTCGGGAGTCTCCCGTTCGGGCAGAAGAACCAGTATCGCCTCGGGCTCGATGGGAGCCAGATCCTCTATGCCGGGGGCCGGGTCCGGGCCCAGACGCGCGCCGCGAGAGCGGCGGAGCGCTCGGCGGAGATCGGGTTGTCGGCCCAGGAGGCGCAGCTCACTCTCGACGTGACCCAGGCCTACTATGACGCGGCGCTGGCGGAGCAGCTGCTGCTGATCGCGCAGGGCACGCTGCTGCTGGCCGATTCCACCTACGAGCAGACCCGGTTGGCGCGGAAGGTGGGCGCCCAGCCGGAGTTCGATGTGCTGCGGGCCCAGGTCTCCCGGGACAACCAGCGCACGGTGGTGATCCAGCGTGAATCCGATCGCGAAATCGCCTTCCTCAGACTCAAGCAGCTCCTCAACCTGCCGCTCGGCCAGGCGCTCACGCTGAGCACGCCGGTGGTGGACAGCGTGCTGCCGGTGGTGCCCGCACTCGACAGCCTGGTTCATCGCGCGCTCGACACTGCCACCGGTTCGCGCGCCCCGGTGCGCCAGGCCGAGGCCGCCGCGGAGGAGCAGGAGCAGCGCTACCGGGCGGCCCGCGCCGAGCGTTACCCCACGGTGACGCTCTCGTCGAGCTTCGCGCGGCTGGGGTACCCGAGCGACGTGCTTCCCGCGTGGAGTGACTTCGTCTCGGATTGGACGGTGGGCCTCACGGTGAAGGTGCCGCTCTTCACCGGCGGGCGGATCGGCGGCGCTGTGCAGGCCGCGTCGGCCACCGCCGCCGATGCCCGCATCCGGTGGCAGCAGACCCGCGAACGGGCCGCGGTGGACACCCGCGCGGCCCTGGAACGGCTCCGGGCGGCCACCGCGGCATGGGAGGCGAGTCAGGGGACCGTGGCGCAAGCCGAGAGGGCCTATGCCATCGCGGAGATCCGGTTCCGGGAGGGCATCAGCACCCAGACCGAACTGGCCGACTCGCGGATCTTGCTGGAACAGGCGCGCGCGAACCGGGCAACGGCCGGCCGGGACCTCCAGACGGCACGGGTGCGGGTGGCTCTGTTGCCGGAGTTGCCGCTGGCGCAGTGAGGCGGGCGGGCCGAGGGTCGCGAGGACTGGCTCGGTGTGCGAGGGGGGAGGGGAACGCGGAGCGAGGCGTAAGTGAGCCCATCCCCTCTGAGGACTTTCACAACGAGCGAACCTCAGGCCCGCGGAGAGTGAACTTCAGGCCTTGCGTAGAGTTGAGCGCGACGCGCAGGGAAGCCGGGTTGAAGACACTGTAGGTCCCCGCTCCGACCGAGCGTGGGATACGAGGAGGGTCAGCGATCCCCCCTCGGCCGAGGCTGGTACGGGAAACGACCGGACATACAAGGAACACAAGATGCGAAAGCTGCACTGGATTCTCGCCCTGGGCGCGCTGACAGCCTGCGGAAAGCCGGCCAACCCCGCCGACACCACCACCGCCGACAGCGCCGCCTGGGTCGGCAAGGAAAACGTCGTCGTCGCCCAGCAGCAGCCGATCGAGGTCGGTCCGGCGGTGAGCGGCACCCTCGAGGCCGAACGGAAGGCCGTGGTCCGGGCCGAGATCGGCGCCACCATTGTCCAGATGAACGCCGAGCCGGGGCAGGCGGTTGCCCGGGGCGCGGTGCTGGCACGGCTGGACGAGACCTCGATCCGCGACGCCTGGGAATCGAGCCGTTCGGCGGTAACGTCGGCCGAGCTCAATCGGCAGATCGCGGCCCGGGAGCTGGAGCGGGCCAACGCGCTGATGCAGGCCGGCGCGATCGCGGAGCGCGACGTCGAAACCGCCCGGTTGGCGGAGACCTCGTCGGCAGCCCAGCTGGCCGACGCGAAGTCCCGCCTGGCGGCGGCGGAGAAACAGCTCGGCCGCACCGTGCTCCGGGCTCCGTTCAGCGGGGTCGTCAGCGAGCGGCCGGTGAGCCTGGGCGACGTGGTCCAGTCGGGCAACAACATCTTCACGATCGTCGACCCGGCCTCCCTCAAGTTCGAGGGTACGGTCCCCGCGGAGGCGCTGGGAGGGCTGAAGGTGGGAACGCCCGTCAGCTTCACGGTGGGGGGCTTCGGCACGCTGCGCGGCCGGGTCACCCGCATCAACCCGGCGGTGGACCCCGCCACTCGCCAGGTGCGTCTCACGGTCGGGGTGCCCAACGAAGGCGGCAAGCTGATCGCGGGGCTCTTCGCCGAGGGCCGGATCGCCACCAGCACCCGGACCGGCGTGGTGGTGCCGAGCGGCGCGGTGGACCGGCGCGGGGTCCGGCCCTTCGTGGTCCGGATCAAGGCCGGCCGGGTCGAGCGGGTGGAGGTGGGGCTCGGCCTGATCGATGAGGCCGAAGAGCGGATGGAAATCCAGTCGGGGCTCGCCGCCGGCGACACCCTGCTGGTCGGTGGCGCGCGCGGCCTCCCTCCCGGGACAGTGATCCGGATCGGGAGCCCGGCGGAAATCACCGGAGGCCAGGCCGCCACCCTGCCTCGGAAGGAGTAGGCCATGCTGATCTCCGACTTCGCGATCCGGCGCCCCGTCATCACCGTGGTGACGATGGTGGCGCTCTCGGTGTTCGGCATCGTCGCCCTCTTCAAGCTCAAGACCGACGAGTTCCCCGATGTCGCCCCGCCCTTCGTCTCGGTCGGGATCCCTTATCCCGGCGGCTCCCCCGACGCGGTGGAGCGGGAGGTGCTGGAGCCGATCGAGGAGGTCATCGCCTCCATCAGCGGCGTCAAGAAGATGCAGGGCACCGCCCAGGATGGCTTTGCCCAGATCCTCATCGAGTTCCAGTTCGAGAAGCCGCGGCTCGAAGCGACCCAGGACATCCGGGATGCCATCTCCACCATCCGGGCCGACCTGCCGGAGGAGATGAAGGAACCGATCATCAAGAAAGTGTCCGACACCGACCGGCCGATCGTCTCGCTCGCGCTCTCGAGTCAGACGCTCAACGCGGCGGAGCTGACCCGGCTGGCGGATCCCGGCATCGCCCGGGAGCTCCGGTCGCTGGGCGGGGTCGCCGAAGTCACCGTGATCGGCAAGCACGAGCGGGAGCTGACCGTCTACCTCCGGCCGGAGGCGCTGCAGGGCGCGGGTGTGAGCGTGGCCCAGGTGGTGCAGGCGCTCAGGCTCCAGAACGTGGCGGCGCCGGTGGGCCGGATCGAGGCCGACTTCGAGGAGCGGAGCATCCGGCTGGCGGGACGACTGAACGAGCCCGCCGATTTTCTGCGGCTGGTGGTGGCGGAGCGCAACGGCCGCCTGATCCGACTGGGGGAGCTGGCCAGCGTGGTCGACGGGACCGAAGAGCCCCGGTCGCTGGCCCTCTACAACGCGCGGGAAGCCGTCGGCATCGACATCAAGAAGTCCAAGGGCTTCAGCACCACCGACGTCAGCGACCGGATCAAGGAGCGGATCGGACGGATCCAGCAGACCCTCCCCCAGGGCGCCACCCTCGAGCTGGTCCGGGACGCCGGCGAGCGGGTGGACCACTCGGTGAAGAACGTCGAGGAGACCCTGGTCGAAGGGGCCCTTCTCACAGTGCTGGTGGTCTTCCTGTTCCTCAACTCCTGGCGGTCCACGATCATCACCGGCCTGGCCCTGCCGGTGAGCGTGCTGGCCTCGTTTATCGCGGTGTGGGCCTTCGGATTCACGCTCAACACCATGTCGCTGCTGGGACTCTCCCTGGCGATCGGTATCCTGATCGACGACGCCATCGTGGTCCGGGAGAACATCGTCCGGCACGTGGAGATGGGGAAGGACCATCTCACCGCCGCGCGCGAGGGGACCGACGAGATCGGCCTGGCCGTCGCGGCGACGACCTTCTCGATCCTCGCGGTCTTCGTGCCCATCGCCTTCCTCCCGGGCGTCGCCGGCCAGTGGTTCAAACCCTTCGGCCTTACCATCGCCTGCTCGGTGGCGGTGTCGCTGTTCGTGTCGTTTTCGCTCGACCCGATGCTCTCGGCCTACTGGCCCGACCCGCACCGGGAGGAGCACGAGAAGGCCTGGATCACCCGGGTGCTCGACCGGTTCAACGCCTGGTTCGACCGGGTTTCCAAGCGCTACGAACAGGTTATTGCCTGGGCGCTGGACCACCGGCTCGCCATCGTGATCGTGGCGACCGGGACGTTCGTCGCCGCTTTCGCCCTTCCCGCGAAGGGGCTCCTCGGCCTGGCCGCGGCCGCGACCGGACTGGTCGTGGCCCTGACTCTGGTCCTGGTCCGCCCCAACCTCGTGCTGCACCTCCTCGGCGCCCTGGTGCTGGTATTGATCACCGGGGGCGCCCTGGTGGGGATCGCCCGCCTGATCGCCAGCCCCTTCGCCTGGCTGGTGGTCCTGGGGATCATCGCGCTGCTGGGGGTGGCCGCCGGGACCGGCACCGCGGCGTGGAAGGCGATCCGCAGTCTGCTCCAGGGCGACTGGCGCGCCTGGGTATCGGCCACCGGTGGCGTGGCGACCGGGACCCTGCTCGGCGCCGTCCTGGTCATGCAGGCGCCGGTGTGGCGCAACGTGGGTGTGAGCTTCTTCCCCGAGGATGACCGGGGCGAATTCAACGTCAAAGTCGAGACCCCGCCCGGTTCCAGTCTCTCGTACACCCGGATCAAGGCCGAGGAAGTGGCCGGGCTGGCGCGCAGCCTGCCCGAAGTGCGCTACACCTACGCCACCCTCGGCAGCAGCACCACCGGGACGGTGGACGAAGGCAACATCTACGTCCGGCTCACGCCCAAGCAGGACCGCGCCCGCAGCGCCGAACAGCTCGCGGCGGTCATGCGGGGGCTGACGGCGAAGATCACCGGCGCCAAGCTCTCGATCTTCACCAGCGATTTCGGCGGGGGACGCAAGCAGTTGCTGCTGGAAATCCGCGGCAACGACATCCCCGGCATCACCGCCACCGCCGAGCAGGTGATGGCGGTGGTAGCCAAGGTGCCGAACGTGGTCGACCTGGGGCTCTCCAGCAAAGGCCAGAAGCCCGAGGTGACCATCGCCCTCAATCGGGGCCTGGCCGGATCCCTCGGCATCACCGTCGGCGACGTGGCCCAGTCGGTCCGCCCCGCCTTTGCCGGGCTCGACGCCGGCGACTGGGTGGACCCGAGCGGCGAGACCCGCGACGTGGAGGTGCGTCTCACCCCCGAAAGCCGGACTCGCACCGAGGATCTGCGGCGTCTGCCGCTCCTGGTGGTCGGCCCGAATGGCGCCCCCACCACCGTTCCGCTCTCGCAGGTGGCGGACATCACCAGTAGCGTGGGGCCGGCCATCATCAATCACCTCAACCGGGACCCGGTGGTCAACGTCGAGTGGAACACCTCCGGGCGCTCCACCGGGGACGTCATGAACGACGTCCGGGCAAGCCTCAAGCAGATCCAGGTGCCGCCCGGCGTGCGTATCACCGAAGGCGGCGACGCGGAACAGCAGACCGAGGTCTTCGGCAACATCTTCATTGCCCTGGGCGTGGCGGCCATGCTGATGTACCTCATCCTGGTGATGCAGTTCGGGTCGTTCATCGATCCGCTGGCGATCATGATGTCGCTCCCGCTCTCGATGATCGGCGTGATGCTGGGCCTGGCGGTCACCAACCTGACCATCAACATCATGAGCCTCATCGGCGTGATCCTGCTGATGGGCATCGTCGCCAAGAATGCGATCCTGCTGATCGACTTCGCCAAGTGGGCCCAGGAGCGGGAAGGGATCCCTCTGCGGGAGGCGCTGATCCGGGCCGGCGCCATCCGGCTCCGACCGATCCTGATGACCACCTTCGCGCTCATCGCGGGGATGATCCCGGTGGCGCTGGGCCGGGGCGAGGGCGCCCAGTTCCGCGCGCCCCTCGGCGTGGCGGTGATCGGCGGGGTCATCACCTCGACCCTGCTCACCCTGGTGGCGATTCCGACCTTCTACGAGATCCTGTCGGACGCCAAGCACGGGCTGGCGACGCTGGCCAAGAAGATCTTCGGTACCACCGCCATCGAGCAGATGCTCACGGCCGCGACCGGGGAGCACAAGGTCGGGCCGTAGGGCGGTCGGGCGGTGTACTGCATTGCCGTGGCGGGAGCAAGCGGGATCTGAAACTCAACCACTGAAACATCGGAGATACAGTGCCGATATCGACAGCATCTGCGGTCTGGGAGGGCGGGCTCAAGGGCGGCAAGGGGGACTTCAGGGGGAAGTCGGGGATGATCTCGGGCGCCTATACCTTTGCCACCCGGTTCGAAAGCGCCAAGGGTACCAATCCCGAAGAGCTGGTGGGCGCCGCTCACGCGGCCTGCTACAGCATGGCGCTCAGCGCCGGCCTGGAAGCGGCGGGAAAGCGCCCGACCCGGGTGAGCACCACCGCCGAGGTCATTCTCAGCATGGAGGGTGGCCCCCACATCACGACCATCAGACTGACCACCCGCGGCGTGGTCCCGGGGCTGGACCAGGCTGGGTTCGTTGCGGCGGCAGAGGAGGCCAAGAAAGGCTGCCCGATCTCCAAGCTGTTCGCGGGTAACGCATCGATCGAGTTGGACGCGAAGTTGGAGTAGGCGATCGGGCGGTTAGGCGGTCGGGCGGCCGCAACGAGGGCGGGTTCCACACCAGGAACTCGCCCTTTTCGTCACTTTCCGCCGACCGTCCGACCGACTGAGAATTGGCCCGCCGGTTGCCCGTATATGCCTGTAGGAACAGCGCAGCACCACCCGGAGTTATAGCGGTAGGGTGACTGAAAGACCTCAGGTCCGTACAGGTAAACCACTGGAATACCAGCACTTGACGCTGGATTCCGCATCCAGGATGTGATCGGTCGATGTCGAGCACTCGGGTCCGCGGGACGATGTTCGGTCGGAGCACCAGCGCCTTCAAGGCGGTGGCGGTGTTGGGTCTGGGGGCGGCGATGTTGGGGGCGCACTACAGGGAACGGCAGGCGAGCCTGACGCAAGTCCCGGTGCCGGAAGTGCTTCCCACCCCCATCCTGAACGGGGCGGGAGCGGCCAGCGCCACTCATGGCGCCTGGAGCGCCAGCCGCTCGTTCCGACTGGTCCCCTTCGATCAATGGGGTCGTTTCGCGGCCCTGGATTCGGTCCAGCGGATGACAGTCCTCAAGATCAACCGGATCGACCTGGCCCATGCCAAGCGCCGCAATATCCTGGTACCCGACTCGATCGCCGGCGAGCTGGAGTACGCCCCGCTGCCGGCCGAGCTCGAGGAGCTCCGCGAAATTCCCAAGTTCATCGCGGTGTCGCGCCGGGTCCAGGCGTTCGGCGCCTACGAGTATGGCAGGCTGGTGCGCTGGGGCCCGACCAGCACCGGCAAGCTGAGCACCCCGACCGACAGTGGGCTCTTCTTCACCAACTGGAAGTCGCGCACCGCCGTCAGTACCGACGATCCGACCTGGATCCTGAATTGGTACTTCAACATCATGGCCCTCAAGGGCGTGGCGTTCCATCAGTATGAGCTCCCCGGCAAGCCGGCCAGCCACGGCTGCGTCCGCCTGCTGGAAGAGGATGCCCAATGGGTCTACGGGTGGGCCGAACAGTGGGTGCCCGGTCGGGGCTCCCAGGTGAAGGAGTATGGCACGCCGGTGCTGATCTTCGGGGACTACGCCTATGGCCAGCCGGCTCCCTGGCTCGGTCTGGCGACCGGCGACAGGAGCGCGGTGGTATCGAGTGGTGAGTTGCGCGGGGCCCTCTCCCCCAACCTCACGCTCATCGCCGAGCGGGGCGGCGCCAAGGGTGACTCGGAGCGCTGGCAGGCGTTCCTGGCCATCGCCACCCGGGCGGCCCAGAACAACTGAGCTTCAGCCACCGATCCAACAGCGACGCGAGGGATCCCTGAGCGACTGTCAGGGATCCCTCGGTCGTTTTCATGCCTCGGGTGGCCCGGGTGGAGCCTCCCAATCCTGACTGGCCCGCATCGCCGCTCGCAACAGATCGAACTCCCGCCGGCTCTCCGGGTCGCCCAGAATCCGGTTCAGGGTCTCCCGTCGATCGGCCTCGGTACCCCGGAGCTCCAGCACATCCAGCATGGCCTCGAGCGGCACCGACGGCGGATCGCGCAACAACGCGTGCACCGCCGTGTGCCGGGCATACAGCGCACGGAGTCGTTGAGGGTCCATGGCTGGATCATTCCGGGGGCTGGGCCGTGCCGGCCGTCTTGAGGAGCGCGAATTCGGCCTGGCAGAAAGGACAGGCCATGATGTGATCCAGCAGGTCGAGCCGGGCATCCTCGGTTCCTTCGCGCCGCAGCAGGTCCAGCATCGCGTCGACGTTGGGACAGCCGTCGCGGTTGGCGGACATCGCCGCGCGGACGCCGAGCAGCCGGTCGTAGCTCAGGCGCAGTCGCTCGTCACTCATCCCAGGGCCTCCGGTCCGATGCCCATCGCGGTAAGCTTCTCGCGCAGATCGGCGAGTCCGCGATACAGCAGGTTGCGGGTCTTGGGCTCGGTCCACCCCAGGAGATCGGCGATTTCCTCGCGGCTGTATCCGGCGAGGTACATCCGCACCACCGAGCGGCGCGCCGGGATCAGCCCATCCACCGCCCGGCCGACCTGCTCCTGGAGCTCCAGCTCCTCGAGCATGCGGTCGGCGCTGGCCGACTCGCCCAGCATGGCGAGCCCGCTGGGCCGGCTCAATCGGGCCGGCGTCTCCCGGCGTGCCCGGCGTCGCCGGAGGAGATCCAGCGCGGCCGAGACCGCGGTTCGATGGATATAGGACGCGGGCGCCGCCAGAATCTTCTCGCCGCTTTCCAGCGCCTTCCAGAGCCTGAGCCGCACTTCCTGCACCAGATCCTCGACGTCGGACCCGGACAGGCCGTGCTGCACGCCGATGTACCGCACCCGCTCGGCGAACTTCGCCACCATCGCTTCGAGCGCCGGAGAGATCTGGTCGGAGGGTCGTGACATGGCCCCCAAGGTACTGGAAAACCGGGAGCCTCGGAAGGCGGTCCCTGGTCAGGTCCGTGGGAAGAAAGCGCCCTGGCGTGCGTTGCTTGAGTGCACACCCTCGAGGTGTGGGCCGGCAATCGGGGCCGTGGGTTCATCGGGGAGAAGGAGGTTCATATGCTGCGTCGGTATTCTCTGCGCCACTGGCTCATGGCGGGGCTCCTCGCCGTGGGCGTCGTCACCTCGGCGTGCAAGAACGGGCAGGAGGAGAACAAGGACACACCGCCTGAGGACACCTGTAGTCCCTCGCCCGAGGCACCCTGTCCCGGCTGAGCCGGTTCCGCGGCGCGAAGGGGTGGGGATCCTGAGTCCGCGCGGGGCATCCGCGGGGACTCAGGATGGCCCCCCTCCGGGAGCCCGCGGTCAGCGCCGGCGGGGCAACTCCAGAAGGCTGTCCCACACCGCCAGCGCCGGTTTGGGCTGCAACAGGGTATCCACCAGCCCGAGATGGGCGAAGGGTCCGATGTTGGGAGCCACGTCGGGAGCCAGGTCGGTGAAGGTGATCTGGTACAGGACCGCCCCGCCCGCCCGGCTCAGGAGCTGCGCCTGTCGCGCGAGGTAGCCGGCCTGCCTGGCCGGGGAGCTGCCATAGTCCTCCGAGGGCCAGCCCCCTTCCAGTACCAGCGGAACCAGTCCGGTCCCCGCGGTGAGACGGGAGTAATAGTCGAGCGGAATGGCCTCAGGCGTGACGAATCCGCCGAGATAGGGATAGCTCGAGAGTCCAATGGCCCGCATGAAGGGGAAATCGGCCAGGTCATCGCCAATCCCCAGGAATCCACTCCCCTGCAATCCCCCCCAGGCCACCTCCACCTGGACACTCACCATCAGCCGGGTGGTGCTGCCGTGGGCTTTCCGCTCGGCGGCGGCCGCGTTGGTCATCTGGACCACCGCCTGATACACCGGCGGCGGCGCGGCCAGACGGATGAGATTGGTCTCCGCCGCCAGGCTCAGGTAGTCGGGTTGAAGGATGCTGTCGACGGCCGCCACGTACTCGCGATACCGCCGCTGCACCGCCGTGTCGGTGATGCTCCGGTGGAGCGCCACGAGCTCCGGCGCCTCCTGGCGGCGGTCCAGGCCGTCGGTCACGTCGAGGGCGACCGTGACCGTCTTGTGGTTGGCCCGGTAGTACTGGACCAGCGGCAGCCGTACGACGCGCACCTCGGTCGCGGCCGCGGTGTCGGCCAGGAGCACGGCCCAGGGGATCCCGAGCTGGACCAGGCCGGCGTCGGAGTGCTGGGTCGTCAGGGTCAACACCTGGCCCTGCAGCGCGGTATCGAGCTTGGGCGGGATGGGCGAGAAGCCCATGCGGAAGGGGCGGCTGGGGCCGCTCTCGTCATCGCCGCAGCCGGTTGCCAGTCCGAGGACGATGATCAGGGACAGCAACAGCGATACAGGTTCCGGGTTCCGAGTTCGGTGGGTGCAGACCGGGCGCGTTCGATACCCCGCGCGTTGGCCGGAACGGGCCGACTCGGAACCCGGAACTCGGAACTCGGGACCGCTCATCTCAGCTCCCCCCTCAGCACCTTCCAGACGTTCTCCGCCACGATTCTCGCCCCGGCCTCGGTCGGGTGGATCCCATCCTGCTGGTTCAGCGAGTCGACTCCGGCCACCCGGTCCAGCAGGAAGGGAATGAGCGGGAGGCGGTTGCCGTTGGCGAGCCTGGGGTAGACCGCCCGGAATCGCCGGGTATAGTCCGCCCCCAGGTTGGGGAGCGCTTCCATTCCGGCGATCAGCACCCGAGTCGAGGGCGACACCTCGCGCACCCGGTCGATGATACCCTGGAGATTAGCCTGGAGCGAATCGGGATCCTGCCCCCGGAGGCCGTCATTGGCGCCGCTCTCGATGACCAGGATGGCCGGTGGCTGGCGCAGGATCCAGTCGATCCGTCGGAGCGCCCCGGCCGAACTCTCTCCGCTCACTCCGGCGTTGACCACCCGGTACCGAAGCCCGGCCGAATCCACCTTGCGCTGGATCACCGCCGGGTAGGCATCGTCGGGATCGAGTCCCAGTCCGGCGGTGAGGCTGGTGCCCAGGAAGACGATCGTGGGAGCCGAGCCGCCGCCCGCCGGCTCAACGACCGGGCCCGCGCTGTAGCGGCCGACCCCGCCGCGATCCGCCTCGGCCCCCTTGTGGGGCGCGCCTCCACAGCCGGCGAGCAGCCCGGCCAAGGCCCCCGCTATGATTCTACCGGTCCACCCCGTCGTCACACTCACACGTCTCCCCCGGCACATGATCCGCACCGAGTCGCTCACCAAGGAATACCTGTCGGGCGGGCGACCGCTCACGGTCCTGAAGGATATCACGTTCGATATTGCCGCCGGAGAGATCGTCGCGATCGTGGGTCCCTCGGGCAGCGGCAAGACCACCCTGCTCGGCCTGCTCGCCGGTCTCGATCGTCCCAGCGCCGGCCGGGTGATCATGGACGGTCAGGACCTCAACCGGCTGAGCGAAGACGGCCTGGCCCGATTCCGAGGCGAACGGGTGGGATTCGTCTTCCAGTCGTTCCATCTCCTCCCGACCCTGACCGCCCGGGAAAACGTGCAGGTTCCCCTCGAGCTCCGAGGCGAGGACGCCGGCCCCCGGGCCGATGAGCTCCTCGCCCGGGTAGGGCTCCAGGGGCGGGAGCACCACTACCCGGCCCAGCTCTCCGGCGGCGAGCAGCAGCGGGTGGCCCTGGCCCGCGCCTTCAGCAATCGGCCCCGGATCCTGTTCGCCGACGAACCCACCGGCAATCTCGACGGCGCGACCGGCGCCCGGGTGGTGGAGATCATGCTGGAGCTCAATCGCGAGCTCGGTACCACCACCATTCTCGTCACCCACGACATGGACCTGGCGCGCCGGGCCGCTCGGATGATCCGGCTGGCCAGCGGCCTGGTGGTCGAGGACACCGGCACTCCCGCCCCGGTGGGCGCCGGCCGATGACCCGCGCCGGTTTCGTGGTGACCCTGGCCCTCCGTGAATCGCGCGCGGCCGGCCGCCGGGTGCTGCTGCTCACCGCCGCCATCTCCATCGGAGTCGGCGCGCTGGTCGCCATCGAGTCGTTCACCGACAACCTCCGGGTGGCGGTGGAGCACCAGTCCCGCGCACTCCTGGGCGGCGACATCACCCTCGGCGCCCGCACCGATCCGGCGCCGGCGCTGCGCGCGATGATCGATTCGGCCATCCTCGCCTCGGGGGCCGACCCCACCCGTGACGTCGCCAGGGTCACCAGCTTCAGTGGCATGGCCTACGTGCCGCGCGTCGCCGGTGCCCGCATGGTACAGGTCAATGCGGTCGAGGGAGGCTATCCCTTCTACGGCCAGGTCCAGACCCAGCCCGCCGGCATCTGGACCCGGATGCAGCCGGAGCGGGTCGCGCTGGTCGATCCCTCGTTCCTCACCGCGCTCGACGCCCGGATCGGCGACACCATGTCGCTGGGCGAGACCCGGTATCGCATCGCCGGCACCGTCACCAGCTTCCCGGGCGACGCGGGAATCCGCTCCGCCTTCGGCTCGCGGGTCTATATCCCCGCCAGCACCCTTGCCGAGACCGGACTCCTCGGCTTCGGCAGCCGGGTGGAGCATGACTGGTACCTCAGGACCCCTGCCTCCCTCGACACCCGGACCTTCGCGTCGACCTGGCGGCCCCGGCTCCGGCCGCTGACCGGCCGGCTCCGCACCGCGGCGGAAGAGGAGCGCGACCTCAAGCAGAACCTCGACCAGTTAGGCCGCTACCTCGGACTCGTCGCCCTGATCGCGCTCCTCCTCGGCGGCATCGGCGTGGGCAGCGCGGTACAGGTGTTCATCCGTCGCAAGCGGGACTCGATCGCGGTGCTCCGCTGTCTCGGCGCCACCAGCGGTCAGGTCTTCGCGGCCTATCTCCTGCAGGCCGCGGCGATGGGGCTGGCCGGCAGCGCCCTCGGTGTCGGCCTCGGGCTCCTGATCCAGCTCGCCCTCCCCAAGGTCTTTGGCGCCTTCATGCCGCTCGATGTCTCCGTCCGCCCCTCCCTCGGCGCGGTGCTGACTGGGCTCGGGGTCGGGCTCTGGGTCTCGACCATCTTCGCGTTGCTGCCGCTGCTGGGGATCCGGCGGGTTCCCCCCCTGGCGGTCCTCCGCCGGGATGTCGAAGCCGGCACCGACACCCGCGCCGACCGCTGGACCTGGGTGGCCCGGCTGGGACTCGGGCTCAGCGTGCTGGGGCTCGCGAGCCTCGAGGTGCGGAACCTCCTGAAGGGCGCCGGATTCTCGGTAGCCATCGGGCTCGCGCTCCTGATCCTGTATCTCGCGGCCCGGGGACTCACCGCCGCGCTTCGGCGCTGGTTTCCTCACGGGCTGACCTACGTGATGCGGCAAGGGCTCTCCAATCTCTATCGGCCCGCCAACCAGACGGTGGCGGTGGTGCTCTCGCTCGGATTCGGGGCGTTTCTCCTCGGGGCCCTGGCGGTGAGCCAGCACAACCTGCTGGCCCAGCTTCGGCTCGATGGCGGCCTGGGCCGTCCCAACCTCCTCTTCTTCGACATCCAGCCGGACCAGCTGCAGCCGCTGGAGCAGGTGCTCACGGCCCGGAACCTGGCGTATCAGCCGCCGGTGCCGATCGTGCCGATGCGGCTGGCGGCGATCAACGGCAAGACCGTGACGGAACTCCTGGCGGATACCCTGCACCGCAACCGGGAGGGCGAACGGGTCGCGCCGTGGGCCCTCCGCCGGGAGTTCCGCTCCACCTATCGCGACACCTCGGTGGGCTCGGAGAAGGTGCTGGTGGGCGACTGGTGGAAAGCGGGCGGGCGAGAGAGCGGGAACGCGGGAGGCGCGTCGGGAGCGGTTCCGGTCTCCCTCGAGACGGGCATCGCCGGCGATCTCGGCGTGACCATCCGCGACACCCTCGTCTGGGACATCCAGGGTGTCCAGGTGACGAGCGTGATCGCGAACCTGCGCGAAGTGAACTGGGCCCGGTTCGAACCCAACTTCTTCGCGGTCTTCCCGACCGGCCCGCTCGATGCCGCCCCCCAGAGCTTCGTGCTCCTGACCCGGACCGATGATCCGGCCCAGATCGGCCAGATCCAGCGGGCGTCGGTGGAGCGGTTCCCCAACGTAACCTCGATCGATCTCCGCACGATCCAGCAGGCCATCGAGCGGGTCGTGGCCAGCGTGGCGCTCGCCATCCGCTTCATGGCGCTGTTGAGCCTGGCCACCGGCGTGGTGGTCCTCATCGGGGCCCTCGCGACCAGCCGCTACCAGCGCATGCGCGAAGCGGCGCTCCTCAAGACCCTGGGCGCCACCCGGAGCCAGGTGGTGCGGGTGATGGTCACCGAATACGCCGCCCTGGGGGTGCTGGCCTCGGTCGTGGCCACCGGGCTCTCGGTCGCGGGCGGCTGGGCCCTCATGAAGTGGGTATTCGAGGTGCCGTTCACGGTCCCCTGGCGGGGCTTCGGGATCCTCGCGCTCACCATGGTCGGGCTGACCATCGCCACCGGCCTGTGGAACAGCCTGGACGTCTTCCGGCGTCCGCCGCTCGAGACGCTCCGGGCCGACTAGGTCTACCCTCGGAGCGCGATTGGGATAGCTTACCCGGAACCTTTTCCCCCACCTCATGCTCCCCATCGATCTGACCGGCAAGCGGGCGTTCATCGCGGGTGTGGCCGACGACGGCGGCTTCGGATTCGCCATCGCCAAGGCGATGGCCGAGGCGGGTGCCAGCATCTGCGTGGGTACCTGGCCGCCGGCCCTCAACATCTTCCTGAACCTGCTGGAGCGGGGGAAGATGGATGCCTCGCTGGCACTCCCCCGCGGCGACAAGATGGAGTTCGAGAAGATCTATCCCCTCGATGCCGCCTACGACACGCTGGCCGATACGCCGGAAGAGATCCGCGAAAATAAGCGGTACAAGGAGCGGGGTGATTTCACGATCGAGGGCGTGACCCGGGCGCTGACGGCCGACTTCGGCGCTCAACCGCTCGACATCGTGGTCCACAGTCTGGCCAACGGCCCCGAGGTCAAGAAGCCGCTGCTCGATACCAGCCGCGCCGGTTATCTCGCGGCGGTGAGTGTCAGCGCCTACAGTCTGACATCGATGGTGCGGAACTTCGGACCCCTGATGCGTCCGGGCGGGTCGTTCCTGTCGCTGACCTTCATGGCCGGCGAGCGGGTGATCCCCGGGTACGGCGGCGGCATGTCGAGCGCCAAGGCGGCGCTGGAAGCCGACACCCGCACCCTGGCCTACGAAGCCGGCCGTCGATTCGGCGTGCGGGTGAATACCATCTCGGCCGGTCCCCTGGCCTCGCGGGCCGCCAGCGCCATCGGCTTCATCGACACGATGCTCCGTTACTGTCGGGCCAACGCCCCCATCCCGCGCGACCTGGAGGCCGCCGAGGTCGGCAGCACCGCCGCGTTCCTGGCCTGTCCCCTGGCGTCCGCCATCACCGGCACCACGGTGTACGTCGACAATGGCTATCACGCCATGGGGATGGCGGTCGACCCGACGGCGCTGGGCAGCACCGCCTAGCCCCCGCGCCCGCCCTCCCCGCCGGCGGTCAGCAATCGCGCTCCGTCAGCACCCGCTCGACCGCTTCTCGAAGCCGATCGGCGTCGCGCGCGCTGATCGACGACATCAGGCTGAGCGGGAGGACCTCCTTGGCGCACACCAGCACCGGCCGATAACTGTGGATGGGCGCGATAGTGCCATCCCGGTCGCTCGTGACGTCGAGCCCGGTGCGCTGAACCTCGGCGAACGGGATAATACCGCTCCGTCCGCCGAGGACCCGCCACCGGCGCCAGCGCACCACCTTCGCCCGGCCGTCCACGACGACGTCGAGGGATTCGAGTGCCAGGGCCGCGAGGCCGCTCATCAGGCCCGCGATGACCCCGAGCACCGACCGCAGGGCGCCGGCCGAAGCCGCCGCATCCAGCGTCGCGACCGGCACCAGGACCGCCAATACCAGGAGACACCCCCGTAGCACCACCGGGTGCTCGCGAATCGCGACCGTGCACGCGTCCTTTTCCGCCCAAGGCATCGTGCTATCGTATATCGGTGCTGGGATGGTCGGCAACACGGGCGCCCCACCCATTCGCGGCGCCCCGGACCGGGAGGCCCCATGAACCGTCGGACAGCGGCGCTGCACTTCCTCGGCTACGGCACGCTGACATGGATGATCCCCTTCCTCACGTCATTGCTGTTCTATCGCCCCGGCGGCGACCCGATCGGCGGCGAACCGTTGATGAAGAGCGTCATGGTGGTGGTGGGCGTCGGCGCGGGCTCGGTCCTGCTACTCAGGATCTTCAGGACTCAGCCCCGCCCAGCGTACAGCGGCCTGCTGGTCGGAACTGCGTGGCTCGCCTGGAACATCGTGCTCGACCTGCTGGTCCTCCTTCCCATGGCGAAGATGCCCGTCGCCGACTATGTGGCGGGGATCGCCGTACGCTACCTCACCATTCCGATCGTGGCCGTTGTCATCGACCTCGCCAGTCGCGGCCCACGCCATCCATCCGGCGCCGGGTGAGGCCCCGGGTCGTCGCCGCCATCGCGCTGGCCGCCGCTGCCACCGTCCTTGCCTGGTGCCTGCGGCCGGTGTGCGTGCCGATTTCTCCCGCGGAGTTGCTGGAGTTTAACGTGCCGATCGACCAGCGCACCGACCGCGACTTCTACCTCAGAGTCTTCCAGTACCGCGACGGCCAATGGCATCAGTGCAAGACCTGGCTCTCTCGCCAGCTGTTCTTCTGATCTCCCGGTCGCGGCCGCCCGAGAATCCCGGGGGGACACCGTCATGCGTGATGTCCGCTTCCGGACATTGCCCGCGGCGGGGTCCGGGACGGCACCCTGGTCATTCGCCGGGCTGCCCGAGTTCCTGCGGCAGGTTCCCCGACTGCGGCACGCCATGGTCACGCTCAAAGTCATCCTCTCCGCGCCAGGTCATCAACGAAATACTCGGGTCGGGGTGGGATGATGCCGGGATGGGGGGTAGTTGCGAGTGGAGACCGTTCGAGCTGGATCATGCTGAGTACGAGGAGCTGGTCACCCCACTGGCCAACGACCCCGAATATCCCGCCGTGACCGACCCAGCCCTGGAGTCCGCGACCGGGTATTCTCGGTGGTTCGGGAAGGCGCTCTCGAAACACAACCCGAAAGGGACCCGCCGTGATTCGCGGTAGTCGGGTCCCTGCCGCCAGGCCCTCGCTCCGCTTCACCGGGGCGGCCGCCCTCACGTCGCTACTCGTGTACCTGGCGGGCGCGACCCTCACCAGGTCGATCGCGCCGTGGGATGCCTCGGGATACGGGCTGGCGCTGTGGACCATACCGGGACTATTCGCGCTGGCATCGCCGCGCTGGGCCTGGGCGTCCTGGCTGGCCTTCGTGGCGGTGCAAGTGGAGGCCAGCCTGACCGCGCTCTGGGGAATGGATCCGACCAGGGCGGGCTGGTGGCCGCTGCTGATCTACCCGCTGGTGCTTCGCATCCTGCCGCTGGTGACCGCCAGCACCGTCTTCGGCGCCCTGATCGGCTACCTGCGGACTCGGCGCGAAGCTCGGACCGCGACGCATACCGGAGCCGTCCAGGGGTTCACGCCCAGCACGATGCCGGGGTCATCGACCGTCGCGGCGCTGCTGGAGGATCTCGAGGCGCTGGCGGAGGAACATCCGGAAATGCTGGACACGATGGTGCGGGAGACCCTCTGGACCGCGCTGGACCGCGCCGTCATCCGGCGGGAAACGGGGTTCTCCCTGCCGGCGGAGTTCGGCCTCTTTTCCGATAATGCGAACCTGCGGCTGCGTCGGCTCCTGCTCCGCTTCATTGAGGCGTTCGAGCAGATCGGGGCACTGGGAGGTCTCGACACCCCGGAGCGCCGCCGCGCGTGCCTCCTGAATCTGTCTATTCGATCGCCACGCCGTGGCCATACGATTGACACCTCCCTGGGGGACCCCGGCGATGACGCACCGGGGTCCGGGTCTGCGGCCGTAGCGACGATCGGTTGAGGCGCTTCCGATCAGCCGGATTCCAACGCGGGTGAGCCGCCACACAGGTACCCGTCAATGATGAACACGCATGTAGTCGACGCTCTCGCGCCCGGCTTCTTCGCCGTTCTGACCACCGTGCTGGTCTTGCTCGGCTGGACCCTTGCCAAGCGCGTGGTTCGAGATCGGCGGCGCCGGGTACGGGCCGCCCTCGGTCCTCTCTTCCAGCTCAACCACAATCCCTATCTCGAGGCGTGGGCGACTCGACCGCCCCCACCGGAGCTTCAAGAGGCCATTCGTCGATTGGCTAGGACTGTCCTTTCGCCCACCTCTCGGCCAGCCGGTCTCCAACCCGATGATGACCGTCTCTATCTTGGGCGAAACAAGGTCGAGCAGTACTTCCTCCACCCCTGTGGAGATCTCTCCATCGAGGATGGAGCGAGTCGCCGAACCGCTCTGCCGGGCCAGAGGCTCTTGCTCGTCCGACGGGCAGTCGAGGCCTATCCAGTGCTTGCTCCCCTGCTGCCAACGGTGCCCCCGGGTGCTGCCAGGTGCCCCGCCTGCGCCGGACAGGGCCGCAGACCCAGCCGGGGCACTGTCACCTGGTGTACCGCGTGCGACGCTTTGGGATGGATCCCCGCTCGAGCCGCCCCTCCCTCGCCAGACGCGGAGTGACGGCCGTCTCGCCTTAACGATACGTCGCGAATTCCGTTATCTGCCGGCTACTCGGCCCTGAGCACCACCATCGGATCGGTTCTGGCCGCCCGCCGGGCCGGGAGCCAGGTGGCCAGCAGCGCCACCAGGATCAGCACCAGCGCCACCATCCCCAGGGTAACCGGATCGTTGGGTGGCACCCCCGCCAGGAGCGACGCGATCAGTCGTCCCAGCGCCAGCGCCCCGGCCACCCCGGCGATCGCTCCGGCGGCCGCGAGCCGCAGTCCCTCCGCCATCACCCCCTGCATCATCCGCCGCCCTTCCGCGCCCAGCGCGAGGCGGATCCCCAGCTCACGGGAGCGGCGGGTCACCAGGAAGTTCACCACGCCGAACACTCCAATGGCCGAGATCAGCAAGGCCACGAGCGCGAACGCGCCGATGAGCAGCAGGGCAAAACGCGGGCTCACCAACTGCCGTTGGACCAGTTCGGGGAGGGTGCGCGGCGGCGAGACCTGAACCTCGGGGAACCGCTCGGCCAGCCGGCTCGCGGCCAACCGGCCAACCTCCTCCGGAGCGGTGGCGGTCCGGATAACCAGATAGCTCGCCCACCTGGTGCGCTGCTCGAACGGCCAGTACACCTCCGCCTCGGGCGGCTCGCCCGCCCGGAACGGTGGAATGTCTTCCACCACGCCAACCACGCGCATCGGGTCCCCGCCCCGCTTATCTCGGATCTGCTGCCCCAGCGCCTCACGTCCCGGCCACATCCGCCGGGCCAGGGTCTGATTCACCACAACGACGCCGGCGCCGCCGGAACGGTCCTCGACGGTGAGGCTCCGCCCCCGGCCGACACCGAGTCCGAGCACCTGGAAGTAGTCGGGGCCGACATCATACCAGCGGGCGGTGACCGGCTCCGCCGCTGGGCGGGCGGCATCCACGAACCCGTCCGTCTCCCTCCCGCCGAACAGCGGGCCGGCGGAGGCCTGGCTGACACCCACGACACCGGGCAGACTCGAGACCTCCTCCCGCATGCCGCGATACGCCGCGATCACGTCGGCCGGCCGCGCGAAGCGCGCCGGTGGCAGGTAGGTCCACAGCGTGACCAGGTGGTCTCGCTCGAAGCCGGGGGACCACTGCGTCAGCCGGAGGAAGCTCCGACCGAGGAGCCCGGCCCCGGTCAGCAGCATGACCGCCAGCGAGAGCTGCGCCACGACCAGCAGCCGTCGGGCCAGGACACCGCCCTGAGGCTGGTCCCCCCCGCCGGTGCGAAGGGTGCCCGCCAGGCTGGCCCGCGAACTCCCCAGCACCGGAAACAGCGCGACCAGCATCGGCACCAGTATCGCGATCCCGAATGCCGTCGCCAGCATCGCCGGGTCGACGCGAACCTGGTCCAGCCTGGGAATGCTCGCCGGGGCCAGCGACACGAAGGCCCGGGTCGCCCAGGGACCGAGAAGGAGCCCGATCCCCGCTCCCAGCACGGCGAGGAGCAGCGTCTCCAGGAGCAGGAGCCGCACCAGTGCCCATCGCCCCCCGCCCAGGGCCGAGCGCACCGCCATTTCACGCTGTCTGGCATTCCACCGGGCGAGAAGAAGGGTGGCGACGTTGAGGCAGGCGATCAGTACCGCGAGCAGCGTGGCACCCAGGAAGGCCAGCAGGGCGGGCCGGACCTGCCCCACCACCGCACTCCGCAGCGTTCGCACCTCGACACCCCACCCCGCGTTCGTCGCGGGGTGGGTTTCGCCCAGCCGCAGCTGGATCGCCCTGAGCTCATCGGCGGCCGCGGTGACCGACGCGCCCGGTGCCAGCCGGCCGATCGCCCGGAAGCCCCGCCAGCCGCGCTGCTCCTCATCCTCGGGACTGAACGGCACCGGTGTCCAGACCTCGACCCCGTCGAGCATCGGCACCTGGAACCCCGCCGGCAGCACGCCGATCACCCGGTACAGCGAGTCCTCCAGCCGAACCGTCTGCCCGACAGCCGCGGCATCGCCCCCCAGCCGCTCCTGCCAGAAACGGTGGCTGACCAGAGCCACGTGGCGGCTGCCGTCGCGCTCGTCCTCCTGGCTCGGCAACCGGCCGAGCGCCGGGCCCACACCCAGGGCCTGGAACACCCCGGTGGTCGCGAGACCACCCCGGACCGACACTCCCCTGGGCCCGTCCGTCAGGGTCATGGGCCACTCCCGCGCGACCCCCGCCGCCACGATGGTCCGGCCGGTCCGGGCCCAGTCGGTGACGTTGGGAACCGAGGCCACGCAGAACCCCTCGACCTGCGGATGGCGCTCACACAGCGATACCAGCCGCTCGGCATCGGGATATGGGAGCGCCCGGAACAGAATGGCATTGGCGACCGTGAGCATCGCGGTCATACCGCCCACAGCGAGGCCCAGTGTGGCCACGGCGGCCCAGGTGAAGCCTGCCCGGCGACCCAGCCCGCGCACGGTGCTCTTCAGATCGGAGGACAGCCCGCCCGGTATCGACATACGCACCTCGCCCTCGCAAGTGGAAACACGAACCTCTGGGTCGCGGAATGAAGGCCTCATGTAATCGGGATGAAGCAGGTATCTTCTGGCTGATCCATGACACTCCGCCGGCTCAACCCGAGGCACCCTCATGGTCCGCCGACTGCTCATCCTGTCAGGTCTCTACGCGTCGATCGTGAACGCCCAGCAGGCCCCGCCCATCCGACAGCCGTTCCCCATGCCCGCGGAGTATCGCGACATCCAGATCCGGGCCCAGGAGACCCAGCGGAACCTGCTCCTCTCGATGGTCGATTCCATGCCGGAGCGGGCCTATCGCCTGGCCGCGGCCGTGGGGCAGCGGGACTTCGCCCAACAGATTCACCACGCCGCCAACGCCGACCTCTACATCGTCTCCCACTACATCCTGGGGTGGGACAGCCTCCCCTTCCGCGGCGATACCTCGATCGTCTTCAACTCACGCGACGGGCTCCGCCGCTTCGTGGAGCAGTCGTACGGATTCACCATCCGGATCCTCAAGGAGCAGACCGCGGAAGACCGCCAGGCCACCATCTGGTACTTCGGCCAGAAGCTGCCCAAATGGATGGTGTGGGATGAGCTGAACCAGCATACGATCTGGACCGCGGGGCAGATCGTGGCCAACTTCCGCGCCCAGGGCATGCCCCCACCGCCGTTCCTCTACTTCTGATGCCACTTTCACGCTACTTCGCCACCATCGCGGCACTCTCCGCCGGCTTGAGCGTTGCCGCCGGCGCATTCGGGGCCCACGCACTCCGGGCTCGGCTCGCGCCGGATATGCTGCAGGTCTTCGAGACCGGGGCCCGCTACCAGATGTACCACGCCTTCGGGATCTTCGCGGCCGGCTGGCTGGTCTCCAGCGGCCCCGGTCCCTGGGGTGCGCGGGCCGGCTGGGCCTTCATCCTCGGCACCCTGCTCTTCTCCGGCAGCCTCTATGCGATGGCCCTGACGGGCATCCGCGGACTGGGAGCCATTACGCCTTTCGGCGGCGTCGCGTTTCTGGCAGGCTGGCTGATGCTCGCCGCCGCCGCCCGGCCCCGCTGACCGATGGATCCCGCCGTTCTCGCCTACCGCGAAACGCTCGAACGGTTGGACCGCTGGTTCGACGACGTGGCCGGACGCCACCCGGGTGTCCTGCCTTGCCGCGCGGGCTGCAGCGCCTGCTGTCACGGTCCGTTCGATATCTCCGCCGCCGACACCCTGCTCCTCCGCGCCGCGCTGGCCGAGCTGCCGGCCGATACCCGGCGGAAGGTCCGGACCGCCGGCACCGAGGTGCTGGCCCGCATCCGGGAGCAGGCACCCGGGTGGCAGCCGCCCTACGACCTGGCCGACCTGGGCGAGGAGCGCTTCGACTCCATCGCCGAGTCCCTGGCGGATGCCCCCTGCCCCCTGCTGGACGAACGGGGCGCCTGCCTGGTGTACGAGTCGCGGCCGCTGGTCTGTCGACTCATCGGGGTTCCCATGATGACCGCCGAAGGCGAGCTGCTCGAAAACGCCTGTCCGATCCAGGAGCAGTTCCCCGACTACGCGCTCCTCGACCCCCAGCTCTTCGATCTCGAGGCGCTGCAGGTCCAAGAGGCGGGACACAACGAGGTGGCGGCCGAGCGGCTGTTCGGTTCGCGAGAGCGGGCGGGCTTCGAGACCACAATTTCCGCGGTGGCCGCGGAGCCATGACAACTGCATGCGACAGATGAGCACCGATGAGCTGGGATGACACTCGAAGGATCTCGTTCGGTTCACATCTGTGTCATCTGTGGTATGCTGTTCTGAGTCTGCTCACCACGACTTCCGCCCCGGCGCAGCAGTTCCCCGCCCATCGCCTCCAGCTCGGCCCCGGCACCGTTCTCCTCGTCCCTGACAGTTCGACTGGCCTCGTCATCTGGGCGACCCGCTCCGCCCGACCCGGGCATCGGCCTTCGCCCGACTTCGTGGGCTGGATCGCGCCGGAGCACGTCGAGCGATGGCGCACCGCGGTCCGGGCACTCCTCGCCGGCCCGGCACCCGATTCGGGGAAGTTCATCGAGAGCGAGTATCTCGACGCGGTGGATGGGGGCAGGATCTCCGTGGCCCGTTCGGCGAGAGCGGAGGGAGTGGAGACCGCGCTGGTCTTCGGGCATGTCCGGGAGCGGCCCAGCTGGATCATCGAGGCAGGCCCGGCTCTGGTGGCGTCGCTCCTCGATTCCATGGCGACCCTCGCGCGGGCCAGCCGGCTCGACCCGCCGGTCGGGGTGGGGTATGCCAACCCGACCAACCGGACGGTCACCCCGGACCGGGTTCGGGCCTCACCGCCAAGCGTCGGAGGTGTGACGGGAGAGATCTGGGCGGCGGCCGCGGTGGATTCGCTGGGCCGTGTGGTGCCGACGACCAGTCGGATTCTCTGGGCCAGCCGGCCGGCGCTGGCAAAGGCGATGCTCGAGGTGCTGCCCCGGTATGTCTACCGACGGAAGGATGGCGGGGTGCCGGGCAGATTGTGGGTGTATCAGAGGGTGAGAGTGAGGTGAGGCGGTCAGGCGGTCAGGCGGTCAGGCGGTCAGGCGGTCGGACGGTCGGACGGTCGGACGGTCAGTGACGAGGGGCCCTCGAAGACCGATTCGAGGGCCCCTCACCTTTCTGCCCGCCTGCCCGTCCGCCCGCCTGCCCGCCTGCCCGCCCGTCCTACTTCAGCGGATTCACCGTCGGCGCGTGGTAATACTGGTAGGCAAAGATGATCATCAGGCCCGCCACGATCACCGTAGCGAGGAGGAGCGAGAAGCCGAAGATCCCGGAGAGGAGCTTCCCGTCGCTCTTCAGGTGCATGTAGAACATCGCCACCAGCAGGAACTTGATCGCGGAGAGGAAGAGCAGCACTTCCACCACGATCGGCTCCAGCATGGTCGCCAGGCCCGCCGGCGCGTGGCGGTGGACCACCTCGTAGGCGGCCACCTCGAGGAACGTCAGCACGAAGAGCGTGATGGCGATCTTGGTGTAGGTCTGCCAGCTCGGATGCGCATGCTGCGCGTGATCGGCAGTGATCGCGTGGGCGGTAGCGTGCATGTGCGGCCGGCTCAGCGGATGAGGTAGACGACGGGGAAGATCACGATCCAGACCACGTCCACGAAGTGCCAGTACAGCGCGGCGATTTCGAGGTTGAGCGCCTTCTCGGGCGGGAGCTTTCCGCGGAGTGCCACCACCAGGACCGAGATGAGCCAGACCAGCCCCAGGGTCACGTGGGTGCCGTGGAAGCCCGTCAGGGTGTAGAAGGTGCTGGAGAACAGGTTGGTGGTGTAGCCCATCCCCCGATGCAGGAAGTGACTGAACTCGTACACCTGCATCCCCACGAAGAAGATGCCGCAGAAGATCGTGGCCAGGAGCCAGCCGACCAGTTGCTTGCGGTTGCCCCGTTGGGCGCCATTGAGCGCCAGCACGATGAAGAAGGAGCTGAAGAGCAGCAGCGCGGTGCCGAAGGTCACCAGCGGGATCTCCAGCATCTGCTCCTGCGGCGCGCCGTTCAGCATCCACTCGGCGTGGGGCTTGGGCCCGGCGATATCCCGACCCTTGTAGACCAGGTAGGTGCCGATGAGCGAGGCGAAGAACATGCACTCGGACCCGATGAAGGTCCAAATGGCCAGCTTCCGGTTGTCGATCCCGGTCGCGGTGTAATGATGGTCGTCGGCGTGAGCGTGTGCGGTGTCAGCCACTAGGACTCCTGGTATCACGACGGTTCGGTGACGGGCCGTTGGCGGTTGGCCGTTGGCCGGATTGCCTCAGTTCAGGTTCTTCAGCGCTGCTCCGACAGCACCAACGGGCCAGCGGCCAGTGGCCAACGGCCTCTCACTCAGGCCGGCTCGAACGCCCAGCTGTAGACGCCGTAGAACAGGATCGCCAGACCCACCAGGTGCACCGGCAGGTGCGACCCGCCGATGAAGCCGGTGAGGGTGATGCCGACACCCAGCGCCGCAATGAGAGGCTTGATCGAGGGGTTGGGCAGGTGAATTCCCGTCCCGCTTACCCGCTGGGGCTCCGGCACCGACCCGCCACCGACCCGCTTCATCTCCCACAGGGCGTCCCGGCCGTGGACCTGGGGCAGGGTGGGGAAATTGAACTCCTGGGGCGGCGAGGGGATGGCCCATTCGAGGGTCGCGCCATTCCAGGGATCGGCCGGGGCCCGCTCGGACGACCGCCAGGTCTTCAGGATGTTGTAGATGAAGACCAGGAACGCCAGGGCGAGGATGAACGAGCCCAGGGTCTCCAGCTGGTTGAGCAGGGTGAAGTTGAGCTCGTCGCTGTAGGTGTAGACCCGGCGGGGCATGCCCTGGAGGCCGACGATGTGCATCGGGAAGAACGTCAGGTTGAAACCGATCAGCATCAGCCAGAAGTGCACCTTGCCCAGCCCCTCGTCCAGCAGCTTCCCGAACATCTTGGGCCACCAGTAGTAGGCCCCGCCGCTGATGGCGAAGATCGCGCCCCCGAACAGCACGTAATGGAAGTGGGCCACGATGAAGTAGGTGTCGGTCTGCTGCAGGTCGGCGGGGGGCGAGGAGTGCATCACGCCCGAGAGGCCGCCCATGATGAACATGGCGATGAAGCCCAGGGCGAAGAGCATCGGGGTCCGGTACGCGATCCGACCGCCCCAGATGGTCCCGATCCAGTTGAAGATCTTCACGCCGGTGGGGATCGCGATGATCATCGTCGCAAGCGAGAAGAAGGCGTCGGCGAAGGGCCCCATCCCGGTGGCGAACATGTGGTGGGCCCACACACCGAAGCCCACAAAGGCGATGAACGCGCCGGAGAAGACCATTGCCGCGTAGCCGAACAGCGGCTTGCGCGAGAAGACCGGGAGGATCTCCGAGACGATGCCGAAGCTCGGCAGGATCAGGATGTACACCTCGGGGTGGCCGAACAGCCAGAAGAGGTGCTGCCAGAGGATCGGGTCACCCCCGC
The DNA here is from genome assembly GCA_964642475.1 of uncultured Gemmatimonadaceae bacterium. GTDB lineage: Bacteria > Gemmatimonadota > Gemmatimonadetes > Gemmatimonadales > GWC2-71-9 > JADJOM01. The sequence goes on along the minus strand of CAZXRC010000019.1, from coordinate 35,390 downwards.
CCGAGGGCACGAAGAAATGAGTGCCGAAGGTCCGATCGATCATCAGGAGGATCAGCGCCACGGTGATGATCGGGAACGAGAGCAGGAGCAGGATCTGGGTGATGAAGCTCATCCAGACGAACATCGGCATGTGCATCATCTTCATGCCGGGCGCCCGCAGATTCACCACCGTCACGAAGAAATTGACCGCCGCCGCCAGCGAGGCCACGCCCAGGATCTGGAGCCCGACGGTCCAGAAGTCGATGTTGAGTCCGGGCGAAAACTGCCGGGTGGTCAGGTTGGCGTAGCCGAACCAGCCGCCGTTGGGGGCCGCCCCGAAGAGCCAGCTGACGTTGATGAGCAGGCCGCCGAACAGGAACACCCAGTAGCTGAACGCGTTGAGCCGGGGGAAGGCCACGTCCCGGGCCCCCAGCTGGAGGGGGATGAAGTAGTTGAAGAACATGGCCGACAGCGGCATCACCCCCAGGAAGATCATGGTGGTGCCGTGCATCGTGAACAGCTGGTTGTACACGTCCGGACTGACCAGCGTGTTGTTGGGCGAGCCCAGCTGAAGCCGGATGATCAGCGCCTCGATGCCGCCCAGCAGGAAGAAGAGGAACGCACTGGCGCCATAGAGGAGGCCGATGCGCTTGTGGTCGACCGTGGTGAGCCAGCTCCACAGCCCGGTGCCGCCTGCGGTGTGGGCGGGAGCCTGTTCCAGCGCGGTGGTTGCCATGAGTCTCGGGTTCCCGGTTGTCTACTGGTTGGCGCGCATGTAGGCCACCACCGAGGCGACTTCCTCGTCGGTGAGGGGCGGGACGATCATCAGCACGCCTTCTTTCCAGGCCTGGGGATTCTTGATCCACCGGGCCAGGTTCTCGTCCGTGTTCTTGAGGGTGCCGGCGGCGATGTAGCTGCGGGAGCCGACATGATGCAGGTTGGGCCCGGTCAGGGGCAGTGCCGGGTACATCGAATGACAGCCGACGCAGGCCCCCTTGCCCTTGAAGATCGCCTCGCCCGCCTTGACCTGGGCGTTGGCGGCGGAGGTGTCGGCGCTGAAGTCGGGCGGCGGGTTGTTGAAGCCCCGGGCCCAGCCATCGAACTCGGTGGAATCCATCGAGATGATCCGGTAGGCCATCTTGCCATGCTGCTGGCCGCAGAATTCCACGCACTGGGCCGGGAAGTTCCCGGCCACCTCGGCCTTGAACCAGAGATTGTTGTAGCGATTGGGGAAGACGTCACGCTTGCCGGCGAAGGCGGGCACCCAGAACGAGTGCAGCACGTCCTTGGTGGTCATCTCCAGGCTGACGGTGCGCCCCACCGGCACCTTGAGCTCGCCCGCGGTGGTGATCCCCAGCTGGGGATAGCGGAACTCCCACCACCACTGGTGCCCGATGACCTCCACCTGAAGGGCGTCGGCCCCGGGCTTGGTCGAAGTCTTGAAGATGGTGCGGACGGTGGGCACCGCGATCACCGCCAGGATGAACGCCGGAATGATGGTCCACACGATCTCGAGGGTGGTGTTGCCGTGGGTCTGCACCGGCTCGGCCGCCCCCGGGCGATCGCGGAACTTCCACATGGCGAACAGGAGCGCCCCCTCGACCAGGACGAACACCACCGTCGCCGCGATCAGGGTGACCCGGAAGATGTTGTCCGCCTCCCGGGCGAAATCGGCCCGGGGGTGCAGCGTCGTCTGAGGATACTGATCCGACGAGCAGGCCAGCAGCGCGAGCGGAAGGAGAACGAAGAGACAGGCCGGGACGTGGCGAAACAGCCGCCGGCGAGACGCCGTCTGGTCGGGCATCAGGGCGAAATCCTGTCAGCGGGAATGCGCGCGGGGTAACGACAACCGCGCACAGGATACGTAGTCGCAACGTCTCCGTCAAGGAAAACTCAGGCAGATCTCATTAATCTAGGAACCGCACCAGGCCCCGCCAAGCAGGCCCTCGACCCCCTACCTATCGTCCGATAGACAGGCCATATAGGCGACCCATCTTATCTTAATTACAGGCCGCCCCGTGAGGCGCCGTTGACGCCCGTGCCCCTCCACCCTCACTCCCAGGGACCATCCCCAATGACCCCCGCGGAACGCCAAGCCTTCATCGCCCGCTACGCGAACGGACCCGCGCTCCTCGAAGCCGCCTTTGGCCGGATCCCGACCGAGGCGCGGCAATGGCGGCCCGCGCCCGGCAAGTGGAGCGCGCACGAGGTCGTCGTCCACTGCGCCGACAGCGAGGCCAATGCCCATATGAGGATCCGGTTCCTCGTGTCCGAAAAGGAGCCGCTGGTGGTGGGCTACGATCAGGATCGCTGGGCCGCCGACATGGACTACCATGCCCACCCGCTCGACGCTGCCTTCGCCACCATCCGCGCGGTGCGCGCCAACACCGTGCCGCTCCTCAACCGCCTGACCGAGGCGCAATGGCGCAGGTCCGGGCGGCACACCGAGCACACGGCGCCCTACGGCGCGGAAACCTGGCTCGCTACCTATGCCGAGCACCTCGAGGTGCACACCCGGCAGCTGGAGCGGAACCTCCAGGCCTGGGGGGTGCGGAAGTAGGGGGGCCGAACTTGGATGGATGGGTGCAGTCGCGGGCGGAGCGGCTTCCCGCCCCCGGACCGCTCAGCGGACCTCCAGGTCGAATGCCACCGGATCGCCCGGCAGCTCGAAGCTGTAGTGCCACCACTCCTGATCGTACTGGGTAAACCCCTCCTTCTCCATGACGCTCCGGAGGAGCTGCCGGTAGCGGAGCGTGCGGCCGGTGGCGTTGGCCCAGTGCGCCGACGCGGAGAAGGTGTCGTAGGGCGTACCCATGTCGACCTCGCGACCCCCCAGGCTGAGATCGACCAGCGTGAGATCGACCGCGAGACCCAGGTTGTGACGGCTCCGGCTCGCGATATACCCATCCCGGATCAGGTGCATCCGGTCGGTCCGCCTGGCCCACTCAACCATCCCGCGGGTTCCCCGGACCGGGCGGTACCCGTCGAACACCTTGAGGCCCATCCCGCCGCTCTTGAGCCGCCGCTGCACCCGGCCCAGCGCCTCCGCCGCTTCGCGCCGCAGGAAGGCCCGATTGCCGGAATACCCTGGCAGGGGCGCGCCGGTGAAGTTGTCGGCGGTGGCGTAGCGGACCTCGACTTGGATCGTGCTGTCGGCCGAACGAACATCGGCGAGGAGCCGTCGAGCGACGGAGTCGCTTGCGACCGGGGGCCCTTCCTCCGGGCCCTGTCCCGCCGCCCTCGAAGCAGCGACGAACTGAAGGACTGTGAGGGTCGCGAGAAGGCAGCTGGCTGCTCTGTTTCCGGTCATGAGGGGGCTTCACCTTTGGCGGCGGGGGGCCAGTCATTGGGTTGCATGAAGATACGTAAGTCACTGCCAGAAAACGATTTCAGCGCCGGTCTATGGCTGGAGTTCCGGCTTGGCGCTATAATATGGAAGATCTCGCGTCTCTGGCGCCCCGGGCAGCAGCGGCCCGGGCCGTTCCTTTTTTGTGAGTCTTTCATGCTGAGTGAAATGCGGGCCAAGCTGGGCGCTGAAATCGAGCAGCTCAGCCACGAGCTCAATGTGCTCATCCCTCAGGCGATCGCTCAGGCGGTCGAGCTGGGCGACCTGCGCGAGAACTCCGAATACAAGGCGGCCCTGGAACGGCAGCAGTTCGTCCAGGCCCGCTTGGGGCAGCTGCACCAGCGGCTGGCCCAGGTGAGCCAGCTCTCCACCACGGAGACCCCGGCCGACCAGGTGGGCCTGGGCTCCAGCGTGCGGGTGCTGGACCTGCATACCAGGGAACAGGAGACCTTCATGGTGGTCCTGGCGGAGATGATGGACATCGAGGCCGGGCACATTTCGCTGGCAAGCCCGCTGGGCCGCGCCCTCAAGGGGCGGAAAGTGGGCGACGAGCTGGAGCTCAGGCTGCCCCGAGGCACCCGGTCGCTCAAGGTGCTGGAGATTTCGCAGGCGTAGGCATGGACTTTCCCCGCAAGCAACTGATCCTGGTCGGTGACCGGGTCCTCATCGCGCCCGAAGAGGGCGAGGAGCGGACCCGGGTCGGGCTCTATCTGCCGGCGACCGCCGTCGACGCCCAGCAGGTCCAGAGCGGCCTGGTCATCGCGGTCGGCCCGGGAGACCCCGCCCCGGACCTGGGGGCGGACGAGGAACCGTGGAAGTTGAGCGAGCGTCAGCTCCGCTGGCGGCCGATGCAGGCCCGGGTGGGTGACCACGCCATCTTCTTCCGCAAAGCGGCGGTCGAGATCACCTTCGAAGAGAAGAAGTACCTGGTGGTGCCGCAGGCGGCGATCCTGGCGCTGGTGCGGGAGGATCTGCCGATCTAAGTCAGAGGACATCTCGTGCCGCTCACCCGATTTCCCGACCTCGAAGACAAGCGGATCTTTCTTTCCACGGTCCCGGCGCTCAACCTGGCGCCGGCGCCGGGCGCGTACAGCGATCGGGTGTCGATCGCCGTGCTCTGGATCGACGAGGGAACCTCCGCGGCCAGCGAGTTGAGCCAGGAGTTTGCGCTCAGTCTGATCGAGCACGGGGCCCTGACGATCGTGCTGGGGGGCAACGGCGCCGAGGCCGCAGCCGTGATCTTCGACGAGGCCGCGGCCGAGACCACGCATGCCGAGCGGGACGACGAGGCGGTCGTGCTCTGGACCGATGCGGAGGCCCCGCTGGAGGCCCTGCTGTTCACCGCGGCGGAAGAGGCGATGCCCCCCGATGCCTTCGCCGACCAGCCCTGGGACATCGTGGTCTGGGCCCGGAGCGGCGACCCGATGATCCCCCGGTTTCGCGCCGCGCTGGGCCGGCTGGCCGCCATCATCGACGACCGCTACGAGCTGGGCGGGGAGGACGATGCTTAGACCGAGACCCGAGTCGCCCCTCAGCGACCGAGCGCGCGAAATGCGGAGCGCGACCCGCATCATGGCCCTGATGTCCGGCATGATGCTCCTCGGCGCCTTCGCGGCGTTCAAGGGCTGGATCCTGCCGGAGCTGGGCCCGCCCCTGGTCGGCCTCTTCGGCGCCTGTGCCATGACGGCGATGTGGTTCGGCGCCAAGGCGCACCGGAGGGCGTTGGAGGACCGCGATAAGGCGAGCGGCCGCGCCATGATCGTGGCCATCGCCGCCCAGCTCGGCCGGCAGGACGACGCCGCGCTGGAGCGGATCAAGGCCAAGGGCGGACCGGCGGGCGAGGCGGCGGACATGATTCTCACGGGACGGGCGGAGAAACGGGCGAAGCTGGAGGCTCGAGGGTCGAGGGCCCACACCTCCGAGCCCCCGCTTGCGGCCCCGTAACCCTCGACCCGGCACCCACACCCGTGCTCTCCCGTTTCGCCCGAGCCCTGCGGCTCCGCTGCCCCAACTGCGGCGGCGGGCCGGTGTTCGTGTCGTGGGTGAAGATGTGTCCCGGTTGTCCGTCGTGCGGGCTCAGGTACGACCGGGAGCCTGAGGGAGGCTACTGGGTCGGGTCCAACACCATCAACCTCTTTGCCACCGAAGGGGTGTTCGCGCTGGTGTTCGTCGGGTCATTGCTCCTCACCTGGCCCGATCCCCCCTGGGAGCTGATCGCCTGGGGTGACGTACTGCTCATGATCCTCTTCCCGATCTTCTTCTTTCCCTTCAGCAAGACGCTGTTCGTCGCCGTCGATCTGACCTTCCGTCCCCGGGAGCCGGGCGACTTCGAGCAGCCCCGTGAGCCGGCCCCCAAGGTGAGCGGACGCCGCTAGCGCTCCAGCTCGCGGGCCAGCCGTTCCTGGAGCCGCCGGGCCCGCCCCGCATCCGCCGCCGGCATCGGAGCCGCTTCCCGAAGGGCCGCGATCACGGCACCAAACCGGCCGCCGAAGCGACCGCATTGGTCGCAGGAGCGGGCATGGGTCTCGAGCGCCACGAGCTCCTCCCCTTCGAGCTCACCATCGAGATACGCCGAAAGCCGTTCCAGTACGTCCCGGCACTTGAGGCCGCCGAAGACCCGCTCCATATCAGCCATCGTCCCTCCTCACGTCCGCCACGAACCGGAGTCGGGCGCGGTGCAGCCGGGTCTTCATCGCCGCCAGGGACAACCCGAGCAGGGCGGCGGTTTCCTCCCCACTGAAGCCTTCGAGGTCCCGCAACACCACGATTTCCCGTTCCTCCGGCCGGAGCCGGTCGAGGGCCGCGCGGACCAGCTCCCGGCGCCCCTCGGCGGAATCGGGGAGCGGCGCGAGCTCGGCGCCCCAGCCGGCCTCGAGGCCCAACTGATCGAGCGAGACCAGCTGCTCCGGCTCCGCCACCCGGCGGCGGCGGAGTCGGTGGGCGGCATGGCGCGCGATCGCAAAGAGCCAGGCACGGGGAGGACCCTCGCCCCGGAAGGCGGCTGCATTGTGCCACGCCGCCAGGAAGGTCTCCTGCAGCGCGTCCTCGGCATCCGCGGCCTGGCCCATGATCGACAGCAGGTAGCGATACACCGCGTCCTGATTGCCGTTGACGAACCGGTCAAAGGACGCCCGATCGCCGGCGGCGCTCCGGGCCAGGAGCGCCGCATCGTCACCGGTCAATGCGCCTTGGCGGGACAGGTGTTGAATCCGAAAAGGGTGTAGAGCGGACAGCTCCCGCCCAGTCCGGTCAACAGTGGCACGATCCCGATGTAGCCCCAGGGAGTCTTGGGTCCGATGAAAGCGATGGTGAGCAGCCCCGCACCCAGGATGACGCGGGCGACACGCTCGAGCGGATGCTGGTTGATCGGCAGCAGTTTGGACACGGGACCCTCCAGGTGTGGTGAACGATGACGCTCTCACGATGGATGAGCCGGAACCGGACGCTAAGGATTCATCGCCGCCGAGGCACTTGCCAGCCCTGACACATGAAGGCACCTTCACCGGAGGTTCAGTCAGGTATCAATCGCACCACGCCAACATGCAATTCATGCGGATCCTCGCGCGCCTTACGGCTCTAGTGCTCGCCCTCCTGCTGCTCACGCAGGCGGGGTGGGCCGAGCTCCGGTGTGAAGCGGGCGCGGAGGGTCCGGCCGAGTCGACTCACCATCAGGGCCTGCCCGCCGGTCATCACCAGCCGATGCCCGCCCCGGCCGATCATCACGGCGCCTGCCAGGTCGCTCTCTGCGTCACGATGAGCGGCTGTGCCCCTGCCGCCCTGCATACGGCGGCCCCGAACACCGGCGCATACTCCGACTCTCCCCAACGCATCGCTGCCTTCCGGGCGACCAGCAGTCCCTTCCGTCCGGCGGAGCCCGAACCACCCCCTCCCCGCGCCTGAATCCCGCGTGACCAATCACCGGACCTGAGCCCCTGGCCAGGTCCCGTCATGGCTCGTCCGGCCTTCCGGAACGGGCCGTCACCGAGGCACGGGAAATCGAAGTCATGCGCATTCCACTGTTGGTACTGGCCACCCTGGCCGTCGCGCCGGAGATGGCGCGGTCGCAGGAGCCGGCCCGGCTTACCCTGGACCAGGTCTACCAGGCCCTGGCCGGCGGTAACCCTCGCATCGATGCGGCACGAGCCCAGGTCGCGGCCGCCAATGCCCGCATCGCACCCGCGGGCAAGTGGCCCGACCCCGCCATCCAGCTGGGCCTCATGAACCGGAACCTCCCCGGGTTGGGCCTGCAGGATCCCCTCGGCATGACCCAGATCCAGGTCATGCAGATGATCCCCACGGCCGGGAAGCCGGGACTGGCGGCAAAGGCCGCCAGGGCGGAGGCGCGGGCAGAGGCGGCCCGGGCCGAAGAGACCGGATGGGAGATGCGGGGCCGGGCGGCGATGGCATTCTACGACCTCTATCAGGCCGACGGGACCATCGCTGAAATGGCGCGGGGACGTCGGCTGCTGGAGGACGTGGTCCGGGCAGCCGGCACGATGTACGCCGAGGGGCAGGGCTCGCAGGCGGCGGCGCTGCGATCCCAGATGGAGCTGGTGCGGATGGACGAGGACCTGATGCGCATGCGAGCGATGCGCGAAGCCGTGGCGGTACGACTCAATGCCCTTCTCGGCCGGCCCTCGGACGCGCCCCTCGCCAGGCCCGACCTGCCCCGGTTTCCCGACACGCTACCCTCACGCGACTCGCTCGAGCGGTTGGCCCTGGCCCGCCGGCCGATGCTGGCCGCGGGGCTCGCCCGGGTCGACGCGGCGAACGCCCTCGCCCGGAAGGCCGGCCGCGAGATCTGGCCCGATCTCACCGTCGGCCTGATCTACGGCCAGCGCCCGATGAGCGAGGGTGGAACCGACCGGATGGCGAGCTTCATGCTCGGCTTCAACCTCCCGCTCGCTACCGGGGGGAAGCAGCGCCAGATGGAGAAGGAAGCCCGCGCCATGGAAGCGATGACGGCAGCCGATCTCAACGACCTGCGCTCCGAGACCCGCGGGCGTCTCGGCGAAGTCCATGCCGACCTGCATCGGGCCCGGCAGCTGGGCGAGCTCTACCGCCGGACCCTGCTCCCCCAGGCCGAGGCGATGAGCGCGTCGGCCCTGAGCGGTTACCGCAGCGGGTCGGTGGACTTCATGACGCTCCTCGACGCACAGATGACGTTGATCCGCTCGCGCCAGGAAGTGCTGCGCTTCGACGCGGAGACCGGCAAAGCCATCGCGGAGCTGGAAATGCTGACGGCGTCGGTCCTGTTGGACCCGGCGTCCACGACTCACGCAGGAGAGGCCCAATGACGACATCGAACCGGGTGCTGGGGACCGCACTCCGAGCAGGGCTGGTGGGAATCGCGGTGGCGCTGGCCTGGTGGTTCACCCGGGGTGGGCGGACGCCGGCTGCCGCGCCGGCTGGACACAATCACGCCGCGGCGGCGCCGGGCGGCGGCGGTGGTCCGGTGACACTCGACGACCGCGACCAGAAACGCATCGGCGTCACCTTTGCGCCGGTTAGCGAGAGCGATCTGGGCCACCGGGTGCGGGTGGTAGCCCAGGTCGTCTACGACGAAACCCGGGTCACGTCCGTCTCGCCCCGGATCGAAGGGTGGGTCGACCGGCTGATGGTGGACTTCACCGGCCGGGCGGTGCGCGCCGGGGAGCCGCTCATGGCCGTCTACGCCCCGATGGTCGTGACCACCCTGCAGGAGATCGGGCTCGCGCGTCGATTGGCGGGCGAGGTGGCACGCGGCTCACCCGAGGCGGGGGCCCAGGCGGAGGGACTGGTGCAGTCGGGCCGTCGCCGCCTCGAGGCGTGGGGTCTGGCTCCGGCCGACATCGATCGGTTGGCGGACGGCGGCGGCGATGGCCGCACCGTGCTGCTCCGGTCTCCGGTGAACGGCGTGGTGGTGGAAAAGAACGTGGTCGCGGGCCAGCGGATCATGCCGGGCGATGCGCTCTACCGGATCGCCGACCTCAGCGTCATCTGGCTCGAGGGGGAAGTCTTCGAGCAGGACCTCGCCTCCGCGAAGATCGGGCTCCCGGTCACCGCCCAGTTCCAGGCGCTCCCGGGCGTGGAGCGGAGCGGTCGGATCACCTACGTCTCGCCCATGCTCAATCCCGACACCCGCACCGGCAAGATCCGGGTGGCGCTGGCCAACCCGGGGTTGCTGCTCAAGCCGGGCATGTTCGCCACCATTCGCTTCTCCACGCCGGCCCTGGCGGCGCGCTCGGTACCGCGTTCGGCGGTGCTTTCGACCGGGGCCCGCAACCTGGTCTTCCGCAAACGCGCCGATGGGCGATTCACCCCGACCGACGTGGTGCTGGGACGGCAGAGCGAGGACCGGATCGAGATCCTGCGGGGGCTCTCGACCGGCGACACGGTGGTGGCGTCGGCCACCTTCCTGCTCGATGCCGAATCCAACCTGGGGACCCTGATGGGCGGCATGGGCGACATGCCGGGGATGGACATGACCGCCCCGGGGGCGGAATCGATCGGGATACCCCTGCCCGACACCGCAATGGCCGACATGCCTGACAGGGCGAGACCCGGGCCGGACAGCGGCGTCCACCATCATCGGCCGGAGTAGACCATGCTCGCGAGAGTCATCGACTGGTCGATCCGGAACCGGGTGGTGGTGCTGCTCCTAACCCTGGCCGCGGTGGCCGGAGGTGGATGGGCCGTGATCCACACGCCACTCGAGGCGCTCCCGGATCTGAGCGACGTCCAGGTCATCGTCCAGGCGGACTTCGGCGAGCAGGCGCCGCGGATCGTGGAGGACCAGGTGACCTACCCGATCAGCGCCGAGATGCTCAAGGTCCCGGGCGCGCGCACGGTGCGCGGATACTCGTTTTTCGGGGTCTCGTTCGTCTACGTCATCTTCGATGACGGGACCGACCTCTACTGGGCCCGGAGCCGGGTGCTGGAATACCTGAACGGCATCAAGGGACGCCTGCCGGCCACGGTCACCCCGACCCTCGGCCCCGATGCCACCGGCCTGGGGTGGGTCTACCAGTACGCGCTGGAGGACACGACCGGCCGGCTCAACCTGGCCGAGCTCCGGAGTCTGCAGGACTGGTATCTGCGCTACGCCCTCACGGCGGTGCCGGGGGTGTCGGAGGTGGCCTCGATCGGCGGCTTCGAGAAACAGTACCAGGTCGACCTCGACCCGACCCGGCTGCAGGCGTATGGCATCCCCATCACCCGGGTCATGGCGGCGATCCAGAACGCCAACTCCGACGTCGGCGCCATGGTGGTGGAGCTGGCCGAGCGGGAGCACATGGTCCGCGGGCTCGGGTACCTCAAGAACATCGGCGATATCGAGGACGTGGTAGTGGGGGCCACCGCGAGCGGCACACCGATCAGGCTGGCCGAGCTCGGGCGGGTCACGGTGGGACCGGCGGTACGGCGGGGTATCGCCGACCTCGACGGGCGGGGCGATGCCGTGGGGGGCATCGTGGTGATGCGGTTCGGGGGGAATGCGCTCGCCACCATCGCCGGGGTAAGGGCCAGGCTCAAGGCGATCGAGGCCGGGCTCCCCGCCGGGGTGGTCCTCCGACCGGTCTACGATCGGAGCGACCTGATCCGCCGAGCCATCGGGACCCTTCGAGGAAAGCTCCTGGAGGAGAGCCTGATCGTGGCGCTGGTCTGCCTGGCCTTCCTGATCCATGCCCGCTCGGCGCTGGTGGCGATCCTCACCCTTCCGGTGGGCATCCTGCTCGCCTTCCTCGCGATGCGGCTCCTCAAGGTGAACGCCGACATCATGTCGCTGGGCGGGATCGCGATCGCCATCGGCGCGATGATCGATGCGGCGATCGTGATGATCGAGAACATGCACAAGCACCTGGAGCGGGCGGCGTTGGCCCGCGGGGCCGACCCCGCGAGCCCGGCGTTCGAGACCGGCGGCCTCGCCCCGGCGGAGCGGTGGAAGGTGGTCGGCCAGGCGGCGCGGGAAGTCGGCCCCGCCCTCTTCTTCTCGCTCCTCATCATTACCGTGTCGTTCCTGCCGGTGTTCACCCTTGAGGGACAGGAAGGGCGGCTCTTCCGGCCGCTGGCCTTCACCAAGACCTTCGCCATGGGGGCGGCGAGTCTGCTCTCGGTCACGTTGGTCCCGGTCGCCATGGGTCTGTTCATCCGGGGACGGATTCACCGGGAACGCGCCAACCCCATCAACCGGGTGCTGATCCGCTGCTACCGGCCGGTGATCGCGCTGGTACTGCGGCAGCGGTGGACCGTGGTGGCGCTCGCGGCGGCGCTGGTCGTCGTCACCTGGATCCCCTGGCGGCGGATCGGCAGCGAGTTCATGCCTCCGCTCGACGAAGGCACGGTGCTCTTCATGCCCACCACCCTGCCGGGCGCAAGCGTGGCCCGGGCCAGGGAGATCCTCCGGATTCAGGACCAGGCCCTGCGCCGGATTCCGGAGGTGGCGACCGTGTGGGGTAAGGCGGGGCGGGCCGAAACGGCGACCGATCCCGCCGGCCTCGACATGTTCGAGACCACCATCGCGCTCAAGCCGGAGTCGGAGTGGCGGCCGGGGATGACCAGCGAGCGGCTGATCGCCGACATGGACTCCGCGGCACGGCTGCCCGGCGTCACCAACGCCTGGACCATGCCGATCAAGGGACGGATCGACATGCTGGCCACCGGCATCCGAACGCCGGTGGGCGTCAAGATCTTCGGACCGGAGCTGGCGGAGCTGGAGCGCCTGGGACGCGAGGTCGAACAGGCGGTGCAGATGGTGCCGGGAACCCGGAGCGCCTTCGCCGAACGGGCCCAGTCGGGCTACTACCTCGACATCGACATCGACCGCGCGGCGGCCGCCCGGCATGGACTCAACGTGGGCGATGTCCAGACCGTGATCGCCACCGCCATCGGCGGGATGACCGTCACCCAGACGGTCGAAGGGCGGGAGCGCTACGGCGTGCGGATCCGCTATCCCCACGAGCTGCGCGACAATCCGGAGAAGCTGTTGGATGTGCTGATCCCGGCCGCCCACAGTCCCGGGCCCAGCGGCGGCGAGGTCGCCGGCACCATGGGCATGGCGGCGGCGCGCGGTGGGGCGAGACCGGCCTACGTCCCGCTGGGCCAGGTGGCGCGGATCAGCCAGACCGCCGGCCCGATGGTGGTGCGCACCGAGGGCGCGATGCCCACGGCGTGGGTCTACATCGACGTGACCGGTCGGGACGTGGGGAGCTACGTCGCCGAGGCGCGGCGGATGGTCGAGGGAATGGTCGAGCTGCCCCGGGGATACACGATGGTCTGGAGTGGCCAGTACGAGTACATGCAGCGGGCCGCCTCACGGCTCCGGCTGGTGGTCCCGGCGACGCTGGGGCTCATCTTCCTGCTCCTGTACCTCAACTTCCGCAGCCTCGGCGCCAGCCTGATCGTGATGCTCTCACTCCCCTTCGCGCTGGTCGGGGGAATGTGGTTCCTCTACCTGCTCGGCTATCACTGGTCGGTGGCGGTGGCCGTGGGGTTCATCGCCCTGGCGGGCGTGGCGGCGGAGACGGGGGTGGTGATGCTCCTCTACCTGGATCAGGCCTGGACCGAACGCCAGGGTCCGGGTGCGACGGTAGGAGACCTGTATCGCGCGGTGGTGGACGGGGCGGTGGAGCGGGTGCGGCCCAAGATGATGACGGTCACCGCGATCATGGCGGGGCTGCTGCCGATCCTGTGGGGCAATGGCGCCGGCGCGAGCGTGATGAAGCGGATCGCGGCGCCGATGGTGGGCGGGATGATCAGCAGTACGGTCCTGACGCTGGTGGTGATCCCGGCGGTGTACAGTCTGTGGAAGGAGCGGGAGGTGAAGCGTGAAGAGTGAGGTGGCGCCCGCCCCCTCACTCCCCCGCGTCTTACCAGCGGGCCGGCGTCCCCCGGACATCCACGTGCACGAAGGGACCGTGGACCGGGTTGGCCCGGTAGACCCCGATGCCACCGGTCATCGCGGGATATTCGGATTCCACCCGATCGGCGACCCGGGCGAGCCAGCCGGCATCCCGCACCGTGACCCGGCCATCATGATCGAGGTCGTCCATGCGCCCATCGCCGTCGGCATCGACATAGATGTCGGCGGCGTCGCCGTACATGTGACGGCTGTCGCGGGCCCGGCCACCGAGACGGCCCACGCCGAGGGCGTTGTACTGCGGGGTACGGAACCCGGACATGACCCGGAGGGCGGCGGGGCGCCCGCGGGCCTCCAGGGCCTGGGCAATGAGCTCGAGCTTGTCGAGCAGCGGCAGCCGCAGCACCAGCACCTTGGGCCAGACGTTCCCCTGGTCATGGGTCAGGAAGTCGCGAAGCCGGAAGCTGGTCGAGATCGGCAGATCGGCGTTCTCGGGGGTGACCTCGATGAACCCATCGGGAAGGAGATAGCGAGCCGACCGGTTGCCGGTCCGTTCGCCGGGCCAATAGCCGACCCGATAGCCGCGCCAGGTGGGGCCCAGCTTCTGGGCCAGCGGTACCAGCGAGATCAGGTGAATCGGCTCGCCGTCAGGCGTCTCCAGACCGGTCTCCCGTACCCCGGGCACACTCAAGGCGAGTGCGGGAACCAGCGCGGCCAGGGGCGATTCGGCGGCCCGGCCAGGTTGCACCGACACCGCGCGCAGCCGGCCGCTCAGCCCGAGGAGCGAGCGGAGCGGCGGAGCCACGCTGTCCCGACGGGACAGGGCGTCGCCCCGCGACGGGGAGCCGGCGGCGGGGGGCGCGGACATCGCGAGCACGCTCACGAGTCCGGTGGCGACCAGCCCCGTCACGCCGGCGGCGGCCGCGAGGTTCTTCAGCGTTGTGGCGAAACGGCTCATTCCCTGAGTCTCGACGTTTGGGCCGCGAAACCTAACCCCGGGTGCGCGGAAATGGGCCTACCGGGGGTAGGGATACCCCTTCTTGAGCAGCCGATTGAGGGTCCGGTCGTGTCCGTAGATGTCGGAATAGAAGAACACGTCCCCGTTTTCCCTCGCGATCGCCGTGCCATAGACAATGAAGACGGGGATCGGGTGCGTCAGGTCAACCCGCTGGGGGGTGTCCCCTTTCATGGCTTCCCGGATCCCGTCGTCGGTCCACTGGGGCTGATCCCGCAAGACGAGACGGGCCAGGGCGAACGGGTCACCGAGCCGGATGCAGCCGTGGCTGGCGTCGCGGCGGCTGCGCTCGAACAGCGAACGGGAAGGGGTGTCGTGGAGGTAGACCTGATAGTCGTTCGGGAGGAGGAACTTCACCCCACCGAGGGCGTTATGCGGCCCGGGGGTCTGCCGGACCCTGATCCCGGCACCGATCGCGGCGATGTTCTCCGGGGTCGGCGGCACCACGTTCCGACCCCGGATCAGTTCCATGTGATTGCGCGCCAGCCAGGCCGGGTTCCGGGTCGCGGCCGGCTTCACCTCGTTGAGCGCGATGCTGGGGGTGACGTCCCAATGGGGCGAGAAGATCAGGTAGGTCATGTCGGCGGCGAAGACCGGGGTCTCGGTCTTGAAGGCGGTGCCGACCACGACGTTCATGCGGAGCAGACTCGACTCGGCGCTCTGGTCCCCGCTGAAGGCGTAGAGCCGGAAGGCGGGGATGTTGACGATAATCGGCGGCGCGGCGTACCGCCGCGGCATCCAGCGGAACCGCTCGAGGGTCAGTTCCATCTGGCGGATGCGCTGATCGAAGGGATGCTGCATCCGCGAGCGGGTCGAGTCGCCGATCACGCCATCGGGAGTGAAGCCCTGCCGGGCCTGAAACCGCTTGACCGCGTCGACGACACTGCCACCGTAGAGGGTGTCGACGATCGGGGGCGACAGGGTGTCCCGGTCGTCGCCCAGCAGGCGCAACAGCCGGCGGAGCGTCGGGAGGCCGTCGTAGCGGTCGCCGGGGCGGAGCCGTCGGGGCATTGGGGGGAGCATGACCAGGCCGGAATCGCGGGCCAGCTCCCGGTAGCGGACCAGCGCGCCGAGCAGCAGGTAGTAGTGCAACAACGACGGCTCCAGCGCCGTGAGCACGTCGTTGGGCTGACCGGTGGCCGCGAGCCGCAGGACAGTGCTGTCGACGGTGAAGCTGTCCATCGGCACCTTGAACGAGGCGTGTACCGACGCGGGATTGATGCGGCCGCGCCGGAGCGCCAGCGCGAAACGGGCGGCAGCCACCGACAGGCCCACGTCGAGTCGGGCCACCCGGGTGCTGTCCCCGCTGGGGATCGGCCGGTCAGCCTCGGCCTGGAACCAGCCGACATCGTAGTCGGAAGGATTGAGTCCGCGGTTCTCCGCCTCCCCCAGCACCCGGATCAGAGCCCGGCCGGCCGTGGTAAGGGTGTCGCCGGCGAACCAGAGCAGCTGCCAGTTACGACCGGCGTAGATCCGGTCGAGATCGGCCTGGACGTCGGAGAAGTTGGGCCAGCGGAGGTCGGGATGTCGGCCGGCGGCGACGAGGCTTTCGACCTGCTGCTCCGCCGGCCGCCGCGCGGGGGCTTCCTCCCCCGGCCGGGCCAGCAGGGTGGCCCCGAGTACGAGTACCAGGCCGTGGCGAATCATGATGCCGGCAAATTAGCTGGCGCTGGCGCCCCATGCTAACCTTCACCCTCAGTGCGTCAACGGTCTACCACAGATGAGCATAGATCAGAACGGATGATAACCCGAGACCATCCAGGTAC
>CAZXRC010000019.1:0-19349 GCA_964642475.1 uncultured Gemmatimonadaceae bacterium | reverse complement strand
TGAGCCTGGGAGACGACGGGATTCGCCATGGATAGTGCGCTGAGCGCGGAAGAACGGGCGCGGTACTCCCGCCACCTGATCCTGCCGGAGGTGGGACTCGAGGGACAGCAACGGCTCAAAGCCGCGAGCGTCCTGGTCATCGGTGCCGGGGGGCTGGGATCGCCGCTGGGTCTCTACCTGGCCGCGGCAGGGGTCGGACGGATCGGCCTGGTCGACTTCGATCGGGTCGACGCGAGCAACCTCCAGCGACAGATCATCCACGGGACCTCCGACATCGGACGGCCCAAACTCGATTCGGCCCGGGACCGTCTCCAGGACCTGAATCCCCACGTGGCGGTCGAGGCCCACCCGGTGCGACTCACCTCGGCTAACGCCCTGGGGATCGCCCGGAACTACGATCTGGTGATCGATGGGAGCGACAACTTCCCCACCCGCTACCTGGTGAACGACACCTGCGTGCTGCTGGGGAAGCCCTACGTCTACGGTAGTGTCTTCCGCTTCGAGGGGCAGGTCTCCATCCTGGCGACCCCGGGCGACCCCTGCTACCGATGCCTCTTCCGGGAGCCGCCTCCGCCAGGCATGGTTCCGAGTTGTGCCGAGGGTGGGGTGCTGGGGGTGCTGCCGGGCCTGGTCGGCGTCATTCAGGCGGCCGAGACGATCAAGCTGCTGCTCGGGATCGGTGAGACGCTGGCGGGACGGCTGCTGCTGGTGGATGCGCTCACCATGCGATTCCGCACGCTCGACCTGGCGCGGGACCCCGAGTGCCCGGCGTGCGGAACCCGTGAGCTGACCCAACTCATCGACTACGAACGTTTCTGCGGACTTCCTCCGGAGCCCCAAGGCATGAGCGAGCATCCCGGCGACCTGACCCCTCCCGAGCTGGCCGAGAAGATCGAGCGGGGCGACGACTTCGACCTGATCGACGTCCGCGAGAGGCACGAGTGGAACCTGGGCCACATCCCCGGCGCGCGGCATGTGCCGCTCGGCACCCTGTCGGAGGCGCTCGAGAGCCTCGATCCGGCACGCGAGATCGTGGTCTACTGCCGGAGCGGCGGCCGGAGTGCCCAGGCCAAGGCCCACCTGCAGGCGAAGGGCTTCCCCAGGGCCCGCAATCTCCTGGGAGGCATCCTGCGGTGGAGCGACGATGTGGACCCGAGCGTGCCGAGGTACTGAGGCGGGAGCCATAGGGGTCGTCGGGAGGCGGGTGGGAGCGGGCGGGGGCGGCACCAAATGGGGCCGTCCCCGCTCGTTCTTCGGGCTGCAAGCTGCTCGCAGCAATGAACATATCTCACAGTCAACACCCGGCCTGACCCAGCACGTACCAGCAAAAAGCCGCAAAAGTGCACTGGATTTCGTGCAGAATGTGCACATTTTCATGTGCACCGCACTTGCGCGACCCGGTCCCGTGACGTATCCTGTGCTCGACCACCGAGCCGTTCCACGCCCCCTCGCCGATGGAGGAGCCAGACCCCCATGACGACGCCGTTCCTGTTGGCCGTCATCCAGGATGCGACCCCGACCCTGAGTGCGGCCGATACCGCCTGGATGCTCGTCTCCACCGCCCTCGTGCTGCTGATGACCCCGGCCCTCGCCTTCTTCTACGGCGGGCTGGTCCGCTCCAAGAACTCCCTCAACACCATGATGATGAGCTTCGTGGCGCTGGGCGCGGTGGGCATCCTCTGGGCGGTGGTGGCCTATAGTCTCGCCTTCGCCGACGGCACCCCCTGGCTCGGAGGGTTCGCCAACGCCCTGCTCGCCGGCGTCGGGACCGAACCGAAGGGCACCATCCCCCACATCCTCTTCATGGCCTATCAGGGCACCTTCGCGATCATCACCGCGGCCCTGATTTCCGGCGCGATCGTGGAGCGGATGCGCTTCGGACCCTACATCGCGTTCATCGGGTTGTGGACCCTGCTGGTCTACGCCCCGGTGGCGCACTGGGTCTGGGGTGGCGGCTTCCTCGGCAGGCTGGGCGTGCTCGACTTCGCGGGCGGCACCGTGGTGCACATCAATGCCGGCATCTCGGCGCTGGTGGCGGCGCTGGTCCTGGGGAGCCGCAAGGACTACCACCGTCAGGCGATTCTGCCCCACAACGTGCCGTTCGTGCTGCTGGGCGCGGGGCTCCTCTGGTTCGGATGGTTCGGGTTCAACGGCGGCTCGGCCCTCGCGGCCAACGGTTCGGCGGCGACCGCCTTCGTCAACACCTTCCTGGCGCCGATGGCGACGCTGGTGGTGTGGGCCCTGCTCGACGGCGTTCGCAACGGGCACGTCACCGCGGTGGGGGGCGCCACCGGGATCGTGGTCGGCCTCGTGGCCATCACGCCAGCGGCCGGCTTCGTGAGCCCGTTGGGCGCGATCGCCATCGGCGCCATCGCCACCTTCCCCAGCTACTTCATGATCCTGCTCCGGGCCCGGACCCGGGTGGACGACTCGCTCGACGTGTTCGCCGGCCACGGGATCGGCGGGATCTCGGGGGCGCTGCTCACCGGCATTTTCGCGGAAAAGGCGTGGGGTGGCACCGACGGCCTGCTGGCCGGCAATGCGGCCCAGTTCGGGCTTCAGGCGATCGGCGTGGCCACCTCGCTGGTCTACGCCGGGGTGATGACCCTGCTGATCCTCAAGGGGCTCGGCGCGGTGATGGTGCTCCGGGCCGAGAGCCGGGCCGAAGGGTTGGGCATGGACGTGACCCAGCACGGCGAAGAGGCTTACTCCAGCGGCGAGGGCTCGATCCTGGTGCTGCCCGCCGGCGCCGAGACCCCAGTTCCCGCGCCCAAACTCGCGCCCGCGGCGCGCTGACCTCGAGGAAACGACCAATGAAACTGATCATCGCGGTCATCCGGCCCGACAAACTCAACGAGGTGCTGGAAGCGCTGTACCATGCCGAGGTGCGTGGCCTGACGGCGTCCCGGGTGATGGGCCACGGGGGCGAGACCGAGCGAGTGGAGACCTATCGCGGCACCACGGTCAAGATGGGCCTGCAGGAAAAGGTGCGACTCGAGATCGGGGTGTCGGAGCCGTTCGTGGATGTGACGGTCCAGGCCATTCTGGCAGCGGCCCGCACCGGCGATGTGGGTGATGGGAAGGTGTTCGTGGTCGACGTCGAACAGGTCCACCGAATCCGCACCGGGGAGCGGGACGAGGCGGCGGTCACCCCGGCGACGCCCGCCGCCGTCTGAAGCGGGCCGGTCGGTTTGCCTGAGACGACCTTCAGGCCGGCGTCATCGCGTCGTTGCCCCCTCCGTGCTAGCGTAAGTCTCTCGCCAGCCAGGAGGGGGCAATGCTGGAAGTGCTCGTCGCCTCCCGTCCGCACCGTCAAGCCGAACCGGCGGCCTTCATCGGCGCCGCCCTGCTCCACGCCACCCTGCTGAGCCTCGGAATCGTCACCACCGGCGTCACCGTCCAGATGGTCTCCCGCGCCGTGGACGATACCAGCCTCATCTATCTGCCGCGGCTCGATCCGATTCGGGCCCCGCGGGTACCGCGGTCGGGGATACCCGGTGGCGGAAGTCCCGGTGCCGGTGGCCCCGGCATCGTCATGGCCGTGGATCCACCCCCGCTCGGATTCCGGGTGATCGACCTGGTCAGCCTGGTGCCGACTTCCCTTCCAGGCCTGACCGAGAACACCCGGTCGTTCGATCCCCGCGACTACACCGGCCGCGGCGTCGAGGGGGGCGCCGCCTGGGGAGTGGTAGGTGGGACCGGGTCGGCCGATCAGCCCCGGCCCCCGGAGGGGACCGAGGGGCTGGTGTACGCCGCGAGCCTGGTAGACGACCGCTTCGTCCCGGCGGAGCTGCTGGTGCCGCCGCGGCTGGTCTATCCCCGGCCGCTGGAAGCGGCCGGTGTTGCGGGTCGCGTGACGCTGCAGTTCATCATCGACACCACAGGTCAGGTGGAAATCCCGTCGGTCCTGGTCCTGGCGTCGACCCACGAGGCTTTCGCCGAAGCCGCAAGAGAAGGCCTCACCGCGGCCCGCTTCTCGCCGGCGCGGTACGGCGGCCATCCGGTGCGGCAGTTGAGCCGCCTGCCGGTCAGGTTCACGCAGCCGACCAGTCCGGGCTGAGAGCTGACCCGGGGCCCGAGAGACATGGACAAACGCCATCAGGGGACCTAGCGTAACATCCCTGTCACGGCGACTTTCCATCACTCTCTTGTCCGGCGGGTCCCTCGTGCTCCTGTCCCTCGCACTCCTCTACATCGACCCGGTCTCGGGGTCCATTGTCCTCCAGGCCCTGGTCGCGGGCGTGGTGGGCGGGGTGGCCTTCTTCCGGCGCTCGATCGCCCGGATGTTCCGGGGCCTGACCGGCCGCTCCTCCGACCAGGATTCCAGCGGCAGATGACCGCCCCCGGCGGGCGCCTGGCGGCGTCATTCCGGGATCCCGAGGGTTACGTCTTCCGCCACGCGGACCGGATCTTCCGCGCGCTCGGCAAGGGCTTTGCTCCTCTCCTCGGCGAGATCGAACAGACCCAGCTGCTGGCCGCCCTGGTGGGAGACGGGCTGCTGGTGCCGTCGCACCGGGTGACCGATCCGGTCCTCCGCTCGGAGCTCCTGCGGGGGCATCCGGACGCGGCGGAATTCGTCGAGCACCAGCGCATCGTCCCAATCACCTACCCCTACGAGTGGTCGGTCTCGATGCTGGCCGACGCGGGAATCCTCACGCTCGACCTGCAGCTCCGCCTCCTCGCCCGGGGGCTCTCGCTCAAGGACGCCACCGCCTACAACATCCAGTTCCAGCAGGGGAAACCGGTCTTTATCGACCTCACCTCGATCGAGCGGCCGGCGCGTCTCGACATCTGGAAGGCGCTGGGACAGTTCAACCAGATGTTCACCTTCCCCCTGCTTCTCAACCGGGACCAGGGCTGGGACCTCCGTTCGTACTTCCTGGGAAGCCTGGGGGGGCGGACCCTGGAGCAGGTGGCGAAGGGCTTCGGGGGGCTTTCCCGCTGGCGCCCCAGCCTGCTCCTGGACCTCACCCTGCCGCTGCTGCTGGGGCGACGGGTCGAGCGGCAGTCACCGGAGACGAGCCGGGCGACCACCGAGCCGAGGGGTGGCGGCTCGTCGGAAGCACAGCGGGCCAATCTGGGCCGGCTCAGGAGCAAGGTGCGGGGGCTGGCAGCGCGGTACCGGCCCGAGGGGGTGTGGGCCGACTACACCGCGACCTGTACCTACGACGCCGCCGCCTCGGACGCCAAGCGCGACCTCATCCGTCAGTACCTCGAGCGGGCCCGGCCGGCCCAGGTGCTCGACCTCGGCTGTAACACCGGCGAGTACAGCTACCTCGCGGCCTGGGCCGGGGCCCGGGTGATCGCGGTGGATCAGGACCACGACGCGGTGGAAATGCTCTATCGGCGCCTCCGGAAAGAGCCGGCCGCCATCACGCCGATGGTGGCCGACCTCTCGAGCCCCAGTCCGGGGATCGGCTTCCGCAACGCCGAGCGCGAGCCGCTGCTGCTTCGGGTCGAGTCGGACCTGGTGCTGGCGCTGGCGCTGCTGCATCACCTCCTGGTGAGCGCCAACCTCTCCCTCGACGCCGCCCGCGACCTGCTCTACGACCTGAGCCGGGATCATGTGGTGCTGGAGTTCGTCCCAACCGACGACCCCATGTTCCGCCGGCTGCTCCGCTTCCGGAGCGAGGACTTTGGCTGGCTTACGCTCGAGTCCTGTCGCCGCGCACTGGCCCAGCGCTTCACGCTGGTGGACGAACGGCCGGTCCCCGGAACGCCCCGCACCATGTTCCTCCTCCGCAAGCGAACCGGGACCGCCTGATGGACCTGGGGCGACTGGGCCGGGCGCTGGCGACGGCCCTGGTCATCGGGACCGCGCTTGCCGGGCGACAGATCGCCTCGTGGAGCACCCCGCGCAATCGCTGGGATTATTTCTGGCAGCGGCAGGACGCGGTCGACCTGCTGGCCTCGGTGCTGATCCTGTCGGCGGTGGTCTTCGCCGCGGGCCTGGCGCTGTCGCGCTGGAGCTGGAGCCGGCAGCGGCGCCTGCACGAGCTGGCGCTGGTCCTGGCCATCGTCGCCGCCATCCTCTCGCAGTTCCCCGCTCTTAACAAGGAGACCACCGTGCTTCGGGCCACCCTGTTGTGGGCCGGCGTGCTGGTGGTCGTCGGGTGGCTCTGGCGGCGCTGGCACGACCGCCTGGCGCGGGGTGCGCGTGCCATCTGTCTCATCATGCTGCCGCTGGTGCCGATTCTCTTCCTCCAGATCCTCTCCTGGAAGCCGTGGGACGTGCGCGAGTCCGGGACCAGCACCGCGCCGCCGCCGGCCAATGGCACCGGGCGGCCGCTGGTGGTGGTGGTGATCTTCGACGAGTGGTCGTGGTTCCGGCAGGCGCCCGACGGTGCCCCCGCGGCGGCATACCCCAACTTCCGGAAGCTGGCGGAGCGATCGGTGATGGTCCGGGAGGCCCGCTCGGCGGGGTCGGCCACCCGCTATGCCATCCCGCGGTTCATCTTCGAGGAATACGGCGAGATCGTCCCCGGCAATGGCACGGCCCAGTGGCGGGACACGACCGGCCTCCGCCCGACGGTCGAGGTGCCCTCGATCTTCGACGAGCTCCACCGCCTGGGATACCGCTCCTCGGTCCTCGGGTTCTATATCAATTACCGGAGCCTGGTGGGAGCGGACGCGCCCGATCGGGTCTGGAGTCTCTCCTACGTCTACAAGCGGACCACCCGGCTGGAGGAGGTCGGGCTGATGCTGATGCGGAACCTCCAGCACTGGACCGATCCGCTGAGCCAGACGGTCTGGCCCCCGCTCTCGACCGCGGTGTACAGCGACAGCTGGGTGCATCTGTTCCGCTCGATGCGGGGGAGCGCCCTCACCTCACTGATCACCGAGCCGGACAACACCTTCCTGCTGCTGCACCTGCCGCTGCCCCACGCCCCTTTCGTCTTCAACGCGGACGGATCGTTCCGGGGGCGCTACAAGGGGGTGCGGCTCTCGGAGGATACCGCGGGGTACAACCGGCACCTGGGCTACACCGACCGGGTGCTGGGCGAAATCGTGCAGGCGCTCGATAGCGCCGGCCGGTTCGACCAGAGTCTGCTGGTGGTCACCTCCGATCACGCCTGGCGGCGGGAGCCGGACAGTGCCCTGACCCGGCGGCCGGATGCCGCGCTCCGGGTGCCGCTCCTGGTCAAATGGCCGGGACAGCGGACCCCGATCGTGAGCGACAGCAGCTTCTGCGCGATGGGGCTGTGGCCGGTCATCGAGGCCGCGATCGCGCCCCCGACGCCGCCGGCCATGAGCGATTCCCTGTGGCAGGCGATCTCCCGGGAAGGGCGGGCCAAGCGGTGCCGGGTGTAGGCAGCGCTATTCCCGCCAGAGCGCGTCCCGCACCTCGATCGCCATCGCCCGCCGGCTCGGGAGCCAGGTGGCGGCGAGCACGATCAGGGTGATCGCCGCCGATACCAGCAGCGCGGTGCCTACCGAGACGCCCAGCGCGATCGGGAAGTAGCGCGAGAACCCCCACCCCACCAGCAGCGTGAAGGGGAGCGCCGCCAGGGCACCGACCCCCAGCTGTCGCGCACCCTGCCCCAGCAGCATCACCAGCAGGGTCCGGTCGGTGGCGCCCAGGGCCCGCCGCACCCCGAGCTCGCGGGTCTGACGGCCGATCGCGCGGGCCATCAGCCCGTAGGTGCCGCTCACCGCCAGCAGAAGCGCGAAACCGAAACAGGCGCCGAACAGGATGGTGACCGAGCGGGCCAGCATGGTGGACTTGCGGAGCACCTCGTCGAAGCTGGTGACGTTGTCGGGCACGAGGAGGGGATCGATCTCGCCAACGGTCCGCAGGAAGGCCCCCCGCCCTTCGGCCTCCGACCCCCGATGATGGAACATCACCGCCGCATCCTGGGCCCCGGATTGCCGGAGCGGCAGATAGACGGCCAGGGCGCTCCGGCTCCGACTGAGCGGGTTGCCGAGCAGGACGTCCCCGGCCACACCCACGACCGTACGCGGCACCGTCTCCCCCAGCCCGCTCAACAGCAGTTGCGCCCCCACCGGCGAGCCCTGGGGCCAGTGGCGCCGGGCGAAGGCGCTGCTCACGATCGCGACCGGAGCGGCGCCCTCGTCGTCCCGTGAATCGAAGAAGCGTCCCTCGCGGAGCTGGGAGCCGATCGCGCTCAACGGGCCGAGGGCGGCGAACACATAGCTCCGCTGACGTACCGGCTCGGCCGGGGCGGCCGGGAGGGTGAATTCGCCCGCCTGATCGTCGATCCCCGCGAGCGGAGCGCGGATCACCACCCGATCGATCTCGCCCCGGACGATGAGTCGGTCATACAGCGACTGCAGCAGCCGGCCGCGGGCACCGGCGTCGGGATACCGGTCGGGGGGAAGGGCGACTCCGCTGGCCAGCACTCCCCGGGTATCGTAGCCCAGATCGACGGTGGCCACCCGATAGGCCACGATCGCCGCCATGCTGCCGAAGAACATCAGTACCGAGACCGTCGCGACCTGGACGATCACCAGGGCCCGGGCGATCTTCCCCGCCCGTCGACCGGCGCCGGCGTTCCCGCCATCCTTGAGCACACCGATCACGTCCTCGCTGGCGGCCCGCCGGGCCACCACCCCGCCCAGTACCATCGTTGCGAGCGTCACGAACCCGCCGGCGGCGTAGAGCACGGTCCGATCGAAGCCCCACACCCACCAGAAGGCCAGGTTGCCCTCGAGATGCCGCTGGCACCAGGCGTTGATCGCCCCCAGGCCCCAGATGGCCAGGCCGGTCGCGATGACGCCGCCGAGAAGGCAGAGGAGAATGCTCTCCCACATGCTCTGCATGATGAGACGGGCGCGGGGCGCCCCCAGCGCCAGGCGCAGGGCCGATTCCCGGGCCCGCTCGTTCGCCCGCGCCAGCAGCAGATTGGTGACGTTGATGCAGGCGAGGAGCAGGATCAGTGTCGCGAGCGTATTGAGCACCGCGAGCACCAGCGGGGCCTCGTCACCGATCTGGGCCATCGGATAGGACGACACCACGAAGCTGGTGGGGGCGAATCGCTCCTTCCCGTCCTCGGGGCGGGCCGCCCGGACCCGCCGGAGCAGCCCGGTCAGCTCCGCCGACGCGCTCGCCCTGGTGGCGTCGGGCGCGAGCCGGCCGTAGGCGCTCACCGGGCGGCCGGGGGCCACGGTCGGCCGGAGCATGTCGGGGTCGAGCGGCACCCACGCCTCGGAGGCCACCGGAAACCCGAACCCCTCGGGCATGATGCCGATGACCCGGGTCCTGACCCCGCTGAGTTCCAGATGCCGCCCGATCAGGGTGCTGTCGGTGCCGAAGAGCACTCGCCACGCCCAGTGGCTCAGGACCACCACCGGCTCCGCCCCGGGGAGCTGATCGTCGGGGGTGAAGGTCCGGCCGGCCAGCGGCCGGGTGCGGGTCACCTCGAAGATGTTCCATTCGCTCGCGGTGGCCTGGATCGACCGACTGCCTTCGCCGGTGCCGGCCACCAGCTCGCGGCCGGTGTAGGCACCGATGTCCACCAGGGTCCGGACCGCGGGCCGCAGCTCCGCCAGATCGCGCGCCTCCAGCCACGCGCCCTGGGCCCCGTCGCGCGGCATCAGCCGGACAATGTCCTCGCCCCCGCTCACCGGGAGCGGCTTGAGCATGGCCGTATGGAGGAAGGAGAAAGTGAAGATCGACAGACCGAGCCCGCCGGCGAGCACCAGCACCGTCAGGAGCGTGAAGAGCGGCTGCCGGCTCAGAAGCCGGAGGGCGTAGCGCAGATCCTGGATGTAGAACATCGGCACACTCTGAATGGCGGGATTCAGGTCGAAGCAGGAAACCTGCCCGGAGAGCGCCAGAGCCCGGCCGACAGGTGAGTGGACTACGGCGCTTGGTCGGCAAAGGTTCCAGATTGACACGAGCCAATTCGCTCAGGCGTCGCGCACTCGACCGCGATGCGGGCTCCGCGGGTGAATCCTCTCCCGGGAGGGACTCGTCGAGGCCGGTCATGCCACCCCTGAGCCGCCGGGAGTTCGCCGGCATCTGCCTGTCAGCTCTCGTCGCTCGGGTCGATCTCGGGCCGCCGCTCCGCCGGTGGCCCCCGGGCGCCCGGCTCAGCTTCCGGCCCCCCGCCAGCAGCGGAGCCAGGGCTGCGCCGGGACCCCAACCCCTGGGCCTCAGCCCCAACAGAGACGGAGTGCTCTACGTGCCGAAGGGGTACCGGCCCGAGCAGGCCATTCCCCTGGTGCTCACACTCCATGGGGCCACCGGATCGAGTCGGGGACCGATCCGGAACTTCGGGCCGCTGGCGGATGCGCTGGGCCTCGCGATGCTGGTGCCGGAATCGCGACGGGGGACCTGGGACGCCATCGTGCAGGGGGAGTTCGGTGACGATCGCGACCTGATCGATCAGGCCCTGGCGACGGCCTGCCGCCGGATCGCGGTGGACCTTCGGCGGATCGGGGTCGCGGGATTCTCCGACGGGGCGACCTATGCCCTCGCGATCGGTCGGGCCAATGGCGACCTGTTCGGAGGGGTCACCGCCTTCTCTCCCGGGTTCCTCATTGAGGTGGACCCGGTCGGACGGCCCCCGGTGTTCATCTCCCATGGGGTCCGGGACAGCATCCTGCCGATCGAAAGCTGCAGCCGAAAGATCGTCCCGGTGCTCAAACAGCAGGGCTATCCCGTCACCTACCGGGAGTTCGAAGGCGACCACACCGTTCCTCCCGACCTCGCGGGCCCCGGGCTTCGCCTGGCGGCGGGACTCGCCTGAGTCAGTACCCCCGCTCCACCCGCCGGAGGCCGAGCAGGAGTCCGGCTCCCACCACCACCGGCAGACCCAGCAGTGCGATCACCACCGAGAGGACCATGACCCGGGTGCCGACATGCCCCTGGCTCGCGAGCCAGCGCAGCCCGGCGAGCATGCCGCCGGCCGCGACCAGGTAGACCAGCGCCGGCGCGAGGGCGGCCGTGGCCCACGCGACCCCCTGGGAGGCGGCGGAGCCGAGGGAGGGGCTGGCCAGGCCACCGGGAGTGGCGGTGGCATCGAGCAGGTCCAGCAGTTCGGCCGCGCTCGCGGGCCGGCGATCGCGGTCTTTCTCGAGGCAGCGCATGACGAGCGACGCGATGACCGGTGGAATCCCGTCACGCTGAGTCGAGACCGGCGCAGGCATCTCGGTGAGATGGGCGCGCAGGATCCGGACGGGGTCCGACCCGGTGAACGGCGGGGCGCCGGTCAGGAGCTCGTAGGCCAGGACCCCGAAGGCGTAGATGTCAGCCCGCACGTCGAGATTGTCATCGGCGACGACCTGCTCCGGGGCCATGTAACGTGGCGTCCCGATCGCGAGCCCGGCACCGGTGAGACCGTCGGTCGGCGCGGCGGTGGAGTCGGCCAGCGCTTTCGCGACGCCGAAATCGAGTACCACCGCCACCCCGCCGGTGACGATGACATTGTCGGGCTTGATGTCGCGATGCACGATCCCCCGGGCGTGGGCGTAGGCCAGCGCCGCGGCCAGGTTGCGGAGGAGCCGGACCGCCTCCCCGACCGGCAGGTCGCCCGCCTCGCGGAGCCGCCCGCGGAGCGATTGCCCCTCCACATAGGGCATGATGTAGTAGAGGAGCCCGTCCACTTCGCCCGCGGCGAGCAGGGGCACGATGTGGGGATGACTCAACTGCGCCGCCAGGAGGACCTCCCGGCGGAAGCGGGCGGCATCGACCCGCGCTCCGGCGGGCTCGAAGACCTTGATCGCCACCCGGCGGGCGAGCGCCGTTTCCCGGGCCAGAAAGACCCGGCTCATGCCGCCGCCGCCGAGCTCGCGTTCGATGGCGTAGCCCGGGAGCACCAGGCGGGGGGCCAGGTCGTCGCTCATTCGCTGCGGATGGTGCGCATCGGGTCGAGGCGGGCCATGCGCCCCGCCGGATACCAGCTCGCCAGGAGCGCCGCCACCACCAGCAGCACCGCCGTCCCGGCGAAGGCCAGCGGGTCGGCCGCCGTCACCTCGTAGAGGAGCGAGCGCATCAATCGGGTAATCCCGCCCGCGCAGACCAGGCCGACGACCAGGCCGGCGAGGACCTGGCTCAGGGCGCCCCGGTGCACCAGGGCCCGGACCTGCGCCGGCAGTGCGCCGAGGGCCAGGCGGATCCCCATTTCGCGGGTTCGCTGGAGCGCGGTGTAGGACACTACGCCGTAGATCCCCGCCCCGGCGAGGAGGAGCGCGATGAGGGCGAAGGCCGCGAGAATCGTGGTGGTGTACTGGCGGTCGGTCTCGGAGGCGGCGAGCCGCTCCCGCATGGTGGCGTAGACCGGCACCACGTCCGGCGCCGCGGCGGCCAGGACCTGGCGGAGTCGGGGCTCGATCGAGGCCGGCTCGCCCCGGGTCCGGACCGTCAGAGCGACGGAATACCCGCGGGTGGGGCGCTGGTGCAGCGGGACGTAAGTCTCGGGCGACGGCGGGATGGTGAGCGCGCGATGGCGCACGTCGCCCACCACCCCCACAATCGTGAGCCAGCCGTCACCCTGGTTGTCCATTCCCGACTGCAACCGAATGCGCCGGCCGATCGGGTCCTGGTTCCTGAACCACTGTTCGGCCAGGGCCCGATTGACGATGACGGTCGGCGGCCCTTCCGGGGAATCCTGGGGACCGAACTCGCGGCCCTGGAGCACCGGGATGCCCATCGAGGCGAAGTAGTCCTCGCTCACCATCCGGTAGCCGCCCTGGCCGGGTCCGTATCCCGCCGGTCCCACCGGCACCCCCTCGATACCGAAGCTCCCCGAGGAATTGTTCCCGCCCAGCGGCAGGGCGCTGGTGAGCCCCGCCTGCTCCACGCCGGGGATCTGGCGCACCACCTCCAGTACCCGGGTCCAGAAACGGTCGCGGCTGGCGTCGTCGTGGTATACCGCGGTCGGCAGGCTCATGGAGACCGTGAGCACCCGCTCGGGGCGGAAGCCGGGATCGACCTCGAGCACCCGAGCGAGACTGCGGACCATGAGTCCGCTCCCGCAGAGGAGCGTAGCGGCGAGCGCCACCTCCGCCACGACCAGTCCGTTCCAGATCCGGCGTTCGACCCGGCTTGGACCGGCTCGGCCCCCCTCGCGGAGGGCGAGGCCCGGCTCGGCACCGCTGGTGCGGAAGGCGGGGAAGAGCCCGATCAGCACCGTGGTCGTGACACCCACCAGCGCGGTGAAGAGCAGCACCCAGCCGTCGAGCCGCACCCCCGCGAGCGGGAGCGTCGCCGGGGCCAGGCGGACGAACACCCGGAGGAGGCCGGCCGCGAGCAGCAGCCCAGCGAGGCATCCGCAGAGCGCCAGCAGCAACGCCTCGGTGCAGAGCTGGCGGACGATGCGGAGACGCCCGGCGCCGATCGCCACCCGTACCGCAATTTCCTGCCGGCGGGCGAGTCCCCGGGCCAGCATGGCGCTGGCCAGATTGGTGCAGGCCGCGAGGAGCAGGAGTCCCGACGCACCCAGGAGGAGATAGAGCGGGCGCCGCGACGAGGTCGTCAGGAGCTCCTGCAGCGGGGTGACGATCGCGCCGACACCGTCGAAGTCGGGCTGGTACCGGGTCGCCAGGCCGGTGGTGAGGCTGTCGAGCTCGCGATCGGCAACGGCCAGCGGCACTCCGGGGCGGAGCCGCCCAACCGCCGACCAATTGTGGGCCGTCCGACTCAACGTGGGCCCGGTGGGTTCGAGCGGTACCCACACGTCGGCGCCGGCCGGGAATCGGAATCGTGCCGGCACGACACCGATGACCTGGTAGTCCCGGTCGGTGCGAATTCGCTGGCCGGTGAGATCGGCCGGGCTCCCGAGCTGGACTCGCCAGAAGGTCTCGCTCACCACCGCCACCGGGCTCGCCCCCTGGCGGTGCTCCTCCACCACGGGAAGCCGGCCCGTCACCGGCGTGACCCGGAAGAGCCGGAAGAAGTCCTCCGAGACCACAGCCGACCGGAGCCGGACCGGACCGGCGCTGGTGAGCGCGGTGACCGGACTGCTCCCGTACGACGCCATGCCCTGGAACGACCGCGACTGGGCCCGCCAGTCGAGCACATTGGACCAGGGCGGATTGCCCCGGCCCTGGGAATGCGCCTCGGCGAGGTCGACCAAACGGTCGGGCTGATCGTACGGCAGCGGCTGGAGCAGCACCCGGTTGACCACGCTGAAAATCGCGGCGTTGGCGCCGATGCCGAGCGCGAGGGTCAGGACGGCCGTCGCGGTGAACGCCGGCGTCTTCCAGAGGAGCCGCCACGCCAGTACCAGGTCCTGCCGGAACGACTCGAACCTCTCCGCCCGGCGGTAGGCCCGTCGGGTCCGTCGGACAATGGCCCGGCATTCCGCGCTGACGCCGGCCACGTCACCGAATGCCGCCCGGGCCTCCGACCGGGCCCGATCGGGCTCCACTCCCTGGGCAATCAGCTCCCGCTCCCGCTCGGCGAGGTGAAAGGCCAGCTCCCGCTCGACGTCCTGATCCACCGGCAGTCGACGGGCGAGGGGGAGTTCCTCATCCGGTCTCATGACAGCGCCTCCGCCGGTCGGGTCTCGAGCACCCGGGTCATGGCCGCGACGTAGCGGGTCCAGCTCCGCAGCTCCCGCTGCAGCTGCTGCCGGCCCAGGGTGGTGAGGCGGTAGACCTTCGCATCCCGTCCCGACTCGGTGACCTTCCACTGGGCTTCCACCCAGCCCCGCTCCTCCAGCCGCCGGAGGGCGGGGTAGAGGGCCCCTTCCTCTATCTGCAGCTCGTCGCCGGTGGTCTGGCGGATCCAGCGCGAGATGGCATAGCCGTGAGCCGGCCCCCAACCGAGGGTCCGGAGGATGATCACGTCGAGGGTGCCCTTGAGAAGCGGCATGGTGGGGTGGCCCATGGCGACAGTCCGGGACAGGGGGAGCCGACCGGCGTTCCACCCCTAAGACAGTCAGGGGTGGGAAATGGTTGGAGGGGGTGGGACGGGGCCGCGGGCCTGGGCCCGCGGCGGGTAGGTCAGTACAGGTCGGGTGGCAGCCGGGGCGAGGCCAGCAGGGCCGAGAAGGCCCGCCACCGGGCGGCCTGGTCGTTCCCCGCGGTCCGATCGACCCAGGCGGCCACGAGGTCCTTCCCGAGGTTGTAGTTGATCACGTAGCTGCGGTAGGTCGTGATGAAGCGGAGGGTCTTGGCGGCGGCCTCGGGGCTGACCAGCCAGTAGCGCTGCATCGCGGCCTGGGCCGCCGCCGAGTCGAGCTCCCCGCCGAGATAGCGCCGGGCCACTTCGTTGCGGGCATAGTTGAGCCCGTCGTTGATCTGGCGGACCCGGGAGTTGAGTTCCGCCACCGACGGATTGAGGCCGGCCAGCGGAAAGAGGGAGTCGCGCTCGAAGGCGGTACGCTCCACCCCGGGGAAGGCCATTTCGATTCCGAAATTCGCGCTTCCTTCCGCGATCAGCGACTGGGGGCTGAACAGCGGGTAGACCGAGAACTCGACCCAGCCCCGGTCGCGCACCAGCGCCTGCTCGAGGCTCGCGTTGTAGACGTGATGCCCGGGGTAACCCTCGTGACAGGCGAGATCCACCGCCCGGTCGAGCGGGACCGGAAAATCGAGGTTGACCTGGATCAGGCTGTGGGCGTTCCCCTTGTACCAGTTGTACGCATTCCAGGCGGTGCCGGTCACGTACTCAAGCGAGAAGCTCTCCCCCGCCGGCAGGCTCATGCGCGCCAGGGTGCGCGCCCGGCAGGCCGCGATCGCCACCTTGAAGACGGTGTCCACCTTCGCCGCGGGGATCAGGACCTTCTGCCGGAACTTCTGGTAGCGTTGGGCCAGGCTCCCCGGCCCGGGCAGCAGGGAATCGAGCCGGGCGAGGAGCGAATCGAAGTGAGCGTCGGGGTAGCGCGGCGGATTGGCGTCGTAGAGGAGCCGGGCCTCCTGGTCGAAGCCGAACTTCTCGCCCTGGAGCATCCGGGCCCGTGCGATCATCGAACCCAGTTGCCGCTGGAGATAGCGGTGCCGCAGCGTCACCATGCTGTCGCGGTAGGTCGGCGCCGTGTCGCCCAATGTCGCCAGGAGCGACTCGGCGGCGGCCCGGACCTGGGGCACGCTCAAGGCGTCCAGATCGGACACGGTGCGGAGCGAGTCCGGCCCGTAGTAGGCGTCGACGTAGTTTGGATCGTGCTTGCCGAGCCCGAGGGCCAGGACCACGTATCGGCGCGCGACCCGGTCGAGGTGGGCGGGGTCGGCGGGAGGGGCGGAGCGGCACCCGGAACCCAGCATCAGGAAGGTGAACAGCCACAGACCGCGCCGCATGGAGGCTCCAGCGAAGAGGGAATCGGGGGACTACGGCAGGGCTACCGTGGCGGTGTCAGCCGGCGGGACGCCTCGGAACTGAGGCAATGTTGCACGCTGGCGGCCAGTTCCGCCACCGTCCAGGGCTTCTCGAGAAAGCTCACCCGCGGGTCGCTCAGCTCCGCCGCCGCGCCGGCGCCGCCGGCATAGCCGCTCACCACCAGGAACGGGATCTCGCGATCGTGCTGGCGGATCTCGCGCAACAGGTCCCAGCCTCCCAGTCGGGGCATCACCACGTCGGTCACGATCAGGGCCACACTGGCGCCGAGAACCCGATAGCGCTCGAGCGCATCCTGCCCGTCCTCGGCTTCCAGGACCCGGTAGCCCAGCGACCGGAGCACCGAGGTCGTGGCCCGGCGAAGTGGCGCGTCGTCCTCGACCAGCAGAACGGTGCCTCCGCCACCGTCGGGACGGACCAGGCGCCGTGGTTGCTCGGGAGCGGCCTCCGGCCGCTCTTCGCCCGCCGCGATCGGAAAGTGGAGCCGCACGGTGGTGCCCTGTCCCGGGGCGCTGTTCACGTTCACCCATCCGTCCTGCTGCTTCATCAGACCATAGACCATCGCCAGGCCCAGTCCGGTGCCGCGGCCGGGCTCCTTGGTGGTGAAGAACGGTTCGAAGACCTGGCGCAGGACCTGGGGGTCCATGCCACAGCCGCTGTCGGACACGGCGATCTGCACGCAGGGCCCGCGGGGGGCCTGCTCCCAGCAGTGCCCCGGGCGGGGATCGGGCTCCACCGCCTCGCCGACCCGGAGATCGACCGCGAGCCGGCCGCCCCGAGGCATCGCATCCCTGGCATTGGTGACGAGATTGAGGAGGATGTGCTCGATCGCCCCGGCGTCGGCGCGGATCGCGGGGACCTCGGGCGAGAGCGTCAGCCGGAACTCGATGTGCTCCGGGAGCAACCGACGCAGGGTGGACAGGAAGCCGGAGAGCAGCCTCGCCGGATCGAGCCGCCGCACCGCCAGCAGCTCCTGGCGGCTGAAGCCGAGCAGCTGACGCACCAGTTTGCGTCCCCGGCTGGCCGCCGTCATCAGGTCGCCGAGTGACTCGCGGAGATCGGACCGTTCCTCCGGCAGCGAGGCGCCGATCAACTCGGCGTTGGCGAGGACCACG
This sequence comes from uncultured Gemmatimonadaceae bacterium, assembly GCA_964642475.1. Lineage (GTDB taxonomy): Bacteria > Gemmatimonadota > Gemmatimonadetes > Gemmatimonadales > GWC2-71-9 > JADJOM01. Next base: position 1,994 of record CAZXRC010000019.1, on the reverse strand, counting down.
CCCAGGAGGTTATTGAAGTCGTGGGCTACACCCCCGGTGAGGTGACCGATCGCCTCCATCTTCTGGGCCTGGCGCATCTGGTCGGCGAGGTAGTGCTCCCGTCCCACGTCGTGAAACACCACCACCAGCCCGAGTACCCGGCCGTCGTGGGCCCGGATCGGCGCGGCGGAATCGGCGATCGGGTGCTCGGTGCCATCGCGGCGCAGCAGCACCAGTTCCGGATCCCGGCCCACGATGCTGTGCTCGGCCATGGCCCGCGCGAACAGGTCGGTCAGCGCGGTGCCGGTGCGCCGATTCAGGATGCGAAAGATCTCGGCCAAGGGGCGGTGGCCCGCCTCCCGGGTGGTCCACCCGGTGAGCAGTTCGGCCATCGGGTTGAGCAGCTCCACCCGGCCGTCGGCGTCGGTGGTAATCACGCCATCGGCGATCGACGTCAGGGTGATCTCGGCCCGCTCCCGCTCGGCATGCAGCGCCCCCTCGGTCTGCTCCCGGCTGGCCACGGACTTGAGCAGGGTCAGGACCCGGGTCACCGCCTCGGCGGGGTGGAAGGGCTTGAGCAGATACTCGTCGGCCCCGACTTCCCTCCCCTGTCGGAACGCATCGCGCTTGGCCCGGGAGGCCAGCAGCACCACCGGGATCAGGGAAGTGGCCGGGGCGCGCTTGAGCCGGCGACAGAGATCGAAGCCGTCGAACCCGGGCCCAGTGACGTCGGCAATGACCAGGGAAGCGTGGAGGGAGGTGGCAAGCTCCGCGGCGGCATCCCTGTCCGCGGTCAGTCGCACGTCGGCGATCGGGGCGAGCAGCTCCTGCAGCGTGGGGCCGACGTCGGGACTGGGTTCGGCGACGAGCACCAGGGGGAGGGTGGTCCTGGGCGGCGGGGCCTCGCCACGAAGCAGGCTCCCAAGCGAGGGGACGAGGTGACCGGTCATGCGCACTCCTGAGCCGACGGCGAGGGGCCCGCGGCACTGGAGCAAGTTGTCAACCCGGGGGTTAAGCCATGGCTGGCGTCCCCATGAAGGGAGGGTTCATGGTTGCATCCTGAGCAGGACCTTACCGGAGGTCTCACGCCCCTCGAGCGCCCGGTGGGCGGCCACCGCCTGGGCCAGGGGAAATTCGGCTCCGATGCGCACGGCAAGTTGGCCCATCTCGATCCAGGTAAAGAGATCGCCGGCGCGACGCAGCAGCTCCTCCCGGGTCGCGATGTAGGCGCCCAGCGACGGCCGGGTGAGGAAGAGCGAACCCTTCTGGTTGAGAATCTGCGGGTCGATCGGGGCGACGGGACCGCTGGACGCGCCGAAGAGCACCATCATGCCGCGAGGGGCGAGCACCTCGAGTCCCGGGAGGAAGGTGCTCTTCCCTACCGAGTCGTAGATCACCTGGACGCCGCGCCCTGCGGTGAGGCGCTTCACCTCCGTCGCAAAGTCCTGCCGATTGTACACGATCACCTCGTCGGCGCCGGCCTTCCGCGCCAGCTCGGCCTTTTCGTCGCTGCCCGTCGTGGCGATCACCCGGGCGCCGCGCCGCCGGGCGATCTGGACCAGCAGCAACCCGGTGCCTCCGGCCGCCGCATGCACCAGGCAGGTGACCCCCGGCCCCAGCGGATAGGTCGAGGTGGCCAGGTAGTGCGCTGTCATCCCCTGCAGCAATACCGCCGCGCCCACCGCGGTGGAGACCGCATTCGGCAGGGGAACCGCCTTCGCCGCCGGCACCACCGCGTACTCGGCATAGGCACCGGGCACCATGGCCCAGGCGACCCGATCGCCGATCTCGAATCCACCGACCTCGGGGCCCATCGCCACGACGCTCCCGGCGCCCTCTTCGCCCAGGGTGCTGGGAAGCGGGAGGGGGTAGAGACCGGTGCGCTTGTAGACGTCGATGAAATTGACGCCGGCCGCTTCCAGCTTCACCAACAGCTGGCCCGGACCGGCTGCGGGTACCGGGATCGCTTCGAGCTGGAGGACCTCGGCGGGCCCCGGGGCGTGGACCCGGATGGC
>CAZXRC010000018.1:0-98798 GCA_964642475.1 uncultured Gemmatimonadaceae bacterium | reverse complement strand
TTCCCCTCCCCCCTCGCGCACGAGGCCAGCTCTCGCGACCTTCGGCCCGCCCGCCTACCGACCCAGCACATGCCGCAACGCTCCCTCCAGGTCCCCGAAGCGGAACCGGTAGCCGCTCTGGCGCAGCCGCTCCGGCAGCACCCGCGCGCTAGCGAGGAGGAGTTCATCGGCCATGGCTCCCATCAGGAGACGGAGGGCGGCCGCCGGGACCGGCACCATCGCTGGGCGGCGGAGGACACGGGCCAGGGCGCCGGTGAAGGCCGCGTTGGTCGCCGGGGTGGGCGCCGTCAGGTTCACGGGGCCCCGGAGGGTGTCGGTCACCAGCGCGTGGTAGAGGCCGCCCACCACATCGTCGATCGCGATCCAGCTCAGGTACTGCTGTCCGCTCCCGATCCGTCCCCCCACACCGAGCCGTATCGGGAGCATCATCGGCGGGAGGGCCCCGCCGGCGGGCGTGAGCACCAGGCCGATCCGGGCCCGCACCACCCGGACACCGGCCCGCTCCGCCGGCTCGGTTGCGGCCTCCCAGGCGTGGGCCACCTGTTCGACGAAGAAGGTGCCCGGGCCGGTTCGCACCCCGGCGTTCTCGGTAAGCAGCTCATCGCCCCGGTCCCCATAGATCCCCACCGCCGACGCCGAGATCAGCACCGCCGGCGGTCGCGCGAGCCGGGCCAGGGTCTCGGCGATGAGGGTGGTCCCCCGGATCCGGCTGTCGAGGATCGTGCGCCGTTGCTCCTCGGTCCACCGGGCGCCGGCGATCGATTCGCCCGCGAGGTGAATCACGGCATCGACGCCCTCGAGCGCGGCCGGGTCGAGCCGTCCCGCGGCCGGATCCCACTGGATGTCCCCGCCCCGCGGCGGCTGGCGAGTAATGCGCCGGATCCGGTGCCCCTGGGTGGTGAGGAGCGGGATCAGGGCCCGCCCCAGCACGCCGGTCGCTCCGGTGATGGCGATGGTACGGGGCCGGACCGGGCCGTAGCGCTGCCCAGCGATCAGGTCGTCCTGGAGCACCCGGTGGCGGTAGCGGAAGCTCCGCCCGAGCCGGGATGCCACCGCCCCCGCGGCGAGCGCGCCGGCGGCGCCGAAGGGGAGGTCGTATTCGATCCGATCGACGAGTCGCGAGGACGAGGCGTCCTTCGGCTCGAAGCGATGGATGTGGACCCAGCGGGCGAAGGGACCCTCCACCTGCCGGTCGGCGAACTCCAGCCCCGGTGTCCCATCGAACTGCTCCGCGACCCAGCGTCGCCGGATCGGTCCGAGCGATAACTCGAGGACGACCCGGCCGGCGTGAAGATCGCCACTGCTCTCCAGCAGCCGCGCCCGTTCCCATGGCGGCAGCAGTCGTTCCAGCGCCCCGGGACGGGTGTGCCACTCGTACACCGCGCCGGCGGGCGCGGGGAGCTCGCTGGTCCATTCGAAGCGTCGGGTCATGTCCCCATAATACGGTCGGGGCGCCGGATCGTGGAACTCGGCGCGCACGCCGGAACACTGGACAGCCCCCCCCGGCCGGATAGCTTCTGATTCGTGAGACCACTCCTCTTCGCGCTGGCGCTCGGCCTGGCCGCGCCCGCGACCGCGCAGTCCGTGGCGGACAGCTCCCCCTTCCGCCCGCTCGATCTTCCCGCGCCCAACACCATCCGCACCGGCAGCGGCCGTCCCGGGCCCGCCTACTGGCAGCAACGGGTCGACTACCGCATCCGGGCGACACTCGACCCGGACCGCCAGGAGCTCTCGGGCCGGGAGACGATTCACTACGTCAATCGGTCCCCCGACCGCCTCTCGTATCTCTGGCTCCACCTGGAGCAGAACATCTGCGAGCCGGGAAGCGTCACCAACCAGCTGGACCAGCCGCCGCTGGTGTTTCTGGGCTCGACTTTCGATTTCTCCTGCAAGGGCGGTCGGGGCGGGCTGGCCCTCGAGTCGCTGACTTCCCTGGGCCGTCCGCTGGACCACCGGATCTACGGCACCACCATGCGGGTGGAGCTGCCGCGCCCGCTCGTCTCCGGGGCGGCAGTCGATCTGGATCTGGCCTGGCGCTTCGTGGTGCCGGAGTCCGGCGCCGGACGGATGGGGCGGGATGGCATGCTGTACGAGCTGGGTCAGTGGTATCCCCGGGTCGCGGTCTACGACGATGTGCGGGGATGGAATCACGAGCCCTACATCGGGGCCGGCGAGTTCTACCTCGAATACGGGTCGTTCGACGTCGCCCTCACCGTCCCGGCGGGCTACACCGTGGCCGCGACCGGGACGCTGCTCAATCCCCTCGAAGTGCTGACCCCGGTCCAACGCGCCCGGCTGGTACAGGCCCGCCGCTCCGATACCGCGATCGCCATCATCACCGCGGACGAGGCCGGCCATCCCGCCCGCTCCCGGCCCCGCCAGACCGGCACCCTCACCTGGCGCTTTCGTGCCGACAGCGTGCGGGACTTCGCCTTCGCCGCGGCGCCCAACTTCCGCTGGGATGCCTCGGCCTGGAAGGGCATCCTGGTGCATACCTATTATCGCCCCAGCGCGGCTCTCTGGACCGAGGCGAACCGCATGGTGCGGGAGGCGGTGAAGTACTACAGCGAGCAGTGGTATCACTATCCCTACGCCCACATCTCCAGCATCGAGGGGCCCATCGAGGGGATGGAGTACCCGATGATGACCTTCGATCCGAGCGGCCCGGCCCGGATCGACCTCCAGTGGGTGTTGGCCCACGAGCTGGGGCACCAGTGGGTGCCGATGATCGTGGGCTCCAACGAGCGACTCTATCCCTGGATGGATGAGGGGTTCAACACCTTCATCGACCTGGCCAACGCGGCACTCTACTTCAAGGGCACGCCCTACGGCGACAGTATAGAGGTACACCCGCTGCACCTCTATCGCGACCATGCGATTCCCGGGCTGGAACAGCCGCTGATCAACCGGCCGGTCGAGGTACACGACCTCTTCTGGGGTGGCTATCAGAAGCCGGCGCTGATGCTGCAGACGCTGCGCTATAAGGTCCTCGGCAAGGAGCGTTTCGACGGCGCCTTCCGGGAATACCTCCGCACCTGGGCCTTCAGGCATCCCACCCCGGCGGATTTCTTCCGGCTGATGCGGGACCATTCGGGACAGGAGCTCGACTGGTTCTGGCGCGCCTGGGTCTACACCACCGCCCGGCTGGACCAGGCGGTCGACTCGGTGGTGACTCGCGACGAGGTGGTGGAGATCCACCTCTCCAATCGCGGCACCATGGTCATGCCGGTCGACCTCGCGATCACCCTGCGTGACGCCGCCGGGAAGGTAGAGCTTCGCACCGTAGCGCTCCCGGTCGACCTGTGGAACCTCGGCCCCCGATTCGTCTATCGGCTCCGGACCGAGGGCACGGTTCAGACCGTGGAGATCGACCCCGACAGCGACCTGCCCGATATTGACCGGGGCAACAACCGCTGGGCCCACTGATGCCTCGGCGTCTCCTGATCCGGCTGGCGCTGGCGCTGCTTGTCGCCGGGAGCATCTGGATTTCGCAGCAGTACCGGGAAGCCGCCGGAGCGCGGACCGCCCCCGCCGTCGCGGTCCCCGACCGCCCCGACGCCGGGGCGGCTCCGGTCGCCCCCGCGCTCCGGAACGGCATTGGCTTTCGGGATGCGGGGTTGCTGCACGAGCATTACCGCAAGCATGGGGCGGAGTTCGGCGGCATCAGTGAGGCGGAATACCTGCGGCGGGCCCAGCTGCTGCGCGATCGGGCCGCGGGGGGCGACATCCTGGAGGCAGTGCGTACCGACGGCGTCGTCACCCGATTCGACCGCTCGAGCGGCGCCTTTCTGGCGTTCGACCGGGACCTGACGATTCGGACCTTCTTTCAGCCCAACGACGGCGAGCGCTACTTCATGCGCCAGCTGGCCCGCGGACGGAGCGACTCATGACGCAGCGCACTCCCGGACAGGACGATCCGGTTCGCGACTACCTGCGGCGGAGCGGCGCCCCCTACTCGGTCGTGGCCCAGGGACTTCGGGGCCTGGTCGAAAACTGGGAGCGGGTGGTCGGGCAGGTGGTCGGGGGCTACGCCCTGGGCCTCGACGATTATCTCAACGACATGGACGGTCGCCAACTGCTCCAGAACGCCCTCGACCTGGCCCCCGACGAAGTGCGTGAGGCCTTCCTTCCGCGGGTGCGCGAGGCCGACGCCCGGGTCCGGGTCGCGCTCACCCCGGCGGGCCGCTGCCTCTGGGGCAACATCGTGGCCGAAGACGAACAGTGGATCGAAGAAGTGAACTGGTGGTACTTCGAGAAGCCCCGCCATCCGGGCCCCCGGCTCCGGCAGGAACTCGACGCCGGCTGAGGCCCGGTTCCCCGTCATGCCCCCCGTTCTGGTGCTTCGCCATGGTGGCCGGCGGCTTCCCCTCGCCGGCGGCGCGGTGGCGATCGGCCGGCTGGAGGAGTGCGACCTCGCGCTCGAAGGCGCCGAGATCTCGCGCCGCCATGCCCGGATCGTCCCGACCCCGGAAGGGCCGCTGCTGGTCGACCGCAGCCGCTTCGGCACGTTTCTCAATGGGTCGCAGGTCGTCGCTCCCTCGCTGCTGCAGGCGGGCGACGTGATCCTGGTGGGCGATGTCGACCTGCATGTCGAGGTGGGCGAAGCGCCGCCGGTCGCGGCCGAGGCGGGCGGTTTCCGCCGGACTCTTGCGGGCTGGCGCCGGCGTTACGGTCTGGCGGAGGCCGTCGGCACTGTGGCGCTGGTCCTGGCCGCGCTGGTGATCCACCGGGCGACGGGCAGCGTGCCGGCAGCCGCACTCGCCGGGAGCCTGGCCGAGGGGGCTTGGTTCTACGCGGTGCTGCTGGGACGGGATCTTCGCCAGGAGCGGCGCACCGCGCGGACCGGCGGCTTCGTCCCCCGACCGATCCGGGAGCTGGGCCGGGACCTGCTGCTGGAGTTTGGCGCCGCGGAGCGGGTGGATGGTCTGCTGTTCCGACCCCTCTCGCTGGCGCTGGGACTGGTCACCCTGTCGGGGTGGCCCGGGCTCCTGGCAGGCAAGCTGGTGGCCGACCTGCTGTTCTACGGGCCGGTGCTTTCCCTGTTCCATTGGCGTGACGCCGCCCGACGCGCCGCCCAGACCGCCGCCGCCGACCCGCGCCGGCGGGAAACCACCGCCACCGGGCTCCCGCTCCTCCGCGAGTAGGCTACTTCGCGGCCACCGCCTGCCGCAGCATCACCAGGTCGGTGATGTTGTCGGCGGTCAGCAGTCCCACCAGCCGCCCGCCCGCATCCACCACCGGCAGCGCCGGGAAGCCGCTGGCCCGCAGCCGGTTGACCGCGTCGTCGAAGCTGAGCCCCAGGGGGAGCAGCGGCACCGGCCGCGCCATCGACTCCGCCACGCTGGAGTCAGGCCCCCGCTGCGTGAGACCCCGGACCAGGTGGTCCCGCGTCAACATCCCTTCGACCTGGCCGTTGTTGTCGACCACCGGGAGCTCCCGCTGCTCGGTGTCCAGCAGGAGGTCGGCGGCCATGCGGAGGGTAAAGTGGATCGGCACCGTCACGAACCGGGTGACCATCATCTGGTCGATGATGATGCCCCGGCCGGCGGCCCTGGTCGCCACCAGGCCGGCTTCCTGGCCGGCGGCAAAGAAGATGAAGAGGGCGATCAGCACCCAGATCCACTCCTGGAACTGGATCCCGAGAATCGCGCCGATGATCGCGGCACCTTGGCCGATGCTGGCGGCGATCCGGGTGGCCCGGACGTAGTCGATCCGCATCGCCAGCAGGGCCCGGAGCACCCGGCCGCCATCCATCGGGAAGGCCGGGAGCAGGTTGAAGCCCAGGAGCAGCACGTTCATGTAGAAGAGCTGCTTGACGATGGTAGGCGCGTTGACATCGTTCACGGTGAAGCTGGCCGGGTCTCCCGTCAGGCTCAGCACCAGGTAGAGCATCGCGGCGAGCGCCAGGGTGACCGCCGGGCCGGCCAGGGCGATCAGCAGTTCCTGCCGGGGCTGATCCGGCATCCGCTCCAGCCGTGCCACCCCGCCGATGGGGAGGAGCAGCACGTCCGGCGTCCGGATGCCGAAGTGCCGGGCCATGAGGATGTGGCCGAACTCGTGGAGCAGGACGCAGAGGAAGAGGGCCAGGAAAAGCGTGGCCATGGCGATGGCCGCGGCCGGCCCGGCCTTGGCCTGGGTGTTGGCGAAGAGGAACGCCAGGAGCAGCAGGAAAGTGACGTGCACCTTCACATCGGTGCCGAAGACGCGGACCAGCCGGAAGGACCAGGACATGGGGGAAAGCTACACGGGCTCGCCGCCGCCGGGGCTCGGCTCCTCCCGGACGGCACGAAACCCGGTTCGCGCGTGCGCGACCGGGCTCCGACGGCCGGTTTTCATCACCCAGTCCGGCGGCTGGGGCCCCTGAGGGCTATGTGGTGACGTTCACGATAGTATCGGTGACGGGACCGGAGAACTTGAGCCGGCAGGGCTCCGGCGCGCTCCGCCGCGGTTCCCACACCCCGGCTCCCGCTCTCCCGCTTTCCCGCTCTCCCCCGATCCGCTAAGATTTCCCCCCTCACCAGATTTCCCGGAGGGCGAGATCGCCGCCAACCAGTGGTCCGCCAAGGACTCGGAAAAGCTGTACAACATCCAGGGCTGGGGGCTGGGCTACTTCCGCGTCAACGCGGAGGGCCACGTCTCGGTCCACCCCGACGGCAATCCCAAGCGGGGCCTCGATCTCTTCAACCTCGCCATGGACCTCAACGCCCAGGGCGCGGGCTTTCCCCTCCTGCTGCGCTTCTCGGACATCCTGCGGGCCCGGATCCAGACCCTGGCGACCCAGTTTCAGAACGCCATCGCCGAGTTCGGATACGAGGGGCAGTACACCACGGTCTATCCGATCAAGGTCAACCAGCAGCGCCACGTGGTGCAGGAGATCGTGGAGTTCGGCTCGCCTCACGGCGTGGGCCTCGAGTGCGGCTCCAAGCCGGAGCTCCAGGCGGTCCTCGGCATCACCGAGAGCACCCAGCCGGTCATCGTCTGCAACGGGTACAAGGACGAGGAGTACATGCGCCTCGCCCTGTCGGCCCAGAAGCTGGGGCATACGGTCTTCGTGGTGGTGGAACAGCTCTCCGAGGTGGACACGTTCCTGAAGGTGGCCGACGAGCTGGGGATCGCTCCGACCATGGGCGTCCGGATCAAGCTGGCGACCGAAGGCTCCGGCCGGTGGGCCAAGAGCGGCGGGGAGAAGTCGAAGTTCGGGCTCTCCGCGATGGAGCTGATGAAGGTGCTCGACAAGCTCACCAGTCTGGGCCGGCAGGACGTGCTCCGGCTGGTGCACTTCCATCTGGGGAGCCAGATCACCGACATCCAGTACATCAAGGCCGGGCTGGAGGAGATCGGGCGGTTCTACGTCGAGCTGCGCAACATGGGCTTCGGCCTGACCCACGTGGATGTGGGGGGCGGGCTGGGGGTGGACTATGACGGCTCCCGTTCCACCCGCCCGGCCAGCATGAACTACTCGATGCGGGAGTACGCCAACGACGTGGTCTACACCCTCGGGACCATGTGCAAGTCCGAGGGGGTGCCCATGCCGCACATCATCTCGGAGTCGGGCCGGGCCATCACCGCCCACCATTCGCTGCTGCTGATCAACGTCACCGATGTCGAGTCCCAGAGCGACCCGAGCGTGCCGGACCTGGGCCCCGAGCCCCACCCGCTGCTGGTCGAGATGAAGGAAAACCTCGAGTCGATCGCCCAGGAGCGGCTGGAGGAAGTCCATCACGACGCGACCTTCGGGAAGGAGCGGGCCCAGGAGTTGTTCGCTACCGGGGTCATCACCCTGCGGGACCGCGCCAACGCCGAGATGCTCTACCTCTCGACCATGAACGCGCTGGCGCGGCTGGCGGAGCCGGAGAAGGGGGAGCATCCCGAGGTCTGGGCCGATATCGAGAGCACCCTGGTCGACCGCTACTTCTGCAACTTCTCGCTGTTCCAGTCGCTGCCCGACAACTGGGCCATCGATCAGCTCTTCCCCATCATGCCGATCCACCGGCTGACCGAGCAACCCACCCGCCGGGGTACGATCCAGGACATCACCTGCGACTCCGACGGGGTGATCGACCGTTTCGTGGGGGGACGCAAGGGGAAGCCCTCGCTCGAACTGCATCCCATCCGGGATGACGAGCCCTACATCCTGGGCATCTTCCTCACCGGGGCCTACCAGGAGATCCTGGGGGACCTGCACAATCTCTTCGGCGATACCAACGCGGTGCACGTGCGGCTCACCGAGACCGGTTACGAAGTGACCGACCTGGTGCACGGCGACACCGTGACGGAGGTGCTCAACTACGTCCAGTTCGAGCCGGCCGAGCTGCTGATGACCTTCCGGCGCAAGGTCACCGCGGCCCGGGACCTGCCGCGGCACGAGGCCAATCAGTTCATCGCCGATTACGTGGCGGGACTGGAGGGCTACACCTATCTCGAAGGGGAGGAGCTGCCGGTGCAAACCGGCGCCGGACCGGGGCGGGCCGAGCCGGTGAACGGCGACAAGTAGCCGGTGCCCTACTCGGCTCGGCCACCCTCCAGCCGAGCAAGTTCCCGCCGCACCGCTTCGACCTCTGGTTCCACCGTCGGCTCGGGTCCATTGCGGAGGGAGAGGTAGTGCCGGTAGGCCCCGATGGCCTCCTCCCTGGCCCCTGCCAGCGCCGCCAATCGTCCTTCCTCCCGCAGCTGCACCGCCACGTACGGCATCTCGTTGGCCCACCAGCTGCTCCGTCGGCGCACCGCCTGGAGGGCAGCGGACGCCGTCTGGTACTTCTCCAGCAGGCGAGCCGCCGTCAGGGAGGCAAAGGCCAGCCGACCGGTGCCGAAGTTGGCGTAGTCCGCATTCTCCAGCAGACTGTCGAGCCGCGCCGCGACCCGCGGCGCGTCGGGATCGCCCAGCCGTTCGGCAAACAGCGCCTCCAGCGCGGTCAGCGAGATCAGGTCGATCGATGGCGCCTCGATCGGCGTGGCGAGGCCGGGTCCGGCCCGAAGCCGCCCCAGCAGGGCGCGGGCGCCGGTGGTGTCGCCGTGACTGAGCCGCCAGATCAGGACCGCCCGGGTGGCGGAACGCTGGTCGGCCCGAGCGGCGGAGTCGCGCGGCAGCGGCGCGCTGGCCAGCCGGACCAATCGGGGCAGGGCCCGGGCGGCCGCGGCCGAATCGCCGGCCTCGACCACCGCATCCATGATCTGGCGGGTAACGGCCCCGATGTCGTCGGGTCCGGTGGCGGCGCGCGTAAGCATCTGGCGCGCCGCACCGGGCCGTCCCGCCACCAGCAGCATCGACGACGCGGAGTAGCGCAGCCCCCGCTGGGCCTCGGGGGTGGAGGCCCGGGCGATCAGCGAGTCGTAGGCCCTGATCGATTGATCGGTCCCGGCTCCCGGGACGAACAGCGGCAATCGGGCCATCAGGTAGAGCAGGCTGCCGTCACTGGCGCGCAGACTGTCCCAGACCGCCTCGATGCGCGCCGAGTCACCGCTGGAGGCGGCGCGATACCAGCTCTGCTGCAGCTGCCAGTACCGGGCGGTATCGGTGGCCAGTCGCAACCGCGCCAGCCGTCGGTCCAGGGCGGTGTCGCCCAGCTCCACCGCCAGCTGCTGGAGATGGATGTAGCCCGGCACGTACGTCGAGTCGATCGCCATCGCCCTCAGGAACCCGTCGGCGGCGCGCCGGGCTCGATCGTAGAATCCCAGCGCCGCACCATGGTGGTACATCTTGTCGGCCAGCATGTACCAGGCCTCGGCCCGGTCGGGTGCGATCTGGAGATAGCGCTGCGCCGCCTGGTAGAGCTCCTTGCTGGAGGAGGTGCCTGGATAGCGCGGCCCGACCGTCGCCAGTAACAGCGCCTGATCCCGGGCCGAGAGTCGCTGCCGATACTGCCAGGCCAGGTGGACGCCTCGAGTGGTGAGCGACTGGTCGTTCCACCACCCGGTGGCCTGGACCAGGCCGAGCGCCGCCAGGGCAAAGGTCGAGTCCCGGTCGACGGCCTCGTGAAACGCCTCGACCGACGCGGGCATTCCCCGGCGGAGCTTCGCCACCCCATCGAGATAGGCCCGCAGGGCGGGCAACGAGGTCTGGGTCAGGGTCGAACTGCCGGCCCTGCCGCCCTCCGAATGGCTGGTCAACAGGCGCGCAACCAGTTGATCGACCAGACCCCCGAGACTGTCCGGAGGCCCCTCGACGGACACCCGGGTGCTGGCGGTGGCGGTTCCGGTGGGGAACAGCGCCGCGTTCAGCGTCACGCGCGAGGGGGTGCCGACCACGTCACCGAGGAGGAGCCACCCGGCGCCCAGCCGCGCGGCAAGGCGATCGGCGTCGCGGGTCGGCAGATCCACCCCCTCGCGCCCGCCGGCGGCGCGCCAGGCATCCAGCAGCTGCCGGGGCTCAGTGGCGCGGAGCCCACCCTCGCCCGGGAGCTTCGCGGCCAGCAGGTCCAGCATGCCCTCGCGGAGGTAATGCAGGGCAGGATCGGCGCTGGCCACCCGGAAGGGCACCACCGTCACCAGCTGGGCATCCCTCGCGCCGCCGCTTCGAGCGCCGCCGTACCAGATCCACCCACCGCCGATCGCGAGTGCGGCCGCCGCGACGGCACCGACGGCGATCGTGGCGCGACGGATAGCGGCCCGACCAGGCAAGGCGCGGGTCGCCGCGCGTTCCCCCGACCAGTCGATTTCCTCCAGGCCGGTGACGACGTCCTGCGCCGTCGCCGGTCGCCTGGCCGGGTCCTTTTCCAGGCACTGCATGATCAGGTCGGCGAGACCGACCGGCAGGCTGGGCGCCGCGGTGCGCAGGGAGGGAGGACTCTCCACCAGGTGGGCGGTGAGGAGTGCCTGCGGACTCCGGCCATGAAAGGGCGGCCGGCCGGTGAACAGCTCGTACGCCATCACGCCGAAGGAATAGAGATCGACCCGATGATCGGCGTCGGGGTCGGCGGCCGCCTGCTCCGGAGCCATGTAGGTCGGCGTGCCGAGCGAGCTGCCGGTCCGGGTCAACCCGGCCGGGTCGTGCTCGAGCGTACGGGACGACGTCAGCGCCTTGGCAATGCCGAAGTCGCTCACCACCGCCGACCCGCCGGCGAGGAGGACGTTGCCCGGCTTGATGTCGCGATGCACCACACCCTGGCCATGGGCGTAGGCCATCGCCCGGGCGACGTCGCGCAGGATGGCGACGGCTTCTCGCATCGGCAGGGGCGTCCCGCCCGACAGCCGGTCGCGGAGCGACTTACCGGCCACATACGGCATCACGAAGTACGGCAGCCCGTCGGCCTCGCCCGCCTGCAGCACCGGCACCAGGTGAGGGTGCTGCAGCTGGGCGGCGAGGTGGATTTCCCGCTTGAAGCGCTCGGTGCTCAAGCCCTCGGCGAGGTCCTTGGCCAGGATCTTCACCACCACCCTGCGATTCAGCGATTCGTCACGGGCCAGGAACACATGGGCCATGCCGCCGCCAGGGAGCTCGCGCTCCAGGCGAAGGGTCGGCGGCAGGCTTCGTTGCAGGGGTGGTTCCGGCGGCATCGGGCTCCGGGTGGGAGACGAGGACCCCTTGTCCCTTCCCGTGAGACGGTCGCCGATCGCAAAGGGTTGCAGTGGGAGTGACTCCGCCCTCCAGCGCAATCTGCGCCCGGACTCCTCCGCTCGCGTCCGGGAGCGCCAACGTGAGCGATTAGCCCGGCGTTCCTCTCGTTGACGCCTTCCGGTTCCTTCCGGCGGCCCAAACGCTCATGGGCCCGATGGTGAGCGCGGCCTGGCCGTCCTGGCAAGCCAGGTTGCCACGGTATCCAGGACGGCGGCGGGGAGCGATGCATCCCTGATCTCGCCATACTCACTCGGCGAGCCGTCGCGGGGGGCGATCAGGAAGAGGTGGTTGAGGCCGGGGAAGACTCGGACCGTCACCTGGCGATTCCCCCCCGACCGGATGGCCCGGGCCAGGGTATCGGCCTGACCGGCGCTCACCTGGCGGTCGAGGCCGCCGTGCAGGATGAGGGTCGGCTGCCTCACCCGACGCGCCGTGGGGATCGGGTCGTAGCGATAGAACCACTGAAACCATGCCCCCGCCGCCGAGGAATCGGCGCTGACGGTCGAGTCGGCCGCCTCGAGCTGAGCCGCCCGCTCCGCGGGGGACAGGTCAGACCGCGCCAGGACCTCCCAGCGAGCCTGGTCCCGCAGGATCGCGCGCCCCGGCTTGCCCGGCCCCGCCAGCAGCACGATCGCGGCGATCCTGCGGTCGTCCACCGCCACCATCGGCGCGATAGTTCCCCCTTCACTGTGGCCCACCAGCACCACGCGAGCCGGATCGATCTCGGGACGGCCACGGAGCCATGCGATCTGGGCCCGGGTGTCGTTCGCCAGGTCGACCGTGGTCGCGATCTTGGGGTCGCCTCCGCTCGCATCCTTCCCGCGATCGTCGCACCGCAGGGTGGCAAAGCCCGCCGCCCCGAGCCGCTCGGCCACCTGCCGGAAGGGATGGTACCCGGGCACGGTGGGCCACAGGTCCTCGTCGCGGCTCTGGAGCCCGGATCCGGTGATGGTGACTGCCGCCGGGAAAGGTCGACGGCCGGCCTTGGGCAGCGTGAGGGTGCAGCCCAGCGAGAAGGTATCGCCCACCGCCGGCGTCACCGGGACCCGCACCTCGTCGGCGCTGTAGGGGGCGCCGGCGGGAGCGCTGTAGTCGGGTCGGGGACGGCGCATGCCGGCGAGCGCGGGCAGGTTCTCCTCCGGTGGCGCATAGGTCGCGCGGGCCCGCTGCGCGGGGATTTCGAGCCAGCGCACCCGGCCGCCACTGTCGCGCGCCAGGATCTCGATCGGGCCGAGCTGGAGGTGCGCGGTATCGCCCCCGAAACGCACCGGTGCGCTTACGATCGAGTCGCTCCCGGCCATCAGCAGGCGCCAGGTGGTGTCGCGTCCCCGCGCCCGGGACACCAGATACGCCAGGCTCGCCACCGACTGCGGAGGCATCACCAGGTCGAACCCCGAGGGGCGGGTCCGCCCCGGGGGAGCCTTGGGGAGGTCGCTGGTGATCTCCACCGAGTCGCCGGTGCTCCGGGCCCGATAGGTGCCGAGGAGCGTGTCGCCGGCGGCGTTGTGGAGCGAGAGAGTGAACTCGGAGAAGCGGCCCGACGGCTCGCGGGTATTGCCGCTCTCCAGGTTCAGGTTGATTACGGGGATGACGACCGACTGGCGGAAGGAGGAGTCGGTCCAGCGGAACCACTCCCGCCCGATCTCCATTTTGCCCTGGTAGATCCGATAGGTGCCCTCGGACGCCAGCGCCTGGGCGCCCAGGACCGAGGGGAAGAGCAGCAGCGCCGCGAGAATCGATCGCATGGCGAATGCTAGTCCGCCCCCTTTTCGGGTGCCAGCCTCAGCCGGTCGCGCGGTCCGAGGGGGCGTAGAGCTCGAGGTAGCCGCAGCGCGGGCAGCGATGGGCGGTGACCGGCAGGGTGGTCCGCCCCCTCAGGTTGAGGCCGAACCAGAAGGACTTCTCCGGCGCGCCTTCGACCCATCGGGTGACGCCCCGGGAGTTCCGGGTGTCCTCCAGGACGAAGCCCTGCTGCAGTCCGACAGCGCAGTGCGGGCACTGGGGCGCGGTCATGGGATCTCCTATTGGGGGCCAGGGGAGGGCAACCGGCCCGAATCCTTGAGGGCGTGGCGGAGCACGAACTCGATCTGCCCATTGAGCGAGCGGAGCTCGTCCGACGCCCAGCGCTGCAGGGCATCGTAGAGCTCCGGATCGATCCTCAGCAGGAAGGCCTTGCGCTCGGCCACGATCGACTCAGTAGATCGAGCCGGCGTTGACCACGGGCTGAGTGGCCTGCTCCGAGCAGAGGACCACCATCAGGTTGCTGACCATGGTGGCCTTGCGCTCCTCGTCCAGCTTCACGATCTGCTTGCCGGCGAGGTGCTGCAGCGCCAGCTCCACCATGCCGACCGCGCCCTCCACGATCTTCTGCCGGGCGGCGATCACCGCGCTGGCCTGCTGCCGGCGCAGCATGACGCCGGCGATTTCCGGGGCGTACGCCAGGTGGCTCACTCGCGCCTCCAGCACCCGCACGCCGGCCTTGGCCAGCCGCGCCTGAATCTCCTCCGAGAGCTTCTCGGCCACCTCCTGGGTGTTCACCGAGAGCGACTTCTGGCCCTCCTCGTGGGCGTCATAGGGGTACTGGTTGGCCAGCCCCCGCAGCGCCGACTCGGACTGCACCTTCACGTACTCCTCGTAGTTGTCCACCTCGAACAGCGCCTCGGCGGTATCGGTGACCTGCCAGACCACCACCGCGGCGATCTCGATCGGATTGGAGTTATGGTCGTTCACCTTGAGCTTGGTGGTTTCGAAATTCCGGATCCGGAGCGAGACCGGCTTCTTGCTCAGGAAGGGGTTGGCCCACCAGAGCCCCTGGTCCTTGAGGGTCCCTTTGTACTCGCCGAACAGGAGCAAGGCCTTGCCCTGGTTGGGCTGCACGGTGACCAGGCCGGTCCATAGAATCAGGAGCACAACGAGGGTCAGGATTGACGCGACGATCTGGCCGGGGTCACGCTGGTTGGCCCCGCCGATGAGGCTCATCATGGCGACCACCGTCAGGGCCAGCAGGACCGTCAGCATCAGCCCACCGGACAACGCTTTACGCTGGATTTCCCGAATCACCGCTTTACCCTCAAGTGAGTATGGTATCGCAATGATATCACTTTGAAATCGCCGCGTCAAGGCCGGTGGTGGCTCAGTTTGCGCGGTTACATGCTTCGGGTTATATTCGGTTGTAGCCGAACTCCCTTGAACCGGGCATCTTGGAGACAGTCGTTGGGCTACAACGGTTCTAGATCGGAGAGTCTTATGGAGCCAAGCCTTAGCCGCAACGCCCAGCTGGTGAAGTTCTTCGCCCAGCAGTATCGCGGAATCCCCCGAAAGCACCTGGTAAAGGTCATCTACATGGCCGATCTACTTGCCCGCGAATACCTGGGCAAGCCGATCTCTTCGTTCACGTGGTATCGCTACAAGCACGGTCCATACGACAAACGGATAGAAGACGCCGTGTCCGAGCTTGTTGCTGCGGATTTGGTCGAGGACACCAAGGATCCGTGGTGGAGAGGGGCCTATCACCGCGTACTGGATAGTCACCAGCCCATTCCGTTCGATTTCTCGTTGGGAGAGCTGGCCGTTTTGGACTATGTCAATACAAACTACGTGCGGATGAACACGGACGAGCTTGTGAACGACGTAGTCTACAAGACGAAACCGTTTGTTAGTACCAATAGGCACAATGAACTACTTCCCATGGATGCGGTAAACCATTCCGGCACCAAGCGGGTGGGGTTCAGGCTGGAAGAGGTGCTGTTAGCTGAGCAGGAGGCGAGAAGGGGGGACTTCATGCCTTTGAACGAGTTCATGGATGAGCTACGAGCCAAAGCTCCCGCGTAGAACTCAGGCAAAGATTACCGCTTACCTCGAAGAACGGTTTAAGACCCGGGAGCCCTACCTCCGCGCCGTAGAAGAGATTCGACTCGCGCTTCTCAAGCTCGCCGCCAATCCCCGCCAAGCCACGTGCCCACCTGGGCTATTCGAGATCCGGCCGATTCATCGGTTCACAATTCAGGCGGACGGGATAAGCAGAGGTATTCAAGTCAACTTCGTGTACGACCAAGACGATAAGGCGGAACGAACCATTATCATCACTGATTTCATGGCTGTGGCACATTAGAACTAACTGAGCGGCGATCCGGGGTTCATGAGCCGGAGAATATCTTCGACCTTCCAGACATAGGTAGTCAGGCCAGCCGCCATAGCAGGCGAGGTGTGCACGCCGCCGTTCGCCTTAGTCAACGTCTGGTGAGCCCGGCAGAAGTTGTAGTGCATGAAGAACAGGCTGACCGCCGCAACGTGGTTCTCCGCCTTTCCGGAACGCCACCTCAGCCACGTCGGGCCTCAACTTGGGGATCTTGGCAATCCGGCTGTCGTCCAGGATGTAGCCGCCATCTGGTTGGGGGCCAGCCTTCTTCTTGGGGCGCTTTGCTTTAGCCATGCCCGCACCTAGCGCCGATCCGGCCACGGGTCAAGGATTGTAACGGGCCGACCTAGACCAGTTCCGTCAAGGCCGCTCGCCGATCGGCTCAGGCGAGCCACCCATCCAGGTGTTCCGCCACAAACGCGTCGTCGGCCAGATCAGGGTTCGCGGCCAGCACCCGATCGATTTCCTCCTTCTGGCCCGGCGAGAGTCGCTCGTCCGGATTGAGACACCAGGTTCCCGCCATCAGGCCCTGTCGCCGCAGCACTTCGTGGATACCCGGAATACACCCGGCGAAGTTGTGGGCCGCATCGAAGATGGCGGCGTTGGCATCGGTCAGGGCGGCGGCGTGCCGAAACCAGGCCGGGTCGACCGGCGCGTCCGGCAGCCGTCGAAGGGCGTGCAGCATCTCCACCGCGCGCCGAGTCCACACTGCCCACTGGCCCAGGAGCCCGCCCACCAGCCGCCGTTCGGTGCCGGCGAATCGGAAGCGGGCGAGCAGGTCCATCACGATGCTGTCGTCGTTGCCGGTGTAAAGTGCGATGTCGGTGCGCCCTGAATCCGCCACCGCCCGCACCACGTCCAGCGTTTGGTAGCGACTGAAAGGCGCGATCTTGATTCCCACTACGTCTGGGATCTCGGCGAATCCGCGCCAGAAGCTGTAGGGCAGGGGACGCCCCCCCACGGCGGGCTGCAGGTAGAACCCGAACACCGGCAACCGTCCCGCGATCTCGCGGCAGTGCGTCAGGATCTCCGTCTCGGGCGCCTCCCGCCACGCTCCCAACGACAGGAGCACTGCGTCATAGCCCAGCCCGGCGGCGAGTTCGGTTTCCCTGACGGCCTGGGGCGTCCGGCCCAGCACCCCGGCAATCCGGGCGAACGGACGCGGGCGTACCTTGAGTTCCGCGGTCACCGTGTTTGCCGCCAGCGCCAGGACCGGCTCGAGCAGGCCATGTTCCCGGATTCCGAACTGGGTCGTGTGCACTCCGACGGCGACGCCGCCGGCGCCGGCCGCGAGATAATAGCGCGTCAGGGCCCGCTGCCGCCGCTCGTCCAGCCGGCGTTCCGCGGTGAGCGCCAACGGGTGGGCGGGAATGACCTGCCCCGCGAGGAGATGGGCGCGAAGGGAACTCATCGTGGGCTCAAGGATGGCGGCAGGGGCATCCGCTGCTGTTAGGCATCTGCACAAGGTAAGGCCGCCGGTACCCGCGTGGGACCCGGCCCCACCCGAATCGGGTCCCCTCGCGGAATCCCACCGGCGGGGTACCTTGGGGGCCGATTCGGCCCCCGGATCCCTGTTCCACCTGCCGGAAGGATTGGCCGCCCGGCAGGGCACCATACCGATTCCCGGAGACAAACGATGCGGTCTCAGTCACGGTGGTCCGTTCCCCGGAGCACGGTGCTCGTGCTCGGAGCCTTGACCCTCCTCGCTGCCCGGCCCGATGAGCCGGGCCTGCTGGGGTATTCGGCCGAGGCGGGCCGCCGGGAACTCGAGTGGGAGCGCCGCATGCGTGAACTGCCGAGTCCCGACACCCTCCGCGAGAGTATGCGGCGGATGTCCGCCCGCCCCCATCACGTGGGGTCGCCCTACGACAAGGATAATGCCGAGTGGATGCTGGCCCGGTTCAAGGCCTGGGGCTGGGACGCCAGGCTCGAGACGTTCGACGTGCTGTTCCCCACCCCCCGCGAGCGGGTCCTGGAGCTGGTCGCCCCGGTGCGCTACACCGCGACGCTGACCGAGCCGGCGCTGGCGATCGACCCCACGTCGGGGCAGAAGGCCGAGCAGCTGCCGACCTACAACGCCTATTCGATCGACGGTGACGTGACCGCGCCGCTGGTCTACGTCAACTACGGCGTCCCGGCCGATTACGAGCAGCTCGAGCGGCTGGGGGTCTCGGTGCAGGGGGCGATCGTCATCGCCCGCTACGGCCAATCGTGGCGCGGGATCAAACCCAAGGTCGCCGCCGAGCACGGGGCGGTGGGGTGCATCATCTACTCCGATCCCTCGAACGACGGTTACGGCGCCGGCGACGTCTTTCCCCGGGGGGCCTTCCGTCCGGCGGAGGGGGTGCAGCGTGGCAGTGTGATGGACATGCCCCTCCATCCGGGCGACCCGCTCACTCCGGGCCAGGGCTCCACCCCGGGCACCCCCCGCCTCGCCCGGGCCGATGCCAGGACCCTGACAAAGATCCCGGTGCTGCCGATCTCCTATCGCGACGCCGAGCCGCTGCTCGCCGCGCTCACCGGCCCGGTGGCGCCGGGACCCTGGGTCGGCGGGCTTCCCATCACCTACCACATCGGTCCCGGAGCGGCGAAGGTGCACCTCCGGCTGCGTTTCAACTGGGACACCCGGACCCTTTACGATGTGATCGCCACCCTCAAGGGCACCGAGGCGCCGGACGAGTGGATCGTCCGGGGGAATCACCACGATGCCTGGGTCAACGGTGCCGAGGATCCGATCTCGGGGCAGGTGGCGCTGCTGGAAGAGGCCCGGGCCCTGGGCGCCATCGCCCGGCAGGGATGGGCTCCCCGCCGAACGATCGTCTACGCCGCCTGGGATGGCGAAGAAGAAGGCCTTCTCGGCTCCACCGAATGGGCCGAGGCCCATGCCGAGGAGTTGCAGCGGAAGGCCGTGGTCTACATCAACACCGACGGCAACGGCCGCGGATACCTGGGGATGGGCGGGTCGCACACGCTCGAGCGGTTCATGAACGATGTCGCGCGCGACATTCCCGATCCCGAAACCGGGCTCACCGCCTGGAAACGGGCCCAACTCGCCACCATCCGCAACGGTACCCCGGAGCAGCGCGCCAGTGCGCGGAAGTCGCTCCTGCGGCTCGATCCCCTCGGCTCCGGCTCCGACTGGTCCGCCTTCCTCCAGCATCTCGGCATCGCGTCACTCAACCTGGGCTACGGCGGCGAGGACGACGGGGGGATCTACCATTCGATCTACGATAGCTTCTACTGGTACACCCACTTCAGCGACACCAGCTTCGTCTATGGCCGGGCGCTGGCCCAGACCGTGGGCACGACGGTCATGCGACTGGCGGGGGCGGAGCTCCTGCCGCTCCACTTCACCGGGCTGGCGGAGAACCTGGCGGCGTACAGCACCGAGGTGCAGAAACTCCTCACCGACCGCCGGGATGAGATCGAGGAGCGGAACCGGCAACTCGACGAAGGGGTGTTCCACGCCACCAACGATCCCCGGCGTCCGACCGTGGCGCCCCCGCGTGACCTGGTGCCGCCCCACCTCAACTGGGCGCCGCTCCAGAACGCCCTCGATTCCCTCACCCGGCTGTCGGCCCGCTACGACTCGATCGCGGTGGCGGTGGGGCAGGGCGAGGGCGCCGGCTACGCCCGCGCGGCCCGTGCTGGCCTCAATGCCCGGCTCCTCGAGAGCGAGCGCCGGCTCATGGATCCGGCCGGTCTGCCCAACCGGGGGTGGTACCGGCATCTCATCTATGCCCCGGGCTTCTATACCGGCTACGGCGTGAAGACACTGCCGGGGATTCGCGAGGCCATCGAGCAGAAGGACTACGCTCTAGCCGAGCGGGAGATCGGGCGGGTGGCGGCCGCGCTGCTGCGCGAGGCGTCGCTTATCGGGGAGGCGGCGGAGGTGTTGAGCCGCGCGGCGAGCCAGCCCTAGAAGCGTCCCCCCCGCTCCTCGAAGTGGGTTGGCTTGCCCAGCAGCCGGCCGCCTCGCCGGAGCCAATCGGCGGTCCAGGCCATGAGGGTCTCGGGGGAGACGCTGGGTGGACCGAATAACTCCACCGAGCGGGCCGCGTTACTGAGGAGGGCATCGGGGGCCTCGGTGCCGTCGAACACCGGGGACCGGCCGAAGTGCCGTCCGAACGCCTCGGCGATCGCGCGGATCGAGAGTCGCTCGGGGCCGGTCACGTTGAGCCGGGCGGCCGGCGAGCGGGTGTGGGCCAGCGACTGGAGGGCCCGGGCCGAGGCGTCGCCCTGCCAGATCAGGTTGACGTATCCCATGGCAACCGGGACCGGCTCGCCCGCGAGCACACGACGGGCGGTATCGACCAGCACGCCGTAGCGGAGCTCCACCGCGTAGTTGAGCCGGAAAATCAGCGCCGGCGTGGTCCGGGTGAGGGCGTAGTGCTGAAAGATCCGCTCCCGCGCGAGGCAGCTCATGGCGTACTCGCCGATCGGTCCTACCGGAGCGTCCTCATCGGGGCCGAGGGAGTCGGTCGGCGAGAGCGGATAGACGTTGCCGGTGGAAAACACCACCGTGCGGGTGCCGGCGAACCGTTCGGCCACATAGGCGGGAAGCGCCGCATTGATCGCCCAGGTGGTGGCGGGGTTTCCCTGGGTGCCGAACTTCTGTCCGGCCATGAAGATCAGGTTGGGGACCTCGGGCAGCTGCTGGAGGGCGGCGGGGTCGAGCAGGTCGAGGCGGCGGACCTCGATGCCATGCTCGGTGAGGCGGTCGGCCAGGCCGGGCTCGCTGAAGCGGGACCCCGCGATCACCCAGTCCTTGCGCCCCAGCCGGTCCAGCGCTCGCCGAGCCATGATGGCGAGCGACGGGCCCATCTTGCCGCCGGCTCCCAGAATCAGGATGTCGCCGGGGACGCTCGCCAGTGCCTCCAGGACGCCGGGGGTGGGGCGGGAGAGGAGTTCCTCCAGTTCGGCTTCGGTGGTGGGCGCCTGCATGACGCTGTCATCCCCGAGGGAGCGAAAGCGACCGAGGGATCCCCTACCCCCGCATGGCCATCGGCACGAACTCCCGCTCCGGCTGGCCCATGTAGATCTGCCGGGGCCGGGAGATCTTCTGGTCCTTGTCCCGCAGCATCTCCTCCCATTGCGACACCCATCCCGGCAGTCGTCCCAGCGCGAACAGGACGGTGAAGTAGTCGGTCGGGTAGCCCATCGCCTGGTAGATCAGGCCGGAGTAGAAGTCGACGTTGGGGTACAGCTTCCGCTTGATGAAGTACTCGTCCTGGAGCGCGATCTTCTCCAGCTCCAGCGCGATTTCGAGTTTGGGGTTGAGCCCGGTCTGCTCGAAGACGTCGTAGGCCACCTTCTTGATCAGCCGGGCCCGGGGATCGTACGACTTGTAGACCCGGTGGCCGAAGCCCATCAGCCGGTCGCCCCCGTCCTTCACGGCTTTGATGAACGCCGGGATGTTCTTCTTGTCGGCGATCTCGTCGAGCATGGTGAGCACCGCCTCGTTGGCGCCGCCATGGAGCGGGCCGTAGAGTGCCGCGATGCCGGCCGAGACCGCCGAGAAGGGGTCGACGTGGGACGACCCGACGCTCCGCACCGCGCTGGTCGAGCAGTTCTGCTCGTGGTCGGCATGGAGGATCAGCAGGATCTCGAGCGCCCGCTGCAGCACCGGGTTGGGCTCGTGCTTCCCGCCGATCTCGAACGTCATGTTGACGTAATTGCCGATGTAGCTCAGGTCGTTGCGCGGGAACACGTAGGGGAGCCCCCGCGAATGCCGGAAGGCGAAGGCCGCGATGGTGGGGATCTTGGCGATCAGCCGCACCCGCTGGAGATGCCGGCTCCGGGGATCCTCGATGTGCTTGGCGTCGGGGTAGAAGGTCGACAGCGCGCCGACCGCGCCCAGCAGCATGCCCATCGGGTGGGCATCGTAGCGGAAGCCCTCGAGGAACTTGATGACGTTGGTGTGGACGTAGGTGTGGTACCGGACCTCTTCCTCCCACTTGTCCAGCTGAGCCCGGGTGGGCAGCTCCCCCTCCAGCAGGAGGTAGGCGGTCTCCAGGAAGCTGGCCTTCTCGGCCAGCTGCTCGATGGGATAGCCCCGGTAGCGGAGAATCCCCTTGTCCCCGTCGATGAACGTGATGGCGCTGCGACAGCTCGCCGTATTGAGGAATGCGGGATCGTAGGTCATGAGACCGAAGTCGTCCTCGGTCGTCTTGATCTGCCGGAGGTCCATCGCCTTGATGGTGCCTTCCGCCACCGGGATCTCGTAGGTCTTCCCGGTGCGATTGTCGGTGATGGTCAGGCTGTCCTTGGACACGCGGCGCTCCTCGATGCGGGCTGAACCGGCCGGGAGCGCAAAGATAGCCGCCGAACGGCGCGGGGGGGAAGCCGTTCGGCGCTCGCGCGGTGGACGGTTCTGAAGGTCAGTTCACGTGGTCCAGGCCCGGGTGAGGCGGTACCCCGGCCCGCGGGAGTGCCATCCGCGGCTGCCGGTGGTACCTTCTGGCCGTCATGCCCGATCCCCTGCTCGTTCAGCGCGCCCGCGGTGCCCTGCTGGGACACGCCGCCGGCAACGCCCTGGGCGTCGCCACCGAATTTCTTGGCACCCGAGAGGCGATCCGCGACCGCTTCGGCGGAGAGGTGCGCGACATCATTCGGCAGGACCATCCCGAGTCACCCTACGATGACGACCTCGCCCTGAGCCTGATCCTGGCCGAAGAGCTGCTCGAGCCGGATATCGACCTGCATCGACTGGCGATGAAGTGGGCCGACTGGGCCCGGCGGGACGGGCGGGGACTCGGCGAGTGGTCGATGCGGGCCCTCCGGCACATCCAGGCCCACGACGCGCCGCCGACTTCCACCGGGGGTCTGGCCGGGAACGGCGCCGTGTCGCACTGCCTGCCGATGGCCCTCCGCATGGCCGGCTCCCTGCCGAACCTGGTGAGCGGGTCCTACCATGTCGCCATGCTGACCCACCCCGACGAACGCTGCGCCTGGGGCGCGGTGGCTGTGAACCTGGCGGCCGCGGCGTTCCTCGCCGGCCGCCGTGACTTCCTCGGCGAGGCGCTCGAGGTGCTGCGCAACAACGATGCGCCCCAGGAGCTGCGGGAGGCGGTGGGCCGGGTGCCGCTGGAGCGCCGGGAGGACCTCCCGATCAACGGACCGTCGGCGGGGTACGTAATACATGCGGTGGAGATCGCCCTCTGGTTCGCCTACCATGAGCCTGACCTCGAGCGGGGCCTGATCTGGCTGGCCAACGCCGGGGGCGATGCCGACACCAATGCCGCGGTGGCGGGCGGCCTCATGGGGGCGCGAGACGGCGAGAAGGCCGTGCCCCCCCGCTGGCTCCAGGCCATTCCCGATGTGTCACGAATCCGGACCCTTGCCGAACGCCTCGTCGGGGCGCAATAGCTTGAGTCTCGAGCGATCCAGCAGACCCACGACCCACGACCCACGACTCACGACCCCTCATCACTCCCAGGCCCTAGACCCCATGCGCCATTCCCTCGTCCTCCTCGGCGTCCTCGCCGCGTCCCCCCTCGCCGCCCAGCAGTATCCGGTCGACACTTCCGGCAGCGGGGCCATCATTGCCCAGGCGCTGCAGCACTCCGAGGTCATGAAGAACCTGCAGTACCTGGCCGATGTCATCGGGCCCCGCCTCACCGGCTCGCCTGCCATGCGCAAGTCCAACGACTGGACGGCCGAGCGCTTCAAGGCCTACGGCCTGACCGCTCGGCTCGAGGCCTGGGACTTCGGCGTGACCTGGGAGCGGGGGCCGGCCGCCTTCCGGATCACCGCCCCATTCGAGCGCAACCTGACCGGCCACAGCTGGGCCTGGACCGCCGGCACCGGCAAGACCGTGAGCGGCCCGGTCGTGCGGGTCGATGCCGGCACCGCTGACAGCATCGCGGCGTACGCGACGCGGATGAAGGGGGCGTGGCTCCTGCTCCGTCCCGGCGCCAGCATCTGGAATCCCGATGGCCCGCCGATGACGGCGGCCGACAGCCAGGCGATGCAGGAGAGCCGCCGCCGGGCCTTCGCGCCGCCGGCCGATACCTCGGAGGCCGCCCGCAAGGCCCGCCAGCAGTTCAACGTCGACCGCCCCTACCTCCTCAAGAAGGCCGGCGCCCTCGGCATCCTGACCGACGGCTCGAAAGAACAGGGGTTGATGAACATGAGCGGCTCGCCCAACAGCGTGTCGCCCCTCCCCAACCTGGTCATCGCTCATGAGGACTACGCCATGTTCGAGCGGCTGATCGCGATGGGCGTGACGCCCCGGATCGAGGGCCGTATCGAGAACCGGATCGGCAAGGCCCCGGTGCAGCAGTGGAACACCGTGGCCGAGATCAGGGGCACCGACCTGCCCGGGCAGGTGGTGATCCTGGGCGCGCACCTCGACAGCTGGGACCTCGGCACCGGGGTTACCGACAACGGCACCGGGTCGATGGTCGTGCTGGAGGCCGCCCGCGCGATCGTGCAGTCGGGGCTCAAGCCCCGGCGCACCATCCGCTTCATTCTGTTCTCGGGCGAAGAGGAAGGGCTGCTCGGGTCGCGGGCCTATGCCGCCCAGCATGCCGCCGAAGCCGACAGCATCCAGGCGGTGCTGGTGCTCGATAACGGCACCGGCATGATCAAAGGCCAGGCGCTCCAGGGCCGCAACGAATTCGAGCAACTATGGAAGGACCTGCTGGCCCCGGTGAATTCCCTCGGTGCCACCGAGGTGCGGCAGGCCAACAAGGGAGGGACCGATCACCTGGCGTTCATCCCGTACGGGGTGCCGGGCTTCAACTTCGACCAGGAGAGCCGGGGCTACAACCACACCCACCATTCCCAGGTCGACACTTACGATCACGCGGTCCCTTCGGACCTGATGCAGGCGTCGGCCGTCATGGCGGTGACCGCCTATGAGCTGGCCAACCTCCCGGTGCTGCTCCCCCGCGGCAACCGGACCCCGGTGACGCCGCCGTCGCCGGCCAAGCCTTCGCCCGGCGTGGCGCGGTGAGCGCAATTAGCAGTAACGCAGTCGGAAGGTGAAGTTGCTCATCGCTTGATTCCGAAGGGGGTTGTTCCCAGCTTGGTGGGGCGGACCGGCCTCGGTCCGCCCCACCCTTTTTCCCCCGAGAGTCCCATGTCCGTGCGCGTTGGTCTTCGATCCCCTCTGGCCGGACTGGCATTGGCGGTCACGCTGCTCGGCGGCGTGAGTTGTGGCGGCGACAATGGCCCCTCCAAGGTCACCATCACGGATTTCATCGCCGGGGTGACCGATGTCGGTGCGACGATCTCCGCGGTCCACCATGGCGGCGCCCCGCCAGCGTCGAGCGGGGCGCAGGTGGTAAACGTCACCGGCGGGTCGACCCTGATCAACGGCGGCAGCGCCCAGATCACCGTCGCGGCTGCCACCGGGAATTTCACCGACGTGTACGTCACCGTGGAGGGGGCCGAAGGGTACTACCAGCTGACCTTCCCCGCGACGGTGACCGTGGAAGACCTGCTGCTCACCGCCGCCCAGCACCTTCCCCGCCACAGCTTCAATATCTCCTATGGCATCGGGAGTGGCGGCGGCGTCGGCGGCACCCACTCGGTGCCGGTCAGCGTGGTGCCGGTGGGCGCCGGCGACATCCAGGTGAGCGTCTCGTGGGATGCGGAGAGTGACGTAGACCTGCACGTAGTGCAGCCCGATGCCGAGGAGGTCTACTACGGCAACACCACCTCCGCGGCAGGCGGCCAGCTGGACCTCGATTCCAATGCCGGCTGCTCGATCGATCACGTGAAAAACGAGAACATCACCTATCCGAACCCGCCCAGCGGCACGTACGTCGTACGGGTGGACTACTACGACTCCTGCACCGTCGGAGCCACCAACTACGTGGTGACGGTCCAGCGCAAGGGCCATCCGCCGCAGACGTTCACCGGGCAGTTCACCGGGACGGGCGACGGCGGCGCGGCGGGGTCCGGCACGACGATCACGAGCTTTGCCTACCCGTAAGGGCCGCGTCCACCCCACCAAGCACAGAATCCCTGCCTTCCGATCGCCGGAAGGCAGGGATTCCTCGTTCGGCCCCAGGCCGACGCCGCTACGCCGGCGGCAGCCGCACCACGCAGGTCGTCAGGAATCCGCCCCGGACGTTGTACACCGTCTTGACCTCGATCCACTTGGGGGCGAGGGCGCGGGCCAGGTCCTCCGCGATCTTCCCGGTGGCATGCTCCTGAAAGATCCCGACGTTACGGTAGCTGGTGACGTAGTACTTGAGGCTCTTGAGCTCGATGCACTTCCCAGCGGGAACGTACCGGATAACCAGCTTGGCGAAGTCGGGGAGCCCGCTGTAGGGACAGACGGCGCTGAACTCGTCGGTCTCCGTAAGGATCTCCTGTGCCGGTCCGCTGTATTCGAAGGTCTCCAGGACCCCCACGTCGACCTGCTCCGGCCCCACGAACGGGAGCGTCCGTCCTTCCGCGATCGCCATGCCCTGCTCCTTTCGCTCGCGGCCCTGATGGAACGCCGGGCCGACCGGGGCGGAATCTAAGGCCCTTCGCCCCGAAGCGCCGCGAGGCGTTCCCGTGCCTCATCGAGGCCCGGGCGGAACTCCGGGTCGGCCTGGGACAAGAGCCGCACCACCCGGCGGTAGGCCTCGACCGCCGCCGCAGTATCGCCCGACCGCTCCAGCAGCCGACCGGCCCGGAGCGCCCCCGGTGCGGCATAGGGCAGGGTGGTGAGCGACAGGGTCCCCGCCTCCTGGAACAGATTGAGCGCATACTCCGGCCGTCGGTGTTCCAGAGCCAGCGCCCGGCCGAAGTGATCCCACGGCCGCGACCAGAAGGCCGAGAGCTGCTGCTGGCCCGCCTCCGCCCCGTCCCAGCTTCCCTCCAGCCCCGCCAGGGCACCGGCGGTATCCCGCGCCATCAGGCGCCGAGCGGCGAGACTCCGTTCCAGCGGCACCGCCAGCGCCGCCATCGAATCCCGTCGGAGGCGCTCCGGCAGCGCCGCCACCACCCCGGCGCTGCCGGCCTCGAGGGCGAGCATGCGGTCGAGGTATTCCCGCAACAAGGGCTCGCGCTCCCGCTCCAGGTCGAACCAGAAAAGGAAGGTCCGCTTCACCGTGGTCACCGGGCTCGCGCGGAGCCGGGCCCGCATCCCGCGGCGGCCGCTGTCGGCCAGGCTCACCGGCAGGAAGGGCGCCAGCCAGAGGGTGGCTTCGCTGGTCGCCGCCGACACCGGCTCCAGGCCTCGGGCCCGGGCGAGCAGCTGCTGCGCCTCCCGCCACCGGCCCCGGGCCACCGCCAGCTGCGCCAGTTGCTCGTACGCCAAGGCCTGGACCTCGGTGGTATGCCCCGGCTCGGTCAGCCGCCGGAGACATGCGTCGGCGAGGTCCAGCCGGCCGAGCACTACCGCCTCGGTCTCCGCCAGCTGCATGATGCCCCACTCGTTGTCCGCCGGCAGCCGGGCGACCCGGGCGGCGAGATCGGCGGTGTCGCCCCGGAGTTGCGCCAGCAGGAGCCGCGTCGCCGCCGTGGTGTCGTGCTGAAAGTCCGCGGCCTGCTCCAGCCACCGGGTGGCGTCCTGCCAGCGACCCGCGCTGGCGGCCAGCTCCCAGAGGTGACTCTGGGGACGCCAGTCGGTGGGATCGGCCGTGAGCGCCTGGGCCCACAGCGGCAGCGCCTCGAGCGTCGCCCGCCCCCGGGTGCGGTTGTGGTGCTGCAGCACCTCGGCCAGCCCGATCGTGGCTTCGAGGTTGTTGCCCGAAATTGCCAGCGCCTGCCGGAACATCGATTCGGCATTGTCCGCCCGGCCGTACGCGAACTCGCGCCATCCCTGCAGCAGCCGCATCTCGTGGGGCAGGAGGCCGAGCGAATAGGCCGCCGCCGAGTCGGCCATGCGGGCGGCCCGGGTGCCGAGGAAGTACCAGGCGTTGATCCGCGCCAGGGCATGCCAGGCGGCGGCGAAGGCGGCATCCCGCCGGGTCGCCTGCCAGAATGCCTGTGCCGCCGGCTCCAGGTCGGCGTGGCGGGCCAGGCGCAGTCCGGTGAAATAGGATTGCAGCGCCGGGACCGAGACGCTGCGCGCGGTCGAGAGCTCGAAGGGGATGGCGCCGAGCTCGTCGGGGAAGAGTCGCGAGGCCAGGCGGGCGGCGAGTTCCGGCAGCGCCTCCGGCTGGCCATCGACGATCGCGGTGTTGATCACCCCGCGGTCGCCCGAGGCCCGGCGCACCATGCCCCTGAGGTGCAATCCGCCGCTGCTTCGTTCGACGTGCATCTCCAGCAGCAGAGTCGGTCCGCCCTGGGCGCGGGGGGCCACCAGCGGGGCCGGTTCCACCACCCGCAGGTTCCGGGCATGATTCAGGGCCAGGGCTGCCGCCTCGACCGCGAGCCGGTCGAATTCGCCCGAGGCGCTGTCGGCCTCGGCGTGCGGCACGATCGCGAGCCGGGTCGGTCCCCCTGGGTCTTCCCGCCCCCGGAGGACCCAGACGATCACCAGCGCCACCGCCGCCACGGCCGCCAGGCTCAACACCAG
The DNA here is from genome assembly GCA_964642475.1 of uncultured Gemmatimonadaceae bacterium. Taxonomy (GTDB): domain Bacteria; phylum Gemmatimonadota; class Gemmatimonadetes; order Gemmatimonadales; family GWC2-71-9; genus JADJOM01. Next base: position 70,640 of record CAZXRC010000018.1, on the reverse strand, counting down.
GCGGGCGGGTCCCGGCCGGCGGGTCCCGGCCCGCTCCTGGTGGTAGACCAGGGCCGCGGCGGCGGCGGAGTTGCGCGGGACCCGCCGGCGGAGCGCCGCCAGGGCGGTCGCGTGCAGCTCGCCCCGGCGCACCGGGGAGAGCCCCTCGTAGACCGTGCGGCGGAGGGCTTCGTGCGTGAACTCGACCCGGTCAGGCGCGTCGGGACTGGGTCGCAGGAGCCGCCGGGCCAGGAGCTCGCTCAGCGCCGCGTCCAGCTCATCGCTGGTGAAACCGGTGAGCTCCAGCAGCATCTCGACATCGGCATTGCGGGCCAGCACCGCCGCCGCCTGCAGGGTCCGCGTCGGCGCCGTCGGCAGCTCCCGGAGCCGGGCGGCCATGGTCTCGGTGAAGGTGGTCGGCAGCGGGAGTGGCTCACCGGGCGGGGGCAGCTTCGCGACCCAGCTGCCGTCAGCCGCCGGTGCGATGATCCCATGATCGGCCAATGTCGTTGCCAGCTCGATCGCGGCGAGGGGATTGCCCCCGGTCTCGGCCAGGAGTCGCCGGGCGAGCGCGGCCCGGTCCGGCGCGCGGAACTCCGCCATCGACGCCAGGGCCCGCTCGAGGTCGTCCTGATCCAGCGGTCCCAGTCGCACCCGGAACAGCTGCCCTGCCGCCGACGGTCGTCGCTCCAGCTCCCGGAGCCCCATGATCTCGGGGGCGGTGGTAAGGACCAGGAGGACGCCGCCCACCGGACGGCGGAGCAGGGACTCGAGTAACTCCCGGCTGGGACGGTCGGCGAGATGGACGTCATCGACGGCGAGGACGATGCGCGCCTCGGTCGCGGCCTCGGCCAGCACCCGGGCGACCGACTCCTGCAGATCGTCGGCCCGTCCCGGCGGCAGCTGAGGGAAACGCTCGGCGAACTCGGGGATGGCCTGCGCCAGGGCGCGAAGCGTGGCTGCCGGCGCGCCGGAAGTCCCCGGTGCCCCGGCCAGCGGCGCCAGCAGGTGGCGGGCGAGGAGCAGGGGCCGTTCCCGCTCCGCCTCGAAGGCGCGGCCCCGAAGCATCAGGATCCTCTCGTCCCGCCGCCGGGCCCAGCGAAGGAACTCCTCCAGCAACCGGCTCTTACCGGTGCCGTCCTCGCCTTCGATCAAGGCCAGCCCCGGGCTCCCCCGTTGGACCCGCTCCCACAGTCCGGTGAGGATGGCGAAATCGGCCTCGCGAGCGATCAGGTCGGGGGTCAGCAGGGCCATTCCGCCGGGGTGCGCCTCGGCCCGGGGCGCGGCCAGTCGGCGCAGCCCCTCGGCTCGGGCCGCCGCTTCGTCGTCATGGGGCAGGTGGGTCGCCCACAGCTCCGCGTGGGCCAGCGCCTCACTCCACGATCCCCGGGACTCCGCCTCCCGTACCATCGCCTCCCCCACCCACGCCCGGCGCCGGCGGAGCTGCTGCCGCTCGCCTTCGATCCAGCTCCTGAGGTCCTCCCCGGCGGCGAGCTCCGCACCCTCCAGGAAGTCGCCGTTCCAGAGGCTCACCGCGGCGGCCAACTCACCGTCGTCCACCAACTGTTCGAACCGGACAGCATCGAGGGCTACGCTCCCCGGCACCACCCGTACTTCCCGGTCGCTCACCTCGAGTGCCTCGCCGGTCACCGCCCGCAACTCGACCAGCGCCTGCCGCAGCGACTGCCGGGCGCGCGACTCGTCGGCCTCGGGCCAGAACAGCGACGCCAGCTCACCCCGACCCACGCCCCGCCCCTCCCGCCGGACCAGGTAGGTCAGGAGGGTCAGGAGCTTTCGCCTGCCCGCCAGCAACGACTCCCCTCCGGAGAGGAGCGCGAGCGAGCCCAAAGCGGTGAGCTGGGTCTCTGGTGTCAAATGATTGAAAAGGAACGGTTTGACGTGCCATCTGACGGGGCCTTGTCGCCCCCCGCATAACATGGCTCTCACATGAGCACATCGCAACCGCCCGAGTCGTCCCCCCCTCCGGGAAGCCCCCTGGGCGCCGGCTACTTCATCGTCCGGGTCCGACGGGTGTCGGGGGCCTCCCACGGCGATGTCACCGGGGTGGTGGAGCGGCTGGGGACCGGAGAAAAGCGGGAGTTCCGAAGCAGCACCGAGCTGGCTCAGGTGGTGGCGGAATGGGCGGAGTAGTCGGCCGACACGGGTCGCTGGACATCGAATCGGGGGGAGTCACCATGCAGGCGGATCAGCTTTCGCGCGACCTCGAGGCCACCGTCTTTCGCTTCAGCATCATGGTTCGGGCCCTGGGCCGGCGCAGCGGTCTCGACGAGGCGGATCTGGACGAGTTGCTGCAGGCGGTGCGCGTGCGCCTCTGGCGGGCGCTCGGTCGGCAGGGGACGCTCCCGGCCATCACCTCATCCTACGTCTACCAGACCGCCCAGAGCGCCGTGGTCGACCTGGTCCGCTCCCGGCGGTCGGCGCGCTACGTCCGGAGCGAAGGGGTTCGGGCCCTGGAGGAGCACTCGGCGCCCAACCAGCCCGATTCGGTGCTGGAACAGCGCGAAGCCACCACCCGGATCCTTCGGGTAGTGGATCAGCTGCCGGCCGACCGTCGGGTGGCCGTCCGTCTCCACCTGCGCGGGTATCGAAGAGAAGAAATCGCCCGGATGCTGCAGTGGAGCGGCACCCGGACGCGCAATCTCCTGTATCGCGGGCTGGAAGACACCCGTCGCCGGCTCACCCAGCTCGGCCTCGGCCCGGCCGGAGCGGGAGTGCGCCAGCAGGGAGTCGCTTAGGCCTTGATCCCGATCACCTCGAGATACATCGCCGGCACCGCCACCGGCCCGTCGCTGCCTCGCCGGTCGTACCGCCGCACCACCTCTTCCAGGTCGCGGGAGAGTCGCGCCTGGCCCGCCTCGTCCACCGCCGAGAAGGCCTTGAGGGTCGGGCCATAGTACTGGCGGAAGAACTCGACATACTCCGACGCAGAACGGAAGCGGAAGGTGTACGTCCGCGGCTGGACCAGGAGCGCCGTCAGGCGACTCCCGAACAGCTGGCGGAGCCGCTCTTCGCTGCCCCATTCCATCGGCGAGCGGAGCCCTGACGGGGGCGGAACGTGCCGGGCCATGGCGCGGAACATCTCGCCCAGGAACCCATCCGGCGTCCAGCTGGCCAGGGCGATCGTCCCCTTGGGCCGGCACACCCGCACCAGTTCGGCCGCGGCCCGCTCCTGGTCCGGCGCGAACATCACGCCGAAGACCGAGAGCACCGCGTCGAAGCTGTTATCGGCGAACGGCAGCTCCTCCGCATCGCCTTCCTGGAAGTCCACCGCCAGCCCCTCCGCGGTGGCGCGGATCCGGCCCCGATCGAGCAGGGCGGGGACATAGTCGATGCCGGTAGCGACCGTGCCGCACCGCGCGGCGGCGAGGGCGGCGTTGCCGGTCCCGGTGGCCACGTCGAGCACCCGGTCGCCGGCCCGGAGATCGGCCGCGTCACAGAGCCGCTCGGCGACGATCGGAATTCGGGCCGCGATGGCGGCGTAGTCGCCGCTGGCCCAGGTAGCCAGCTGGCGGCGCTTGATGCTGGGAAGATCGATAGCTGGAGCACTCGCGACGGTCATGATGTCAATCCCGGAGAGGTGAACGAGGAGGTCGTCACCCCCGTGATGCGTCGAGCGCGGCCCGGGACCGACATCCAGCGGCTCGGGGTGGCTTGCCATGGACCATCGCACGGTGCCGGGTGAGGTCAGTCACACCGCCCGGGACCAGCCGGAGCGACATTGTGGGACAATGGGTTAGGCCGACCATCCGGGCGGTACAGCGGTTGCCGGATGAGGGCTGTTCCCTCACCGATCGAGATGCCGTGATGCGTGCGCTGGATCACACTGTCGTCATCCTGAGCCTGTTCGCTGGTCCGCTCTCGGCCCAGGCCCTCGCTCCCGAAGCCGGGTCCCTCGGGGAGTTGCGCCGCACCGGCGGATCGTCCGAGCTGGTGCTGGGTCGTACCACGCTGCAGCAGGTCCGTCAGCTCTATGCCACCCGCCAGCTGCGTGAGGCGCTGGCCAACGCCCGCGCCCCCCGGACCCTCACCCCCAGCCCCCGCTGGCGGATGGGCGGGGCCACCATCGCGCCGCGCTACCGGGTCGATGGGGCCGACGGGTACTACACCCTCTATTTCGATGCCACCGAACGTCTGGTCCTGGCCGTGAACGACCAGCCCCGGGACCGGCTCACCCGGGCGGAGTTCGAGGCCCGCTATCCCAAGGCCCGGCTGACCCAGTGGGCGGCCCGCGCCATCGTGCTGGAGGTGTCGCTCGAGCGTTGCGTCACGTTGAGCGCGATGTTCACCGGCGCGTCCGCCACGCTCACCCAGGCCGGGTACGGCTATACCTGCGGCAACGTCGTCCCCGCGTCCCGCTAACCCCCCAATCACCCACGCGGTCCATCCACCCCTCGGCGGGACGCCCCCTCCCGACCGTGGCTGAGACTGCTCTGGCCGGCGCTCCGTTTCACGGGAGAGGTTCTCCCTACGCCGCGACCGCAGGGGTGTGTATGCCGTTCAAGACCAAGCTCGACAACATCAAGTATGAGCCCAACGCCTACTTGTTCAGGGAGGTGACCCACTGCGCCATCATGGTGCAGCGGACCACCCTGGCGCCTTCCACCGAACTATGGCGTCCCGGGATCAAGGTGAAGGACGCGCTCCCCGGCGAGATCGAGGAGGGTACCGCCATCGCGACCTTCGATGCCAACGGACGGTATCCAACCACCGATCCGCCGGGGCGCCACGCGGCCGTCTACGTGTCGCACGATGCCACCGGCATCGTAGTGGTCGATCAGTGGGCTGGTGACGATCCCAAGACCACGCCCGGCAGGCGCACCATCGCGTATCGAGGTGAGGCCCTCAAGGGCTGGCAGAACAACGGGGACTACTACTACGTCGTGGAGGTGGCCAGTCCCTTCACGCCGCGGACACGGCAGGCCGACATGTGCGGCCCGTTCCGCAAGTAGAAACGGAACCGCCGGCGGGTTCCCACCCGCCGGCGGCCGCTGCGACGCTCCGGGCTTGTACTACTCCGTCGCTTTCACGATCCCATCCTCGAGCCACAGCAGTTTGCCGTCGAGCACCTGGCGGGCCGCCGCATAGGTCGCGTCGTCGGCGTTGGTCCACACGTCGGCGAACTTCTGGGTCACCCGGAGGCGGGCCTGGCGCGCGAAGGTATCGGCCAGCACTTCGGGGCCGGGCTCGCCCGGGTTCTTCTTGAGCATGGCATGGGCCCGGGCGCAGGCCGCCGACATGGCGAGCAGCTCGGCACCGATCTCCACCAGCCGCCCCAGCACCGCCTGCTTCTTCTCCAGCCTGGGGCCGAAGCGGATCATGCAGTGGAACAGGGTCCGGCCCAGCTTCCGGCTGGAGCGTTCCACGAACCGCAGGTGCGTCGCCAGGCGGCCGAACTCGCCGTACCCGAACCATCCCCGGAGCGGGAGCCAGAGCTTGGGGTACCAGGTCCCGTAGAAGAGCGCCGACTTCATCAGCGCGTTCAGCTTCTGCGACCCGGTCGACTTCGGGTCGATCAGGGCGCCCGCCACCTTGAGGTGGGTATCCACCGCCTCTCGGGCGATGAACAGGCGCATGATCTCGGAGCTGCCTTCGAAGATCAGGTTGATCCGGAAGTCGCGGAGCATCCGCTCCACCGGCTCGGGCCGCTCGCCCCGTGAGCGGAGGCTGTCGGCGGTCTCGTAGCCCCGTCCGCCCTTGATCTGCAGGGTGTCGTCCACGATGCGCCAGCCGATCTCGGTGTTGTACATCTTGGCGATCGCCGCCTCCAGCCGGATATCGCGGTTCCCGGCGTCGGCCATGAGGCTGGCGAGATCGCTCACCGCCTCCATCGCGAAGGTCTCCGCCGCCATCCGCCCGATCTTCTGGGCGATGGCGTCATGCTTGCCGACCGGCTGGCCCCACTGCACCCGCTCGTTGCCCCAGCGCCGCACGATCTCGAGGCACTTCTTGGCCCCCGCCACACACGAGGCCGGCAGCGTCAGCCGCCCGGTGTTGAGGGTTACCAGCGCCAGCTTGAGGCCCTTCCCCTCGCCCCAGATCACGTTTTCCACCGGCACCTTCACGTTGGTGAAGCGGATCACACCGTTCTCGATCCCCTTGAGGCCCATGAAGTGGAGCCGTTGCACCACCTCCACGCCGGGCCAGGCGGTCTCGACCACGAAGGCCGTGATCTTCTTGCCGGTGGTGCGCGCCATGACCACCAGCAACTCGGCCACGGTGCCGTTGGTACACCAGAGCTTTTCGCCGTTCAGGATGTAGTGGGTCCCGTCGGCCGAGAGCTCGGCGTGGGTCGAAAGCCCGGCCGGGTCGGAGCCGACGTTGGGCTCGGTCAGCGCGAAGGCGCTGATGGCGCCCTTGGCGAGCCGGGGCAGGTACTTCTTCTTCTGCTCCGGCGTACCGAACATCTTGAGCGGCCCCGGCACGCCGATCGACTGCGCCGCCGAGAGCAGGGCGGTCATGCTCCCGTCCTGGCTGGTCACCAGCCCGATGGCCTTGGTGTACATCAGCTGAGAAAGGCCCAGCCCGCCGTATTCGCTGGCGATCTTGATCCCGAATGCGCCCAGGTCCCGCAGACCCTGCACCACGTCGGCGGGGATCTTCCCCTCCCGGTCGATCTTGTCGCTGTCGACCCGGGTGCGCATGAAGTGCTCCAGCTTCTCCATGAAGGGGCGGGCCCGCTCCACTTCCTCCGCCGAAGGCTCAGGGAAGGGGTGGATCAGGCCGAGGTCGAAGTTCCCCTCGAACAGTTCGCGGACGAAACTGGGCGCCTCCCAGGTGGTCTCGCGCGCCGCCTCGGCGACCTCACGGGCTTCCTTCTCGGTGGCCAGCGGCGACTGGGGAGTCCCGCCGACTTTCGGTTCCGGGCTGATCACGTTCGTCATGGCAACGCGTCCTGTGGTTGATGTCATCCCGAGCGATGCGAGGGCTCCTGACGTCGTCCCTTCACCCCTCACTCCTCACCGCCAGCCGTCCTCGTACCCCCTGGACCACGAGATTGACCACGTGGCGGCGGCGCTCCTCGCGGTAGGCCGGCGACGCGGCATCCACCCCCAGACCCCTGAGAACCGTGGGACCATGCACCACGTGAAACCAGGAGAGGGCCAGCATGCTCACCAGCAACTGCTCCGCCTCGGCCCGGTCCGCCGGGTCCAGGGCCAACTCGGTTACGATGGCGCCGAGTGCCTCCTGAGCGGCCTCGAGGTGCGGTGGCAAAGTCCGGAGGTGGACCGCGCCGCTCAGCGCCTCCCGCTCCAGCAGGCGGACGAAATGGGGGTTGGCGCTGATGAAATCGAAGTACTCGCCCACCGCGCCCGCCAACACCACGTCGGGCGGCTCATGGCTGGCCAGCGCCCGCTCCCGCCCGCTCCGCACCGCCACCCGGACCCGCTCCAAACAGCGCTCCAGCACCGCCCGATACAGCTGTTCCTTCGAGCCGAAGAAGTACCCCGGGGTGCCCCGCGACACCCCAGCCGCCGCCCCGACATCGGTGAGGCTGGTGGATTCGTAGCCCCGATCGGCGAAGAGGCGCTCGGCCGCGTCCAGCACGGCCTCGCGGGTGCGGGGGGCATTCCGCTCTTTGTCCGGGCCACGTTCCATCTGGGCGGCCTTCTCTAATAGGAGGTATCGGCTGGGGCGGCCGGCCAGCCACTTGCTTGACGTCTAGCAAGTTAAGGAACGACCAGAGCCCGGTCAAGGTTCCCTCGGGTTATCACGAGGCTACCCGGTCTCCCGGGCGGCCACCCGAACCACACCCCCGACAAAGGCTTGACCCGAGCAGATCCCTGCCAACTATTGATTGCGTGTCAGTCGCCCGACCTCCCAGTTAGGCGATCTGCCGGGCAGCCGCGGAATCGTTCCGATCTCCGTGGGGCAGGTAGGCGTCTACCCTGAGGACCTCTAATGACGGGATACAGGTCGGTGCCGATCGCGGTGGCCTTCCTCTGCCCCGTCCTCTGGACGGCGGGCTCGGGGTGCCGCTCCACCACCGTGACCCCCGTCATCGGGTACCTCCGCGAACCGGCCATGGAGTCGGTGGTTCGACTCACCATCCGCCAGCTCGAAGACTCCCTTGCAGGGCAGATTCGCTTCGTGTCGACGGCCGTAGAGGCCTCGGACAGTTCGCCCACGGCCAATGACGTCCGAGCCGCGGTCCGGCTGGTGGAAACCCCGGGGATCAGCGGAGTCGTCGGGGCGGGGTCGAGCCGGGGTGCCGCGGCTTCCGCCCCCGTCTTCGAGGAGGCTCAGGTACCGGTGGTCGTTCCGACTGCCACCAGCCGTGTCATGCGGCAACTGGGAGCCTGGACCTTCGCCCTGGCTCCGAATGACTCGGCGGAGGCGCTGTTCCTCGCCCGCCAGCTCCGCCAGCGGTTTCGCGCCCACCGGGTGGTCCTCTTCTATGTCGATGACGAATATGGCACCGGCCTGCGCGACGGCCTGCGGGGCGCACTGGCCGCGGATTCCATTGAGCTGACGGCCGCCCGGCCCCTGTCCCAGCAACCCGGATGGTGCCTGGACACGGGTCCCTCGGCGACCTTTCGCGCCGTGGTCAGGAGTGCCCTTCACCAGGGCCGGCCGGACGCCGTCATTGCGGCCGTGCGGGATCGGAGCGCGGGGTGCCTCGTGAGCGTGCTTCGAGCCGAGGGGCTCGACGTGCCGCTGGTGCTGGGAGACGGCGCGCTCCTCCTTCCCCAGATGTGGCGGGTTGCCGGGGGAACCCGCCGGGATTCCGTGTTCGCGGTGGCATTCTGGCATCCGGACCTTGCCGGCGAGCGCTCGCAGCGGTTCGTTCGCGAGTTTGTCCGTCGCAACGGGCGGCCCCCCAATGCCGGCGAGGCCATGCGATACGACGCGATCCGTATCCTGGTGGCCGCCTCCCTGGAGGTCGGTCCCGATCGCGGGGCCATCCGGCAGTGGCTCCTCGCCCGCGGGAGGTCGGCGCCCGCCTATGAGGGCGTCACCGGTCCGATCGTCTTCGGGCCTGGGCGGGCGCCCACGTTTTACCTGGTCCGAGCCGGTCGGGGCGGGGCAGCGGAACTGGTCGCGCCATGAGCTGGACGGTATGGTCCTTGTTGCGCCGGAAAGACGATCGGCGGTCTCTACGCCGCCTGCTCGTCGTCGTTGGCGTGCTTCTATTGGCCGGCACCGCCTTGGGCGTGATCGCGGCGGGCCTGCGGATCGGCCCGGTCGCGTTCGGCAACCTCGCCTACAGCCGTCGGGTGCGGGTGCTGCTGGAGGTCACTGGTGCGCGGGGCCGTCTGGTGAACGATGCGGTCAACCGGTTGCAGCCCCTGGTAATCGCCCGGCTGGCGGGAGCGCCCGATCCGTCGCTCCCCAATCTCAATGAAGTGGTCGACCAGCTGCAGCGCTCCCTGGAAAACACCGTGGTGCTGCAGTCGCTGGCGAACACCGGATCCCTTCCGCCGGAGGTGCGGGTAGGCCTGGCGCGGGCCGCCGACCTGGACGCGCGGTTCAGTGCGGTCCTCGAGGGATTGCAGGTGAGCCTGGAGCAGTCGGACCAGAACGCTGCCCGTCAGCATCTGGACGCGCTCCAGAGCCTCTCGCCCCAGATGGTTTCCCACCTCTCCACCATGGAGCAGCTGGCGTTCGGGGCGCTGGTCGCGCGCGACTCGCTCCTGGCCGAGCGGGCCAGCGAGGCCGTGAAGACTCTCTCCCTGAGTCTGGCGGTCGCCGCTCTCCTGGCCCTGGTCCTCGGCCTGCTCCTGCACCGGCGGCTCTTCGTCCCGCTCTCGGCGCTCGATGCCGGACTGGCCCGGGTCGCCGCTGGGGACTACGGCACCCGGCTGCCCACCATCCCTGACGATGAGCTCGGCCGACTGGGCGCGCAGTTCAATCGCATGCTCGGCATGCTGGCGGAACGGCACGAGCGCGACCGTCGGGCGTCGGTCCGCCTGATTCAGCTGCTCGACAGCGCCCGGGATGAGGTGTACGTGCTGGACCCGGAGAACTTCACCATTCGCCGCGCCAGCCGGCCGGCGCAGACCCACCTCGGGTACCCGCCCGAGGCGCTGTCCGGCCGGGCCTATCCCGATCTGGTTCCCGGCTTGACCCCGGAACAGTTCCAGGTGCGGGTCGACATTCTTCGCCGGGGCGAGCAGCTGCAGTACGTCTACACCTCGACCCATCGGCGCGCCGACGGTACCTGCTACCCGGTCGAAGTGATGCTGCAGCTCTTCGCCGAGGACGACCCGCCGACCCTGGTCGCCGTGGTGCATGACATTACCGAGCGGGTGGAGGGGGAGCTGTCGCTGCGGGAGAGCGAAGGACGGTTCCGGACGGCCTTTGCCGAAGCCCCGGTTGGCCTCCTGCTGATCGGCCTGGATCGTCGGATCCAGCAGGTCAACACCCGGTTCGCCGAGATGGTGGGCCTCCCGCCGGAGGCGCTCCCCGGCCGTCTCTTCGAGGAGGTTGCTCGGGCCGAACCGGCGGGAAGCCTGGAGGAACGGCTGGGAGTGGTTCTGGCCGGGGATGCGGATGGTGGCGTCTCGTTCGAACAGTCGTTTCGGGGACCGGGCGATACGGAGGTGAGCGGCCTGGTGCGGGCCACCCTGCAGCGCGACGACGATGGGCGGCCGCTGCGGGGCATCGTCCACGTCGAGGACGTTTCCGCCGAGCGACAGCTGGAGCGGCAATTCCGCCAGTCGCAGCGGATCGAAGCGGTGGGCCAGCTGGCCGGCGGCATCGCCCACGACTTCAACAACCTGCTCACGGCGATCATCGCCTACGCCGAGGAAGTCCGCAGCGCCCTGGACCCCGGCGACCCGCGGGGGGAGGACGTCGGCGAAATCCTGCGGGCGGCGCAGCGGGCCGCCACCCTGGTCCGCCAGTTGCTCGCCTTCGCCCGGCGACAGCGCACCGAACCGCGGGTGGTCAACCTGGTCTCCCTCCTGCACGGCCTCGAGCCCATGCTCCGGCGGCTGCTGGGCGCTGACCTGCAGCTGACGGTGTCGGGGCCGCCGCGGGTGTGGTTACTGGAGATCGACCCCAGCCTGCTGGAGCAGGTGGTGGTCAACCTGGCCATCAACGCCCGCGACGCCATGCCCGGCGGGGGACGGCTGACGCTCGAAGTGGAGAACCTGGTGGCGCGGGAGCCCCTGTCGATCGCCCCCGACCTTCGCCCTGGGGCGTTCGTGTGCCTGACGGTGCGCGACACCGGGGTCGGGATGCCCCCGGAGGTGTTGGCGCACATCTTCGAGCCCTTCTTCACGACCAAACCGGTCGGCTCCGGGAGCGGCCTGGGGCTTTCGATGTGTTATGGGGTGGTGAAGCAGGCTGGCGGTTACATCTACGCCGAGAGCGCGCCGGGGCAGGGCACCACCTTTCGCCTGTACTTTCCCCGGACCAGGCGACTCCCGGAGGACCCGCCCAGACGGACCTCCGAGGAGCCGGCCATGCCACGGGGCCGGGAGACGGTTCTCCTCATCGAGGACGAGCCCCAGGTACGCGCGGCCGCTCGACGGACCCTGGAGTTGCTCGGCTACACGGTGTTGTGTGCCGGATCAGGGACCGAGGGTCTCGAGCTGGGGCGGGCCCATTTCCCGCGGCTCGACCTGGTCGTGACGGATGTGGTGCTACCCGGCCTGCTGGGGCCCCAGCTGGTGAAGCTCCTTCAGCAGGGCCGCGCCGGATTGCCGGTGCTGTTCACCTCGGGCCATGGTTTCAACCACCTGGCTCACGGCGGCACGCTGGGTCCTGAGGTCGACTTCCTGCCCAAGCCGTACACCCCCAGGGAACTCGCGGCCCGCGTCCGGGCCGCCCTGGACCGGGTTGGGCCGACGGTCGCGGGGGCGTAGCGCGCCAGCGCTCGCCTATCGCGCCACCGCCGGTTCCGGCCGCGGTTCCGGGGCCGGGACCACCGGCCGAGCCTCCGCGACCGGGCTCGACGGCGTCGTGTTCGGCACCACCTTCTTGAACAGCCGGCGAAACTCCTCCCATCCGGCGATCAGCTGCCGGGCCCGGGCGCTGCCGGTCCGCTCCTGGTGCTCGTGCACCAGCTTGAGCAGCATCGCCTCCTCCTCCCCGGTACACCCATCCACCCGGACCATGTCCAGGTTCACGTGGCTGGTGAACCCGCCGGTCTCATCCAGGACGAACGCGGCACCGTTCGACATCCCCGCGCCGAAGTTCCGCCCCGCCGGTCCCAGCACCACCACCAGGCCGCCGGTCATGTACTCGCAGCAGTGGTTGCCGGCGCCCTCGATCACCGCGGTGGCGCCGGAGTTCCGCACCGCGAACCGACTCGCGGCCTGGCCCGCGGCGAACAGCCGTCCTCCGGTGGCCCCATAGAGACAGGTGTTTCCCAGGATGGTGTTCTCGTGGGTGGTATTGCCGTAGGCGGCCTGGCGGAAGGGCCGGATGCTGATCTCCCCGCCCGAAAGGCCCTTGCCGACGTAATCGTTCGCCTCGCCCTCGAGTTCGAGGTGCATTCCCTGAATGGCGAAGGCCCCGAAGCTCTGTCCCGCGCTCCCCCGGAAACGGAGATGCAGGTGTCCCGCCGGCAGTCCCGCGTCTCCGTGCTTCTCGGCGATGGCCCCGGCGACCCGGGCCCCCACGGTCAGGTGGTGAGTCCGGATGTCGTACAGTCCGGAGAAGGGGAGGCCCTGGTCGATGTGGCCCCGGCATTCGTCCAGGATCTCGTCATCCAGATAGACCACCCCGGGCCGGTCGTTCCGGTCCACGGTGCGCTTGAGCGCGGTGCTCGCGCCCGGGGCCGCCGGTGTGAGGAGCATCGAGAGGTCCAGCATCTGGGCGCGCGGCACCTCGGGGCGTTCCACGCGCTCCAGCAACTCCGCCCGCCCGATGATCTCGTCCAGGCTCCGGGCACCGAGCTCCGCCAGGATCTCGCGGACCTGCTCGGCCACGAAGCTGAAGTAGGTGACGACCTGCTCGGGGGTGCCCTTGAACTTGGCCCGGAGATCGGGGCGCTGGGTGGCTACGCCGGTGGGGCAGGTATTCAGATGGCACTGCCGCGCCATCGCGCAGCCGATCGCCACCAGCGGCGCGGTGCCGAAGCCGTACGACTCCGCGCCCAGGAGCGCGGCGATCACCACGTCGCGTCCGATGCGGAGTCCGCCATCGACCCGCACCTCGATGCGGTGCCGGAGACCGTTCGCCACCAGGGTCGCCTGGGCCTCGGCGAGACCCAGCTCCCACGGCCCGCCGGCGTGCTTGATCGACGACATCGGCGACGCGCCGGTACCGCCGCTGTGGCCCGCGACGAGCACATAGTCGGCATAGGCCTTGGCGACCCCCGCGGCCACCGTGCCCACCCCCGACTCCGCCACCAGCTTCACGCCGACCCGGGCGCGGGGATTGACGGTCTTGAGGTCGAGGATGAGCTGGGCCAGGTCCTCGATCGAGTAGATGTCGTGGTGCGGCGGGGGCGAGATCAGGGGAATCCCCGGTACCGCGTGGCGGAGCCGGGCGATCAGCTCGGTCACCTTGTGACCCGGGAGCTGCCCACCTTCCCCCGGCTTGGCGCCCTGGACCACCTTGATCTCGAGCTCCTCCGCCCGGATCAGGTACTCCGCCGTCACGCCGAACCGACCGCTCGCCACCTGCTTGATCCGGTTGTCCACCCGGTCGCCGTTGGGGAGCCGGGCGTAGTTGAAGGGATCCTCGCCTCCTTCCCCCGAGTTCGAGCGGGCCCCGATCCGGTTCATGGCAATCGACACCGTCGCGTGGGCCTCCGGCGAGAGTGCGCCCAGTGACATCGCCGACGAGACGAACCGTGTCAGGATCGATTCGGCCGGTTCCACTTCCGCCAGCGGGATCGCGGAACCGGTCCGGAAGCCCAGCAGGTCCCGGGGGGTCGCGGGCCGCCGCTCCTCTACCCGGGCAAGGAACTGCTTGAACTTCGCGTAGCCGTCGGCCGGGGCCGCGGCGGTGTCGCCCTCCGGCGCCCGGCCACTTCTGCCGGTCCCCACCGCCTTCTGCAGCGCCACCACCACCGGGGGAGCCCAGGCGTGCTCCTCCCCGTCTTTCCGAAAGCGCACCCGTCCGTAGTCCGGTACCGTCAGGTCGACACCGGGCCGCGCCCCGTAGGCGAGGCGGTGCCTGGCGAGCACGTCTTCGGCCAGCTCCTCGAAGCCGAGGCCTCCGACGGCGGACTCGGTCGAACGGAAGCAGCGCTGCACCACCTCCTCGCCCAGGCCCAGGCATTCGAAGATCTGGGCGCCGCAGTAGGACGGCAGCACCGAGATCCCCATCTTCGACATGATCTTGAGGATCCCCTTCTCGGCAGCGGCGCGGAAGCGCTTGCGGGCCTCCTCCGGCGTGGGTCGTACCCCCGTGACGTCGTACCGGCCGGCCCGGCCGGCTTTCTCCGGTTTCGGGGCGGTCTCGTCGCCCTCGGCCGCCGGCGCGGCCGCGAAGAGCGCCGAGACCGACTGGAGCGCGAGCCAGGGATAGACCGCCTCGCAACCGTAGCCGATCAGCGCGGCGAAGTGGTGGATATCCCAGGCGTCGCCGGTCTCGGCCACGATGCCGAGCCGCATGCGGAGACCGTTGTCCATCAGGTAGCGCCGCACCGCTCCGACCGCGAGCAGCATCGGCAGCGGGGCGTGATCCCGGTCGGCGGTTCGGTCCGAGAGGACCAGCAGGCGGGCACCGTTGCGGGCGGCGTGCTCGGCGCTGGCGCAGAGCCGGTCGAGTCCGCAGCGGAGGCCTTCGGGGCCCTCGGCTACCGGCCAGGTGGCGGGGAGTGTGACGCAGGAGAACCCGGGCATGTTCCGCAGCGAGGCCATCTCCTCGGCCAGCAGCACCGGGTGATCCACCCGGAGCACCCGCGCCAGGTGCGGGTGCTCGATCAGGAAGGAGCCGTGCTTGCCCATGTGCATCCGGAGCGACATCACCACCGACTCGCGGAGCGGGTCGATCGGCGGGTTGGTGACCTGGGCGAAGCGCTGGCGGAAGAAGCTGTAGACCGACTGCGGCATCCGGGCCAGCGGCGGGATCGGGGCATCGTCGCCCATGCTCCAGACCGGGTCGCTGCCGCTGCCCCCCATGCTCTCCAGCACGAAGCGCAGGTCCTCGTTGCCGTAGCCGAACGCCACCTGCCGCTCGGTCAGCTCGGGGTCCTCGAGCTGGATGTGGCGGTGGGAGGAGTCCGGCTCCAGGACCTGCATGTTCTCCCGGCACCACTGGCCGTAGGGCTGGCGCGAAGCGACCCGCCGCTTCACGTCCATGTTGCGGAGCACCGTTCCGTTGGCCAGGTCCACCGCGATGAACTCGCAGGGACCGAGCCGCCCGCTCTCCACCACCTCGCGGGGATCGAGGTCCACCATCCCCACCTCGGACCCGGCCACCACCAGCTGATCGCGGGTGACCTTGTAGCGGCAGGGGCGGAGACCGTTGCGGTCGGTGGCCGCGCCCGCGATCACTCCGTCGCTGAACGCCAGCGCCGCCGGGCCGTCCCAGGGCTCGGTGAGGTGGGCGTGGAACCGGTAGAAGTCGCGGATCGCCGGTTCCACATCGCCATACTGCTCCCATGCCTGCGGAACCAGCATCATGACCGTGTGCAGCGGATCCCGCCCCGAACGCACCAGCAGCTCCATGGTGTTGTCGAACCCGGCCGAGTCGCTGCCCCGGGGCCAGATCACCGGCTTGAGCCGCTCGATGTCGTTGCCCCAGATGGGGGAGGCCAGATCGGCTTCGCGGCCGGCCATGGCGTTGCGGTTCCCCCACAGGGTGTTGATCTCGCCATTGTGGGCGATCATCCGGAACGGCTGCGCCAACGGCCAGCTCGGCAGGGTGTTGGTCGAGTAGCGCTGGTGGAAGACCGCCACCGCGCTCTCGTATTCGGGATAGCGGAGATCGGGGAAGAAGGCGGGGAGCTGGGTCCCGGTCAGGAGCGCCTTGTAGACGATGGTCCGGCAGGAAAGCGAGCAGACGAAGAACTCCAGATCCTCCTCGGCCTCGGCCTCCCGCTCCATGTCCCGTCGCGCGAGATAGAGCTGGCGTTCCCAGGCATCGTCCTCGGCGATCGTGGCCGGGCGGCCCACGAAGACCTGCCGGATGGCCGGGCAGCTGGCCCGGGCCAGCGGACCCAGGGCCTGGGGATCGTGCGGCACTTCCCGCCACCCCAGCAGGGGGAGGCCATTGCACTCGAGGATCGTCTCGACCCGGGCGATCGCCCGGGCCAGGCGCTCGGGTTCGGCGGGCAGGAAGAGGGCCCCGACCGCGAAGGGTTGACCCGGCTGGAGTCGGAGGCCCAGCCGGTAGGCCTCGCGGTGAAAGAGCCGTGCGGGGATCTGAGTCAGGAGCCCCGCCCCGTCACCGGAGTTGTCGGTCGAGGCCGCGCCCCGGTGCGCTACCCGGGCGACCGCCTGGAGCGCCATGCGTACGATCTCGTGGGAGCGCTCGCCGGTGGCGCGGGCGACAAAGCCCACGCCGCAGGCATCGTGCTCGCGCCGGGCGAGGTCATTGCGGGTAAGGCGGTGGCGCATGGTGGTCTCCTCGGGGCCCCAAAAGCGAACCGGCCCGCGTCCCTGGTCGGGAGCGGGCCGGGCAGGATCAGGCGCGTTCGCGCGTCACCATCCCGGACCGCTCCCCGGAGGGAGGGTCGCGGTCATAAGCAGGGCGACGGCGTTGGAAGGACGCATGTGCATAAAAATACGGAGCCGCGACTGCGGGTCAAGGCCGGCCGGGCGAATCCAGGGCCGGTGGCCCGGTCCTTGACAGATCCCGCCGCCGGCGATAACCTG
Source organism: uncultured Gemmatimonadaceae bacterium (assembly GCA_964642475.1). Lineage (GTDB taxonomy): Bacteria > Gemmatimonadota > Gemmatimonadetes > Gemmatimonadales > GWC2-71-9 > JADJOM01. Next base: position 53,919 of record CAZXRC010000018.1, on the reverse strand, counting down.
ACTATCCCTTCGGGCGCATAAAGTTACTCGCGTCCGGCGGACCCTCGACCGGGATTCTCGATGCTGCTCTCGCTGGCGCTGCTCCTCGTCCTTATTCACCTCGTGCTCGTCCTTTCGGACGTTCACGGGGACCGCGGCGCGTACGGGCCAGAGACGTAATCGAGACAGCTTCGAGCCCCCACTGCCGCGGACCCCGTGAAGGTCCGCGGTTTTCGTTTCTGTGCCCTGGGCACAAGGACACCCGTGTATGGCGCGTCAACTGGTCATCTTCGACACCACCCTTCGCGACGGCGAACAGGCCCCCGGCAACACCATGACCCCCGAGGAGAAGCTCCGGCTCGCCCGGCAGCTCGACCAGCTCGGCGTGGACGTGCTGGAGGCGGGATTTCCCGCCGCCTCGGAAGGAGACTATCGGAGCGTGCGGGACATCGCCCAGGAGGTCCGCCGTCCGGTGATCGCCGCGCTGGCCCGCTGCCATGAACGCGACATCGACCTGGCCGGCGAGGCCATCCGCGAGGCGGCCCGGGGCCGGCTCCACATCTTCATCTCGACCTCCGACCTCCATCTCGAGCACAAGCTCAAGATGACCCGGGACGAAGCGCTGGAGCTGGCCCGGCGCTCCATCCGGCAGGCCCGTCGGTATACCGACGACGTCGAGTTTTCGGCCGAAGATGCCAGCCGGACCGACCTCGACTTCCTCTGCCAGGTGGCTGCGATGGCGGTGGCGGAGGGCGCCACCACGATCAACCTCCCCGACACGGTCGGGTTCGCCCTTCCGGCGGAATACGCCCAGATGTTCCGCGCCGTACGGGAGCGGGTGCCGGGAAGCGACCGCGTGATCTGGAGCGCCCACTGTCATGACGACCTGGGCCTGGCGGTCGCCAATTCGCTGGCCGCGGTGGAGGCCGGCGTCGGTCAGGTGGAGTGCACCATCAACGGCATCGGGGAGCGGGCCGGGAACGCGGCGCTGGAGGAAATTGTCATGGCGGCCCGGGTGCGGCCGGCCCTCGCCACCTTCCAGACCAACATCAACAGCCGCGAGATCTTCCGGACCAGCCAGCTGCTGTCCTACCTCACCGGCAGCTTCCCCCAGCCCAACAAGGCCATCGTCGGGCGGAACGCCTTTGCCCACGAGGCCGGGATCCACCAGCACGGCGTGCTCCAGAACGGGTTGACCTACGAGATCATCCGGCCCGAGTCGGTCGGGATTCCCCGGTCGACCCTGGTGTTGGGGAAACACTCCGGCCGGCACGCGCTGGAGCAGCGCTACCGGGAGCTGGGCTACGAGCTGCCGGAGGCGAAGCTCGCCGAGCTCTACAAGGAGTTCACCATCCTGGCGGACCGCAAGCGGGAAATTCTGGACGAGGACCTGCTGGCGCTCCTGCACGGGAGTTTCCATGACGCGCCCGAGGAACACCAGCTCGTCAAGCTCCGGGTGGTCTGCGGCAGCGTGCCGGCGGAGGCCGAGGTCCGGATGACCGGGCCCTGGGGCGGGGAGCGGAGTGCCCGGGGCAAGGGTGACGGGCCCATTGCCGCCGCCTTCAGCGCCATCAGCGAAATCCTGGAGCGCCCGGTGGAGGTCATCAACCTGTCGCTCCGCTCGGTGACCCCGGGCCGCGATTCGGTGGGCCAGGTGTTCCTCCAGTGCCGCATCGGCGGGAAGTCGCTCTCGGGGCAGGGTGCCTCGACCGACATCGTGGAGGCCAGCGCCCGGGCGCTGGTGCATGCGCTCAACAAGGAGCGCCACGCCGAGCGGCTGGAGGCCACGGCCTACGACGCCACCCACCTGTGGGGGGTGTGAGGGTGCGTTCCCCATTCCGCGTTCCGCGCCCCACGTTCGACGGAAGAGCGACGTGCGGAGGGTGTCTTCCCCCCTGGGGCCGCCACCGTGGTCCTCGCTCGAGCCACCGCGGAACGCGGAGCCTGGAACGACGGGCGGTTCACCGGGGCTGTGCCGAATGACCGAACTTCTCTCCGGCGCCCAGATCCTCTGCCGCCTGCTCGAGGAGCAGGGGGTTGAGGTGCTGTTCGGGTATCCCGGCGGCGCCATCATGCCGTTCTACCATGCGCTGCCGGAGTCGGAACGGTTGCGGCACGTACTGGTGCGCCACGAACAGGCCGCCGCCCACGCCGCCGACGGTTACGCCCGCGCCTCTGGCCGGCCGGGCGTGTGCGTCGCCACCTCGGGACCGGGGGCCACGAACCTCGTGACCGGCCTCGCCACCGCCCAGATGGACAGCTCCCCGGTGGTGGCGCTGACCGGGCAGGTCTCCCGGAGCATGATCGGGCGGGATGCCTTCCAGGAGACCGATGTCATCGGCATCACCCTGCCGATCACCAAGCACAGCGTGATGGTGCAGGACATCTCCGAGTTGGCCGACAAGGTCCGCGAAGCGTTCGACGTCGCGACCGAGGGGCGGCCCGGCCCGGTGCTGATCGATGTGCCGAAGGACGTGCAGAACCAGAAGGCGGAATGGCGGCCAGGCAGTCAGCCGGTCAGGCGGTCGGAGACCCGCCGGTCGACCGGCGCCCGCGCCCGCACCGAGACGATCATGGCGGCGGTCCGGCTGATCAATGAAGCCCGGCGTCCGCTCATCATGGCCGGCCACGGCGTGATCCTGGGCGACGCCTACGGCGAGGTTCGGGCCCTGGCCGAGCGGACCGGGGTGCCGGTCATCACCACTCTGCTGGGGATCAGCGCCTTCCCCGAATCCCACCCGCTCCATCTGGGCATGCCGGGGATGCACGGGGAGGTGCACGTCAACCGGGCGATCCAGCACGCCGACGTGATCATCGGCATCGGGCTCCGCTTCGACGACCGGGTGACCGGCAACACCGCCGCCTTCGCCCCCCACGCAAAGATCATTCACATCGACCTCGATCCCTCCGAGATCGGCAAGAACGTGCCGGTGACGGTGGGCCTGGTGGGCTCCGCGAAGGCGATCACGGCCCGCCTGGCCGAGGCGGTGGAGCCGCGGGATTGCCAGGAGTGGAAGGCGGAGATCGCCGGGTTCGAGCGGATCCGTCGGGAACACTACCGTGGCGACATGGCTCCCGACACCATCCTGCGGGGGATCAGCGAGGTGACCGGCGGCCGGTGCACCGTGGTCTCCGACGTGGGCCAGCACCAGATGTGGGTGGCCAAGCTCTATCCCTACAACCACCCCAACAGTCACATCACCTCGGGGGGGCTCGGTACCATGGGCTTCGCGGTGCCCGCCGCCATGGGGGTACACTTCGCGCGGCCCGACCGGCCGGTCTGGGCCATCTCGGGTGACGGCGGGTTCCAGATGAACATGCAGGAGATCGCCACGATGGTGCAGGAGGGGATCCCGGTGAAGATGGGGATCTTCAACAACGGGTACCTCGGCATGGTGCGCCAGTGGCAACAGTTCTTCCACGGCCGGCGCTACTCGGCCACGCCCATCTGGAGCCCCGACTTCGTGAAGCTGGCCGAGGCCTACGGCATCGCGGGATACCGGGTGGAGCATGCCCGCCAGATCGAAGAGGCGGTTGCCCGCGCCACCCGCGAGCCGGGTCCGGCGCTGGTCGAGTTCATGATCGAGCAGGAAGCCAACGTCTTCCCCATGATTCCCCCGGGCGGCTCGCTGTCGGAGCCGATCGAAGCCGCCCCGGCGGGGGTGGAGATCCTGTGACGCTGCCGCTCCCGTCCTGGGTGGTCGCCGTCCTGATGCAGGACGACCCGCTCGCGCTCAACCGCGCGGTGGGCATCATCCGGCGCCGGAACCTGGCCCTGACCAGCGTGTCGCTGGGTCCCTCCCCCCGCATGGGGGTCAGCCGGCTGACCACCCTGGTGGCCACCGACGCGGCCTCGGTCGAGCGGATGGCCAACCAGCTCCGCAAGATGGTCGGCATCCTCGACGTGACCGTCGCTCCCGAGGCCGACTGTATTACCCGGGAGCATGCCCTCATCCGGGTGCGGGTGACGCCGGCCGCGCTGGCCGGGGTGCTGGATGCCGCGGAGCTGTACCAGGCCCGGGTGGTCGAGGAGGGAGGTGCCGAGGTCGTGCTGGAAGCGACCGCCGCGCCCGCCACCCTGGCCTCGCTGCTCCGCGCGCTGGAACCGTTCGGTGTCCTCGAAGTCGTCCGGGGCGGCACCATCGCCCTGACCCGGCCGGCACCGGCGGAGGCCGACGGAGTGCGGCCGGCGCTGCCGCTCGCGCACCTTCCCCGGGCGATTCCCGCCTGATCGCCATCGCACGTCCCTTCTTCGATGCGGAGTTACCGATGACTGCCACCAGCGACCGCGCCACTCCCGGCCTCAAGATCTACTACGACCGGGACGCCGACCCGAGCCGCCTCGCGGGCCGGACGATCGCGATCGTCGGCTACGGCAGCCAGGGTCATGCGCACGCCCTCAATCTGCGGGACAGCGGGGCCCGGGTGATGGTGGGCCTGCGCCCCGGCGGCGCCAGCTGGAAGAGGGCGGAGGCCGCCGGCCTCCAGGTGCGTCCGGTGGCGGAGGCCGCCAAGGCGGCCGACGTGATCATGCTGCTGGTCCCGGACCAGGACGGCCGCACGATATACGACCAATCGGTGGCCCCGGCCCTGAGCCGGGGGAAGACCCTGATGTTCGCTCACGGATTCAACGTGCATTTCAAGGAGATCACGCCGCCGGCGGACGTCGACGTCTCGATGATCGCACCCAAGTCGCCGGGGCACCTGGTGCGGAGCGAGTTCGAAGCCGGCCGGGGGGTGCCCGGGCTGGTCGCCATCCACCAGGATGCGAGTGGCAACGCGCTGGCCAACGCCCTGGCCTATGCCGCCGGCATCGGCTGCACCCGCGCCGGCGTGATCGAGACCAGCTTCCGCGAGGAGACCGAGACCGATCTCTTCGGCGAGCAGGCGGTGCTGTGTGGCGGCGCCACCGCGCTCATCAAGGCCGGTTTCGAGACCCTGGTGGCGGCCGGGTACCGTCCGGAGATGGCCTACTTCGAGTGCCTGCACGAGCTCAAGCTGATCGTCGACCTGATCTACCGCGGCGGCCTGGGGTTCATGCGCTACTCGATCAGCGACACCGCCGAGTACGGCGACTACACCCGCGGCCCCCGGATCGTCACCGAGGAGACCCGGGCGGAGATGCGGAAAATCCTCGGCGAGATCCAGAGCGGCGCGTTCGCCCGGGAGTGGCTGGCCGAGCACCGGAGCGGGGGCCGGACCTTTGCCCGGATGCGCCAGGCCGACGCGACCCACCAGATCGAGGTGGTGGGGAAGCAGCTTCGGGCGATGATGCCGTGGTCGGAGGAGGGAAAGGCCCGTGGGTCAGAGACCGCGGTTCCGCGCTCCGCGTTCCCCGTTCCAAGTGCGACCGGATCCAAGCCGACGCCGGTGGGTTGAGCATGGTAACGCGGAACGCGGAACGAGGAACCAGGAGCGGTTAGATGCCCGGCCGCACCCTCTTCGACAAGCTCTGGGATTCCCACCTGGTTCACCAGACCGAGGGCGGTCCCGGCCTGCTCTACGTCGACCTCCACCTGGTCCACGAGGTCACCTCGCCCCAGGCCTTCGAGGGGCTGCGTCTTGCCGGCCGGCGGGTGCGGCGTCCCGATCTCACCCTCGCCACCGTCGACCACAACGTGCCCACCGGCGACCGGCGCCTCCCCATCGCCGATGACATCGCGCGCCGGCAGGTGGAGCTGCTGGCGGCGAACGCGCGGGCCCATGGAATCGAGTTGTACGATCTCGCGTCGTCGGACCAGGGCATCGTCCACGTGATCGGCCCGGAGCTGGGCGCCACGCAGCCGGGGATGACGATCGTCTGCGGGGATTCGCACACCAGCACCCACGGCGCCCTCGGGGCGTTGGCCTTCGGAATCGGCACCAGCGACGTCGAACACGTGCTGGCGACCCAGACGGTGCTGTTCTCCCGGCCCCGCACCATGGAGGCCCGGTTCACCGGGATGGCGGCGCCGGGAGTCGGAGCCAAGGACCTGATCCTGGCCCTGATCGGGACGATCGGGACCGCCGGGGCCACCGGACACGTGGTGGAGTACACCGGGCCGGCCATCAGGGCGCTCTCGATGGAAGGCCGCATGACGGTCTGCAACATGTCCATCGAAGCGGGGGCGCGGGCCGGCCTGATCGCGCCGGACGAGACCACCTTCGCCTATCTGATGGGGCGGCCCCATGCGCCCCAGGGCCGGGCCTGGTCGAGTGCGGTGGATCGCTGGAGCCTCCTGGTGAGCGACCCCGAAGCCCGCTTCGACACGCGGGTCGAGCTCGACGCCTCGACGGTGGCGCCGATGGTCACCTGGGGGACCAACCCGGGGATGGTGGCGCCCATCACCGGCCGGATTCCCGATCCCGCTACCCTGGCCTCGCCGGCCGAGCGGGAGGCCACCGGGCGGGCCCTGGAGTACATGGGGCTCCCGCCCGGGACCACGCTCGAGGGGATTCCGATCGACCGGGTCTTCGTCGGCAGCTGCACCAACGCCCGGATCGATGATCTGCGGCAGGCCGCCCGGGTGGTGCGCGGACGGCGGGTGTCCTCCTCGGTCCGGGCGATGGTTGTGCCCGGCTCGATGCAGGTGAAGGCCCAGGCGGAACGGGAAGGGCTCGATCGGATCTTTCTCGACGCGGGATTCGAGTGGCGCAATGCCGGCTGCTCAATGTGCCTGGGGATGAACCCGGACATTCTCGCCCCGGGGGAGCGTTGCGCCGCGACCTCCAACCGCAATTTCGAGGGGCGGCAGGGCAAGGGGGGGCGGACTCACCTGATGAGTCCGGCCATGGCGGCGGCGGCGGCGATCACGGGGTGCCTGACAGATGTGCGGAACTGGGAGTATGTGGAGGAGATGGCGCTTGCCTGAGTGTTCCGAGTTCCGAGTTCCGAGTTCCGAGCCGCCGATCGTGAGGGTGGAGTTCGGATTGGCGGACCGGCTCGAGTGCGGTGCCGGGACTGTGCGGCGCTCCCACTCGGAACTCGGAACTCCGAACCCGGAACTTCTTTTCGCCTGATGCAGCCCTTCACCAAGCACACCGGCATCGTCGCCGCGCTCGATCGCGCCAACGTCGATACCGACCAGATCATCCCCAAGCAGTTTCTCAAGCGGGTGGAGCGCACCGGGTTCGGTCCGGCGCTCTTCTTCGACTGGCGCTACCTGCCCGACGGGTCGCCCGACCCCGCCTTCGCCCTGAATTGGCCGCGCGCCGCCGGGGCGAGCATTCTGCTGGCCGGCGCCAACTTCGGCTGCGGCTCGTCCCGGGAGCACGCCCCCTGGGCCCTCGGTGAGTATGGCTTCCGGGCGGTGGTGGCCGAATCGTTCGCGGACATCTTCTTCGGGAACTGCTGCCAGAACGGGATCCTGCCGGTGCGGCTCGCGCCGGGAGAGATCCGCGAGCTGTTCCGCCGCGCCGATGGCGACAGACCCTACCGACTCACGATCGATCTGACGGCCACCCGGGTGACGGACGGGCAGGGCTTCGACGCCGAGTTCTCCCTGGATCCCTACCGCCGGGCGTCGCTGCTCGAGGGCCTGGACCAGATCGGGAGGACCCTGCGGCACGAAGCGGACATCGCGGCGTTCGAACACCGGAGGGCGGTCCGCCTGGCCCGCCTCGAGGCATGACCACCTACCGCATCGCGGTGCTCCCGGGCGACGGCATCGGCCCCGAGGTCATTGCCGCGGGCCTCAGGGTGCTCGCCGCCGTCGCCGAGCGATTCCACCTCCGCTTTCGTCTCAGCGAGTATCCCATCGGCGGGGCCGCGATCCGGCTGCACCAGGACCCGTTTCCGGCCGTTACCCGCGACGCGGTGACCCAGGCCGACGCGGTACTGCTGGGCGCGGTGGGCGACCCGTCCCTCGACGCCGCCCCGCGGCACCTCAAGCCCGAGACCGGGCTGCTGGCGCTCAGGGCCGCGCTCGGGGTCTACGCCAATCTTCGCCCGGTGGCCCTGCATCCGGCCCTGGCCGACACCTCGCCGCTGCGGCCCGAGCGGCTCACCGGGGTCGACCTGGTCATCGTTCGCGAACTTACCGGCGGTCTCTACTACGGGGAGCCCCGGAGCAACGACGGCACGACCGCGATCAACACCCTGCGCTACACCCGGGCGGAGATCGAGCGGATCGCGCGGCTGGGATTCGAGCTGGCGCGGGGCCGGCGCCGGAAGGTCCTGTCGGTGGACAAGGCCAACGTGCTCGAGACCTCCCAGCTCTGGCGGCAGGTGGTCGGCACCGTCGCGGCCGGATTTCCCGAGGTGCAGCTGGAGCACTGCTACGTCGACTTTGCCGCCATGCGGCTGGTGAGCGATCCCGCCTCGATCGATGTGCTCCTCACCGAGAACCTGTTCGGCGACATCCTGAGTGACGAAGCGGCGGTGCTGGCGGGCTCGCTGGGTCTCCTGCCCTCGGCCTCCCTGGGGAACGGCCCGGGACTCTTCGAGCCGATCCACGGCTCGGCGCCGACGCTGGCGGGAAAGGACCTGGCCAATCCCCTCGGGACCATCGCCAGCGTGGCGATGCTGCTGCGCTACGGTCTCACGCTGCCGGACCCGGCCCGCGCGATCGACGCGGCCATCGCCCGGGTCCTCAACGAAGGCGCCCGGACCCGCGATATCGCGCGTCCGGGCGAAGCCAGCCTCGGCACTCGGGCCATGGCGGAGCGGGTGATCGCGGCGCTGTGAGCCCGCCGTCCTGCCGAGGCCGCCACCCGACCCGGGAGTTCCCCCTGTCAGCGCGCCCGGATCAGGGCGCCCGCGCTCCGCGCGGGATGACGTTCTCCGGTGCTGGGTGGACGCTCTCCGCCGGGGGGATCGGCAGGCAGAGGGTGAACTTGAGCATCTGGTCGGGGACGGCCGCGAGATCCGCGTCGCTCAGCGACGGCGCCCGCTCGGCGATGGTCTCCAGGAGCTCCCGCTCGTAGGGCCGCTGCAGCTCCAGCACGCACTCCGGGCAGAAGTAGCCGCGGATCTCCCCGAAGAGGTGGCACGGCACCGGTTCGCCGGCACGGGTCATCGCCTCCCGGGCACCACAACGCTCACACAACATCGGGCCTCCGCTGGTCAGGGTTCCCAAGGTGCGGGAACCTGACGCGCCGGAGGCCGCTTTGTTTCGGGCTGCGTCGCGTCGTCAGACCGGTCCGCCGTACTTCCGGGAATAGGCCTCGCGTGCTTTCTCCACCCACTGCTCGGTGCGGATCCGCTCCACCGGCTGGTAGAGCTTCTTCGCCATCCGCTCCACGTCCTTGTCCTTCCAGCGCGCGACCTGGCGGAAACTGGTGACGCCGACGAGATGCAGGGCCTGTTCGACCGATTCGTCGATTCCTGAGATCTGCTTGAGATCGTCCCGGCTGTGGCGGCGCTTGCGGCGTGCGCGGGTGGACCCTGGTGCGGTGCCGTTGGGGGAACGCGAGGGCGGCGGGTCGGGGGCCGCCGCCAGCCGGGGCTCCTCCGCCACCGGCGCCGGCAGAGGCTCCTCGTCCGCCCGCGACACCATTGCCAACTGGCTCTGGCGCGCGGTGCGGAGCCGTTCGATTTCGGCGTCCTTCGATTGGATCAGCTGGAGATACCGCGCCTCAAGCTCGGCGAGGTCGGTCTCGTGCGCCGCCATCAGGGACGCCAGCTCGCGTTCGCCGCCGGTGAGGCGAGTCCCCGGCGTTCGACCGGCATGCTCCAGAAGCTCCTGGATCCGCGCGGTGAGGGTTTCTTCCACCTCGCGGGTCCGCTGCTCCTGCCGGGCCAGTCGCTGGGCCACTTCCTCCCGGGCGCGGGCCAGGTGGATCGCCTCCTCCCGGAAGGCAATGGACTGGGTCTCGCGATGCTCCAGCTCCTTCTCGAGTTCGCGCACCCGGATCTGCACCTTCCCGTCCGCCCGCTCCAGTTCCCGCGTGCGGGCCCGCTCCCGCTCCAGCAGGGCGTCGCGCTCCCGCATCAGGCCCGCCACGAGCTGCTCCAGACTGCTGGCGTAGTTGGCGCTCTTTTCCATCGCGTGTCCGCGGAGGAGCCAGGCGGCCAGGAAGCCGGCGCCGGCCGCGAACACCAACCCGAGGAACAGCGTGAGGGTGCCCATGGGTCAGGCCAGGTCGGTGACGGCGCCCAGGCTGGCGCTCGAGACCAGCCGGGCATACTTGGCCAGCACCCCGCGGCTGTAGCCGGTGGGGCGCGGCCGCCAGGCCGCGCGCCGCCGTCCCAACTCCTCCTCCGGCACCTCGAGCTGCAGGAGCCGGCGCGGTGCGTCGATCGTGATCCGGTCGCCCTCCTGCACCAGCGCGATCGTCCCGCCCACCTGCGCCTCCGGCGCGACGTGACCCACGACCATCCCGTGGGTGCCTCCCGAGAAGCGCCCGTCGGTGATGAGGCCGACCGAGTCGCCCAGGCCGGCGCCGATGATGGCCGACGTGGGCGAGAGCATTTCCCGCATCCCCGGCCCGCCTCGCGGGCCTTCATAGCGGATCACCAGGATGTCGCCGGGGTGGATCCGCCCCTCCAGGATGGCAGCGAGACAGGCCTCCTCGCTTTCGAAGACCCGGGCCGGTCCCTGCATCCGCGGAGTCTTGACGCCGGTGATCTTCGCCACGCCGCCCTCGGTGGCCAGGTTTCCCCGGAGGATCGCGAGGTGTCCCTGGGGGTACATCGGGCTGGACCAGGGACGGATGACGTCCTGACCGGGGGGTGGCTCCGAGGGCACGGCCCGGAGCTGCTCCACGAGGGTGCGCCCGGTGATCGTCAGGCAGTCGCCGTGCAGCAGCCCGTGATCGAGCAGCATCTTCATGACCTGGGGAATGCCGCCCACCCGATGCAGATCGGTGATGACGTAGCGTCCCGAGGGTTTGAGGTCGCAGAGCACCGGCACCCGGGCGCGGATCGTCTCGAAGTCGTCGAGCACCAGGGGTACACTCGCGGCGTGGGCGATCGCGAGCAGATGCAGCACTGCGTTGGTCGAGCCCCCCGTCGCCATGACCACGGCGATGGCATTCTCGAAGGCCTGTCGGGTCATGATCTGGCGGGGCAGGCGCTGGGCCCGCACCGCCTCCACCAGGAGCGATCCACTGTGGGCGGCGCTCTCGGCCTTCTCGGCGTCCTCGGCGGCCATGGTGGATGAGCCCATCAGACTCATCCCCATCGCCTCGATGGCGGACGACATCGTGTTGGCGGTGTACATCCCGCCGCAGGAGCCGGCGCCGGGACAGGCGTGGCACTCCACTGCCCGGAGCCGCTCGGCGTCGATCCGGCCGGCGCTGAACTGACCCACCGCCTCGAACGCGCTTACGATGGTGAGGTCCTCGCCGTCGAGGTGTCCGGGCTTGATGGTGCCGCCGTAGACGAAGATCGCCGGGATGTTCATCCGCGCAATGGCGATCATCGCCCCCGGCATGTTCTTGTCGCACCCGCCGATGGCGATCACCCCGTCCATGCTCTCGGCGTTACAGGCCGTCTCGATCGAGTCGGCAATGACCTCCCGCGAGACCAGGGAGTACTTCATTCCCTCGGTCCCCATCGAGATGCCGTCGCTGACGGTGATCGTGCCGAAGAGCTGGGGCATCCCCCCCGCGCTCCGGATGGCCGCTTCCGCCCGACGGGCCAGGAGATCCAGCCCCGCGTTGCACGGCGTGATGGTGCTGAAGCCATTGGCGACGCCGAGAATCGGCTTCTCGAAATCGGCCTCTCCGAAGCCCACCGCCCGCAGCATCGCCCGGTTGGGGGCGCGCTGGACGCCCTGTGTCACGGTCCGGCTGCGGAGGTTGTGGGGCATCGCGGGACTGGAGGCGGTCAGGGACGACAGGACGGAGCAAGGGGTAGAATGTACCCGTTTCAGGAGGACCCGAAAAGAACGGCCGGGCAGCCCTCGCGGGGACTGCCCGGCCGCATTCGCTCTGCGTCGCCGGGACATTGGCGGGCCGCACCTCCAACGGACTCTCCTGCGGAAGACCCTGTTGATCGGGCTGTCGGAGGCCGACTGCCAGCCGCCACCTCTCAGGGCGCGGTCGTCCTGGCCAGTCCGCACCCCAGGGAGGAGGCGGCAGGACTTCCGATTCCTGACCGGCATCGACTGACAGCCGACACCCGACAGCACAACCCCATCCCCCAGGCCAAAGGCGCCGGAGGCCCGTGCCCGGCATGGGCCGAATGGTGGGGTCTCGAGTAGGAACGGGGAGGAGTATACCCATAACCTGCGTGAGTGTCAAGCAGAATATGCAGGTTGTGTAGAAATCTACTGGCAATTGTTCATAGCATCAGGACTGCCGGTCACAATTTGTGGTCGAAATTGCAAAGGCCGCACCATGTCGATGGCACGGCCTTCATTTCGCGGAGCCCCGACCGGGGCAGATCAGAGCCGCTCTCTCACATCGGGCGGCTGCTGGTCGAGCCACTTGAGACGAGCTTCGATCTCCTGGTCGAGGCTCTTGCGGACCTCGCTCAGCCGCGCGGCGTATTCCTCGAGGGCCTGATCCACCGGGCTCTCCGGAACCCAGCGAGGGACCGGCTTGGGCTTGCCCTGTGCGTCGATGGCCACGAAGACCATCACGCAGTGGCAGGAGCGGCGGTGGGTTCTGGTCTTCGGGTCCCCGGCATAGATGTCGATGGCGACATCCATGCTGGTGTTGCCGGTGCGGATGATGCGGGCCCGGATCTCGACCAGTTCTCCCACGCTGATGGGCTGGAGAAATCGGATGCCGCCCACATAGGCGGTGACGCAGTAGTCTCCCGACCAGCTCGCCGCCGCGGTGTACCCCGCCTGGTCGATCCACTTCATTACCGCCCCGCCATGCACCTTGCCGCCGAAATTCACGTGAGCCGGTTCGGCCAGGAACCGGAGGGTGACACCGTGGGCCTTGGACATGAGGGATTCTCGTTGAGATGGGGCAAAAGGTGTGGGCGACCGGGCGCGGGGGCCAGGGCCCTCTAGCCCATCGACCGGCCTTTCGGCGTAGATTTCCGCACCCATGGAGACCATCAACTGTCCCACCTGCCAGGCTCCTGTCCCGGAGTCCGCCCTGTTCTGCCCCCAGTGCGGATCCCGCACGGGGCTCGGCGACTCCAAGGTCCAGCCTGGCCCCGGCGAGGATGTCGCGAGCCGGCTGACCCGGGCCCTCAGCGACAAGTACCAGGTACGCCGGCTCCTGGGGGAAGGGGGCTTCGCCCAGGTCTTCGAGGTCTGGGACGCGGACCTCCAACGCCGGCTCGCGGTGAAGGTGCTCAAGCCCGACATCGCCTGGTCCTCCGGCATGCTGGAGCGCTTCCGGCAGGAGTGCCGCTCCCTCGCCCGCCTCACCCATCCCAATATCCTGGCGATTCACTTCGTGGGCGAGGGGGAAGGGCTGGTCTACTACGCCATGCCCTTCATCGAGGGGGAGTCGCTCTCCAGCCTTCTCCGCCAGGGGGCGCTGGCACTTGACCGGGCCCTCGGTATCCTGCGACCGGTGCTGGACGCCCTGGCCCATGCGCATGGACAGGGGCTGATCCACCGCGACATCAAGCCCGACAACATCATGCTGGAGGCCAGCACCGGGCGCCCGTTGCTGGTGGACTTCGGCATCGCCAAGCGGATCGACGGGGCCGGGCACCAGACCCAGACCGGGTTCGTGGTCGGCACGCCCCAGTACATGAGCCCCGAACAGGCCCTGGGGCAGGGCGACGTGGATGCCCGCTCCGATATCTACGCCGTGGGCGCGGTGCTCTTTCAGATGGTGACCGGCACGCCGCCCTTCGAAGGCGATACCTCCCAGGAAATCGTCGGGAAACACCTGAGCGAGCCGGCCCCGATCGCCACCACCCGGAACGCCCGTATCCCGATGTGGCTCTCGGAGATCATCGTCCGGTGCCTGGCCAAGCGCCCGGCCGAGCGGTTCCAGTCGGCCGCGATGCTGCTGGACGCGATCAACCAGGGCCGGGAATCCGGCGCCACCGATGCGGTCAGCGCCGAGCGGGTGGCGCAGCGGGTCCAGGCCGACATGAAGACCGAGTTGATGACGACCGCAGAACGCTCCCGGACTGTGACCGGCGCGGCCGGCGCGGTAAGCGGCCCCCGGGGCTCGAGGCGGGTGTCCTCGCCCGGGAATGCCCCCACCGCGGCACCGGCGCCGGCGACGCCACCTCCATCGGTGGGGCGCCGCTGGCGCCTCCCGCTGCTGCTGCTGCTGGTGCTGGGCGGGGCCGCCGCGGCCTGGTTTTTCCTCCGGGGCTCGCCGGTGCTGGCCATCGAGAACCGGCTGGTCGAGCCGATCCGACTGGTCGTGGAGAATCGGACCGTGGAGGTGGGCGCCGGGGCCAGTTCCGAAATTCCGGTCGGTCGGAAGGGTCCTATGGTGGTGCAGTGGTACCTGGTCCGGCCGGTCGGGCCGGGCAACAATCCGCTGGGGGTGGAAGTGCAGGGGAGCTTCACCGAGGCCACGCCCGGCGGCCGGATGTCCCACCTGATCGATGCGGGCAGCAGCGAAACCGCGGTGTTCGCGCCGCTCATCACCAACAGCACCGCCGAACCGCTCGGGGTGATCGTCAACGCCGGGTTGGTGAACGCCATGCCCTGCAACTGTCGGGTGAACCCCGGGGCCACCCGTGCGAGGATCGGCTACTACCCGCTGTTCAAGAACAGCACCGTGCAGGCCAGTTCACCGGTGGGGACCGTCGCCACCTTCCGCGACCTGGGTCCGTCGGTGGACCGGGAGTCCGGCGCGGTGGGACTCCGCTTCGAGGCGAAGGACTTCGGCCTGCAGTAACCGGTGCCGGGTCCGACCGCCGGTGATCGCGGGGCACCGGGACCACCTGCTGGGGTGGCAATGGAGCACCGGCGAGGCCTCGCTCGGCGCTCCCGCTCTTAGGGTACCACGATCACGTTCCCGCCCACGATCAGCGGTAGCCGGCAGGCAGCCTGATTCCCGATGTCGCAGGCCCGCCGGTAGAGGGCCCTGGCCCGCTCGGTATCGCGCGAGACCCCGCGCCCTTCCTCGTACATGCTGCCGAGCCGGACACAGGCATTGGGGTCGTTGGCTTCGCAGCCGCGCAGGTACAGCTGCGCCGCCCTGGAGGGGTTGCTCGACACCCCCTGGCCCAGCTCGTACATCTGCCCCAGACGCAGACAACTGGGCTGATCCACGCCGTCGCACCCGCGGTTGTAGTACTGGGCCGCGGTGCCGCTGTTAGGGATGACACCCGTGCCCTGCTCATAGGCCACGCCCAGGTGCCGGCACGCCTCCGGGTCGCCCAGGTCGCAGCCCCGCCGGTACAGCCCCAGGGAGCGGGTGATGTTGGCGCTGACCGGAAAGCCCCGCTCGAGCCAGGTGGCGAGCAGGGTACACCCCGGGGCGTACTCGTAGTCGCAGGCCGCCTGGTAGAGCGCCGCGGCCCGGCTGGGGTCGGGAGAGGAGTAGGGCCCCGGGGTGATGCCCCGCGCCACCAGTCGGGCGAGGTTGGCGCACGCTACGCCCTGGCGCGCATCGCACGCCCGGGTGTAGAACCCGGCCGCCCGCTCGTACTCCGCCCGGAGCTCGTATTGGGCGCCGGCATCCCGGCAGGCGCCGCTGTCGCCCCGGTCACAGGCTGCGATCCGCTGGTCCAGCAGCTGGGCCCGGGCGAGCCCCGGGATCGCGCCCAGCAGCACGACCAGGCCGACTCTTACCCACATACGATGCGCCATTCCTTTCCGCCCCTCACTCCTCGCCTTCCCGCTCTTCCCGCTGCCTGAGCCGGATGGCTGAGCCCGGGGCCAGCACGTCGAAGCCGTACTTCTTCCGGGCCCGGTCGATCGCCGACGTGAGCTCCCGCATCCGGGTACGCTGCTCCGGCTCGAACAGATCCGCCGGGGCCGCCTGCGCGAGATTGGTGGCCGCGACGCCGATCAGGCGCACCCCCTGCCTGCGGCGTTCCGCCTCCTCGAAGGCCGGCCGGAAGAGCCGTCGGGCCGGCGCCAGGAGCTCGGCATCGAGGTCGGTGGCCTCCCGCAACGTCAGCCGGCGGGTCACGGTGTGGAAGTCCCCGTGCCGCAGTTTGAGCACCACCGTGCGGGCCACCAGCCCCTCTTCCCGCAGCTGGGCGGCGATGTGCCCCACGAAGCGCACCAGCAGCCCGTCGAGATACTCGGGGTCGGTGGTATCCCGGCTCAGCGTGGTCTCCCGACTCACCGAACGGGCCAGCCGCTCGGCGTGAAGGGCGCTCGACCCGTGGCCATGGGCCCGCCACTTGAGCTCCCGGGCGTAGTCGCCCACCAGGCGCCCGAGGTCCTCCTCGGTCAATCGCTGGACCTGGGCCACCTCGGTCAGACCCACCTGCCGGAGCTTCTCCGCCGTCTTGGGGCCGATCCCCGGCAGGGCCCGCAACTCCAATCCCGCGACGAAGCCTTCCTCCCAGCCCGATCGGACCTCGCAGATCCCTCTGGGCTTGGCATAATCGGAGGCGAGCTTGGCGATCATCCGGTTGGGTCCGATCCCGATGCTCGAGTCGAGCCCCGTCTCCCGGCTCACCTCTTCCCGGAGACGCTCGGCCACCGGCAGCAGGGACACCGGATAGAGTCGCTCGGTTCCGCCGAAGTCGAGATAGGCCTCATCCAGCGAGGCCATGACCGCGGCCGGGGCGTGCCGCGCCAGAATGGTCCGCACCGTCCGGGAGGCGTCCCGGTAGTGGGCGAACTCCCCCTTGAAGAAGGTCGCGTCGGGACAGAGCCGGGCCGCCTGCGCGATCGGCATCCCGGAGCGCACCCCGAACCTGCGGGCGCCGTACGACGCCGACTGCACGACCCCGCGCGACTCCCGCCGGCCCCCGACGATCAGGAGCTCCACCTCGCGCAGCTCGGGATGGTGGCGCCGGCAGACTTCGACGAAGAAAGCGTCGAGGTCGACGTGCAGGATCCGGGGAGGCACGGGAGCCGGGGTCGAGGGGTCCGTGGTCGAAGGCTGGGCCATCGTGACAGCACCGGTATAAGTTAGCCACCCGGCGCTTCGCTTGACGGCGCTCCCCGACTCTCGACTCCCGCCTCTCGCCTATATACCCTTCAACCTCACCATCTCCGGGACCGCGATGACACCGAGCAAGGGCCTCCAGAAGGCCATGAACGACCAGATCCGCAAGGAATTCGAATCAGCCTACATCTACCTGTCGATGGCGGCCTGGATGGAGGATCAGAACCTGCCGGGCTTCGCCGGGTGGCTTCGGGTGCAGGCACGGGAGGAAGGCCTCCACGCGATGAAGATCTTCGATCACCTGATCGACCGGGGCTGCCGGGTGAAGCTCCAGCCCCTCGCCGGCCCCACCACCGAATTCAAAACGCCGCTGGAGGTCTTCGAGCAGGTCAAGAAGCACGAACAGAGCGTCACCAAGAGCATCGACGATCTCTATGGGCTGGCCCAGAACGATCGTGACTTTGCCAGCCAGGTCTTTCTCGAGTGGTTCATCACCGAACAGGTGGAAGAGGAGAAGAGCTCGACCCAGGTGCTGGAGAGCGTCCGCCGCGTCGGTGCCGACCAGGCCGCCCTGGTGATGCTTGACCGCGAGCTGGGCCAGCGCAGTGGCCCGGGCCAGGGAGCTTCGGGCTCGTGAATCTCGCGTTTCTCGGTCTGGGGGCGATCGGCCGGCCGATGGCGGGGCACCTGGCCCGCCAGCACCGCCTGACCGTGTGGAACCGGACCGCGCCCACGGCCGACGAGTTCGCCTCCGCCCATGGCTGTCGGGCGGCGTCGACCCCCGCCGAGGCCGTCCGCGGTGCCGAGGTGGTCGTCACCTGCCTCCCCACGTCGCGCGAAGTGGAGGCCGTGCTGCTCGGATCCGGCGGCGCCGCGGCCGGTCTCGCCGGTGGCACCCTGGTCCTCGACTGCACCTCGGGTGATCCCGCCTCGGCCCAGCGGATGGCCGCGACTCTCGGGGAGCGGGGGATCGCCTTCGCCGACTGCCCCGTAAGCGGCGGAACCAACGGGGCCCAGGCCGGCACCCTCACGGTGATGGTGGGGGCCGAGGCCGCCACCTTCGAGCGAGCCCGGCCGATCCTCGCCGCCTTCGGCAAGCGGATCGAGCACCTCGGTCCGGTCGGCGCCGGCAGTGCGATGAAGGCGATCAACAATGCCCTCCTCGCCGTGAATATCCTCGCCTTCGGCGAAGGCTTCAGCGCCCTGGTGAAGGCCGGGGTGCCCGCCCGCAAGGCGCTGGACGTTCTCAACGCCTCGTCCGGCCGCTCGTTCGTGACCGAGGGGCTGGTGCCGGACCGGGTCATGACCGGGGCGTGGCCCAACACCTTCCGGCTGGCGCTGCTGGACAAGGATGTCGGCATCGCGGCGCAGTTCCTCGACGGCCAGCGGGTCGACTCCCCATTGCTTCATCTCGCCTCCGAGCGGCTGCATCAGGCCCGCGCGGCGCTGGGCGAGGACGCCGACTACCTCGAAGCCATCCGGCTCGCCGAGGAGCGAGCCGGGGTCAAGATCCGGAACTGATGGCGGACTGGGCTGCGACCACCCGGCTGGTCACCCGTGTCACCCTGGCGGAAGGCCTGGTGATTCAGGGCGACATCCATCTCCAGCCGGTGGTCCCCTGGCGCGACGGCCCGGAGACGCCGCTCGAGATGCTGAACCGTCCCGAGTCGTTCTTCGTGATGAACCTCCCCACCGGCGAAGTGATCTTCGTCGGCAAGGCGCAGGTCGCGGTGGTGCTGTATCGCACCGACCGGCATGCCGAGCCGGAGCGGGAGACCGCGGCGCGGCATATCCCCCTCGAAATCATGATGACCACCGGCGCGGAGTATCGGGGCGAAGCGGTCACCGAGCTGCCGCCCGATCACTCGCGGGCCCTGGACTTCCTGAACGCGCCGGGCTCCTTCATTGAACTCCATACCGCCGACGGTATCTGCTGCCTCAATCGCAGCTGGGTGCGCGTCGTCCGACCCCTAGGCTGATCCGTGGCTCGACTCGATCGATTCCTCCAGGCGATGGCCGACAACAAGGCCCAGGGGCTGGTGCTCGCGCCCGGCCGTCCGGTGAGCCTGTTGTTTGACGCCGGTCCCCGCGCGGTCACCAAGGATCCGGTGGCCACGCCCCAGATCCTGGCCCTGGTGCGGGAGGTGCTCCCCGCCGCCGACCACACGCGGCTGGGGGGAACGGTCGCCGCCACCTTTCAGTATTCGGCCCCGACCGGCCCGGTCACCCTGGAGGTAATTCCCGAGAATGACGGGACCCGGGTGGTGATCCGTCCCGACGGCGCGGCCGCGTCCGCCCTTGCCGCCTCGACCGCCCCGGCCGCCCCGGTGGGCGTGCGCTCGGCCGCGGACCTGGGCGGCGCCCGCGCGATGATGGAGTCGCTTCTCAAGAAGACTGTCGAAGTCAAAGGGTCGGACCTCCACCTCAGGACCGGGGAACAGCCGATCATCCGGCGCGACGGCGAGCTGGTGCGGCAGGAGGGCCAGGTGCTCGACGCCGAGACGGTGGACAACATGCTGGTGAGCATCATGTCCACGCCGGATCAGAGCACTTTCCGCGAGACCGGTGACACCGACTGGGCCTACGAAGTGCCCGAGGTCGCCCGCTTCCGCTGCAACGCCGCCCAGGAGCGGCGCGGGCCGATGGGGGTCTTCCGGGTGATCCCCTCCCGGATCCTCACCGCCGAGGAGCTGGGGCTGTCGCCCGAGATCCAGCGGCTCTGCCACCTGACCAAGGGCCTGGTGCTGGTCACCGGCCCCACCGGCTCCGGCAAGTCCACCACCCTCGCGGCGATGATGGACCTCATCAACCGGACCCGGACCGACCACATCCTCACGATCGAAGATCCGATCGAGTTCGTGCACCAGCCCCAGAAGTGCGTGGTGACCCAGCGGCAGGTGGGCCAGCACAGCCGGACATTCAAGGCCGCCCTCCGCGCCGCCCTGCGCGAAGACCCCGACATCATCATGGTGGGCGAGATGCGCGACCTCGAGACTGTCTCCATCGCCATCGAGACCGCCGAGACCGGCCACCTGGTCTTCGGCACCCTCCACACCACCACCGCCGCCTCGACCATCGACCGGGTGATCGACCAGTTCCCGGTGGATCGCCAGTCGCAGGTCCGGGTGATGCTGGCGGAATCGCTCAAGGGAGTCATCGCCCAGGTACTCTGCCGGCGGATCGGGGGCGGGCGGGTGGCCGCGAAGGAGGTGCTGCTCTCCATTCCGGCGGTCTCCAACCTGATTCGCGAGGGGAAGACCTTCCAGATCCCATCGATCATGCAGACCAATCGCAAGACCGGGATGGTCATGCTGAATGACGCGCTGCTGGAACTGGTGGAGCAGAAGCAGGTCGAGCCCCGGGAGGCCTACGTGCGGGCGGTCGACAAGTCGACCTTCGCCAGCGCCCTCAAGGCCAAGCGGTTCGATACGTCCTTCCTCGGAGAAACCTGAGCGGCAGACTTGAGGACCGGGGGTCGATCGGCGTACATTAGGTTGCGGCCGCGCCCCCCGGCGAGTCGCGACGATCGACGGCCCTGGCGTCGATCCCGGAGCCTCGATGGCCGGTCTGCCTACAGCTGCTCGACCTACCGATCCCCGCACGGTGCTGCGGGCTCCGGTCGTCTCCGACTCCGACGAGCTGGGTTCTCTCCTCGACCTCTCCCTGCTGGCCACCGCCGCTACCGGCGCCGCTTTCCTGATTCACACCGAAGACCACCTGCGGGTCCTCGAAGCCCGGGGGGCCAACGCCCCGGTCCAGGAGGCGCGGATTGCCCTCGAAGGCACCGTGGCCGGAGAGGCCTGGTATCGCGAGCGGCTGGTGACCGGGCCGGAAGCGCCGCCGCGCGGCCGGCAGACCGCCCTCTGGCAGGACGAACGGACCATCGACGTCATGGCCGCTCCAGTCGTGGTGGACGGGCGTCCGGTGGCCGTCCTGGTGCTCTACCACCGGCACCTCGGTCACTTCCGGCGGGGGGACGCGGCCGGCCTGGCGCGCATTGCCGCCATCGCCGCCCGGCTCTGGAGCGGAACCTCGCCGGCGCCGGCGGTCGAGGCCCGCACCATGCTGGAGATCCGGGCCACCGCCCGGCTGGCGCTCCTCGCCGCCGGCCGCCTTCCCGAGGCCGACCGCTGGGCCGAGGTGGCACGTACCGGCGGTGCAATGGTAGAGGCCCGGTCGACCCGGGTCTCGCTGCTCGAAGGCAACGACCTCGTCTGCGTGGCCGGGACCGGTCGCTTTCATCCGGACATCGGCCGGCGGCGGGCCCGGGATTTCGGCTTCGAAGGCGTGGCCCTCGATTCGCTGGACGGGGTGCTGGCCCCCGAGTGGAGCCCGGAGGATGGGCCGGCCTCCTCCTCCGCCTGGATGCACTCCCTCGTCTCGGTGCCCCTCCGCCGGCTGGAGCAGGTGATCGGGGTCGTCACCGTCGGCGACGAGGCCCCCGGCCGCTTCGGGGAAGCGGATCGGGAAGCGCTCCTCCGCTTTGCCATTCACGCCACCGCCGCCCTCAGCGAATCCCGTCTGGCGGCCGCGGTCGAGGCCCACGTAGCTGAGAGCCAGCTTGCCACCCAGGTAGCCTCGGCCCTTGCCGCCGCGGAGGACACCCCCGCCCTCCGCCGGGCCATCGTCACCCAACTCGCCCGCGCCCTCGGCGCCGAAGGCGCCCGGCTCAGCGAAATCGTCCAGCACCACCTGGCCGTCACCGCCATCGAAGGTGAGCTCCCGATCCTCAACCGGGCTCCACAGCCGGGCGCATTGCTCCTGTGCGGCCACGATCTCGGCGCCGATAAGATCACCCACCGGTGCGTCCTGCCGGGTGGGGAGGGCTATCTCCTTGCCGCCAGGCTGGGCCAGGTCACCGCCCATCCGGGATGCCTCCAGGTGGTACGGACCGCCGGACCCTTCGATATCCACGAAGAAAATCTGCTCCGCCGGCTCACCGAGATCACCGAACTGGCGCTGCTGTCCCGCCTCTCGCACGTCCGGCTCAGCCAGTACGCCGACCGGATCCGGTCGGTGGCCGAGGTCTCCGCCACCCTGCATCAATCGCTCCGCCCCGCCGACGCCATGAGCCAGGCCGCCGAAATGCTCCGGCGCGCGCTGGGCGTCACCACCGTCCGGATCGGTCTGGTCGACGAGGTATGGCAGGAGCTGGCCTTTCCAGTGTACCGCCGGGGTCAGGCCGTCCAGGACGGTCTCCGGCGTCCGCTCGGCCGAGGGCTCCTGGAAGAGGTCTGGCGTACCGGGCGGACCCACTTCCTCCCCAGCCACGCCACCGAGGAATCGGCCCAGCTGGGCCTCGCCCTGGACCAGGGGGCCCGCTGCGTTGCCGCCGTCCCGCTCCGCACCCGCGGCACGGTAACCGGGGTGATTGCCATCGAGGATGATCAGCACGATCACGCCTTCGAGGCGGAGGATGTCCGCATCCTCGAGATCGTGGCCCAGCAGCTGGGCGTCACCCTGGAGAATCTCGAAAGCCTTGAGGAGGAACGCCGTCAGCGGATCACCGCGGAGTGGCTCCGCCAGATGGCCCGCACCGCCACCGATCCACTGGCCCGCCCGATGCAGGTCTTCGAGCTCGCCGCCGACGCCGCCTTCCAGGGGATCGGCGGCCTGTCCGCCAGCGTCACCTACTTGCCCGGCGACGGCACCCGATGCCTGATGGTCACGCGGGGCCAGGACCAGCCGGCTCCAGGACAGTCGCTCCCGATCGCCGGGACGGTAGCGGCCTGGATGCTGGATGAGCTGGGCGCCGTGTTCATCAGCGCCCGACTCGACCGGGACCCCCGCATCGGGGCCGATCCCCTCCGGGCCACCACCGCCATTGCGCTCGCCGCGGTCCCGGTCTGGTCCGACAACCGGATCGTCGCCGTTCTCGAGCTGGTGCGGCCCCCGGGCGTATCGTTCGCCGTGTCCGAAGTCGAGCGGCTGGCGCAGATCGCCGACCACGCCGGGGCGGGGTATCAGACCGCCAAGGCCGGCGCCGCGCTGCGAGAATCGGAGGACCGCTACCGCCGGCTCTTTTCCGCCGCCACCGACGCGATTGTCACCCTGGATCGGCAGGGTACGGTCACCTCCTTCAATGAGGCGGCCGAAGCCCTCTGGAACGTACCCGCGGCCCAGGTCGTGACGGTGGGTTGGGACCAGGCCCTGCTGTTCGAGGCCCCGCTGATGGTGGCGGAGCAGATTGCCCGCGCCATGGCGGGCGAGTCCTGCAGCTTCGAGGCCTGGATCCGGCGGCACGACGCCGAACGGTGCATCGTGGCGGTGAGCTTCTCGCCGCTGGTCGAGGATGGTCAGACCACGGCGGTCCTCGGCATCGTGCGGGATGTGAGCGAGCAGCGGCGGGTCCAGTCGCAACTGCTGCAGGCCGAGAAGATGTCGGCCATCGGCCAGCTGGTGGGCGGCATGGCGCACGAGATTAACAACCCGCTCGCCAGCATCCTGGTCAACATGGAAATGCTCCTGAGCGAGGCGAAGGACCCCGCCCAGCTCGAGAGCCTCACCGCCATCAAGACCGAGACCGATCGGGCCGCGCAGATCGTCCGCAACCTGCTCACCTACGTGCGCGGTCAGGGCTCGACCCGCACCGTGCTGGACCTGCGCGACGCGGTCCGCGGGGCCGTGGCCCTCCGGCGCAACCAGCTGCTCAACAGCCAGATCCAGGTCGACGTGCAGCTGCCGTCCGAGCCGGTGCTGGTCTCGGGCAACAAGGTGAACCTCCAGCAGGTCCTGATGAACCTGCTGATGAACGCGGAGCAGGCGATCCGCTCCCACCGCGGTCGAGGGAGTCTCTGGGTCCGGTTGACGGCCGGCGAGGGTCTCGGCGTCATCACGGTGGAAGACGACGGGCCGGGGATCGCACCGGAGCTGTTGAGCCGGGTCTTCGATCCTTTCTATACCACCAAGCCGGAGGGCGAGGGCACCGGGCTGGGGCTTTCGGTGAGCGCCGGAATCGTCGCCGACCACCAGGGCCGGATTTCCGCCGCGGAGCGGCCCGGGGGCGGGGCCCGGTTCACCGTCGAGCTGCCGCTGCATGAGGGAGGACAGCGGGTGGCGCCCGAGGATCCGGTCCGGCCGCTCATCGCCGGGAGCGCCCCGGTGGAACGAGGCCGGATTCTCCTCCTCGACGACGAGCCCGATATCCGCCGCAGCGTCTCGCGCTACCTGACCAAGACCGGGTGGCAAGTCGACCTGGCCGATTCGGGGGAAGAGGGCCTCCGCTTGCTCGGCCTGGGGGAGTACTCGGTCGTGCTCTGCGATCTCCGGATGCCGGGGATGAGCGGCCACGAGTTCTATCGCCGGCTCCAGAGCCTCGGCTCCCCCGCGGTGGACCGGCTGGTTTTCATGACCGGCGACGTGCTCTCACCCGAGGCGTCCCGATTCCTGCAGGAGGCGGCCCGGCCGGTGCTTTCCAAGCCATTCACCCTGAACGACCTGGCGGAGATTCTGGGGCAGGTAGTGAAGTAGAGGTTCCGAGTGCCGAGTTCCAGGCCTGCGTAGGGGACCCGCGGGAACCCTGATAACTCGGAACTCGGAACCCGGAACTCGGAACTATCTTAGGTCATGTCTCCGCCTATTCTGGTCCTCGTCGCCCCTCAGGACATCGTCAACATCGGCAGTGCCGTCCGGATCGCAAAGAACTTCGGGCTCGAGCAGGTTCGCCTGGTGGCTCCCGAGATCTTCGACGCCTGGCGGATCGAGGGCATCGCCCACAATACCGCGGATCTGATCGAACGGATCACGATCCACGACACCCTGGCCGAGGCGGTGGCCGATTGCATCTGGACCGTGGCCCTCACGGCCCGGGAGCGCACCGCCAAACGGACCGTATACCGGCCCGGCGCCGCCGCCGCCGAGCTGACCGCGCGGGCGGACCAGGGGCCGGTGGCTCTCGTGGCGGGCCGAGAGGACAAGGGGCTCTCGAACGACGAGCTGGATCAGTGTCACGCGCTGGTCACGATCCCCACCAATCCCGAGTACAAGTCCCTCAACCTGGCCCAGGCCGTGGCGATCATGTGCTACGAGACAATGCTGGCCCGTGGGGGGGAGCGACGCCCGGTCAAGCCGCCCCGGAAGCCGGCCGAGCCGGCCACCAAAGAGCTGCTGGAGCGCCTCTTCGGGGACTGGCAGCGGGCCCTGTGGGCCATCGATTTCTTCAAGACCCGCCAGGCCGACCATGTCATGCGCTCGTGGCGGGAGCTCCTGTTTCGGGCCGAGCTGGACGGGCGGGAGGCCTCGCTGGTACGGGCCATGGGCATCGAGGTGGTGCGCTTTCTGGAGAGGAACGGAGTGCCGCTTCCGCCGCAGGCCACCGGGGTGGGAACGCCGCTGCGGGATGGCGAGGCCCCCCCGGGTTTCGGACCACCAAACCGCTTGGAATAAGCGGCGGGATCACGTTAGCTTAGTGGGTAAGGCATACTATTCGAGGGAGTTCTCGTGGGGCGATCCGCCGCGTTCTGGGCTACCAACCTGTACCCCAACTCCCGCCAGGAACCCAAGCCATCGGCACCATATAAGGATCTTCCCGCTCCGAGCGCCGCCCGGTTCCGCCGGCTGCGCGAAGGACTGCTGAAGCTCCCGGGGGTGACCGAGCATGTGAAGTACATGGGCTCCTCGTGGCACTGGACCTGGGAGTTCGCGGTGGGACACCGCAAGCTCTGCTGGGTCCACGTCATGCAGGGAGGCCCCGCCATCACCTTCACCATCGCCGATCAGGAAGAGCCGAAGGCGCTCGCCGTTCCTCGGCTCCCCGCCGCGATCGGAGCGGCCATCCGCAGCGCCCAACGTACCGGGCCGGTCCGCTGGTGCGCCCTCGACGTGGGCGACCAGAAGGCCGCGGATGCCTTTCTCAGTTTTGTCAGGCGGAAGCTGGCCTGGCTGGTCGCGGAGACGCCCGGCGCTGCCACCGGCCGGCGGTCGCTGGTGGGCTGAGCGAATGTCGACTGGATTGTTCGGGAATGCGTGACAGGAGTTGGTGTCAGGCGAGTCCCCGAGTATACTTGTCGCCCGACGGTTTGCCGCTCGTGAAACAATTCACAATCCGGGGAACTCCCCCCGAGAACCCGTGGGGTTTCGCCCCCGCGGTCGTGAGAGAACATGCGTAAGCTGGCACTCTTCGGCGTCGGTACGCTCGCGCTGGTGCTGAGCGCCGCGGCCGTCCTCAAGCGTCCCGCGAACGCGGTCCAGACGCCGGCCCCGGCCAAGCCGGACTCCCTCGCCGCCTGGGTCCTCGCGAAGGGCGACACCGGTCAACTCAAGGGCCCCCGCCAGCCGGTCTTCTTCCGGCACGACATTCACGTCGGCGTCTACAAGACCCCCTGTCAGTACTGCCACTCTTCGGTGGGGGAGAGTCCCGAGCCGGGGATCCCCACGATAGCCACCTGCATGGGGTGCCACCTGGTGATCGGCGGCTCCGATTCGAGCCACAAGGCGGAGATCAAGAAGGTCCGTGACAGCTGGAACAACAAGCAGCCCATCGAATGGGTCCGGGTGCATAGCGTGGCCCGTCACGTGCATTTCCCTCACATGCGCCACATCAAGGTGCTGGGGCCCAACGCCTGTCAGACCTGTCATGGCGACGTCGCCCGTATGCCCCAGGTCTTCAAGGTCCAGAACATCAACAACATGGGCTTCTGCATCACCTGCCACTTGCAGCGCAAGGTGAACCGCGACTGCACGGCGTGTCATTACTAGGCCCCTGGCCGGCGGCCTCTGGCCACCGGCGGATCCGGCGCGGCAACGACTGACGGTGGGTTTCGACAACCTGCTCACGGCCAACGGCGAACGGCCAACGGCCAAGGCAAGCAAATGAGCCAAGAGTCCACATCGGAAGGCATCGACCGCCGCGGGTTCCTGAAGGTGCTCGGCGTCACCGGCGCCGGAGCGGCGGTGGTGTCCGGGTGCTCCACCGGCAAGGTGGAAAAGCTGATCCCCTACCTGGTCCAGTCCGAAGACCAGGTGCCTGGGATTCCGACTTGGTACGCCAGCACCTGCACCGAGTGCGCCGCAGGGTGTGGCGTCCACGTGAAGACCCGCGAGGGACGCGCCATCAAGCTCGAGGGCAATCCGGTCCACCCGATCAACGCCGGCCGGATCTGTTCCCACGGTCAGTCCGCCCTGCAGGGACTCTACAACCCGGGGCGGGTGCAGGCGCCGATGGCGCGTCAGGCGGACGGCTCGTTCAAGGCGATCACCTGGGACGAGGCGATCGCGCTTCTGGCCGGGAAGCTCCAGGGTGCGGCCGGCAAGATCGCCGTGATCAGCGGTGCGGGCCGCGGCAGCTTCACCGATCTGCTGGCGGCGTGGACCGCGGCGCAGGGCGGCAGGCTGGTACGTTACCAGCCTTTCGGGTTCGAGCCGGTGCGGGCCGCGAGTCAGCGGGTCTTCGGGGTCAACGAGGTGCCGGCGTACGACTTTGCCGCGGCCAAGTACATCGTGTCCTTCGGCGCCGATTTCCTCGAACAGTGGATCTCGCCGGTCGAACACCAGCGGGGCTTCGCCGAATCGCACGGGTTCAGCAACGGGGAGATGGCCAAGCACGTCTGGTTCGCCCCCCGGATGTCGCTCACCGGCCTCAACGCCGACGAGTGGCACGCGCCCAGGCCCGGCAGCGAGGCCGCCATTGCGCTCGCCATGGCGAACGTGCTCCTGAACGAGCGCACCGGAAATCCCGCCGACGCCAACGGGCTCCGGAACGCGCTCTCGGCCTGGACCCCGGAAAAGGCCCAGGAAGCCAGTGGGGTCGGCGCCGAGATCATCCGGCGGGTGGCGCGGGAACTGGCCGGCGCCCAGCCGAGCCTGGTCGTGGCGGGCGGTGCGGGCAACCAGCACCGGGGCGCGGCCGAGCTCTGCGCCGCGGTCAACATCCTCAACTACATCGCCGGCAACGTCGGCCGCACGGTCAGGTTCGGGGCCGATCAGGATACCGGCGACGGCTATGCCGCGATGGTGGCCCTGGTCGACGCGATCGGCAGGGGCGAGGCCCAGGTCGCGATCGTGCATGATGCCAACCCGGCCTACAGCCTGCCCAAGGCGGCCGGGTTCGACGCGAAGTTCGCAAAGGCGGCCTTCAAGGTCTCCACCTCGCTCTATCTCGACGAGACCGCGGCGCTCTGTGACCTGCTGCTGCCCAACCATCACCCGCTGGAGCGGTGGGACGATCTGCGGCCTCGCCGGGGCGTGAACAGTCTGATGCAGCCGGTGATGGAGCCGGTCTTCCGGACGATGGCCACCGGGGATGTGCTCCTCAAGGTGTCCCAGAAGGTTGGCGGGGCCCTGGCCCAGTTCAATGCCGCCAGCTGGGAGGCCCATCTCAAGGCCCAGTGGGCCCGGGTCGTCGCCGGCGAAGCCGGCTGGCGCGAGGCTCTGGCGCGTGGCGGGGTCTATGGCGAGGCACCAGCCACCTCGGTGAGGCTCGCGCCGGGCGCCGCCCAGGTCGGGTTCACGCCACCCGCCTTCGACGGCGAGGCGGGGGAGTCGGGCTTCTGGCTGATGCCGGCGGTCTCGGTCATGGGTGATGGGCGCTTCGCCAACCGCCCGCTCCTGCTGGAGCTGCCTGACCCGGTCACCAAGATCACCTGGCATTCCTGGGTGGAGTTGCATCCCGAGACCGCCCAGCGGTTGGATGTACGCGAAGGCGAGATCCTCCAGCTCACCTCGCCCCAGGGCACCATCGAGGTGCCGGTTTACGTCTATCCCGGCATCCACCCCGAGGTGCTGGGTGTGCCGCTCGGCTGGGGTCACACCGGGTACGGCCAGTTTGCCACCGGGCGGGGGGTCAATCCGCTCGACCTGCTCGATGCCAAGCCGGCGGAGAGCTACCTGGCCTACTTCGGCACCCGGGTGACCGTTACCCGGACCCGGAAGTTCCACGCGCTGGGCAAGACCGAGGGCACCACCCGCCAGTTGGGCCGCGGTATCGCCGACGCAATGACCCTGGACCAGGCCCGCAAGGGGCTGACCCCAGCGCTCGCGGCGAAGGAAGAGGGCCACGAAGAGCACGAGGTCAATACCGAGCGGGAAGTCGAGGCGATCAAGGGCTTCCGCGAGCGTCAGCTGGAGCAGCGCAAGCACGGGGGCTACGCCGCCGCCGATCTGCCGATGTGGGGGATGAGCATCGATCTCTCCCGCTGCACCGGCTGCTCCGCCTGCATCACCGCCTGCTATGTCGAGAACAACATTCCCCAGGTGGGCTACGACGACATCCTCCGCGGCCGGGAGATGACCTGGATGCGGATCGAGCGGTACTGGGAGGGCGGCGAGCACGACGCGCCGCTCGAGGCCCGCTTCGTGCCGATGCTCTGCCAGCACTGCGACAATGCTCCCTGCGAGCCGGTCTGCCCGGTCTACGCCGCGTACCACACGCCGGACGGGCTCAACGGGCAGGTGTACAACCGCTGTGTCGGCACCCGCTACTGCGCCAACAACTGCCCCTACAAGGTCCGCTACTTCAACTGGTACGCCTACAACAAGAAGGCCTTCCCCGAACCTCTCAACCTGGCCCTCAATCCCGATGTCACGGTCCGGGCCCGCGGGGTGATGGAGAAGTGCACGTTCTGCGTCCAGCGGATCCGCGGCGCTCAGCATCAGGCCCGGCTGGAGGATCGCCGGCTCAAGGACGGCGACGTGGTCACCGCCTGCGCCCAGGCCTGTCCGTCCAACGCAATCGTGTTCGGTGACACCAACGACCCGGCCAGCAGGGTGAGCCAGGTGCGCGAGGATCACCGCGGCTATCACATTCTCGAGGACCTGAACGTGCGCCCGGCCGTGACCTACCTGGCCAAGGTCCTGCACCACTCGGAGGCCTGATCGATGGCGGCCATCGCGCACGACCCGAGCACGCCGACCCAGACCCACCACGAGGTCACCCGGGATGTCGTCAACACCCTGGGGACCGCGGGGCGGGGATACTACCTGCTGACCGGGGCGATCGTCGCCCTGTTCCTGGTCGGGTTGGTCACGTTCGTGCTGCTCCTCAAGGACGGCCTCGGCCTGGCGGGCTATACCCCCCCGGCGTTCTGGTCGGTCTTCATCACCACCTTCGTGTTCTGGGTCGGTATCGGCCACGCCGGCACCCTGATCTCGGCGATTCTCTTCCTGTTCCGCTCACCCTGGCGGACCGCGGTGTACCGGGCCACGGAGGCGATGACGGTGTTCGCGGTCATGACCGCGGCGCTGTTCCCGATCATCCACATTGGCCGGCAGTGGTTCTTCTACTGGCTGCTGCCCTATCCCAACGCCCGCTGGCTCTGGCCCAATTTCAAGTCGCCGCTGGTGTGGGACGTCTTCGCGATCAGCACCTACTTTACCGTGTCGGCCACGTTCCTCTGCGTCGGGCTGGTGCCGGACATCGCGGCCGCCCGCGACATGGTGACCGGCTGGCGGCAGAAGGTGTACGGAGTGTTCTCGCTGGGCTGGCGCGGCACCGACAACCAGTGGCGGCACTATAGCCGGGCCTATCTGTATCTGGCCGCGCTCGCCACACCGCTGGTGCTCTCGGTGCACTCGGTGGTGTCCTGGGACTTCGCCATGTCGATCGTGCCGGGCTGGCACGGGACGATCTTCGCGCCCTACTTCGTGGCCGGCGCCATCTACTCCGGCGTCGGCATGGTGCTCACCCTGATGATCCCGCTCCGCAAGACCCTCAAGCTGGAGCATATGATCACGGAGTACCATTTCGACAACCTCGCCAAGCTGACCCTGCTGACCGGCACGATCCTGTTCTACGCCTACGCCATGGAGTACTTCATCGGCTGGTACAGCGGCAACACCTTCGAGCAGACCTCCTTCTGGCGCCGGGCCTTCGGGCCCAACTGGTGGGGGGGCTGGACCATGATCGTCTGCAATGCCTTCGTCTCGCAGCTCTTCTGGTTCCGGAAGGTCCGGACCAATCTGACCGCGCTCTTCGTGATCTCGATCTTCATCAACATCGGGATGTGGTTCGAGCGGTGGGTGATCATCAGCTCCTCGCTGGCCAACGATTTCCTGCCCTACGCCTGGGCGTCGATGAACCCTACCTGGGCCGACTGGGGCATTCTGGCCGGCTCGTTCGGCTGGTTCGGCATGTGGTTCCTGCTCTTCGCCCGGAGTTTCCCGGTGGTGGCGATCCAGGAAATCAAGGAGCAGATCCCGATGCCGCGGCTCCGCAAGGGAGGTCACTGATGGCCAGGATGGTGCCTGGCGTTCTCGCCGCGTTCAAGCACATCGACGCGGCCTGCGACGCGATCACCGCGCTCCGCGCCCAGGGCCGGAAGGACATCACGGTCTATTCGGCCGCGCCCAATCACGAGCTGGAGCACGCCTTGGAGATCCACCACAGTCCGGTGCGGCTCTTCACCCTGCTCGGCGGCATCACCGGCGTCTGCGCCGGAATCGGGATGACCTTCTGGATGTCGCTCGACTGGCCCCTGCTGGTGGGCGGCAAGCCGATCGCGACGTTCCCGCCCTATGTGGTGTTCATGTTCGAGCTGATGGTGCTGCTCGGCTCCCTCAGCACCGTGGCCGGGGTGATCATCCTCTCGCTCACCAAGCCGACCACCGGGCTGGCGTACGATCCCAGTTTCTCCGACGACCAGATCGGGATTTTCATCCCCTGTGGCGCGTCCGACGCGCCAGGGGTGGAGCGGATGATGCGCGAGGCGGGCTCGGTGGAGGTGCGGCATGCGGCGTAACCCCCTCGGCACCGCCCTGGCCCTGACCGCCCTCCTGGGGCTGTCCGGGTGCGACTTCTACTACAACACCCTACCCAGCCCGGATGACGCCCTGCACCTGGTGCCGTGGTTCGATGCCATGATCACCCAGCCGGCGGTCTACCCGTACCAGCGGGCCGACGTGCCGCGCAACACCGTGCCCGGCACCGTGCCGATTTCCGGCGGCGAGGCCGACTGGAGCGCGGAATGGAGCGTCCTCAACACCGCGACGGCGGACAAGCTGGTGAATCCGCTCAAGGACCGGGGGGCTACGCCGGTGGGCGATTCGCTCTTCCATACGTATTGCGCGGTGTGCCACGGGCAAACGGGCGCCGGTGACGCCAGGGTCGGCATGCAGCTGGGGGCGCTTCCCCTTACGAGCGACCGCGCCAAGGCGTTCTCGGACGGTTATCTCTACTCGATCATCCGGTACGGCCGCGGCGTCATGCCCAAGTATGGCGACAAGGTCCACGCTGTCGAGAAGCGGTGGGAGATCGTGAACTACGTGCGCCGGCTGCAGTCGGGCGGCGGCGCCACACCAACCGCGCCCGGGGCGGCATCCGGAGGAGCCAACTGATGGGCACGACTCTGGTGCGTGAGAAGATCGCCGCCCGCTCGGTCACTCCGCGTTACGCCCCCTTCTTCGGGGTCGGCCTGGCGCTGGCAGTGGTGGGCCTGATTCTCTTCGTGGTGCACCTTGGCGGCGACAACGCCGACCGGGCCTGGCACCTCTTTCACGTAAACTGGGTGTACTTCACCGGCCTCACCGGCGGCAGCTTCGCCTTCGTGGCGGTCCAGAAGATCACCAACGCCAAATGGTCGGGCCTGATCATCCGGTTTGCCGAGGCGGCTCCGTTCTTCTTCTTCCCGGTGTCGCTCGTCGGATTCCTGATCATCTTCACCGTCGGGTACCCGCACATCTTCCCCGAGATGCACGGGATGTCGCACGGTAAGGAGCTCTGGCTCTCCCACGGCTTCATGTTCGGGCGGCTCGCCGTGGGGCTCGGGCTGCTCTTCTACCTCGGGTTCCGGCTGGTTCGGGCCGACCTGATCCCCGATCTGTTCGAGACCGCCGAGCTGGTCTCGGGCGGGCGGCAGCGTCTGTTCCGGTCCTGGTCTCGCGATTTCGACCCGAGCCCCGAGGGCCGGGCCCGGCATGAGGCGAAGATCCGGACCCTGGCCCCGCTCTACGTGGTGACCTACGCCCTGGTCATGTCGATGGTGGCGTTCGATGCGATGATGGCGCTCCAGCCGCACTGGTTCAGTAACCTGTTCGGCGGCTGGTACTTCATGGGCTCCTTCCTGGGCGCCCACACTCTCCTGGCGCTCACGATGTTGTACGGCCGCCACGAGGTGCGGATCGAGGAGTTCGTCTCGCCCAAGCAGCGGCATGACCTGGGCAAGCTGATCTTCGGCTTCTCGGTGTTCTGGACCTACCTCATGTGGTCCCAGTTCCTGGTGATCTGGTACGGCAACCTGCCGGAAGAGACCGGCTTCGTCTTTGCCCGGCTCTGGGGCCCCTGGCGCCCCATCGGCACTGCCGTGTTCCTCGGGATGTTCGTGATTCCGTTCATCGGGCTCCTGGGGGTCGCGCCCAAGAAACACCCATTTACGCTCGGGCTCTTCTCGCTCATCAGCCTCGCGACCCTCTGGCTGGAGCGGTACCTGATGGTGCTGCCCTCGGTGACCCGGCTCGATGGCCCCACGTTCGGCCTCCCCGAGCTGGGCCCTACCTTGCTCTTCCTCGGCCTGTTCCTGTTCGCCTACGCGATGTTCGCGCGGACCTTCCCCATGGTCTCGCCTCGGCTGGCGGAGATCACCCTCGACCGGGAGCGGGGGCATGGCCACGCCGAAGTCACCGGCGAGTTCGAGCATGAAGAGACCGATGCCGACTACGTGCAACCCGGGGCATTGGAGCGGAGGCACGGGAAGCGATAGGAGGTCAGGCGGTCGGACGGTCGGAGGGTCAGTGATGACGCAGCAGGGGTGAGTTCTCGCGGAGAACTCACCCCTGCATTGTTTCTACTGCCAGCCGCCCGCCTGACCGACCCTCCGACCGCCTGACCGCCTGACCGCCTCAGTACCGCCGCTTGGTGTTCTTGATGTTCACCCGCGCCAGCAGCGAGCCCAGGGCATTGGAGGGACCGGTCACCGCCACCATCCGGTCGGCCTGGCGGATGGTCACCGTCATGTTGCTGGCGGTGATGTCCGAATGGGAGGAATCGGCCGCAGCGTCCTCGTTCACCAGGGCCAGGACCCGGGAGGCCGGTCCCGAGATGGTCCTGATCATCTCGCCCGACTCGAGGGTCTGGTCCACCGCGGTCACGTCGTCACCATGATTCCCCGGCTGGACACGCATCTGGACCACCGGAAGGCCGGGCACCAGGGCGATGTCGTCGCGCCGGTCGGAGTAGTCCTTGTCCGGAACGATGGTGCGCCAGAGACCGTTGAGGCCCGGCTCGTCCGCCACCGGCTGGGCCGCCAAGTCCCGAAGCTCAAACGCCGACGCCTCCTCGACCGCGGAGGCCGGCTGGAAGCCGGGCTGCGGATCGACCTCGGTGGCCAGAGCGAACCCTGTTGCCGCCGGGGCTTCGTCGCCGACCGGCCGTGAAGCCCGGACCAGCTGGGGGAGCGGCCGGGTCACGGCGCGCTTGGGCCGGCGGTTCGCGGCGGGCTGAGCAACCGGGGGAGTCGGGAGGGAAGTGGTCGGGATCGTCGCGACCTTGGGCGTATCGTGGCTTGCGACAACCGGCGGGGCGACCGCCAGGGTCCCCCGGGGCTCCCGGAACAGCCGGCCACTCATCCACCATCCCAGCATAAGGACCCCGCCCACGCTCGCCGCCCAGGCGGCCGTCCTGGCCCAGCGAAGCCGGCGCCGTTGACGCAGGTTGGCCCGCGCAACCAGGGTTTCGAAGGCGGGGGGGATGATGGGGGGAGGACCGACCCGTGCCAGGAGCGCCGTGGTGCGGTCCCGGAGCGCCGCGATCGTGTCGCGCGACATCTGACACCGCGGGCAGCGGGCCAGGTGGCGCTCGATTTCGACGCACTGAGACCGGCTAAGCGCCTGGTCCAGGTATGCGTGGAGTTCGTCCTCAGGAATGTGCCGCACGGCGCTCCTGCTCGCTTCTATCATAGGCGTCCACCAGCCGCTTGCGGGCCCGCGCGAGGGTGGTGCCTACCGCACCCACGGCCAGCCCAGTCTGCTGGGCAATCTCTGGGTAGCTCATACCGGCATCCCACAGCAGCAGTACTTCCCGGTCCCGCTTGGTGAGCGTCGCCAGCGCCTCGTCCACCTTGGCCCGGCGCTCGTCTTCCTCGACCATCTCGTCAGCCGGGGGCGGGGACGAGGGCATCGTGCCAGGGTCGTCTTTAAGTAGCGTCAGGTGCCGCTTACGCCGCACTGCCGCCCGGGCCTCGTCGCGGGCCAGATTCGCGGCCACCGCGAAGATCCAGGCCCGGGGCTTCTCCGGGCGGTGAGCCATCGCCCGGATGAATACTTCCTGGGCGAGATCGTGGGCCCGGTCGGCATCCCAGACCTTCCGGTACAGGAACCGCACCACCGTCGCGTAGGTCGTCCGGTACAGCTCTTCGAGCTCATCGCCCATGAAAGCCATCTCCCCCGGCTGGTCCTGACCGCTGCCACCAGCACTACGTGACGCTGGGTTATGGATCTACGACGCCTGGGTAGGGGAAGGTTGCACAGTGGTTTCAGGTCGCTGTCGCATTGGTGGCTCCATGGTGGCGTTTAGGCCGCTTCGGCGACGGCGGACAATAGAAGATACACCCGGGATGGAGCCCTTTCCCGTTGAGCGGCCACTCGCTGCAAAGGTCCGGCTTGGCGGGTCGGCCGTCAGGCCGGGATCGACCGTGGAGAGTGCAGCCTTCCCCCGCCTCGTCCAGGTAGCCACAGGCCGAGATCATCTCTGCCTCAATGGCATCATCCGCCTCACGGGTAACCTTGCAGAGATAGGGCGACTGCCGGCTCCGGATCAGGGCCTCCAGTTGGGTCTCGGACCGGGCGCAGAGCATTTCCACCTGGAGGTCCCGGCAGCAGGCCGAGCCTCGACGATGGTCGGCCGTGGCACACGGAGCGATCGAGCAGGGGTTTTCCTCCGGCTCGACCACCGGCAGGCTCCGGGGCGGGAAGGGAAGGTCCAAGGTCACCTGCTCCTGGCTCGCGACGATCCGGAATCGGTCACCTCCAAGGCGCCGGGGCTGCCCCTGCCCAGTGGTCCGCGGGGGCATAGGACCGGAGTGGCCCAGGGCGGCACATCGGGCCGTTCCCGGGGTAATTCCTCCCTTGAGGTGTCGGCACCGGACGTGGAGAGTCGCGTCCACCACCAGATCGCCGCCGGTGGCGTGGAGCTGCCCGAACGAGATCTGGGCGGTATGCCCCAGGAGCCAGGTGGCCTCGTGGTCCAGCGACACAGGACCCTCCTCCAGCGACCCGATCCGAAGCGTGACGGGGAGCTGCTGGCACTGCGAGCCGAGGCCCTGGCAGGGCGGAAGTGAGGACATCCTGCTAATCTAAGTCGAGGGAGGCCTCTCCCGGATTGTGGGGCAGCGTGGTATGTTTGTGAACCTTTTCACAAGGTCATTTTTTCACTCAGCGGAGGCTGGTCACTGATGCGCGCGATGACGATGGTGGCGGGTTTGGCACTGGCCCTGGCGGCCTGTGGCGGCAAGGGTGAGGAGAAGCCGGCCGATCAGGCGGCTCCGGCCGAGACTCCGGCTCCGGCGGCGACTGGCGCCACCCATAGTGTGGACATGGAGTTTGACGGCAAGGCGGCGCGCTTCGTGCCTGCCGAGCTGACGATCAAGTCAGGCGATGTGGTGAAGTTCATCGTCAAGAGCGGCCCGCCGCACAACGTGGCGTTCTACGCCGACAGCATCCCCGCCGGCGCCGCGGATGCCCTCAACAAGACGATGGCCGAGACGATGGCGCCGCTCACCGGCCCGATGAAGGTCGGGGTGGGCGAGAGCTACGATGTCTCGTTCGCGGGTGCTCCGGCCGGCGAATACAAGTTCTTCTGCACCCCGCACCTGCCGTTCGGGATGAAGGGGAAGATCACGGTTCAGTAAGAGCCGTTCCGAGTTCCGAGTTCCGAGTTGCCTCCGGGGTCGTTCGCTCGGAACTCGGAACTCGGAACTTCCCGCCTTTCGGCTACCCACCCGGCCAGCACGACCACCGCAGCGACCAGGATCCCGGCCAGCGCATCGACCGCGTAGTGCATCTGGCAGTACACCACCCCAATCGTCAGCAGCACGCCCGGCGGCAGCAGGATCCATCCCAGGGGTCGCGACCCGATGTACGCCGCCGCGATCGCCACCAGCGTCGCCGCGACGTGGGACGAGGGGAATGCCGCGCCGTAGGCGCTGCCGCGTGCCAGGGTGGCATAGACCAGGCGCGCGGCCGGGTTATCGAGGAACCAGGGGTCGGGGCGGGGGAATTCGTAGTAGGGTCCGGCCACCGGGAAGACCAGAAAGGACAGATAGCAGAGGAGAAAGGTGGCGAAGATCCAGCTGACCGCCCGCCGGGCGTCGGTACGTTTCCCGCAGGCGAGCAGGGTGATCGGGGCGGCCGCGATGATAGGATAGAATCCGAAGTAGGCGGCGTGAAACACCAGCGACCCAAGGGGGCTTTGCGACTGCCGCCACCAGGTGCGGCTCGGCTCGCCGCCGAAGAGCGCCAGCTCCCAAGCCCGCACCCGACCATCGTGGACCGGCACCGCCCCGAAGTTGTTGAGGATGTCGATTGCCGGGTAGAGCGCGCCGAGGAGAAAGAGGGGGAAGAGCTCCCGGAGCACGATGCCGGCGCGGCTCAGGCGGGTGCGGGCAAAGAGCAGGAGCAGCAGGGCGATCAGCAGATTGGAAAGCAGGACCCAGCGGTTGGCCGGCTGCCGCGGAAGCCGTTGGAGCGCTAGGACGGAAGTCAGCGCCACGTAGCCCAGCAGCATCCATTCGCGGGCCCGGAGCCCTGGCGTCACAGCCACCCTTCGCGACGGTACCAGTCGACCGTGGCGGCGAGGCCGCGCTCGAGATCGTGGCCCGGCTGCCACCCGCTGTCCGCCATCAGCGGACCGGGATCGCCGGTCCAGGCCTGCTGGAGAAACTCGTGGGCCTTGTCGGCGGTGAGGATCGTGGCCTGACCGGCCAGGCGGGCCGCCAAGCCGGTCACGGTGAGGGCACCCCGGGCCACCCAGTCGGGCAGTGGCAGGACCCGCACCTCCCGGCCCAGTACTCGGCCCACTCGACGGACCAGCTCGCCGCTCTGGAAGATCTCAGGGTGGCAGGCGTAATAGATCCGCCCCGTCGTCCGCTCCGCGGAAGCGGCGGCCATCAAGGCCGCGGCCAGGTCCGGTCCGTACACCGCCGAGAGTTCCTGGCTCCCGTCCCCGAACACCGGAGCGATTCCACTCCGGGCGATCTTGAAGACCTTGAGCACTTCCCGATCCCGCGGACCGTAGACCATCGGTGGTCGCACGATGGTCCAGGGGAGGTCGGCGGCCTGCAGCTCGGCCTCTCCGGCGAGCTTGCTTCGCCCGTATTGGGTGACGGGCGCGGCCGGCTCATGGCCCTGGAGCGGTGCGCCGCGGGGCGCGGGCCCGCCGGCGGCCATCGAGGAGACCAGGACGAACCTGGGCCGCCCACCGGTGTCGCGGATGGCGCGCAGCAGGTTACGGGTGGCATCGCGGTTGGCGCGGAGAAATTCGGCCTCGTCCCGGGCGGCGACCAGGCCGGCGACATGGTAGACCACGTCCTGGTCCGCCGCCGCCGCGCGCAGCGCCTCGAGACTCCCGAGATCGCCGGCAACCTGCCTGACGCCCAGCCGCTGGAGCAGCGTGGCCTTCCGAGGGGAGCGGACCAGGGCGGTGACCTCCTCGCCCCGCCCCACCAGCGCCTCGACGA
The DNA here is from genome assembly GCA_964642475.1 of uncultured Gemmatimonadaceae bacterium. Classification (GTDB taxonomy): domain Bacteria; phylum Gemmatimonadota; class Gemmatimonadetes; order Gemmatimonadales; family GWC2-71-9; genus JADJOM01. The sequence continues at coordinate 15,469 of CAZXRC010000018.1, read as the reverse complement.
GATGGCTCCCGACGAAGCCGGTGGCGCCGGTGACGAGGGCCTTCATAGCGGTCGGTCGTAGAGGCGATAGGTCTTGTAGACGGAGAACTCCATCTTCTCGAGCCCGGCGTTCATCGCGGGATTGTCCTCGAGAATCCAGCCGGCCTCGCCCCAGGTGAAGCCCAGTTGTCCGCCCCTGGTCCAGATCCAATGATACAGCATCGCGTCGACGCCCTTGCCGCGCCATTCAGGCACGATCCCCAGCAGGAGGATGCGGAGGCGATTGAACTTCTGGAACTTGAGGTGATAGAGCAGGTCGGCCAGGAGGGCCGGGGTCAGCCGTCCCGACCGGTAGCGCCGGAAGACACTGTTGAGATCGGGGAGGCAGAGGCCAAAGCCGATGACCTCGCCGTCCTTTTCAGCGAAGGGGATCAGGTCGGGAATCACGACCGGCTTGAACTGCTCCGCCAGGAAGTCGAGTTCCTTGTCGGTCATGGGAATGAAGCCCCAGTTCTTCTCCCACGCCCTGTTGTAGAGCTGCTTGACCCGCACGACTTCGTTGTCGAAGTCCTTCAGGTTGAAAGGACGAAGGGTGACGCCCTGACGCTTCTGGATCAGCTCCGTGCCCCGGCTGAGGCGCTCCGGCACCGGGATGAAGCGCGACAGGTAGCCGCCGCGATAGACCCAGAGGTCCTTGGCCTTCTTGAAGCCGGCCCCGTCGACCAGGCGCATGTAGAACGGCGGATTGTGCGGCATCATGAGGGTCGGCGGGGTATCGAAGCCGTCCACCAGCAGACCGCACTCATCATTCACCGAGAAGGAGGCCGGGCCCCGCATGGTGTCGTGGCCCTTGCCCTTGAGCCAGGCGGCGGCGGCGGCGAACAGCGCGTTGGCGGCCTCCTGGTCGTAGTCGCACTCGAACCAGCCGAAGAAACCCACCTTGTCGCCGTGGACCTCGTTGTGGAGCCGGTTGGAAATGGCCGCGATGCGGCCCACCGGCCTGCCCTCGCGAGTGGCGAGGTAGTACTGGGCCTCGGCGTGCTCGAAGAACGGGTTCTTCGCGGGGTCGAGCAGCTTCGCCACGTCCATACGCAACGGCGGGACCCAGTTCGGGTCCCGCGCGTGGAGTCGATACGGAAAGGCGATGAACTCGGCGAGGTCGGCCCGGCCCTGCACGGGCCGGACCGAAACGGCAGCGCTCAGATGACCCCCAGCTCCCGCCCGATTCTGCCGAACTGTTCCAGGCAGAAATCGATCTGGTCGAAGGTGTGGGTGGCCATGAGGCTGGTACGCAGGCGGCACTGCGACGGCTGCACCGCCGGCGGCATGACCGGGTTGGTGAACACGCCGGCCTCGAACAGCTTGCGCCAGAAGATGAAGGTGGTCTCCATCGGGCCGATCAGTACCGGGACGATCGGGGTCTCGGTCTCGCCGATGTTGTAGCCCAGGCCCCGCATGCCTTCCTGGAGCCGGCGGGTATTGGCCCACAGGTGAGTGCGCCGTTCCGGCTCGCGCCGCATCACCTCGAGAGCCGCGATGACCCCGGCGGTATTGGCCGGCGGCAACGAGGCGGTGAAGATGAGCGGGCGGCAGTGATGCCGGAGGAAGTGCACCACGTTTTCCGACCCCGCCACGAAGCCGCCGATGGAGGCGAGCGACTTGGAGAAGGTGCCGGCGATCAGGTCGACCTCATCGGTCATGCCGAAGTGGGCCGCGGTGCCTTCCCCGTTGGGGCCCAGTACGCCGATGGAGTGCGCATCGTCCAGCGCCAGGGCCACGCCGTGCTTCTTGGCGATCCTGACCAGCTCCGGCACGTTGGCGATGTCGCCTTCCATGGAATAGACGCCGTCGACCACGATCATGGCCCCACGGGCGTTCTTGGTCCGCTCGATCATGCGGTCCAGGGCGGGGAGATCGCCGTGCGCGAAGCGCAGGGTGTCGCCATACGACATCTTGGCGCCGTCCACGATCGAGGCGTGGTCGAGCTTGTCGAGATAGACCAGCTCGCCGCGACCGATCAGTCCGGAAATCAGGCCCAGGTTCGCCTGGTAGCCGGTGGAGAAGACCAGGCAGTCTTCCTTGCCCAGAAACTCGGCGATGGCGCCCTCGAGCTGGCCGTGCAGGTCCAGGGTCCCGTTCAGGAAGCGACTACCGGTGCAGCCCGAGCCGTACCGGGACAGGGCCCGAGCGGCGGCTTCCAGCACCAGGGGGTGGTGCGTCAGGCCGAGGTAGTTGTTCGACCCCAGCATGATGCGCTTCTGGCCCTCAATAACGACGGTGGTGTCCTCGGAGTCCGAGATGGGCTTGAAATAGGGATATAAGCCGGCCGCCTGGATCTCCTTCGCCTTCGTGAACTGGCGGCACTTCTCGAACAGCTGGACGCCCGGCAGAGTCTGAATATCCACGGGACCTCTGATCACTGATGGATGCGAAGGAACTAACCCGTTACAACCTAAAGGGTTGGAGGGGCATGCACAAGCCGCACTCGGGAAAGCCCGGGTGCCCGCGCCCGACCGGGTTCCCGAGGGTCGAAACAGGGTAACTTGGTCGTATGCCGCTCCCGCTCTTGGACTACCGACTGCCGGGCCGGACCCTGGGGCGCGCAGCCGTTGGGCTCGCGTTCCTGGGGGCGGCTGTGGCGCTCCGGGCCGGGCCGGCGCCGGGGGAGCCTCGGGGCGTCGTGGGCCTCTTCGAGGTCCAGGGGTTCGATTTCCGTCCCTCGGGGGTCTGGCGGCCCCGGGTCGAGCGGATCCGCCTGGCCCGCCGGCAGGCAATGCTCCGGAGCGACCTGACCCAGCTCAACGGTCCTTCGGCGCAGGTGGTTGGGGGAGCACTCCTGGTTCCGGTCATCCCCATCGCCTTCAGCAACGCGGCGCCGCCGTATCCGGTTTCGGACTACCAGACGGTGCTGTTCGCCCAGCAGGCAGTCGGCAATCCCTACAGCATCCGCACCTACTACAGCGAAGCCTCCCGGGGTCAGCTGACGCTGGACGGGGTGGTGCTCCCCTGGGTCATCGCCGACAGCACCGATGCCTACTACGAAGACGGCTGCAACGGCATCGGGGTCCTCAACATCTGTCCCCACGGCGGACTCCGGCTGGGGGAGCTGCTGCTTGAGGGACTGCGGAGCCGGGACGATGGGTCGGTGGACTGGGGTGCCTTCGATAACGACGGACCCGACGGTCGCCCCAACTCGGGGGATGACGATGGCGTGGTCGATGTCGTCGCATTCCTGCAGCCGGAAGTCGACGGTGCCTGTGGCACGACCAACCTCTGGGCTCACCGCTTCGACGTGTCGGTGTGGAATGGCGGCTCGCCCTACGTGACGTCGAGTCCGCGGCGCAGTGCCGCCGGGGCCCCGGTGCCCGGCGCGTTCATCCTGGTCCGCGACTACACCCTCCAAAGTGGCGTGGGCGGCTCCGGAGCCTGTTCCCCCAACGCCATCATGCCGATCGGGACGCTGGCTCATGAAGTGGGACACGCCTTCGGTCTTCCCGACCTCTACGACACCAACCTCCGTTCCACCTCCGTGACGCAGGGTGTGGGGGAATGGAGTCTCATGGGAAGCGGGAATTACACCCAGCCCTACAGTCCGGCGGGATTCGACGCCTGGGCACTGACGGAGCTGGGATGGGTCTCGGTCGACACGCTGCGCCAGTCCGGGACGGTGCGCCTCGCTCCAGTGGCGACCGCCGACACGGTGTTGCTCCGCACGGTGGCCTCCACCGATGAGTATTTCCTCTTCGAGAACCGCCAGGCCATCGGTTCCGACTCGGCCCAGATCAACCCGGCCTGTCAGTTCGGTACCCGGTCCTGCGCCAAGGGGCCGGGTCTGCTGATCTGGCACATCGACCAGGGCCAGATCGCGGCGCACGGCTTCCGGCAGGACAACGCGGTGAACAGCGGACCGGTCCATGGTGTGGCACTGGTGCAGGCGGATGGACGGAACGACCTGCGAACTCCAGGCGGCAGGAACCGGGGCGATGCCGGCGATCCCTGGCCGGGGAGCGCGGGGGCCACGCTGTTCTCCATCGGGACCAACCCGGCGGCGCTCGACAACCAGGGGCGGAGCGCGGGCATTCTGCTCGACTCGATTCGACAGCTCGATCCTGGCGGGGCTATGGCGTTCACGCTGCAGCTGTCTCCGCCGGGCGCGGTGACGGTCAGCTTCCCCGCCGCGACCGACGCCATTCTGGGACGCACCGCGCTCGGCGTGGCGCAGGCCGCCTTCCTCGACTCGCTGGGGAACCGTAATGGCCAGTACGACGTGGGGGATTTCCTGTCCTTTTACCGGCGGCTCGGGCCGTCGGCCACGCAACGCGAGCGCCGATGAGACGGACGCTCCTGGTCCTGGCGATGGTGGGCCTGCTCTCCTGCGGCGAGGACGGTGGGCCGCCGACCGGCCCCACTCCCGGTCCGCTGGAGGTGCGGCTGAGTGGACCGGCGGGTGCCGGAGCGGTCCTGCTGCTGGTGGATGGGGGCGAAATCGATACGGTCGAGGCGGTGCGGTACTTCACCGCGACGTCGGCGTACTCGGGGGTGGCCCGGAAGGTCCTGGTGGCGGGGCAGGACCTCGGTGGGGCGGTGGCGCGCATCGAGGTGCCGGACCGCAGGGTGCGCTATCGTGCGACGATCCTCGAGATCGCCGACGGAACAACCTACCAGCTGCTCGATCCGGCCGACTTCATCGCGACCGTGGAGCGCCCCTGATCAGCGCTGGTCGGGCCGGGCCCGGGGCGTTGCGGGCGCCTGACTGGCGAGCGACCGGGTCTGGCAGGTCCAGGCGTAGCCGAACTGCAGCACATGGTCGCGCTCGCGGTCGACCAGCGCGGTCAGGGTGACACAAGGCTGCACGTCAACCTGGAACTGATCGAAGCTGTCGGACTGCTGCACCCGGAGCGCCCGGGGGTAGCGGGCCAGAAGGTCGATCCGGGTCAACTCCGGCCGAGCCGTCCGGTCGAGCGCGAAGATCAGTCGTTCGTTCTCGTCGAAGAAGAGCGAGTAGAACTCCTTGCCGGGGTCGAGCTCCCACCGGGGGCGCAGGACCACCCCGCCCACCTCCCAGACCCGCGCCTCCGAGAATTTCCGGGCATCGCCCACCTGTACTGACGGCCGGCCCGCGGCCAGCATCCGGCGGGCACCTGCCAGTGTAGTTCGGCCCAGCACCAGCTCACCGTCTTTCCAGGAGCCCCCGCGCACCGGTTCGCTCAGTGGGACCGGGCGAGCGGGTAGGGTCTGGGCGTGCAGGACGGCGGCGGCACCAGGGCCCAGAAGGAGGGCGGCGAGGACTAAGGGCGTACGGGACATCAGGTGCTCCCAGCGATGGACCGGGATTCAAGAGGCAAGCTTCACGCCCTCCCGGTCAGTGGGCCTAAGTCGTTCAGGGACAATGGGGTCACGAGGCTTCACGGGTCGCGCGGTGCGGTGATTGCCGGCGATGATTGCCGCTTGCCGCGAGGGGTCGGGAACTTCCGGCTTGCGAAATCAATTTTGGTTGATATGTTAGTCGCCATGAGTTCCGTCGCCTCGAACCGAAGTCTGTCACGCCTCGCGCGGGTGTTCCACGCGCTGTCGGACGAAACCCGCCTCTGCATCGTCGCGATGCTGCAGCCGGGCGAACGGTGTGTCTGCGAGTTGACCGAGGCCCTGGGTGCGGCCCAGTCGCGCCTGTCCTTCCACCTGAGGGCCCTCAAGGATGCCGGGGTGGTGCAGGACCGGCGCGAGGGTCGCTGGGTCTACTACTCCCTGGTCCCCGGGGCCTTCGACGGCCTGGACGAAGCGGTACGGGAGATCAGTCCGGCGGCGGCCGCCAAGGCCAGCCGGATTCGCTGCTGTGGGTGACATTTTTCGGATCCTATTCATCAACTTTTCCTGATAGGTGGAGCATGAGCGACATCAGCGAGGTGGTTCGCGAGCGGTACGGGAAGGCGGCGCTGCAGGTCATGGAAGGAAAGCCCAAGGCAAGCTGTTGCGGCACGGGTGCGAGCTGCAGCCCCGATCCTATCACCGCCGATCTCTACGCCGCGGCGGAGACCGCCGGTCTTCCAGCCGAGGCGTTGCTCGCCTCGCTGGGATGCGGCAACCCGACCGCGCTGGCGGAGCTCAAGCCGGGGGAGGTGGTGCTCGACCTGGGTTCGGGCGGGGGTATCGACGTGCTCTTGAGCGCGCGGCGGGTCGGGCCGACCGGCAAGGCGTACGGCCTCGACATGACCGACGAGATGCTGCGGTTGGCCCGGGAGAATCAGGCGAAGGCCGGGGTGGCCAACGTGGAGTTCCTCAAGGGCCGGATCGAGGAGATCCCCCTGCCCGACAACTCGGTCGACGTCATCATCTCCAACTGCGTGATCAATCTCTCGGGCGATAAGGACCGGGTGATCCGGGAGGCGTTCCGGGTGCTCAAGCCCGGTGGCCGCTTCGCGGTGTCCGACGTGGTGACGCGGGGGACGATTCCGGAGCCGGTGCGCGAGAGCCTGGCGCTCTGGACCGGGTGCGTGGCCGGGGCGCTCGATGAACAGGAGTACGTCGGCAAACTCTCGGCGGCCGGGTTCGAGTCCGCCGGGGTGGAGCCCACCCGAATCTATCGGGCCGCGGACGCCCGGAGCTTCCTGGAGGAGGCGGGCCTCGAGGCGGATCGGATGGCCGCCGAACTCGATGGCAGGGTCATGGGGGCCTTTATCCGGGCGTCCAAGCCCCTGGCGGCCGAGGCGGGATGCTGCGGTCCTGACTGCTGCGGGGCCGGGCGATGACCATCGCCCCGCTCGGACCGGAGTGCCGCGCGGAGGTCATCCGGCTGCTCGAGGCCAACCGGCTCCCGGTCAGCGACTTGACCGACCGGATCGAGATGCTGGGGGTCTGGCAGGAATCGCGGCTGGTCGGGGTGGTGGGGTTGGAGCCGCTGGGCGATGTGGGACTGCTGCGCTCCCTCGCGGTCGATGCATCGGCCCGAGGGGCGGGGCTGGGAGGGCGGCTGGTCGAGCGACTCGAGGCCCTGGCCTCGGGTGAGGGCATCGGGTCGCTCTACCTCCTGACCGCCACCGCGGAGGCGTTCTTTGCCCAGCTGGGATACGCCTGCGTGCCGCGGGCGTTGGCCCCCGCGGCGATCCAGGGGACCACTGAGTTCAGCTCGATCTGTCCCTCGTCTTCGGCCCTGATGTGTAAGGTGCTGACGTGAGCCCGGAGAAGCGGTTGCGCCTCCTGATCCTGTGTACCGGGAATTCGGCCCGCAGCCAAATCGCCGAGGCGCTGCTGGCCCACAAGGCAGGGGACCGGTTCGAGGTGGTGTCGGCCGGCTCCCGCCCTGCTGCCAGGGTGCATCCCATCGCGGTGGAGGTGCTGGGCGAGGTGGGGATCGACTGGTCGGGCCGGGCGCCCAAGGGACTCGAGGGTCTCGACCGCCAGCCGTGGGACTTTGTCATCACCGTCTGCGACCGGGCCAAGGAGGCATGCCCGATTCTCCCCGGTCAGCCGATCATGGCCCATTGGGGGATGCCGGACCCGGCCGAGGTCGAGGGGGACGATCGGACAAAGCTCCGGGCCTTCCGGGACACCCGCACGGTCTTGAATCGTCGGCTGGACCTGCTCCTGGCCCTGCCGGCGGATAAGCTCGATCGGTTGCGGCTGGAAGCACGGATGCGGGAAATCGGGACAGCCTGACTGTTCTTGACGGTTGGGGGCAGGGCCCCCACCTTGCAGAGAACCGCCGCCGCCATCTGGGAGGGCCGATGTCCGAACCGACTGAACGCCGCAACTTTCTCCGCGCCATGGGTCTGCTGGGCGCGGTGGCCGCCCTGGAGGGCGCGTCAGGGGCGGCCCGAGAGCTGCCCGCGATGCTCCGTGGGGTGCGGCCCGGCCCGGACGATCCGCCGATTCCTAACGAGGCGGTCCAGAAGATCTACGCCGAGCGGTTCCAGAACCGGCCGATCCAGAGGGGCAAGGTGACGCTGGACATGCCGACCATGGCCGAGGACGGGCGTTACGTGCCGGTGATCATCGAGTCGGAGCTCCCGATGTCCTCGGACGAGTACGTGAAGCACCTGTATCTCATCGTCGATCACAATCCCGATCCGCTGGTCACCGCCTTTCACTTCACCCCCTCGCTGGGTCCGGTGAACCTCCAGACCCGGATCAAGATGAAGCGGACCAGTTGGATCCGCGCGATCGCCGAGACCAGCAAAGGCGACCTCTGGGCCGATTATCTCAAGGTCGAAACCACGCTCAACGGGTGCGGGTGAATCATGCCAGAAACCGGCCGAACCAGGATCGTCGTTCCGGACCGCATTCAGCGGGGAGACATCATCCGGGTGCAGGTGCTGGTGCAACACCCGATGGACACCGGGTTCTTCCGGGACGCTAACGCCAACATCATCCCACCCTGGTTCATCAAGGACGTGGTGGTCCGCTACGGCGACGCGGACATCGCCACGTTCGAGTGGACCTCGGGGATCAGCAAGGACCCGGTGGTGAGTTTCCAGCTTAAGGCCGAGCGGGAAGCGCCGCTGAGGTTCGTGTCGCGGGACAATCGGGGCAATGAGTTCTCCGGCACCGCGGAGATCAAGTTCGCGACGACATGACGGGCGGCAAGGCGGCAAAGCGGCAAGGCGGCCGGACGCATCTGCGACTGGCCGCCTTTGTCGTGGGTGTCCTGGTGACGCCGTCGGTCACACCTTCCCGGCTGGTGGCGCAGGACTCGGCGCGGACCCGTGCCTTCTCCCTCACCACCGAGACGACGATCTACCCGCTTCGGCGGCTGGCGCGGGACGTCTACGCGGTGCTGGGCGATTCCGGCCAGGGAGCCGAGGGCCGGCCCAATGCCGGGTTCATCGTCACCGCGAAAGGGATCGTGGCGGTGGGCGGGGTGGCGAGCCCGGCCCAGGCGCGGGCGGTGATCCGGACTATCCGCACCCGATCAGAGAAGCCGATCCGCTACCTGGTGCTGTACGCTCACCACCCGGACATGATGTTCGGCGCGATCGAGTTCAAGCGGGTCGGGGCGAGAATCGTCGCGCACCCCGACACCCGAGTGCTCGCGGCCGAGGGGGGCCCCGACGCGATGCTCGCGGATTGGGACCGGGTGGTCGGGCTGCAGGAACTGCTCGGCTTCGAGTATGCCAACGTGCCCGACCGGCCGGTGAGCGCGAGCGACACCCTGCGTCTGGGCGGCAGGACCATCGCTATCATCCACCCCGGGGCGGCGCATTCGGCGGGCGACCTGATGGTCTGGCTGCCGCGCGAAGGGGTGCTGTTCGCGGGGGATCTGCTGCTGGAAGACGGCGGCACTATGGTGGTCGACGGGAACTCCTCGGTGCTGCTGCGGACCCTCACGTTCATCGACTCGCTCGCGCCGCGGGTGGTGGTGCCCGGGCACGGGCGGGTGCCCGGGGATCCGCGGGCGCTCACCGGCTGGACCCGGGCATACATCACGACCCTGCGGGATTCGATGCGGGCCGAGGTCGGCCGGGGGCACCCGATGCGCAGGGCGATGGCGGCGCTGCCACCGGCGGATGACGGCCGGCCGGTGAGCTACAACTCCCGCCTCAGACGGAACGCGGTGCGGGTCTATCTGGAAATGGAAAAAGAGCACATGGGAGTGGACAGTGAGGAGTAGGGCGATGCTGGCGGTCATGCTCCTGGCGAGCCCCGCGGCCCCGTCACCGGCGGCGGCGCAATCTCCCCGGTTGATCACCCCGGCGGCGCTCCAGGCGCTGGCGGACACCAGTCCGGTCCGGATCGTGGACGTGCGCCAATCGTGGGTGAGCTACCTCCAGAATCACCTCCCCAACGCGGCCTGGCTCAACGTCGAAACCCTCAGGGGCCAGGAGGGCGAGCTTCCCTTTCAGCTGCTGCCGGCGGAGCACTACGTGGAGCTGTTCCGGCGCCTCTCGCTGGAACCGTCGCGCCCGGTGGTGGTCTACAGCGCCGGGGATCAGCTCGACATCGATGCGACGTTCGTCTGCTGGCTGCTGGCGAGCGCCGGAGCCCGGCGGGTCTATCTGCTCGATGGGGGCTATGCCCGCTGGGCAGTGGAGAACCGGCCTCTGACCCAGACCTACCCGCGCTGGACCGGATCTCCTGTCAAATTCCGCTCGGGGGATTTCCGCCCGGCGGTCGCCTCGCTCGACGATGTCCGCTCGGCGGCGGTGGGCCTGTCCGGCGCCCTGCTGGTGGATGCGCGGCCGCCGGAGCAGTTCGCCGGGTCGGCGGGGGCCCAGGCCCGGAGGGGGCACATCCCCGGCGCGGTGAATCATCCCTGGAAGAGCGATCTCGAGCAGGTCGATCTGGTGCTGGTCTGGAAGGGGGCGGAGGCGCTCGGGGCCTCCTACCGGGCCCAGGGGATCACGCCGGAACGGGATATCATCGTCTACTGCAACAGTGGCACCGAGGCCAGCCACGTCTTCTTTGCCCTGCGCTACCTGCTCGGCTACCCGAGGGTGCGCATCTTCATCGGCTCCTGGACCCAGTGGGCCGAGCGGGGGGAGCTGCCAGTGGAGCAGTGAGGCAGGGCGGCCGCCGCTCATCGGCTTGACGGACCCGCTCGACGGTCCGCATGTTGACTCGTCGCATCAGGCATGTCCCCCACAGCAGGTGATCACGTGATCTCGCTCTCGGTGAATGGCAGGGCACAGTCGGTGGACGTCGCTCCGGACACACCGCTCCTCTGGGTGCTTCGCGACACGCTGGGTTTGACGGGCACCAAGTTCGGATGCGGGATGGCCCAGTGCGGCGCCTGCACGGTGCAATTGGACGGGGAGGCGATCCGTTCCTGCGTGACGCCGGTGTCGGCGGTCGAGGGGAAGCGGGTGACGACCATCGAGGGGCTCTCGGCCGATGGCAGCCATCCGGTGCAGCAGGCCTGGATGGCGGAATCGGTGCCCCAGTGCGGCTACTGCCAGTCGGGCCAGATCATGTCGGCGGTGGCGCTGCTCGCCAAGACGCCGCACCCGAGCGATGCGGACATCGACCGGGCCATGCGGGGGAATATCTGCCGCTGCGGCACCTACCAGCGGATCCGGAGCGCGATCCATCGCGCGGCCGGCGGGGAGGCATGAGCCATGGGCACGTCGATGCGGGTCACCCGGCGGGACTTCCTTCGGACCGGGGCGGCGGCGGGAGGCCTGGTGCTGGCGATCGAGCTTCCCGGCTGTGGGCCGCGGGGGACCGGGCGGGGCCAGGCGGCCGAGCCGGTCTTCCAGCCGGTCTTCGAGCCGAACGCGTTCATCCGGGTGGGCGAGGATGGCCGGGTGAGCGTGGTCGCGAAGCACCTGGAGATGGGGCAGGGCACCTATACCGGACTGGCCACGATCGTGGCCGAGGAGCTGGATGTCGACTGGAGCAAGGTCCAGGTGGAAGGCGCACCGGCCGATGCCTCCAGGTACAACAACCTCCTCTTCGGCCCGATGCAGGGCACCGGCGGCAGCACCGCGATCGCCAATAGCTACGAGCAACTCCGCACGGCGGGGGCGACGGCCCGGGCCATGCTCGTGGCCGCCGCGGCCCAGACGTGGGGGGTAGACGCCGCGGGTCTCACCACAGCGGCTGGGGTGGTGACCAACCCCGCCACCGGGAAACGGCTCGAGTTCGGCGCGCTGGCGCGTCAGGCGGCCGCGCTTCCCATTCCGGAGAAGGTCCCACTCAAGGATCCCGCCAGCTTCACCCTGATCGGCAAGCACTCCAAGCGGGTCGACGTCCGGGCGAAGTCGATGGGACGGGCGCAGTTCACCCAGGATGTGCAGCTGCCGGGGATGCTGGTGGCGGTGGTGGCCCATCCGCCCCGGTTCGGAGCCACGGTGACACGCTTCGACGCGACCGCCGCGAGACAGGTGCCCGGGGTGAAGGACGTGGTGCAGATCCCGACCGGTGTGGCGGTCCTGGCGGAGGGGACCTGGCCGGCCAAGCAGGGGCGCGATGCGCTCAAGGTCGAGTGGGACGAGCGCACCGCCTTCACCGGTGAGACGGCCCAGATCGCGGCGGAGTACCGGGCCCTGGCGAAGCGGCCGGGGAAGGTGGCCCGCCGCGACGGCAACGCCCCCGCGGCCCTGGCCCGGGCCGGCACGGTGATCGAAGCGGTGTACGAGGTGCCGTACCTGGCCCACGCCTGCATGGAGCCGATGAACTGCGTGGTGCAGCTCTCCCCCAGCAAGGTGGAGGTCTGGAACGGCGAGCAGCTTCATTCCGCCGACCAGATGGCCCTGGCCCAGGCAGCGGGCGTGAAGCCGGAGGAGGTGGTCATTCACATGCTGTACGCCGGCGGGAGCTTCGGCCGTCGGGCGAATCCCCAGTCGGACTACCTGGTCGAGGCGCTGTCGATCGCGCAGGCGGCGAAGACCGAGGCGCCGGTGAAGCTGGTCTGGACCCGCGAGGACGACATGCGGGCGGGGATGTTCCGGCCGCTGACCCTGCACGCCCTCCGGGGCGCGGTGGGGAAGGACGGCACGGCCGTGGCGTGGCACCAGCGGGTCGTCGGGCAGTCGATCGTGGCGGGCAGCGTATTCCAGGGGATGATCAAGGACGGGATCGACCCGACCACCGTCGAGGGGGCCGCGACGACCAGGTACGCGATTCCCAACCTTCAGGTGGAGTTGACCTCCCCCACCCTCCCGGTGACAGTGCAGTGGTGGCGGTCGGTCGGGAACACCCATACCGCGTTTGCGGTCGAGTCGTTTATCGACGAGCTCGCGACCGCGGCCCGGCGTGATCCGGTCGAGTTCCGCCGCGAGCTGCTGGCCAGGGCGCCCCGGCACCTCGGCGTGCTCAACCTGGCGGCGGAGAAGGCCGGCTGGGGCACCCCGTTGCCACCGGGCCGGGCCCGGGGCATCGCGGTGCACGAGTCATTCAATTCCTATGTGGCCGAGGTGGCCGAGGTCTCGATCGACCAGGGAGAGCCGCGGGTGCACCGGGTGGTGTGCGCGGTGGACTGCGGCGTGGTGGTGAACCCGGACATCGTGACGATGCAGATGGAGAGCGGTATCGCCTACGGGCTTTCGGCCGCGCTCTATGGCGAGATTACGCTCAAGGACGGGCAGGTGGAGCAGGGCAACTTCGACCGCTACCGGGTGCTCCGGATCAACGAGATGCCGAAGGTGGAGGTGTATATGGTGCCGTCGGCGGAGCCGCCCACCGGGGTGGGTGAACCGGGGACGCCGCCGATTGCGCCGGCGGTGGCGAACGCGCTGTTTGCGCTGACGGGCAAGCGGGTGCGGAGGTTGCCGATCAGGGTGTAGGGCCGTTGGCCTTTGGCCGTTGGCTGGAGGCTGCAGGCCGCCCGAAACACGCGACCCTCCTCGCCATTGACTGGAGGGTCGTCGTCACTGGTGCGTCCCCAGGGGCCCATGGTCTGTGATCAACAGCCAAAGGCCAATGGCCAACGGCCCCTTTCAGCTCGTCAACGCCTCCTTGAGCCGCCGATTCTGCCACAGTACCGTCACCCCCAGCAGCACCAGGCTCGCCAGCAGGATGACCGTGGCCAGGACGTTGATCTGGGGCGGGAAGGCCGCGCGGCGGGCGCCGTACACATAGAGCGGGTAGGTCACCCGGCTTCCGGCGTTGAACAACGTGATGATGAAGTCGTCGAGCGAGAGGGCAAAGGAGAGCATCGCCGCCGCGGCGATGCCGGGGGCGATGAGCGGGAGGGTGACTTTGACGATCACCCGAAGCGGGCTGGCGTAGAGATCCATCGCCGCCTCCTCCAGGGTCCAGTCGAACCCGCGGATGCGGGCCTTCACCGTCAGGGCCACGTAGCTCACCGAGAACATGATGTGGGCGATGACGATGGTCCAGAACCCGGTCTGGATGTTGGCCTGGAGGAAGAGCGAGAGGAGCGACGACCCCAGCACCACCTCGGGGGTGGTGAGGGGCAGGACCAGCAGGAAGTTGATCGGACCGGCGCCCTTCCACTGGTAGCGGCAGAGGGCCAGGGCGATCAGGGCGCCGAACACGGTCGCCACCGAGGTCGACACCGCCGCCACCTTGAGCGAGAGCTTCATGGCGTCGACCAGAGCGGGGAAGATGAACGGGTCGCGCCAGGCATCGAGCGAGAAGGCCTTCCAGACGAAGTTGAACTTCCCGTCGGGCTTGTTGAAGCTGTAGGCGATGATGACGAATATCGGCAGAAACAGGTACAGCAGGACCAGCCCGGCGTAGGCATCGAGCAGGGGTCCGGTCCAGCGCGAGCCGACCGTGCCGGTGCGTTCGTCCGCCATCAGGCCAGGTCCTCGGTGCCGAGGGCCCGGGCGTAGACCACCACCAGGATGGTGATCAGGGCCATGAGGGCGAAGGAGAGCGAGGCGGCGAGGGGATAATCGCGCACCGTCAGGAACTGCCCCTGGATCACCGAGCCCAGCATCTTCTGATTGGGACTCCCCAGCAGCTCGGCATTGAGGAAGTCGCCGGAGGCGGGGATGAAGGTGAGCAGGCTTCCCGCCAGCACCCCGGGCAGCGAGAGCGGCAGCACCACCTTGCGGAAGGCGCCGAACTGGCTGCAGTAGAGGTCCTGGGCCGCCTCGGTGAGGCGCCGGTCGATCTTCTCGAGACTCACGTAGATCGGCAGGACCATGAACGGCAGGAAGTTGTAGGTGATACCGCCGATGACCGCCCAGATGGTGTTGAGCAGCCGGCCGTCGGCGGGAAGGAGGTGAATGGCCCCGAGGAGCGAGACCACGGGGCCATTGTCGTTCAGAATGGTCTTCCAGGCGAAGGTCCGCACCAGGAAGGTGGTGAAGAACGGCAGGATCACCAGGCCCAGCAGGAAGTTCTTGGCGCGATTGGCCCGGAAGGCCATGACGTAGGCCAGCGGGTACCCCAGCAGGATCGCGATGACGGTCGCGGTCAGGGCATAGCCGAACGACCGCAGCATGTGATCGCCGTAGTCGGTGAAGGCGCGCCGATATCCGTCGTACCAGGGGAGGTCGCCGGTCTGGAACGACGTCCGCGCCAGAGTCAGCGTGGGGACCAGGTAAAAGGCGAGCAGCCACAGGACCCCTGGCATCACGAGGAGCCAGGGGGCCAGGGCACTGCGACGCGAACCGCCGGCGGCGATGCCTGCCATTCAGCTCAGGCGCCGATCGCGTCTTGGAAGAGCTTGTTGAATTCCGTGTCTTCGGCCTCTTCCAGCCACTTGAAGACGTGGAGCCGGGCCCGGACATCGGCCGGCGGATTGACCAGGGCGCTCTTGGCGAGATCGGGGTTGGTCTTGGCCAGCTCGTCGCCGGTGCCCTTCACCGGCGAGAGATAGGGCGCGGCGGCGACGATCTTGGCGGAATGGGCCGGATCGTAGACGTAGTTCATGAAGGCGGAGGCGGCCTCGGCCCGATCGCTGGTCTTGGGAATCAGCATGTTGTCGGAGTACAGCATGGCGCCTTCCTTGGGCGCGATCCAGCGCAGCTCGGGGTTGTCGGCCGCCAGGCCCTGAATATCGCCCGACCAGGCGACGCAGACCGCCAGGTTGCCGGCCGCGAGGTCCTCGGCGTAGTCGTTGCCGGTGAAGGCGCGGATGTGG
>CAZXRC010000017.1:0-99479 GCA_964642475.1 uncultured Gemmatimonadaceae bacterium | reverse complement strand
GAGCGCCACGTTGACATCGTGGAGGTCACAAGTTCGAGTCTTGTACCGCCCATCGGGCCCTTAGCTCAATTGGATAGAGCATTTGACTACGGATCAAAAGGTTGGGGGTTCGAGTCCCTCAGGGCCCGTGTTGTTCGGGGCGTAGCGCAGCCCGGTTAGCGCGCCTGCTTCGGGAGCAGGAGGTCCCCGGTTCAAATCCGGGCGCCCCGATTGATCGCGCCAAGAGCCTGTTGGCGCCGTAGCCGTACCAGCGCCCAGTCCGTCGATCGCGACGACTGGGCGTTCCTCATGTCCGGAGCGCGCCCTGCCGACGCTGCCCCCGATCGCCGCCGTGGCGCTGGATCTCGACGGCACCATGCTCGACACCGCCGGCGATATCGCCGCCGCGGTCGACGCCACCCTCACCACGCTCGGGCTCGAAGCCCTCGGCCCGGCGACGATCCGCGGGTTCATCGGCCAGGGCGTCACCCATCTCCTCCGCGCCGCGTTGACCCGGGCGGCGGGCGCGGAGCCGGACGAGGGGCTGCTGGCGGCGGGCCAGCGGCAGTTCACCCTCGACTACGCCGCCAGCCTCCACCGCACCACCTGTCACTATCCCGGCGCGCTCGAGGGGATGCGCGCCCTTCGCGCCCTGGGCTTGCCGCTGGCCTGCGTCACCAACAAGCCGGGTCGCTTCACCGACCCCCTCCTCGCGGCGATGGGCCTGACGGCGCTGTTCGCGGCGGTCATCTCGGGCGACACCCTGGCGGTGAAGAAGCCCGACCCGGGCCAGCTGCTCCATGCCGCGAAGCTGCTGGGAGTGGCGCCGGCCGAGCTGCTGGTGGTGGGCGACTCGATGCATGACCTCCACGCGGCCCGGGCCGCCGGATGCCCCATCTTCTGCGTCCGCTACGGCTACACCGAGGACCCGGCCCGGCTGATCGCCCTGGCCGACGCCGGACTCGACCGGCTGGACCAGATTCCGGCGCTGGTCGCGCCGAGCCGGAACCGGATAGGGGATGCACCCGTCAAGAGTCCGGCGACGGAATCCCTCCCAGTTCATTGATGCCGAGAGGATGAGCGTGGCAGCGAAACGGGTGATGCTTCTCCTGGTGGATGGCCTGCGGCCCGATGTCGCGGAAGGTGCGCTGGCGCGAGGCGAGCTGCCCGCGCTCCAGGCCATGGTAAAGGAAGGGGGCGTGGCGAGAGGCGTCACGGCGTTCCCCTCGACCACCTCGGTCGCCTATCTCCCCTTCCTCACCGGCTGCACCCCCGGCCACTGCAACGTCCCCTCGATCCGCTGGCTGGAACGGACCCGGTACACCGGGAAGTGGTGGAGGGAGCGGGAGCTGGTTCGGAGTTACTGCGGTTACCAGGCCGGCCGCCTCGACGGCGACATCACCCCCGGTCTCCGCACCATTTTCGAGCTGGTGCCGGAGAGCCTCGGCATCTTCACACCGGTGGCGAAGGGCCTCTCCCCGGCGCGCGATCCTTCGCGCACCGAGCGCAAGTTCTGGGGCGCGCTGGCGCACTACCTCGAGTGGCACCAGCCCTCGGACGATGCCGTCTCGCGCCATCTCCTCAGGGGCGTCGAGGCGGGATGGCGGTTCATCTTCGCCCAGTTCCCGGCGGTAGACGGCTACACCCACCAGAGCACCCCCGAGAGTCCCCGGGTGCTGCGCGCGCTCCGGCAGGTGGACCGCACGGTAGCGGCCCTCCGCGAGGGGCTGGCACGGCGGGGGGAGCTCGACGACACCCTGATCATCCTGGTGAGCGACCACGGCGCCGCGCCGGTTCGGGTTCATCTCGACCTGGCCGACTGGTTCCGCGCCCAGGGGGTGCGGACGCTTTCGCACCCGGTGGTCTGGGAGCGGGACCCCGCCGCGGCGGTCATGATCGCCGGCAACGGATCGGCGCTGATCTACGCCGCGCCTGGCGTGCCGCGCGCCACCCGCCACCCGCTCGAGCGGCTACGGGCGCCGGGGACCTTCGGAGTCCCGGCCGATCTGATCGACCGGCTGGTCGGGCAGGACGCGGTAGCATTCGTGGCGGCGGAGGAGCGACCGGGGGTGGTCCGGGTGGCGTCGGTTGGCGGCGAAGCGGAGGTGAGTCGGGAGGGAGACCTGATCCGGTACCGGCCGATCGGTGGCGATCCGCTCGACGTGGGAGGAGATGTCACACGTACCGCGGCCGGCTGGCTCGCGGCATCCTGGGATGGCCCCTACCCCGACGCCTGCGTGCAGCTGCTCGACCAATTCCGCGCCGAGCGCACCGGCGACCTGATCGTGGTGGCACGGGAGGGGTTCGATTTCCGGGAGCGCTTCGAGGTACCGGAGCACAAGTCCGGGCACGGGAGCCTGATCCAGGCTCATATGCAGATCCCGGTCTGGACCAGTGTCCCCGGGCCCGTCACGCCGATCCGGTCGGTGGACCTTTTCCCCGCGATGCTGGAGTGGCTGGGCACGGAGATACCGGCGGGCCTGGACGCGCGGCCGGTCTGGAGTCCAACCCGAGTCGCCGCGGTGGCGTAGCCAGACTCAGCACTTCCGCCCCGGAGTACTGAGGGGGACCCTCGAGGGCCGTCACGATGGAGTGCCGGAGCAGGCCTTCACCCTGGTCGCCGCTTGGCCTCCTCGGCGACCGCCGGCGGAGGGCTCTGCTCCTGTCAACCCTTGATCACGCCGAGGGGACGGAGTCGGGCGACTTTCCGGGCGAGCCCGGCGTCGGCCACTACCTGGACTACGCGTTCAACATCCTTGTACGCTCCGGGAGCCTCTTCCGCGAGCCCCCGAGCCGAGGGGCACCGCACCACAATCCCCTGCCCCTCCAGCATCCGGCGGACCTCAGATCCGGAGACCGCAGCCCTCGCGGCCGTGCGACTCAAGGCCCGTCCCGCGCCATGGCAGGTGCTGCCGAAGCTGCGGATCAGCGCCTCGTCGGTGCCGGCCAGCACCCATGAGGCGGTGCCCATGCTCCCGGGAATGAAGACCGGCTGGCCAACGGCCCGGTAGCCGGCCGGCGTTTCGGGATGGGTGGGCCCGAAGGCGCGGGTCGCCCCCTTCCGATGCACGCACAGGTCCACCCCTTCGTGCCGTTCCAGGCGTGCCATGTTGTGCGCGACATCGTAACACACCCGGAGGTCGGCTCCGGTCCCGAGAACGGCCAGAAAGACCTGGCGTACGACCGCGGTGATCACCTGCCGGTTGGCGAAGGCGAAGTTGGCCGCCGCATTCATGGCGGTGAAGTAGCGCCGCCCCTCGGGTGAGGCCAACGGTGCACAGGCAAGCTGACGATCCGGCAGGTGGATGCTCCATTGCCCGGGCCGTTCGAGCATGAGGCGGACGTAGTCGGTGCACACCTGGTGGCCCAGCCCTCGGGAGCCGGTGTGGATGAGGACCGCAACGTGACCGCGGATCAGCCCGAAGGCACGGGCGGCCGGCGCATCGAATATCTCGTCGACGACCTCCACCTCCACGAAGTGATTGCCCGATCCAATGGTCCCGAGTTGATCGTGGCCGCGACTCCTCGCCCGATCGGATACCGCCGCCGGATCCGCGTCATCGAGCGCGCCCCCGGCCTCGGTGCGAGCCAGATCGTCGTCGGTGGCCAGTCCCTCCCGCATGAGGGACCGGCTTCCCCCTCGCAGCACCCGCTCGAGACCGGCCGGGTCGAGGGAAAGTCGGGGGTTGGCGGACGCACCCGAGGGGATGCTCCGGCTCAGCTCGTGGACCAGATGCTCCAGCCGGGTGCCCACCGTGTCGGCGGCAATCCCCGACGTGAGCAGGCGCACGCCGCAGTTGATATCATACCCGACGCCGCCGGGAGATATCACGCCGTCGCTCGCGCGCGTCGCCGCCACACCCCCGACCGGGAAGCCGTATCCCTCGTGCATGTCAGGCATGCCATAGACGCACCGGCTCACGCCCGGCAGCGTAGCCACGTTGCAGAGCTGTTCCAGCGCGTGACCGCAGGAGATCTCCCGCCACAGGATCGGGTCGGCATACACCCGGGCGGGGACGAGCATTCCTGGTCGACTCTCGACCGGAAGGTCATGGATCAGCCGTTGCGAGGCGGGAGCGGGCGCGGTCATCAGGGGCCTTCACACATCGAACAGGACTTCGGCCACGTAGGCGTCGTCCGATCGGTCGACACGCAGCCCATGCCACGTCGCGGCCTTGATCAGCGACGGAGCCTGCTCCAGGAGGCGGCCCCAGACAGTGGCACGCAGGTGACGTTCGGTTGCTTCATGTACCTCGAACCGCCAGGGAAGCCACCGCTCGCGCTCGGAGAGGTACAGCAGCTCGTTCAGCCAGGCGATCAAGAGCGCGGCGGGATCGGGGGCGGCAAGCACGATCCCATGACTCGTGTCGGGACCTGGGGGCAGGGGCCCCGGCCGCATGAGCTGCGACAATGCCAGGGCGGCCTGGCGCATAAGCTCGGCGAGCGAGCCCGCCCGGAGTTGGAGCCTCTCTTCGCCACCATGGGAGAGATAGGAGTAGGACGGAGTCGGATCCGACTGCATCATCGACACCGGCGGGCGGGTGGTTCGGCGGCGCTCCAGGGGGATCGGGCCGTGCACTGCGGCGCGGGCGCTCTGTGCGCATCTACCATCGGCGTCACCGCTTCCCTTCGGTCATTCCCTCGCGCCGGGCCGTCAGCTGCCGTCGTACACCGCTAGCGCTCCCGGTGGCATCGGGTCAAGCAGGCCCTTGAACCGGTCCCAATCGATGGCTCCCCAGGCCATGGCGAACGTTGGCCCGGCTATTCGCGCTCCTTGACCAGGAACGAGACCTTGCAGTTCGCCCGGTAGCTCGTGATGCGGGTGCCATCGACCTTGACGCTGAGATTCTCCACCCAGACCGATTTGATACCGGTCACAGTCTTGCCCGCCTCCCGAACCGCATTTCGCACGGCGTCGTCGAATCCCTGGTCCGACTGGGCGATCACCTCGATGACTTTGACGATGCTGCTCACCGCGAGCCTCCGGAAAGGACGAAGCGCAACATCGTGTAAGGGGACTGAACAGGGGCTGAGCATCGTGTGAAATCCGGCTCAACGGTCCCGGCAGGGCCGGGAGTGTCACCGAGCTTTCCTGCTCCCTTCAGGTGCCGGACAGCACATAGAAGGCGGACGAGTGCGCTGCTTCCTTCTCCCCGATTCGCCCATGACCGCCGACAGCCGAATTTCCCGTGAAGCCGCCGCCAGATCCGAGGGCCACGCGGCGCTGGCCGATCTCCTCGTCGCCCAGGTGGACCGGGCTTACGCCACCGAGGGCCAACCCGGTGCCCTGGCGACGGTTCGCGATCTCTTCCTCCGGATGGACCCCGCCGTACTCACCGCCCTGGTGTATCAGCTCGGCCTGGAGGTGGAACCGGCCCCGGAAGCAGAGGAGGAGCGACCCGAGCCGGGGCGGGACTGAGTCACGAGCCCCTCTGCCGCGGGGGTCACTCCGGCCGCCGGAACAGCACGCCGATGGCGAAGAACCCCGCGGCGATCGTAATCGTCAGCGGACCGGCCGGCAGGTGGGTAAGCGTGGCTCCCGCCGCGCCGAGCCCGGTCGCGGCCACCGCGACGCCGACCGCGCCGGCCAGCATGGCATCGAGATTCCGGCTGACGTGGCGGGCAGTCGCGGCGGGGATGATGATGAGCGATCCCATGAGCAGGATCCCCAGGTAGCGGAGGCCCAACGCCACCGTGAGCGCAAATGCCAGGAGGTAGAGCAGGTCCAGTCGGGCGAGGTTGACCCCGGTGGTCCGGGCCAGGTCGGCCGACACCAGGC
Organism: uncultured Gemmatimonadaceae bacterium; assembly: GCA_964642475.1. Classification (GTDB taxonomy): domain Bacteria; phylum Gemmatimonadota; class Gemmatimonadetes; order Gemmatimonadales; family GWC2-71-9; genus JADJOM01. The sequence continues at coordinate 93,721 of CAZXRC010000017.1, read as the reverse complement.
CGACAAGGAGGCGGTGCCGCGCCCTTACCACGAAGCCGATGATGAACGCGGCCACCGCCAGTCCTACCAGGGTTTCGACCCGGCCGGGCGGCCGGGTAGTGCCGAAGAGCGCCTCCAGGAGTTCCTCCCCGGACGTCAGCATGCTGCCGACGGCCAGCGCCGCCGAAAACACTACCCCGATGATGGCCTCCGTCGGGATGCGGGTTCGGTGCTCGATCACCCAGATAAGCAGGGCACCGGCCACCAGGGCCGCCACCCCGCCGAGCACCGGGTTGACCCGCAGCAACACCGCCAGACCGATGCCGGGCAGGGCGACATGGGACATCGCGTCCGAGGCCAGCGTCATCCGCCGCATGACGGCGAAGCTCCCGACCAGTCCCGCGGCCACTGCGGTGGCCAGCGGGAGAGCGAGTTCGCTAGGGGAGAGGGCCGTCATGCCGATGGTACTGCATGGGAACCCCGTAGAGTTCCTGGAGACGTTCGGGGGTCAGTACTTCGAGCGGCGGACCGACGCACGCACCGCCCACCTGGGAGAGGCAGAGCACCGCGGTGGCATAGCGGTAGACGAGGCTCAGTTCGTGCGAGATAAGAAGGAGGGTGAACGCCTCCTCGCCCTGCAGGCGATGCAGGGTGGCATACAGCCGCTCTTCCCCGGGCTGGTCTACCCCGGCGGTCGGTTCGTCGCACAGCAGGACGGTCGGGTGGGCCATCAGGGCGAACGCGAGCAGCACCCGCTGGAACTGGCCCCCCGAGAGGGTCCCGATCGGCTGCCGAACCAGGTGGGTATCCAGGCCGACGAGTCCGAGGACCCGTCCGATTTCGCCCTCGTCATGGTGCGCAACGCGGGCGCGGGCCCGGAGGAAATCGTGCCCGGTGACCGGCAGATCCCGCTCCAGGTCCAGCTTCTGGGGGACATAGCCGACCCGGGTCCCCGGCTTCCAACGGATCTCCCCCGTGTGCGGCAGGGCCCCAATGAGGGCCCGGAACAGCACCGTCTTCCCCGAGCCGCTGGGTCCGATGATCGCGAGGGTCGCTCCCTCGGGCACCGCCAGACTCAGACCCTCGAGGATCTGGTGCCGCCCGAGCCGCACGCCGAGCCGCTCGACCTCGAGCGCGTTGGTCATCGCGCCGCCCGGTCACGCATGGACCCTCGCAGTCTGTCCGGCGACCAGGCTACCGGAAGCGGAGCAACGCCGCCAGGCCGTCGATCCCGCTTCGGGCTTCCGGGTCCTCGATCACCTCGACCTCCACCCGCTGGTTGAGCGCCTCTTCGATCACTTCGCTCACCAGGTCGAGCACCGGCACCGGGGTTCCCTCCCGCTGGCACTCACCCGCGGCAAGTACCAGGCGTCCGGACTGAGGGCAGCGATAGCCCGCACCGGTCTGACCGGCGGGCACCACCAGCGCCCGCACCTGCCCCCGCGCGAGGGCCCGGAGGGTGGGGCGGGCACCATTCACCGCCCATCCGGTGCCGACCCCCTGTTCCACTTCGGCCGCGATCGCGGCGTCGCGGGCCCGTTCCCAGGCCGCCCGAAGCCGCATCACCGCGTCGCCGACGTCGGCCGGTGTGGCGGCCGTCGGGTTGAGGGGCAGGGTCCCGAGCACGCGGGAGGTCAGCGAACGGGAAAGGAAACGCTGCTGCTCCAGGACGGTGCGGGATGGCCCGGCCAGCACGAGCCCCTGGCCGTGGAGCTCCGCCATGAGTCGGTCCAGCCGGCGGGCCACCGCTGCCGCCTGACGGCGCCGCTCCTCGCGAATACGATTATGGAAATCCCGTTCCCCCCAGCCCGGAGAGTCCTCCCGGTCGCTGTGGTACTTCCCGCCTCGGGTCGCCGGCAGCACCAGCCCGGAGAGTTCGCGCACCTCGAAGGCGGTGACCTCAAAGAACCGGCTGTGGGTCCGGTCGAGGAGGGCCACCAGGATCCGACCGAATCCTTCAACCGCCGCCAAGGCCTCCGCCAGTCGCGGCCGGTCGCCGAGCAGCAGGCGGGTCTCCAGCACCCGCGGAAGCGGCAGCACCTCGAACAGGTCCAGGGATTCGCAGGCAAAGACGGCCAGCCCTGGGGTATGCGGCAGCGTGGCGGCCTTCTCGAGGCGGGCCTCTACCCGCGCCAGGTCCCGGAACAGCGCCTCGCGCTGCGAGTGCGACAGACCCGCCTGGTCAACCCCGGTCCGGGCGCGCCGAATGGCATCCCGACCGGCGACCCGATAGCGGTTCTGGACCCGTGCCTGCACGTCGAGCCGCAGATACAGGGAGATCATCACCGGCCCATCGGCCCGGAGGGGAATCAGGCGTTCGAGCGCCACCAGCGGTGCAGCGGAGGTCGCGGGACGCGGGGGTTCGAGCGTATCGAGGGTGGTCATCGCAGGCTCCTTCGGAGGGTGGCCGAGCTGCTCCGCCACTCCTCCACGGTGCGCTCCCGGCGCTGAATGCCACCTGAGCACGGCATGAAGCAAGGCTCAGGCGCGTCGCAGCGGGACGTCATGGACCACCCGCGCGCGCTGCCGGCCCTGCCGGGCCGGGCGGCCGCGGTGGGTCAGGCCCGGGCGCTACGGTTGCGTAACCGGGCCGGGCAGGCGATTTTCCTCGTCCCATTTCGCGCCCGTAGCTCAGCTGGATAGAGCGCTTGCCTCCGGAGCAAGAGGTCGGACGTTCGAATCGTCTCGGGCGCATAGACTTACCTCGCAGTCGCTGTTAAAGTCGCCGTTGGTGGTAGTTAGCGCGTTGCACGAAATCACGACGCCCCGTCCATGCGGACGGGGCGTCGTGTTGTTAGGGGCCCGGGTGGAGCTGGGGGGCGTGGCGCACGCCACGGTCAGGCTCGGCATCAGGCCGGCCGGGGGCGGTTGAGGAGCGCCCGCGCCGCCGCCTCGGCGACCTGCTGGTAGTGCACCACCGACCGGGTGTCCTTCCAGCCCCCTACCGCGGCCACCACCTTGAGCGGCTGGTCCATGTGGTCCGTCGCCATCTTGCGGCGGAAGACATGGGTCCCGAAGCGCGCGCGGGCCTCGAGCCCGGCCTGGGTGAGCGCCTTGAGCAGCAGGCCCCGGGCATAGTCCAGCCGCATCGGCACCGCGGAATCACTCGGCCCGGGGAAGACGGGGCGGGTCGAATCGAGGGGACCGACCAGGCACGCGAGGCGGGCGCGCAGCATCGCGAGCATGACCTCAGAGATGGGGGTCACGTGTGCCCGGTCCGTCTTGTCGGTCTCGCGGGGCCAGTGGATGGTCCCCTCCCCGGCGAGGCGCACGTCGGCCCAGCGGAGCGCGCACACCGCCCCGCCGCGATGGCCGGTCTCATGCAGCGCGACGAGCAGGTCGCGAAGGTCGGGGTGGACGCTGGGGGCCACCTCCAGCAGCTGCTCGTATTCCTTCGCCGAGATCGTGGCGCACTCGCCCGGGTCGCCCGACGGCAGTCGGAACTCCTCGAACGGGTTCACCGGCAGCCACGGGGTCCCGCTCCGCCGGTGCCGGTTGTGGCCGTACGCGAAGACCTTCCGGAGCACCTTCCCCTCCCGCTCGATCGCCCGCTTCCCGACGGGCCGCGGCACGCGCCAGCCCGGGCCGAATTCGTGGTAGGAGGCGGGGTACAGGGCGGGCATCTCGTAGCTCGCCATGGCGGCCAGCGCCGCGCGCGCCTTGGCATCAAAGCCCGCGAGATCGGGGTCGGGGTTTCCCGTCGTCCGCGCCTGGATATAGGCCAGCCAGTGGCTCTCGTCGAGTTCCACCGCGATCAGGTCGCGGCCCACCTGGCGCTCGAACATGTCGAGGACCGTTTCCTGGAAGCCCCGCTCCACGTCGTTCTTGAGGGGCAGCAGCTTGTTGCGATATTCGTCCAGCAGGCGCCCCACGGTGATTGGCTCCTCGCCGACCTCATCCTGCCGCGAGCGCGGCTGCAAGGCCAGCTGCCGGGCCAGCGCGGTCGCGGCCTTCTGCAGCTCGCGCTTGCCCTTGGCCCGGCAGCGCTGGAGCCGCTTCCGGCCATCCGGGGTCTTGTACCCGAGGTAGGTGCGTCCCTTCTTCTGCTCGATCCAGACGCGGTTCACGCCTTTTTCGCCCGCCTTGACCGGGGCCCGGTCAGTCGCCGGAACCGACTCGGCTGCGTCCGGGGCCGTCTCGTTCACCCTCACATCGTCGCTCATCATCTCCTCTATTTGCGCTTGAGGTCGCACAGCCGGATCCGCGGCGAACCTACGGATCCGCGATTCTTGAGCTCGCCAGTGCGGAGCATGCGCCGGAGTTGCCGCACGCTGTAGCCGCTGAGCTGGGCCGCGGTGGTCAGGTTGACTTCCGCCTCACCGACGTCGCGCACCCACCCGCGCAGGCCCGCCAGCACTTCACGGATCACGACGTGCCCGGGTGCCGTCGCCTGCATCTTCTCGAACGTCTTGGCCTTCTGTTCCCAGCCCTTCGCGAAGTCCTCGTACTGCTGGACCAGCGACAGGAGGCTGGGGCCCTGGAGCGGGCCCTGGGGGCCGGGGGCGGGGTTGGCGGTGCGGGCGGCGTGGCTCATGGCGACACCATACCGGACCTCGCCGAAAACCCCATGGCGCGCTCTTCCCAAACAGACGCGCGGGCTGTCGGGGCGACAGGCTAACCGTCTGCTGGAACAAGAGATCCGGCTGCGGGGTTGGTGGATTGCGTTCCTGAGGCCACGGCCTTGACGCGGGCTCGGAGCCTATCGAGACCGGTCAACGGAGGCACGCTGGAGCAGCGGGCCCAAGGGGCGATGGAGCTCCCAAGGCCGGCAGGGGGCCCCAAGGGGCCGAAAGGAGGTAACTGCTTGGGAATAAAGGACTCAGATCGACAAGGCAGGGGCTCAGGGCGGCGAGGGCGCCCGGTCCCTAGGCCCCGCTGGGCCCCGGGGTCCGACGGCCATGGTGCCCCTGCGGGGAGCCGCATCGTCAGAGCCCTCGTGCAGGTGGCTCTGCGCAGGATGTACACGGCGGGCACTGGGCGCGGGCCCGGAGGCCAGGGTACTGGTGGGAACACCCCTCCATCCCTTCCTCCGGAGCACTCGCCATGACGACTAAGTACGCGGCCAGTTACGCGCGCAAGAGCACGAACGACCCACTCGGAATCGAGGCACAGCACTTCATCAACGCCAAGTGTGCTGAGGGCGACGGGTACGTGATTCCCAACTCCCCCGATTTTCGGCTCAGCGACGATGACGTGTCCGGCCGGACCACCCAGCGCGACGGGTTTAGTCGCCTCCTTGCCCTCGTCGAGTCGGGCGCGGCCCCGTTCGACCTTCTCTACATCAAAGACGCGACTCGCTGGGGCCGATGGCTCGACGTCCGCAATCTTGACTACTACGCCGTGCACTTCGAGAAGCACGGGGTTCGCCTGCGGTTCACGACTGAGGGCCCCCCGATCGATTACGAGCACGGCGATCGCCGCGAGATCAACGCGCGGCACCTCAATCGCGCGATGAAGAGTATCGCGTCCTCGGACGAGCTGGATCAGCTCCAGCGTCGCGTGCGCGGCGGCATGCGGTCCCGCGTGTTGATGGGGTTGTATCCTGGCGCCCAGGCACCGTATGGCACCGATCGCTGGCTTGTCAGCAAGACGACGGGGGCCGAGGTCCAGCTGGTGCCGCCTGGCAGTATGATCCGCATGCAGGACGGCGCGTATCGGCTGAAGCCGTCCGTGGACGGCTCGGCCGCCATCGTGCAGGAAATCTTCAGCCTGTCGGATGCGGGCACGTCGCATCGCGGGATCGCCAAGATCCTGAACGAGCGCGGCGTCCCGTGCCCGGCCGCCCGCCGGGGGACGGAGGACTCATGCTGGTCGGGGAACGGCGTGAAGAAGATCCTCGGGAACACCACGTACGCCGGCTACATCATCTGGGGTGCGTCCTATCGGGATGGATCGGCCATCCCCATCGAGGACGCGGATCTCGAGGAGACGTTGGTCCCGGTCGTGGCGGACGGCGTTCTGGTCCCCCCGATCATCTCTCGTGACATGTTCGACCGGGTGCAGGCCAAGCTCGCGGGCAGTCGGGAGACCTGGGCCGGACGGCGACGCCAGAGCCCCGACCTGCTCTTAAGTGGCCTTTTGGTGTGCGCCAAGTGCAAGCAGCCGTTGAACGGGGCCAATTCCTCCGGGGCCTCGCATCAGCGGTACTACCGGCACGAGCGCCGGACGGAACTGCTCAAGAACTGCACGGTCACGCGGGCTTACTACCCTGCGGACGAGCTGGAAGCCGCGGTCGACGAGGCGGTGCGTCGGTGGCTGGACAATGGGCAGTTGGCGGGGCTCGTCGAAGCCGAGCTGGAGCGCCTGCTTGCGGCCGAAGAGCGCGTCGACCATTCGCACGAGCTCGCCCTTCTGCGGGCCAAAGAACGCGACCTCGAGGCCGCCGGCAAGAATGCCGCGCTCCAGATCGCGCAGGCCAAGTCAGCCTGCGAGGTCGAGATGTTCAAGCACGCGCTGGAGAAGCTCACGGCCGACCTGATGCAGTGCCGGGAGGGGGTCCGCCTGCTCACACAAACCGCGACCCGCCTCGGCGCCGCGCAGGCGCGTTTCGAGTCCCGCAAGGGCAGCTGGTCCAAGCCGCTCGACCTGTACGAGTCGGGGAGTATCCCCGAGCGGCGCGGCTTTCTGCAGCAGGTGCTGAAGCGGGTGGAGTTCGATGGTGACACCGGAGCCCTGACCCTCGTGCTCTGGGCATAGGGAATCGGGGACGCGCGAGGCCGGGGTCGCCCTGAGGGCGGCCCCGGCCTCTGTCTTTTCAGACATGGAACAGGCCCGGCGGCACTGGGGTTGGCGGCAGCCCGGCGGCCCCTTCAGAATGCCCCGAGCCTTACCTGCCCGACCATACCTCCTCGCGGCCCCCGCAGCTCGTCACCCCCGCCAGCTCCTCCCACCTGCGCCTCTCGCCATGTCCACTCCTCCCTCCGCAGTCCCGTCTCCGGCCGTGACCACTAGTAGAGCAATGAGTCCTCAGGTAAAGGAAGACACCCAGTGCTCTTCAACGAGCACCTCATCCGGGGACCCGCCGGTCCAGGTGGCGGTCCTCCCCGATGCCACGCTCGAGATCAAGGTCGAACTTCGTATCCCCGACTGGTCCGCCCGATCGCCCGGACGGAAGCGCCGGCAGCCCAAGGCCTCCTCGGCCGAGGAGTGACCCGGCAGGCACTGCGTCTTGCTTCAGAACCCCTCGAAGCCCGGAGGCGCAGTGCAGGAAACCGATCCACACATCCAGCCCCGCCAGCCCGCTCCCCGACGGTGACTACTCGTCCCGGTCACCAACGACCGATCGCGGTCATCCAGACCGAGAGCGGCAGCATTTACCGCTTCTACCGGGACGACAACGGACGCTGGTGGGTCCGGGCGAGGAACCGGCCGAGCCTCACCAGCACGGCCCTGCCGCCCGACGTGGGCTTCGAGATCCTTCCCCCGGCACCCTGGCCGCCTCGCCTGTTTGCTCCCCTCGTGTTCGTCTCCGCCGTCGAAGACCGTTCGAGCCCCTCCCGGCTGCCGGGCGGCGGAAAGGTGACGAGCGCGGTCGTACTTGTGGACTACGAGAACGGCGAAGCCGCCGGGGTGGGCGGGTGAGCCACCAAGGCCTCGTCGGCGCGTCTGGGGCGGACCTGGTCCTCAAGAGGTGGGCCCTGCGCATCCTGGTGCTCGAGGCGGTTTACTGGGGCGCCGAGGGCGCGGTGTATCGACCCACGAACTCTCACCAAGACCTGCGAGAGCTGCTCGGCGAGGGGGAGCTGCGGGCAGCTGAGCGACTGCTGGCGGCGGGCGATCTGGTGCAGCCTGTTCCCGAGCCGGCCGGGGCCCTGGCGCTCACACACACGGGCCTATTGGTAATCGAGGAGGCGATCCTCGACCCGCAGCTCCGAACCCCCTTCGGGACCCTTGGCGCCGCCCGGTCCCTGGTGAGTCCAGAGCGCGAAGGCCTGAAGCGGAGCGGCGGGTAACACGCGCGGGCGGCGCGGTCCGCCAGTCTGGCGAAGACGGTCTCGCTACACCCGGCGCGCGGGGACCGCCACGTCCCCCCTAGAAGTCGAGGTCCATCTCAGGATCGATCTCGATCACCTTGATCCCCGTCCCGGCGGGCACCATGAGCGACACAAGGCAGATCCCGAAGGCGCGGACATCGGGCCACTCGGAGTGCAACAGGGCGCTCACGAGATTCCGACCCGGCGCCCCGGCCTGGACCATCCCCCGGATCCGCGACATCGCGTGTTCCCGGGCGCCGGGATTGCTGTGCTCGCCCAGCCGGGCAAGCTCGTCAATGCCGAGGACCGGGCCGTAGACCTGCCACGCCACCTCGCGCACCCACTCGTCGGGATCCGCGAGCAGAACCGGCCAGTCGGCGCGGTAGACCTTTCCGGTCAGCGGCAGGGCGGCGCGATCGCGTGGCGGGAGCGTGGCAATCCGACTGGTGGGAAACTTCGAGCTGGGGCCACGCTTGATGTGGCGGCGGAGGAGGGGGTGCATGGAGGGCGGCCGGGGAGGAGGGTACGGAGGGAACGGCGACCTCCCACAGTTACTCCAGTATCCCCACCGCGGCCAAGCGCGAACCCCCTGAAAAACCCGAGGACCGCCGGGTATGCGTCTCGATGCAGACTCCACCGGGCTGTCGCGCTGAGAGAACGAGCCCGAGGAGAGCAGTTACAGGCGTGGATCCACCGGCTCGCTCTCCAGAGCCAACACCCCGAAGACGCACTCATGGACCCGACGGAGCGGCTCCCGGCGGACGAACCGCTCCAGACCCTCAACACCCAGCGCGAACTCCCGCAGCGCCAGGGATCGCTTGGCCTGCAGGCCGCGGCCCCTCAGCCGCTCGAGGTGCTCCGGCACCAGGTACTCCGGCCCATAGATGATCCGGAGGTACTCCCGTCCCCGGCACTTGATGGCAGGCTGCAGCAGTCCGCGCTTGCCTCGCGCCACGAAATCGAACGGCTTGACCACCATCCCCTCGCCGCCCTTCCCGGTCAGCGCCTCCCACCAGGCGATGCCCTCAGCCTCACCCGCCGGATCGGTGACGTCGATGACCTTGAAGGGCGTCGGAATCAGGAGCCCTGCGCCGGCCGCGGCGACCCGCGCCAGCATTTCCATGTGCCAGACGTGGTCGCGGGCGACGTGCACCGCATTCTCGGTCGCCATGACATGGAAGGGCGCGAGGCGGAGATCGTCCACCGAGTGCACCGCCCAGCAGTAGCGCCGGTACGCTTCCCGGTACCGCTCCACATGCATCTGCCGGTCGCGGTAGCGCTCCAGCAGGGTGGCCGTCTCGGGAAGCCGGGCCGCTCCCTGTTCGAGAAGCGCCAGGGCGGGCTCCAGCGCATGAGTGGCGGCGGCGCCGACCGCCGCATATTGCTGCCGCAGCAGCTCCTGCGCTTTAGCCGACCAGGGCATCAGCTCGGCGTCCAGGCAGACCCAGTCGGTGCCGAGGGATTCCCAGAACCTGGCCCCGGTCAGCGCATCGCGGACCCGCTCGAGCAGTTCCCGCTCGACCGCGGCGTCCTCGAAGAAGCGCCGCCCGGTCCGAGTCACCACGACCCCAATCTCCTCCTCCAGAACCCCGAAGCGGCGCCGGGCGACCGACTCATCGCGGCAGATCACGAGTACCGCGCGCGACCCCATGTGCTTCTCCTCGCACACGACCCGTGGAATCCCCTGTCCCCGGTAGTGGGCAAACGCCTCCGCAGGGTGCTCCAGGAGATCAGGCCGCTTCGAGGCCTCCGTGGGCGACATGGTCGGGGGGAGGTAGATGAGCCACTTGGGATTCGCGGCGAATCGGCTCATGACCTCCAGGGCCGCGGTGGCGTTCTCTTCCCGGATCGTGACCGTGTGGTGGAGGCGGGTGGTGATGACCCGCTTGCCCGACACGTCGGCGAGGTCCAGCAGGTCGTCCAGGGCCTGCTGGGCGCTGAGCGGTGCGGCGTCGCTGTCGGCAAGGAAGGGGCGAGCCGGCTGCGCGTAGGTGGCATGAGCGGAGACGGACACCAGCTCTTTCTCCGGATAGCGCAGCGCCGTCAGCCGCCCACCGAACACACATCCGGTATCGATGTTGATGGTCCGGTTGAGCCACTCCGGCTCCGGAACCGGCGTGTGCCCATACACCACCATCGCGCTGCCGCGGTATTCGGCGGCCCAGTTGTACCGCACCGGGAGACCGAACTCGTCGGTCTCCCCGGTGGTTTCGCCGTACAGCGCAAAGTCGCGCACCTTCCCCGAGCCGCGCCCCTGCATGGACTCCTTCATGCCGGCATGGGCCACCACCAGCCTGCCGTCGTCGAGGACGTAGTGGCTGACCAGGTCATCGAGAAAGTCGGCGATGGTCGAGCGGAAGGATGGGTCTTCGCGCTCGAGCTGGTCGAGGGACTCCTGCAGGCCATGGGACACCGTCACATCGCGGCCCCGGAGCTTCCGCATGAGCTTCATGTCGTGATTGCCGGGCACTGCGAGCCCGGTTCCTGCTGCCGTCATGGCCATGACGATCCGCAGCACGTCGGGGACGCGGGGCCCCCGGTCGACCAGGTCGCCAACGAACACCGCCTTGCGGCCGTCGGGATGCCGGTACGCGTCGCCGTCGCGCAGGTAGCCGAGCTGTTCCAGCAGGGTCTCGAGCTCATCGGCGCAGCCATGGACGTCCCCGATGATGTCGAACGGACCGTGGTCGAACTTCCGGTTGTTCCAGAGCGGCTGCCGCTCGAACCTGGCACTCGCCACCTCCCCCACCGACTCAAGCACGTGGACGTGGCGGAAGCCCTCCTTCTGGAGATACCGGAGCGACTTCCGGAGCTGGGCCTTCTGCTGCTGGACCACGTGGGGGCCGAATGTCCGGTCGGGACGGCCGACGTTACGGTCGTGACAGAGCCGCTCCGGCAGGTCGAGCACCACCGCAACCGGGAGCACGTGGAACTGCCTGGCCAGTTCGACCAGCGGCCGGCGGGCCTCAGGCTGGACGTTGGTGGCATCGACCACGGTGAGCAGCCCGCGGGCCAGCCGCTTCGCCGCGATGTAGTGCAGCACGGCGAAGGCGTCGCCGGTGGCCGACTGGTCGTTTTCGTTGTCGGACACCAGCCCGCGACAGAAATCCGAGGAGAGGATCTCCGTCGGCTTGAAGTGGCTGCGCGCGAAGGTGCTCTTCCCCGAGCCCGAGGGACCGATCAGGACCACGAGCGAGAGCTCGGGAATCGTGAGCACACGACCGGGCGAGGGAGTGGGTTCAGTCACGGTCGAACACCCCCATCTGAGTCGGGGATCCGACCTCGGGATCAGTCTCGCCCACCGGCGCGATCCGCACCGTGTACCCATGTTCCGCGGCCACCCGCCCAGCCCAGGCGGCGAAGGTGTCGCGCCCCCACTCGAACCGATGATCCCGATGGCGGAACCTGCCCGCCGGCAGCGTCTCCCAGCGGACGTTGTAATCGGCGTTGGGCGTGGTCACGACCACAGTCGTCGGCCGGGCGATCCCGAACAGCACCCGCTCAAAGGCCGCGAGGCGGGGAGGATCGAGGTGCTCGATGACCTCGACCACCGCCGCGGCATCGAATCCGCTGAGCCGGGCATCCCGGTACATCAGCGAGCCGTGGATCAGGGTGATGCGCTCGCGCTGGCGCTCGGGCAGGCGGTCCAGCCGGAGTTTCCGGCGAGCCACCTCGAGTGCGCGCCAGGAGACGTCCATGCCCACCACCCGCTCCAGGCTGCGCTCCTCGAGCAGCAAGCGCAGCAGATTGCCCTCGCCGCAGCCGAGGTCGAGGACGGTCCGCGCACCTGCCGCGCGAAGTGCCGCCAGCACGGTGTTGAGCCGCTGCTCGTTGAGGCTCATGGGGCGTTCGAGGGCAGCCTCGGCGGCATCCTTCGGCTCGTCGACCTCAAGCGCCTCCGGCTCCTCCTCCACTACGAGCCGGGTAATAGCATCCTCGACCAGCGAATGCCGGTGCCGCAGATACCGCTGCGCGATCAGGTCACGCTCCGGGTGATCCCGCAGCCACCCCTCGCCATGGCGCAGCAGCTTGTCCACTTCGTCGTCGCCCACCCAGTAGTGCTTGTCGCCATCGAGCACCGGGATCAGCACGTAGAGGTGCGTCAGCAGCGCACTGAGGCGGCAGGTGGCGCGCAGCGTGACGGTGTGATACCGGCTGTCCCCCCACTCGGGAAAGGCGGGATCGGCGGCGTGGGTGGCGATGTCGAGCGCGTAGCCCAGCGGCTCGAAGAGGCGGCGCAGCAGCTCGGGCCCGCCCCGGCAGGGCACCACGGCGAGGGTCGCCTCGAGCGGAATGTCGGCCGCGGCGAGTTCCGGGCGTTCCTTGCTCTGCCCCGCCATGGCACTCCGGAGCACCTGCGCCAGGGCGACACTGAGGAAGGACGAGGCGACGAAGGGCCGGTCGTTCACGTACTGCTCCAGCTGGCCGCCCTCGCCGGGCGGGCCCTTGCGGCCGCGCACCAGGCCGACCGGATCGACGTCGAGCAGGAGCGCGGCCGTACATGCCTCCTCGCTCACTTCGGGGTAGAAGAGATGCGCCTTCCCGAAGGAGAGCTCGAACGACTGGACCCGGGACGGGTTCTTGTGGAGTAGATACCCCAGGTCGGATGCGGGCCGGGCCGTGGTGCGGATAGTCAGGAGCATGAGGGTAGGAACCTAACCCGGCCTGGACGGTGGTGCCGCGCTCGGTCTAGACGCCCAGTACCGCGCGGTGCAGCTCCAGAAGGAGCCGATCGGCGCCCGCCTCATCGGGACGCTCAGGGAGCGGGGAGGCCGACCGGGCGGCAGCGATACCGTGGAAGAGTGACTCGGCCTCGGCCTTCACCTGGTCGAGAGTCCAGCCGCCCTGCTTGATGCGCTTCAGCTCCTCGGCATCGGTCGTCCGATAGACCTGCAGGGTCCCGGTGCGGAGAAACTCGCTCCCCATCCGCAGCAGGCGAATCAGGTGGGCGGCATTCTTCACGTCGTAACTGTACTTCCGCACCATCGCCTTCCGCTTCTCCCCCATGTACCCGCTGAAATGCTCGCGGTGGAGTTTCCGGAACCGGTTCAGGGTTTCGAGCGCAATCTCCCAGTTGCGGGCGATGTGCTGCAGCTTCTGACTGTCGGCTTCGAGCACCTCGGTGAGCGGTCCTTTCGGCTTCAGTAGCGCGGTCAGCTGTTCGTACTCCTCCATCCGCTCCAGGTCGAAGGCCTCCATGCGCTTGAGCTGGTCGTAGGCGTACCCGGCGAAGGCCTCGGCCGCCTCCAGGGAACTGAACAGTGAACGCGAGCTAACCAGGCGGTCGAACAGGGGATGACGGTGGAGGTACTCCGCGTCCCGCAGCCAGAGCAGCCCCACGATGTTGGGATTGCTCTTGAGCAGGAGGCGCACCGCCTTCTCGAGGCTGTAGATGACGACGTCGAGCTCCTCGAACTGGAAGGTCCAGTGCTGCCAGCGCGGCAGGCCCAGATGGTATTCCAGCGGCGGCACGAGGAACCCCATCATGTCGATGTCATCGACCGCATCCGGCTCGGCCGGAGGGATGTAGGTGCCGTGACTGTGGGACCCCATCAGCCCCAGGACAAGCAGGTGCGGTTCGAGGGCAAAGCCGTTCTGGTCGGCGAAAGCGCGGACAATGCGTGAATCGATGGTCACGTCGCGGCTCCTGGCCCCCCGGATGGCACTCGAACCTGGATTACGCTTCAGCCGCAGGGGGCTCGAACCAGCTCTGGTCATCACGGATCCGCCGTCCTGCTTCCTGCCCCATGAGCTGTCGCGCCAGCCGATAGAAGTGACGCACCATCTCCATCCGGTCCTGCAGGTGGCTGACCGGGATCTCGAAGACCTCATAATGGCGACTCCGGAGCGTATCCCGGATCGCCCGGTCGCGTTCCGCCGTGCTGGGGTTTCCATGGATCGCGTTACTGAGGCCGTCGAGGTAGATACACACGCCGGGCATCATGTCGTCGCCGGGGTAGAAGACATCCGGCGTGGTCGTGCCGAGCGGCGCTCCCAGCGAGATCTGATGCTGCCAGACCCCCTCCGGGAAGCTCGCACTGGCGAGCAGGCGCCGGAGCAGGATTTCCGGGGCGTTGGTCGGCACGTTGGGCCCATGCGGTTCGGCGGCCGGCATCCGGGCAGGGATGTCATGGGCCAGCCGCAGATCCGGGCTGCGCGCGGCGAGCCATGCGGCCGCCACCTGACGATCCAGATACCGGTGGTATGCCATGTTGCGGAACGACTGCAGGCAGTCGGCACACGACCGCTGGCAGCCTCCGGGGCAATGCCCTGCCACGCGGGTGGCAGCGGCGTATACCTCCGGCCACCGTTCCAGGGCCTGGTCCAGGAGGCCTGAGCCACCTGGCATTGGGTCATAGAGCAACCCGTTGACCTCTGGCTCGCCCATGCGGCCGATGGCGATGATCTGGAGGTCCTCTCGCCCCATCTCGAGCACGCTGGTCATGCCGAGCCGGAGCGTCTCGAGCACCGAGAAGGCGGTCTCACGGTCGGGACAGTTCGGGAGGCAGAGGGTATCCGCGGCAGTATCGGTGAAGAACCCGATCCATTCGGGCCGCCGGCCGTACCGCTCCTCCTCGCGATTGAAGAAGTCGTCCAGCTCCCGGTCGCTCGCGAAGGGGGATCGCACGTTCCCGGAAATCAGGCTGACGGGGTACCCCAGCACGCCTTCCGCGACTCGGGTGGCCGGACCGACGTTGACCAGCCGCAGGTGCAACCCGCGGCGATAGCTCAGGTCCGTGCCGCCCCAATCGTACATGCGCCCGGCCCCGTGACGGTCCAATTCGTAGCCTTCGATGGCGACCTGGAGCTGGAACCGGTACTCCTCCTCGTCCGAGATCGGGGCCCGCTGCTGCAGGTCGGCATCGCTGATGGGAACCGCCTGTACGCCGGATGTCCCCAGAGTCATGACGGCGTCCCGTGTGGCGACACCAGCCTCGCGTACGGCCCCGTGCTCGCGGTCGTACTGGAAGAGATAGGGGGCGGTGTTGCCATCCCGCGCCGCGAAGTGATAGCGCCGCAGGGTGAACCGTTGCCCGTTCGCGTAGACCAGGTTGCCGGGTACGTACTCCCGGAGCGCCACAGCCGCGGGACGGGGCAGCTCGATGTCGCCGACCCCGCCCAGCCCGGGAGGAAGCACGAGCGTGCCCCGGATCGCGCCGGTCTCGAGGCCGTAACCGGGCAGAAACCCCTCTGTGGCCAGCACCCCGAAGGTGGTCGACTCGTCGAACCCCTCCTGGTCGGACCACTGCCGCCCATCCGACCCCTTCAGTCGCCGCACCAGCCGCTCGCAACGACGGAAGAGTGCGTCCTCATCCGGTTCCAGGGTCCCGCGATCCTGACGCTCCTGATCCAGCCGGCGCATCTGGTCGAGGGCCCATTGCAAGCGCCGCCGGAGCGTGCGGGTGACTTCTTCAAGGCGCGGGGCCATTTCGATCACGACCCGCCGCAGGCGATCCGTTGCCACCGCATCGGCATCCGACGGCGGCCAGGCCGCTCGGAAGGCGCGCTGCACATGGTCGAGGAGGCGGGCCTCGTGACGCCGAACCACTCGGTCGAACGGCCCCAGATCGTATGCCTGCGGGCGGACGCGTCCGTCCTCGTCAAACAGGTAGGTCTTGACCTGCGGGGGAAGCGCAAGGCCGAGCGCCGCGGTGATTTCTTCCCGCTCGGCCGCCGGGAGGCTGTCGGAGCGGGCCAGCTGGTGCAGCGCGGTGAGGACCGATGCGCGCACGTGCTTGTCGATCATCAGCTCGTTGCGCAGGTTGAATCGCGGGGCTTCGACCCTGCCACCGAGCATGCGTTCGGGCTGGTCGAAATACTGCCGGTCATGCGTGATCGGTCGGGCATAGGTGACGTTGACCGCCAGTCGCATGCGCCGCCCGGCGCGGCCCACGCGCTGCCAGTAGTTGGCCGGCAGCGGGGGGACGTTCCGCATGAGCACCGTATCCAGACCACCGATGTCCACGCCCATCTCCAGGGTGGGAGTACACACCAGCGTGTTGATGGCCTCACTCTCACCCTTGAAGAGCTGCTCCAGGCGCTCGCGCTCCTGGGCCGGGACCTGGGCCGAATGCTCCCGGGGCCGGAGCAGGGTGAAGTTCTGGTCCAGGGCCATGAGATCGTAGCTGTCTCGATCATCCTCCTCCCAACGCAGGGTCCCGTCACACCGCCAGGCCAGGCACCGGTCATGGGGCGTCGGGCGGACCTGGGTCCGCTGGCAAGTCTGGCACCGCCAGCGGCCGCGGTGCGGCAGCAATTGCATGCGATCACCATCGAGCTGCCGGCAGCCGTGGGCCCCGGGGAGTGCATTGCCCCGGGTACCCACCAGGGTGGTCGGCACGAGCAATTCCAGCTCGACCAGGGTCTGCCAGAGCTCTTCGAGAAAGCCCGGTACCTCCTCCGGGTCGACCCCGAACTTCCGGGCCACCTGGCGTGCGAGCGTATCTCCGGCCGTGCTCAGCCACTGGTCCACCCAGCGGGCGTCATCGCCGGCCGCACGGCTCAGCTTGAGCCCCTTGGGCACGCCCCGAATCAGGGGGAGATACCCCTGCTGCACCTCTTTCGAGCCCTGGTCCCAGTAGCGGGAGAACAGCTGGCCCTCCCGATCAAGGAGGTGATAGCGCCGGCGTTCCACATCCAGGAAGGCAGCGATCCCCTCGACCAGGCGCTCCGGCGGGAGCCCCAGCCGAGGAGCCCAGCGCTGCACCAGGCCGATGTCAGGAGTGAGGCCGACGTAGCGGACCAGGACCCGCCCCCAGGGCTCCAGTCCGACCCGCTGCTTCAGGCCGGTCACCAGTTCGCGGAGCACCTGGATCCGCAGGTAGTGCCGCCGCTCCCGGCCATGCTGCACCCCGGCCTGCTCTTTCCGAATGACACTCCAGACCTCGGGAAGGAGCGCGCGCGAGAGCGAATCATCGCGGTCGAAGATCTGGTCCAGGCGGGCCACGAGGTCGCCGACGGAGGCCCCCTCGCCGACCTGTTCGGCCATCATCGCGCGGAGGCGGAACCGCCGGGCATGATCCCTCATCCAGCCGGCCTGGAACGCGGCTTCCTGGCGACTGTCCGCGAAGACCAGAAGCCGGCGGCGATCGGCATGGTGTACCATGCTCTGGGCCAGCACGTGAATGTCGGCGACTGCGACCGCCCGGACCGGCCGGGCCGGCTCCCGATAGCCCGCGCCCCGCGGCCGCCCTGTGGCGCCGCAGGACAGGCAGGACGTGAGGTATCCCGGATGGCGCTCACCGGAGATGATCGCGCCAAGCCGCACCAGTGGCCCTTCCCGGCCGCAGCCGTCGCAGCGAGCCAGGTCCGCTGGGTGGCCGGCCCCGCACACACGACAGAGAAAGAGCGGCCGCGTGCCTATGGTGTCCTCCGGGTCTTCGTCCCCCGGATCGGGCTGACCCACGACCCGATCGACGAGTACCACCCGCCGTCCCCCCTGCGCCTCCTCCATGGATGGCCAGAAGCGCCGATCCGCCACGGCCCCGCCGCCGCCGAATCCCTCGCCGGTAAGGGCAAAGTCGGCGAGGAAGTGCACGAAATAGTGCTGGCCACAGGTGGAGCAGCTCGTCAGGGGAAGCCGGAGGACCGGCGCCTCACCCTCCTCCTCGATCTGCTGTTCCGCCGAGAGCCAGAGGCGCGGTCCTGGTGGTTCCACCGGAAAGGTCACGACCGCCCCGCCCACACCCCGGACGAATGCGTGAACCACGGGGCGCAGCAGTGGGCGCCCCTCGTCCCGAGACGCTGCGCCGAGTACCAGCCAGGCCAGGCACTCGGCCTCGGACACCTGTCTTCCGAGGGCCGTGGTCATCTCGGCGGAAACCGCGGCAAGCGGCCTCGGGGTTCGGAGGTACTCGGAGAGTCGGTAACAGAGCTCGTTGCCCGCCAATGCGTGGTAGAGTCCCGCCCGCCAATCCTCCCCATCCAGCGTGCCGCCACCCAGGTCGGACAGCACCCGGGCAACTGCGGGTTCCGAGCCCGGCTCGACCGCCCCGAGGGCTTCATCCAGGAGCACCTCCGCCGCACCAGCGGGACCGCGCGGCACGATCCGGTCCGCCCGCCAGAGATCCGGCTGGTACTGTTCCCGGACCAGCGCGACGCCATCACCCTGGACGCCGAAGAATCGTTCGGCGAAGGCCCGGGCTGGACCGTCGTCTCCGGACGGATCGACCAGGGTCGCGGAGGTGCCAACGCAGATGGTTTCGGATGCCGCCCGGCCACAGTAGGCCCGCAAACGCCGCAGCAGTGCCGCGGTCTCCGCCCCGTTCGCCCCGGAGAAGACGTGGGCCTCGTCCACGACCAGGTAGCGCAGGTCCGCCCCGGCGAACAGCTCGGCATCCTTGCCGCGGGTGAGCAGGAGCTCGAGCTGCTTCACATTGGTGAGCAGGATTCTGGGTTGCCCCCCCGCCGCCCGCATCTCCTCGCGCGAGACCCGTTCCTCCGCCGGGTACACGCCCCCGCCCTGCCGCTCCTCACTGGCCCGCCGCCGCTCGGCCAGATACTCCTGCCGGGACGCGCCGGCCCGGAGGCGGATGCCGGCAACGTCGGCGGTACGCTCCCGGGTCTTCCCGACGTACATGCCAAAGGGGATACCGGTCCCGGTCAGCAGTTCCCGCAGGCGGCCGAGTTGATCCTCCGCCAGCGCATTCATGGGGTAGATGATCACCGCGATGATGCCCGGAGGTGCGTTCCGGTCACGCAGACGCAGGCACTCGCTGATGATCGGGTAGAGGAAGGTCTCGGTCTTCCCGGAGCCCGTGCCGGTCGATACCAGGGCGGAGCGGCCTGCGAGAATCGCCCGGATGGCGTCCTCCTGGTGCCCGAAGAGGTGCGGGTAGGGGACCAGGTTCTCCATGTGCGGATGCAGCAGCCCCTCGCGAACCAGCTCGCGCACCGACACCCCGGCGCGGAACGTGCGAGAAAGGCTCAGGTACGGGCCCTTGAGGAGCGGCGACTGGGTCGGCTGATCCAGTTGGAGCAACTCCCGCATCCGCTGCTGCAAGCGTGGATCGGCCAGCGGGTAGGTCGAATACTGGTAGCGGAGGAAGTCACCCACGACCCTGTCGGTGTACCCAATGGGATTCAGTGCCATTCCCCCTCCAAGGGACCGCTCCAACCGGTCAGTAAACCGGACACAATCGGCCCGGCGCCGGCCGTCCAGTGTTTACTTATCACTTGACAGACAATAACTTACAGCAGACACCAAGCGGACAGGAAACCGGTCAAAATGGACCCCGCCCTCCCCACTCTCCCGGCGATGGAGGCGCATGCCGCCGAGATCGTCAAGGCGGCCGCCAGCCTGGGAAGCCGCCTGCACCCGGACACGCTGGGCGCCGTGAGCGACCTCCTCCGGACGGTGAACTGCTACTACAGCAACCTCATCGAGGGCCACGACACCCACCCGGTGGACATCGACCGGGCGATGCACCAGACCTACTCGAAAGATCCCCGGAAGCGGGCCCTGCAGGTTGAGGCGAAGGCCCACATCGAAGTACAGCTCCTCATCGAGGAGGAACTGGCCCAGGCGCCGGACCGGAACGTCTGCGCGCCGGAGTTCCTCCGCTGGGTGCATCGGGAGTTCTACCGCCGGCTTCCGCCCGAACTGCGCACCGTGCGCTCGCCATCCGGTGACCGCGAGCTGACGGTCGAGCCGGGGGAGATCAGGGGCTACGACGTCCGGGTGGGGGATCATCTCCCGCCCCAACCCGCGGAACTCGAGGCCCTCCTCGAGCGCTTTGGCCGCACCTACGATCCCGAAAGCCGGAGCCCGGCCGAAGGGCTGGTATTGGCCGGGGCGGCCCACCACCGGCTGCTGTGGATCCACCCCTTCGGCGACGGTAACGGCCGCGTGACCCGGCTCATGACCGATGCCTACCTGCGCCGGGTCGGGGTCGGTGGCCACGGACTGTGGACCGCGTCCCGTGGCCTGGCCCGGGCGCGGGAACGGTACCGCGACGCGCTTGCCGCCGCCGATCAGGTGCGCTGGAACGACTATGACGGGCGGGGGCCGCTCTCCCTCAAGGCCCTCGGGGATTTCTGCGCATTCTTCCTCGACATCTGCCACGACCAGGTGACCTACATGGGTGGCCTGCTCGATGTCGACCGTCTGATCGACCGGGTCCAGACCTACGGCCGGGCGCGGGCAGCGGGAGCGATCACCGGCGTGGAGCCGCACTTCCGGGACGAGGCCGGCCTGCTGCTCGAGAACCTGGTCTACCGGGGGAGCGTCCCCCGGAGCGAGGTGCCGAGACTGCTCCGCCTCGAGGAACGCACGGCACGGCGCGTGGTCCGCTCGCTGGTGGATGAGGGGTTCATCGTCTCCGCGACCAGCCGGGCGCCACTCCGCCTACGGATTCCGGCGCATGCCGCGCCGTACCTGTTCCCCGATCTCTACCAGGCCAAGCCGCTCTAGCCGAAGAGTTCACCCTGCCGCCGACCGGCCTCCGGGCCGGCGGGAGGGGGTTCCGGCTCTACCCGGGCCGTGGGGCTCCCGGCCAGCTCCCGTTCGAGCGCGGCAAAGCCGGCCTCGCCCAGCAGGTTGCGGGCGTGCAACCGGCACTCCTTCCAGGAATCCTCGGCGGACTGCTCCAGTTGAAAGTCGTAGAACCGGGGTCCCAGTCGCTCGCGGACGGGCTGGTGCTGCCGGGCACGATCGTCGTGTCCCAGGTCGTAGTCGGCGAGGCGGAGGGTCTCGGGAAGCATCCACCCATCACCGTCGTTCTGGGTGAGGAAGGCCGTGATGCCGCGCTCGCGGTCACCACCATGCGCTTGGATCACCGACTGAAGGTCAGCAAAAGCGACTTGGGTCAGGACAGTGTGCCGGAACTCAGGCTCCTGGTCTTTGCCGACACGCCAAAAACCCTTCGGGTCAAGACCGGAGGCGAACCCCCTAGCCCTTAGATCCCGACATGGCCAGTCGCAGTCGCGAAGGACCCATGCAACGTCGGATTGCGAAAAGCCCCAAGCCGTGAATACGATAGCGTCCAGAACGGCCCGAGCCTCAAGGCGTCGAAGCTCAGTGAGGACCCAGGCATGCCTCCATGCCTCACGGCACGTTGTCTGCAGCCAAAGCGGCGAAAAGGTCGGGCTGGGCGCTGCAAGTCCGACAGACAGGCTTTCAACGGCCCGTAGGCAGTTCATGACGGACCTGGACTTAGCCGGCAAAGCGCTCTCCTCCAGAATGAAATAGTTAATGGAGAGACCACCCATGCGGGCTCTGAGCTGGTAGTCGAATAAGAGGCTGTTGAGTACCACTACCAAGCCCACGGGGTCAGCAGCATTGAGAAGTGGCACCTTGTTTCCGTTAGGCATCCGAGGCAGGAGAGCGGCAATCATCGTGCGAGTATTCGTGCCAGAACTCACATCCATAAAGCCGAGACGACACGGAAGGCGCCCAACAGTCCCCAGCTCCGTAGAACGTTCAAGAAAGGAGTCACTATGCATGAGATACTGCGGTTCCCACACCTTCGCATCCCAAGGCAGAGAGCGCCACACGGCCGAACGCCCCCGTCCACGCACCCAGCCCTTCTCTGAAAAATCGAACTGACCCACCATCCGCCCTTCATAGAGAGGCAGCGCGACGTCAGCGATTTCCGACTCCTCAATCCATCGTTGGCCATCTCGGGAAAGGATCACTCCAGCGTCCAGCTGCCACCGGGAGCGCCCTGGATCTCCTGGCGATCCACATTCCGTCGGCCTCCATCGACCGGACAGCCAGCGGCCATACTCATCTGGCAAATACCCTTCCCCTTCGAGCCCTGACCTGATGTGGAAGAGACCGGAGTCGTTCGTCATGTCGAACTCGCGCACATAGTCGACGCCCCACCCACTCGGCCCTTGCTCGCCAAGGCGCACTGAGTCGGCGAATACTTTGTCGATGATCTCGAGATCTCGTCGGCTCCGAATCTCGAGAAAAGCACGCGTAGTGGGGCTCAGGCGCTCGATCTGCTGCCGGCGGTACGGGATGGCCAGTCGCTCCGCAGCAGCCCAATCCTGGACATCTCGTCGCATGAACGCAGTCCCTATCGCATCGGTCGCGCCACCCTTGCGGACGATGATCGGGCAGAACTTGAAAGATTTGTGGATGCTGAAGATTCCCTCCCGGTTCTCGAACGCGAAGAGCCACTTCCATGTCCCCTGATTGAGAAACAGACTCCGTAGCGCCGTTGACCCCTGATCGGAATAAATGCCGGCCGGAGTGATCATTCCCAGCTGCCCTTCCACTCGCAGCACCGACCAGGACACCTCGAGGAACAACTTGTAAGTATTGACGTCGGCCGCGCCTTGGCTACGAAACGGATGCGCCCGGTCAGCGTAACTGCTCCTCACCTTCCTACGATCCCGCCAGACACCGTGAAGCGCCTCGGTGTCGCGTCTCCTTCCGAGGGCGATCACAGTGCCACCCGTGCCTGGATCACCAAAGGGGTTCCCGACGTGTTTCACCCATGCTGAGAGTGCCTTGAAACGGGCATTGTAGGCGAGCCATGCCTCTTCGTCATCTTGCGAGTATGCGAATAGATCCGTCTGACGACGCAACGCCTCCTGCTTCCCGTATGCGCGATATAGTGGATCGAGATTGGAGAAGAACTCCTTCGAGGATGGCTTCTGGATTTCCCATGGCGGATTGCCAATGACGGCGTTGAACCCGGCACCTGCGGTCGCGAAGACGTCGGGAAACTCCAGCTCCCAGTGGAAGAACCGGTGCTCCTGCACCAGCGCTCGCACCACGCGACGCGCGTCTTCCGACGGTGTCGCCAGTTGAGCAGGAAGCGGCGCCAGGTCGATCTGGTCAGCGGGCCAGAACCAGAGCGCGCACCAGGTATCGAACGCCTCCCTCAGCGCCGCAAGGGCCGGGCTCGCCTGCACCCGTTCCCGATAGAGCCGGGCCCGTTCCTCGGTTTCATGCACCGGGAGGGCGTGCATCTCCTCGAAGAGTGCCAGCGCCTGGTCGTGCACCGTCTCGGGCGTCTGCCCGCCAACCTCCTCGAACAGGGTACTGGCACCGGTGATCCAGGCGACGAGCGCCGGTTTGAGCCGGTCCTCGCGGAACCGCTTGATCGCCTCGGTCCACGCCCCGCGCTGAAAGTGGACGCCGTTGGTGTGACCCTTGTCCCCGCCCTCCCGGTCGAAGGCCAAGGCGGGGTAGTCCCGGAAGCGGTCGAACCAGCACCCGACGAGGGCGTTGCCGCACTTGATCTTGTGGTCGAGGAAACTGAAGGGGAGGTTCCGGTCCATGGTCTCGACCCAGAGCGCCATCCGCGCCAGTTCCACCGCCAGTGGATCGAGGTCCACGCCGTACAGGCACCGCTCGACCACGTAGCGACGGAGCCGAGCCCGGAGCCGGGCGTCGAACTCCGGTGCATCCGGACGGCAGGGCAGCAGCTCCTCGGCCAGCGCCTGCCCACCCGGCTCGCCCAGCGCGAGCGTCACCAGGGTCTGGTCCCCCTGCGCCCGGACCCGGCCATGGGCGTGCAGACTCTCCGCCAGCGCCTCGGTGAGAAAGCGGAGCGCCGCAACCAGGAAGGACCCCGACCCCGCCGCGGGATCACAGACCTTGAGCGCCAGGATGGTCTCCGGTGTGCGCACCGACCACTCGGCCGGAGGCGCCTCCTCCCGTGGCGTCCCACCTTCGGCGGCTGGAGGAGTGTAGGCCAGCGGTCGGAGGGTCCGCTGGACCGTCGGGACCGCCAGGGCCGGACGGGTATAGAAGGTGCCCGAGCCCTTCCGGGTGCCGCCAAAGCGGACCAGGTACCAGTCGCCCGGCACCACAACGCGGCTGACGAGGGCATTGGCTGCGGCCTCGACGGCACGGGCATGTTCCTCCGCGGCCCTGACGCCGCGCCCGGGTCGGGGCACCATTCGCCCGGCGGCCACGGCCCGCCGGCTCCAGGCGAGGGCGCGTTCACGGGCCTGCCGGTGAGCATCGTCCGGGGCCTCCCCCTCGAGCGCAACCGCGGCGCCCTCGGCAGCGTCGGAACCAGGCTCATCGTCGGGCGAGGCGTCTTTCGCTGCTTCCTCCTCGTCTTCTTCCGGCTCCTCCTCCTCCGCTTCCGCGTCCTCGCCCTCCGACTCGGCCACCACGACCCGCCGCTTCTGTTTGAACTTCTCGAGGAGGCCGGCCAGCGCACGGTCGTCCATCTGCTCCAGTCGAGACAGCGGCAGGGCGGGCTCGTCACCGAGATTGAGGAACACGACGGGATCGTCCACCACGCGCCGGAGCTCGAAGTCCAGCAGGCCTTCGTACAGGATTCCGATGTATTCCGAAGAGAGATCGCCGAAGTCCACCGGCATGGAGACCCAGGTAGCACGGCCTCCCTGACGGACCTTCACACGCGCCCGGGTGAGCAAACCCAGGATCTGGAACACGGTGAAATCCGACACCTCGGCACCAGGATCTTCGAGGATGGCCAGGGCGCGGGAGAGCGGATCTCCCGATGCGGGCACTCCGGGCTCGAATAACCCGCCCCCGTAGGCCGGCACGGGAAGCTGCTCGTGGGTCGATCCATCATGAATGAGTCGGAAGAGGGCCAGGAACCGAGCCCAGGCCCCGCGCCGATGCCGCAGTCGTGCGGCACCCGCCCCGCCCCCAAGTCGCTCCAGCTCCTCCCGGAGCCCCTGGATCCCGTAGGAGGCGTGATAGAGTGGATTGTCCCTCGGCAGAAGATCGCGGGCCTCGGCAAAGAGCCCCACCACCAGCCGCATGACCACCCGCACCGCGGCGACGTAGATCTGACGGGGAGGAAGGCCAGAGGCCGCAAGCGCTTGACCGTGGGCGGCAATGAGGAGTTCCACGGCCCGACGCACCTGCTCGCCCAGCTCGGCGGAGAGTTCGGCCTGCCCGCGGCGCGTCGCCTCGATCGCCTGCAGCAGTCGTCCTGCCGCGCCAGGAGCGGGAGACCCCAGCGCGGCGAGAGAGAGCAGGGTCCTGATCGCGGTGACCTGCGGTCCCGGCGTCCCCTCCTCGAACCAGAGCGCGGCATCCCATTCCGCGAAGGCATCGTGATCAAGGCCGGCGTAGAGGAGGCGCCACTGGATCCCATTGGTGAGAAGCGCCAGACCGCCTCCGCCGCGCCGGAGCCACTCCACGACCCGCGCAACCGTCCTCCGTCCGCTCCCGACCCCGAGCCGTGCGGCGTCGTCCCAGAAGACCGGGAAGGCGGCGTCATGCGGACCGACCCAGAGGCGCGCCGGGCGGACCGCCTCACCGGTCATGGCGCGTCGGCTCCACACCGCCGCGATCTCCGGCCCCTTGAGCCATCGGCCACCTGTCTCCGGGGCTGCCAAGTCAACGACAAGCTCAAGCACCGTGTCCAGGAGTGCACGGCGCTCACCCGCCAGCGCCCGGGTGACATCCCGGCGCAGACGGTCAACGATGGCCCGCGGCGGCGAGGGCGCGGGATCGGGGAAGAACTCGGCCAGCTTGGAGGGGGCGACCAGGAGACCGCCGTGGTACAGCGAGGACCACCAGTTGTTCATTGGCGGCCCCCAGCGTCCGGCAACCGGATCTCGACCGCCACCGGAAAGACCTGCGCGTCGCCCCGGAGGGTGAATCGCCTGGGGATCACCCGCTGGAGGACTCGGTCCCGTTCGGTCGCGAGCTGACGACGAAGCTCCTCATAGTGGTTCCGGCGCCGAGCCACCTCTTCCTCGCGGGCGGAAATGGACCGGTCCAGCTCGGCGAGCCGATCGGCGGTCTCGAACAGGCCGATCTGGGTCCGTTCGGCGCGAAGGTCCGCCAGCTCCCGTTCGAGGCGCTGGGTCGTGGAGAGCTCGATCAGGTGCGAGAGTTCTCCCTGCCTCGCCTGGAAGCGGTCCCGTTCCTCGGCATCGGCCCTCGACCGGTCACGGTCCAGCGCCGCCGCGAGGGCGCGACTCAGCTCCGCGGCATGACCGGAGAGCCAGGCCCTGGCCTCGGGCTCGATCTCGGCCCACATCTCCCGCGCCCGCGCGATCGCCGCGGGCGCGGGTGCGCGGCCCGCGGTGGCGCGGAGCGCTGTGGCGGCCTGATGCGCAAGCGGGTCCCCCAGCCGGCCCTGTCGCACAGGAAGCACCACCGTCTGCACCCAGTGATGGAAGGTCTCCCGCAGCTCATTCACCGCCAGCTCTTCCACTGACAGCAGCACCAGGGCGTCGGCACCCGCAGGCACGGCGCTCTGACGGACGGTCCAGCGTGAGCGGCTCCAGCGGGAACCGGGGAAGCGCGCCTGCGCCAGGAGCTGGAGGGATCGGTGAAAGAGCGGATGACCCAGGTGAAGCAGCTCGGCATCGGGAGCGGGGGTGAAGACGGGCCGGCCCTCGACCAGGTGAATGAGGAGCTTCGGATCGAAGAGCAGCGCGGGCAGTGCTCCCTGACGAGGCCCGCTCTGGATCCGCAAATAGTCGTCCACCAGATCGGTCCATCCCCCGGGGATCGGCTGGCGCAGGCGAAACCGCCCCAGGCCATCCGGCCCGTCGAGCCGGGGCCGTGGGCCTCCCTCTATGCCGAGGGCCACATCGAGCGTCTCGCGGAGGGTGTCGGGATCGAGGTCGAGTTCCCGTACCAGGGCCTCGACCTGTGCCGCCTCGGCGGAGGTCACCGACGCCGTGCCGTCCCGCGGCATCGGGGCCCTGCCCTGGGCCGCGGTCGTGGCCTGGTCCAGGTCGCGCCTGACCTCGGGCTCGGGCGCATCGAACAACAGCCGCTGCTCTACCGCGCGGTCGAACAGTTCCTCGGTGGCCCCGAGGTCGTCGCGGATCACATCGACCTTGCGGGCGACGTAATCCATGAAGGCCACGTCCGCATCGTCCGGGGAGGTGAAGTGGAACGCCGTGACGTCCCGGGCCTGCCCGTGCCGATCGAGCCGCCCGTTCCGTTGCTCGATTCGGGCGGGGTTCCATGGCAGGTCGTAGTGCAGGAGGTAGCGCGCGGTCGCCTGGAGATTGAGCCCTTCGGCGGCGGCGTCAGTGGCCAGCAGGATGCGGACCGGCGCCGCCGGGTCATTGAAGGACGCCTTGATCGCGTCCCGCTCCCTGTCGTCCATGCCGCCATAGAGCGCGAGTAGACGCCCCGGCTCGGGGAAGGCGGCGGCAAGGCGGCGCTGGAGGTAGTCGAGGGTGGTCTTGTACTCGGTAAATACGATCAGCCGCTCATCGTCCCGGAACTGCCCGTTCGCACGGAGACGAGCCTCGATCAGGCTGATGAGCGCAGCGAAGCGGCCGTCCTCACCGGGCACGGCGCGCGTGGCCGGGACCTCGAACAGGTCGAGCATGCGCAATGCATGCGCGATCTGGCGCATCTCGTCCTCCAGCTGCTCAGCATGGGGCCGAAGCCACGCTCCAACGGTCTGTGCCGCGTGATTCGCCCGGCTGGCCGCCTCGCGGTCGTCCACAACTCCTTCCCGAATGGCGCGCTCGGCTGCCCGGACCTCGGCATTGTCCGTGTCGACACCCTCCTGAAACCCCAGCAGGTACCGGTTCCACGATTCGGCGAAGGTGGCCGGCCCGGACAAGCGCCGCTTGCCAAGCACCTCTACGGCAAACCGCCCGGCGAGCTGCTCTCCTCGTGAGCCGGCGGCGACCGCTCTCCATACCGCCCGCCGGAAGTCGGTGAACGCGGTGGCGAGCGCGACCTCACCAGCGCCGAGCGCCACACTCAGTGCCTCGGGATGGCGCTCGGCGAAGCGCGGTACCGGGCCACGCGCATTGATCTCCCGCTTGAGGCGCCGGATCACCACCTGCTCTACCCGCCCCTGCTCCGCCGAGGTCAGCGGCTCCGATTTCCTGGTGAAACGGACGGGGTCCAGGGTCTCGAGGAGCCCGGTGAAGCTCCTGGTGTACCCGTTGTGGGGCGTGGCGCTCAAGAAGAGGCGGTGCTCCGTCAGCGGGACCAGGCGCTGGAGCATGGCCGCGACATCACTGTCCTCACCGAACGGACCGGGAGCGAGGTTGTGGGCCTCGTCCACGATCAGGAGATCCCACGGAAGTCCGGGTGCGTCATCGCGCACCCGGGAGGCCGCGAGAAAGCGCTCGAACACGTCGGGCTGCTTCAGGTAGTCGTAGGAGGTGATTACCCGGCTGAAGGTGCGCCAGGGGTTGGCATCGAGCCCGAGGCGCCGCTGGAGGGCGTGGGTCCCGGCCCGGTCCACGACATCGAAGCTCAGGCAGAACTTGTCCCGGAGCTCCTGCTGCCATTGCAGACGCAGGGAGGCCGGGCAGAGCACCAGCACGCGCCGGACACGACGTCGGAGCAGCAACTCCGTGAGGATCAGGCCGGCTTCCACCGTCTTGCCGAGGCCGACGTCGTCGGCCAGCAACAGGGTGACCCGGGGCATCCTGAGCGCCTTGAGCAGCGGAACCAGCTGGTAATCATCAGCCTGGATCGCCCCGTGGAGCGGCGAGGTCACTGGTAGCCGATCGAGCGGCCCGAGGGATCCGTCGGGATCGAGGTAGGGCGTCAGGGCGGACCAGCGCGCCGCCCGGACCATGGCATCGAGCTCATCCGGCACCATGGGCGGATCGGCGTGGATGACCGGAAGCGCCGCGGGCGGGAGCACCGAGGCAGCGACCTCACGCTCCCAGATCAGCTGGTCTTCGGGGGGACCGTCGTGGTCGAAATACTCGACGTTGACCAGGTGGATTGTCCCTCGCTCGGCGGCAGCGAAGGGAGCAACCGAGGTCACCATGCCGCGACGGTTGCGGACCGTGGCGACCATGCCAGGACGAGGGAGGTTACTGGAAGGCTCAGGCATCAACTTGCGCGTTTCGACTAGGCGATTCTACGGCGGTGTGGCACATCGTCAGTTCGCATCCTCAAGGGGCTCCTCCCCGTCCCACTCTTCCGGGCCTTCATCATAGGCCTCAGCCACAACACCCGGCCGGAAGAGGTCAGGCTCCTTTGGAACGGCCTTTCCCGTGGCAGCCTCAATTCGGTGGAGCAATGCTTCAGCTCTGGCGGCGTAGAACTGCCAGAACCGATCGGCGCGGAGGTCCGCAGGAGGAATGCAGTGGGAGCGAAGAATCTCGTCCATGCCCGCTGGCGCGACTCCTGCCGCCTTCTCGACTGCCGGGAGGTACTTCGATGGAGCGCGCCCGCCGATCTGACGATTGGTGCGCGCGGCCAGCGCCGTCTTATTGATGACGCTGTTGTAGGTGCCCGGCTCGATGCCGGCAGCCTTGCACCACTTCTCCGGGAAAATGTGGTGGATGTCGACCTTGTCATCAAAGAACGTTTGGGCCTCTATAGGCTCCCCTGTCCTGAAGTCACGCCCGCCGTCTCGCATCAGGAGGGCATAGAGACCCTTGTAGGCCGAGCTATTTCGCGTCCGGAGGGTCAGCAGACGATTCGGCTGAAAGCTCGAGTCCTGAATGGTGATTGGCTCTACCGACTCGCCTCGCACCAATGCAGCCATTTCCGGGAGATCACGGGCGAAGCGGCTCTCGATCGCGCCACCATAGAGTTCGCCGAGCACCCCGCACCAATACCACCGAGCCAACTTCTGCCGAGCCCCCTCGGTCTCGCCTTCCTTTGCGAGCTCAACGAGCATGGCGGCCAGCGGAACTAGCTGTGTCCGGTATGGCAGGTCTCGCGCCTTGAAAATCTTCTGTCCGTACAGGAAGCGGGCTGCCTTCACGAACCCGGCCTCGACGCGATCTGCCCAAACCTTCCAGTCGGCGACCTCGAGCTTCAGGATATCCTTGCGCTTGCAGCTGATGCCGGGCGCCGCTTCGGGCAATACGCCCTTACCGATCGCCTCCCTGCGCCGACTAAGCGTCACCAGCAGCGAAATCGCCTGGAGGAAGTCATCGTTCTGAAGATTGCGGAGAACCGGATGAGAGCCCTTCAGTCGCTGCTCCCGAACGTTCCAGTCGTCACGTAACTGAAAGTCGTCCGCCGCGAAGGCGGCTGTGAGCAACTCGAATACATTCAGCGCTACCCCCCCGGTGTTCACCCGCTCGAACACCAGACAGACCGCCTCCTTAGGAGTCTGCTTCTTCAGCTCAATGACCGGGACCTGGTACTGCTCGAATCGCTTCACCACCTCGCGCTCAAAGGCGTCGTACAGCTGGATCTTCTCCGGCAGGTAGTTCCAGTGCTTGTTGTACGCCTGACGCCACTCCGCACTTTGAAAGATGCGACTTGCCGGAAAAATGTCGGCAGCAAATTCTCGCTCGGGGGTACTGAGATCCAGGGCGATGTCGCCGCCGAACGCCTTCATCAGACGATCCTCAGGGATACCGAGCACCGCTTCATCGCGATCTTCCGCAGTCGCGACCGCCTTCTTCATGTCCAGGTAATACCACCGTCGGACGGGCTTGCCCTTCGCGTCCTTGGTCTCCACTACCGAGGAACTCAGCACCGCCTGATAAAGCGAGGTGAGACGCTGTTGGCCATCCAGGATGAGGGTTTCGGGGGCCACCTCCCGGAGACCCGGCCTGGTGCCCGCCAACGGGCGAGGCTTGAATCGAACATGCTCTCCTCCTGTCTCCAAGAGCATGACCGCGCCTATCGGGAATGACACCGACACACTGGCCAGGAGTCCTCGAATTCGATCATCATCCCACACCCAGCCACGCTGGAAATCCGGGAGTTGGAGCGACCCTTTGTCGGCTCGAGACAACAGCTCGTGCAGGGGCGTCTTGGTACTGTCAAAGCTGGCACCAGTCATCGGCTGGTCTCCCGGCGATTCGCGGAGGCACCCAAGGTTCGAGGTGGACCTTCTGTCGCAGCAACTCCCTGAGCCTAGGCTACAGGGCAAACTTCGTCGGTATGATCCTAGGCTCGGATGTGGTAGGGGCCCGTACCTATCCCGACGCGTTCTGCTTAGTAGTCAGCAACGAAGGTACCACTTGCCGGCACTCCCCGCGACTGGGGGCGTGGGCGTATACTTACAGGTCAACATAAGGGGAAACTGCATGCCATCGAAGCTCGGCACCCAGATCCGGGGGGCAAGAACCAAGAAGGGGATCAGCCTACGCGAGTTCGCCCGCCTCATAGGCAAGTCCCCGGCGTTCATCACTCGACTGGAGTGCGAAGACCAATTCCCCGCCGCTGCCCCCGAAACCCTCCGGGCAATTGCAGAGACGCTCGAGCTTGATGCGGACAGTATCCTGCTTGCGGCAGGAAAAGCGGAGGAACTTGCGCCCCCCAAGAACACCACGGAGGTGGCGCTGTATCGCAAGGTGCAGACGATGTCTCGGAAACAGCAGGAAGAGCTGCTGGAAGAACTCAACAGGCTGCCACGGAAGCGCGAGTGAAGTTCAAGTTCATTCCCAACCCCAAGATCGACGCGGCCGCCGCAGGGTTGCGGGCCTCGGCCCTCTCGCCAGAGGCAGCCCGCCAGCCCATGGTCGACCTGGACACCATCGTCTTCGATTACCTCTGCGAACGCGATGAGCTCGCGGTCGACCTGGAAGCCGACCTGGCCGACGAAGACGGGGAAGAGGTCCTCGGCAAAACGACCTTCCGGCCGGGGAGGATCCTGGTCAACTTGCGACTCCGGCCGGACAGCGGCCGGTTCAGGTTCACCCTGGCCCATGAAGTCGGGCACTGGATATTGCACCGTCCGATCATCCTCGCCCAAGTCGAGCAGGTCGGCCTCTTTTCGGATGAACAGCCTACTTCAATGCCGTCCACCCTGAACCGTAGCCTGACTGAGCTCTCCCCGCCCCCTGAGGAGGTCCAGGCGAACCGGTTTGCCGCCAGCCTCCTGATTGACCACGACATCCTCAAGCGGGAGTTCGCGGCCCGGTTTGGGGCGAACGGCGTAGTCACGGTACTCAGGAGCTCCCGGCAGAGCGGCCGGACAGTACGGGAACAGGCCCGCTACCTGGCGGCTTACGGCCCTGCACCGAATCTCGCCGGCGTGTTCGGCGTGTCCTTGGAGGCCATGGCCATCGCGCTCGAAAGTCGGAGGTACCTGCCTGAACCCGGCGGACTGTTCCAGGAGTAGGGCCTTGCCGAAGGATTGTGAGGCGTTTACTGTTCAGGTGACAGTTATTTCCCTCTCGGACGATCTGTTCCGGGTGGATAACGATCACCTTGGAGACGGTAATGCCGAACACCCGACACCACTTCGCCGCCCTCCTCTCCCGGGTGAATCCCCCGGAAGACCGGGCGCAGACGGCCGCTGACCGCGTTAACGAACTCCGGGAGTTCCTCGCCGAGCACGAGTACGCCACCACCTCGCCACACACCCGCCTCTCCGGATCCTACGGACGGCACACCGCCATCGAGCTGATCCAGGACGTCGACGTCCTCGTCTTCATCCCTGAGGACCAGCTCGATCGAACCCCGCATGCGGCACTCCTCGAGCTCAACAAGGTGCTCCAGGACTTCCCCGGTGGTGCCATCGATACCCGGGGTCAGCGCCGTTCGGTCAGGATCACTCTCGAAGCCGACGACATCCACCTTGATGTGGTCCCCGCCGTAATGACGGGGGACCTCGAGGATCCGCTTGAGGTCCCCGACCGCCCGCGGGCCAAGTGGATTCCCTCGGATCCGCTTGGCTACGCTGCGCGCCTCTCGAAGCTGAATCAGGATCACGGCGGCAAGCTCGTTCCGCTCATCAAGCTGCTGAAGGCCTGGCGAGATGAGCAGATGAAACGCCGGAAGCCCAAGAGCTACGTCTTGGAGGTGATCCTGCTCGAGGGAGTGGAGGCGAGGGAACTGGTCCTGTGCGACAAGGGCCGAGCCGAGAACGTTCACGACGCATTCGCCTACATCGCCGACAGGTTCGAGGACGTCATGGACAACGGCACCGACGCTCCCCGCATCCGGGACCCCCAGGTCCCCTCGAATTTCATCACCAAGGGCTGGGAGCGTGCCGCGTTCGAGACGTTCATGACGCGGGTCCGGGAATCCCGCCGCGCCGCCCGCAGGGCCCTCGACGCCAAAGACCTTGAAAAGGCGGTGGCCGAGTGGCGGAAGGTGTTCGGCTCCCGGTGGCCCGAGGACGATGAGGTCCGGGAGGCGGCCCGCACAGAGGCCAAGGGCGTTCAGCCCGGCGCCGCCAGCATCACCCCCTCCGGACTCGTCGCAGCCGGGGCGCTGGGCGTCCTAGGAGCCATGGTTGCGAAGAAGCTGGTGGCCATCCAGCCCACCAAGTACCACGGCTGATGTTCCCGCGCCGCCCGCCGCCCCCGCCTGACCTCCCGACGCGGCAGATCCGGGCCATGAGGGAAGCTTTCCCTCAGTTCCGCCACGAGCCGGACGGCGCCGGGCTGATATGGCGGGGCACCCTCCAGCCGACGGCGGAATCCCCCGAGTACACCGTCGTGATCACCCATCCGTTCGACCGGGTCCCCTGGGTGCGGATCGTGGCGCCCAAGCTCCATCAACGGGCGCCGCACCGCTACGGGGATGGCACGCTGTGCCTGTACTGGCCGGAAGAGTGGCGATGGACTAGTACCGCCTCGCTCGCGGCCACCTTGGTGCCGTGGACGGCGCTCTGGCTCTACTACTACGAGATCTGGCTCGTTACAGATGACTGGCTCGGGCCGAGTTCACCCCACGGGCCGGGCCCGGAAAGGAAGGCGGCATGACGAACCTCGGAAAGCATCAGAACTCCAGCCTTCGGGAACTCTTCCTGGGGCACCAGAGCCACTTGGTAGCGGACCTCGTCCGAGCGAAGGCGATCAAGCATCCTACGCTGAAGGGCGACGAGTCCGAGGGAGGGTGGCGAGGGATGCTCACCAGGCACCTCCCGCGGCGCTACCGGGTCTGTACCGGCGTGGTGGTCGACAGCCGAGGCGGGGAGAGCGACGCGATCGACGTGATCATTCACGACGCCCACTTCTGTCCGCTCATGCTGGACGGCAGGGGGGCCTGTTTCGTGCCCGCGGAAAGCGTCTACGCGGTCTTCGAGGCCAAGCAGACCCTCACGGCTCCTCACCTCCGTTACGCGGGGGAGAAGGTGGCTTCAGTGCGGGCACTCTACCGCACTAGCGCGCCGATACAGGATCGCGGTCAGACCAAGCCGCCGAGGAAGCTTTCACCCATTCTGGGTGGCGTGCTGACCCTCGACGCGGAGTGGGCGAATGGGCTCGGCGCCGCGTGTCAGAAGACGCTGGGGGCGCTGAAGGCCGACCAGAGACTCGATCTGGGGTGCGTGCTGTCAGCGGGTGCCTTCGAGGTCGCGGGGAGGCCCAAAAGGCCAGTCATCTTCCCGGCCGAGACCGCACTGGTCGCGTTCTTCGTGCGGCTGATCGATCGGCTCCAGAAGATCGGAACGATACCGGCGATCGACTGGCAGGCCTACCAGCGGCATCTGGTAACGCCACGCGATTGAGGAGGGGGAGATGGAGAAGCAGCTGGCAGAAGGGGAAGGCACCGCAGCATCGCCGGCCCAGAAGGCCGCCCCGACAGCCTGGATGGAGTACGACCACTTTCTGGCCGAAAGAGCTCGCATCATCGAGGGCAGAAGTCGGGTCCAGCAACGGCTGGATCAGCTGGTCACGGGTGGTGCCGCCGGCGCTCTTGTCCTCTCCATAAGCTTGCTCGAGAAGATTGCCCCACATCCTCTCCCGGATACACGCTGGCTTCTGATGGCATCCTGGGGCGGCCTGCTCGTGGCTCTGGGACCAAGTCTCGGTTCCCATGTCGCAAGCGGCCGCGCGTTCGAGCAGCTCCTGCACGATTTCGACGCCTCATACACTGATGGCCAACCTTGCCCGCCTGCCGGGAAGTCCTCGAAGGTCGCTGCTCATCTCGGAGGATGGTCAGCAATCTCGTTTGTACTCGGTGTCGCCTTCCTCGCCGGTTTTGCTTTCCAGAACACCAGCTTCCAGGAGACAGCCCATGAACAACCCGATGCTCCGCAAGCCGGAACCACCCAAGCCCCCGCCACCACCGCCTCCGCCCCCGCCCCGGCCACAGCCACGACCGGAACGCGGCGGAGAGACTCCGTGGCCGCCGCCACCACCACCACGGACAAGACCCTGAACCACTGACTCTAGGCGCGGCTGCCAGCTGCCTCGCTATCGGCCAGATTGGCGACTGCGGAGGCAGGCTGTAGGTTAACTAGCCACAACACCCAACTCGCACCGCCGCCAAGGTATCCATGCCGAAGATCGTCCTGCGCCCAAGCTTCAATCGCGACCTCGACGCGCTTAAGCGGAACTCGCGGAAGAATTACCAGCGAGCCTCGGAGATTCTCCAGGAGCTCCAGCGAGGGGTTGACCCGACCACACCCCGGCGTGCGGAAGGCCGAATCCCCAACTGCGTCAAGTACGAGCTGGTCGACGGTTACCGCGTCGCGTTCCAGCGGATTGATGGCGAGGACGCGCTGATCGCTCTCGCCGTCGGCACGCACGACCATGTCGACGCTTTCCTCGATGGTCACAAGGGCTTCGTCTTCGACCCCCGGACGGGGCGGCTGAAGGAACTCAGGCTGGCAACCGCAGAGGACACCGCAGTCGAGATCGTCCCGAGTGACGTCGTCGCGGCCGATGGACGGGAGGCGGTGACCGCAACGCCTCCTCCACTTTTTGACGTCTTCACAGATGCGATGTTCGCGCGGATGCTTGTCCCAGAAGATTGGCGCCCAAAGCTCCGAGCCATCATGGACCCCAACTCCCTGGAGTGCATGGAAGCGCTCGACGGCCTCGATGCTGTCGCGCCTGACGCCGCCAAGCTGCTGCTGGCCTTCGCGACCGGCAACCATGACACGAGAGAAACCGTTGTTCAGGTAGCCCGGGGGGATAGCGAGTATCGGGACCACCTGGAAGCTCAGGACCTCGTCGCGGTGGAGAACAGTCCCGAGGAGTTCGTCACCTTCGATGACCCGCGGGATCTGGAATCTCTCCTCGCCCGTGGGACCTTCGAGCAGTGGCAGCTCTTCCTGCACCCGGATCAGAAGAGCCTCGCAAGCCGGGTTTTCAATGGTCCGGCGCGGCTACGTGGGATCAGCGGATCAGGGAAAACGGTTGTGGCGCTACACCGGGCTCGACATATAGCCCGGAACTTGAAGGAGCCAAATCAGCGAGTGCTCTTCACGACCTACGACAAGGCACTCGCAACTGAGGCGAGCCGTCTTCTGGATGGCCTCTGCGGCCCGGAGCGTGGGAGGATCGAGGTTACCCACCTGCACCGGTGGTGCCTGGACTACCTGAGCTTCGTCGGCCTCCCTCGCCCGCGTTTCTCCCCCGAGGTGGCAAAGGAAGTACGGGCCGCCATCCTTGCCGGCCTGCCGGCGCACCTCGCCAACCCGATCTCCACCATCCCGCGTGACTACCTGTGGGCCGAGATCGAGTTCTTGATGGGGCGTTTCCTCCACGAAAATCGCCACAACTACCTCGAAACTGATCGTTCCGGTCGCGGGCTTCCGCTCACGGCCGCCCAGAGGGCCTCGATTCTCGCCCTTTACGAGGCGTATGTCGTCGAGCTGCACCGGCGCGAACATGTGGAACCCGCCGAGTTTGTGCGAATCGCCTATCGCAGGCGCCGCGACGGCGATCCCACCGAGCGTGATTACGCCGCCATCATTGTCGACGAGGTACAGGATATCTCGGAGCTAGGTCTCCGGCTCCTGCACTTGGTAGTGGGAAACCGACCTGACGGCCTCCTCCTGGTCGGTGACAACGCACAGCGCATCTTCACGCGCGGCTACTCCATGCGCGGCATCGGAATCGACATCTCAGGTCGGAGCGTGGTCCTGCGCAAGAACTACCGTAACACGAGGCAGATCCTGGAAGCCGCCTTCCCACTTGTGTCCTCCGAGTGGGAAGCCGATGAACGGGCGAGCGGAGCAGACCCCGAGTCGATCAGGCCGGAGTACAGCGTTCGAGAGGGACACCGTCCCATTCTCGTTCGCTGCCGGACCGAGGAACAGGAGGCGGCATTCGTCGCGGCAGAGATCGCCGCGCTGCTCAAGTACCGGCACTACACCCGTCGCGCTATTTGCGTGATGGCCAGAAACTCCCGATACCGGGAGTTGGCCATCCGGGCACTCCGCCATGCGGGGGTGCCAGCCTTCGATTACCAGCGTAAGCCAGCCGGGGAGATGACGGAGGATCAGGATGCGGTGAGAGTGTGCTCCCTGCACGGTGCGAAGGGGCACGAGTATGGGGCCGTGTTCATCGTGGGGGCGATCAACGGGGTCCTGCCTCAGCCCCATCACGGAGATCCAGAAGGAACTGCCGCAGAGCGAGCCCTGCTCTACGTGGCCGTAACTCGAGCCCGGGACATCGTGTACATCTCCTACTCCGAGGCGAGGGATGGCAAGCGACTCACTCGCTCCTCGCTCGTGGACGAGATCCAGCACCTATGCGACCACTGCGAGTACCGGCCGCATCCTTCGCATCCGGTCCAGCTCAAGAGCCCAGTCCAGTAAGCGTCGTGGCGATGCCTCTGGAGGACCAGCTTAGCGTTGAGGCCTCCGCGTGACTTGAGTGGCCACAGCTGGAAGGTCAGCTTCGCCCATACTGCCCACTCCGGAATATCGCTTTGCCAGGTCGCCCACCGCGTCAGCCTGCACCACGGCGTGACGCGCGGCGAGCAGCGTACGCATCACGTCCCTTTCCGCGGCGCGGCGTGCGGTGTAACTGCCTTTCTCAAGCAGGTGCCGGTATGCACTTCTCGCGACAGCAGGCAGGTCACCCAGAATCTGATCGCCTCGCCGGCCAGCTGGGCGGGCTCCGTTTCTCTAGCTGCGCTATCCTGTCTGCTCGCTTGGCGGTCTGGGCATCGACATACCCGGGGTACAAGCGACCCCGCCATCGCCGGGTGATCACCCGCCGACTCACTGAATGGTGGATGCTGCTCGGCAAATCAGGATTACTCGACCGTCGACGTTCAGTACCTGGGCGCTCCCGACATGCGCCAGCGGCTCGTCCCAGTGAGTGTGGCCTGCGCACACCAGCAGGTCCACCGGGTATCGGCTCAGGCGCTCCCGAACCAGCCCTAGTCCGCCTGCCCCGTGCTCGGGGACATCCGGACCGTGATGCATCAGGAGGAGGTCGGGACGGGCGTGGAGAACATGATCCAGCGCGGCTTCAAACTCTGACGCCGTCCGGCGGCCGGGCTTTCCAGGGTCCCCCACGAGGCCTCCCACCCCAGCCACCCTGAGTCCATCCCGCTCGCAGGCGGTCCCATCCACGTACCCTCGCCCCTCGGCGCGCCGGAACGCCGCCAGTTCCCGACGCGTCCCGAACTCGTCGTGATTCCCCGCGACGCCCACGACCCACCGGAACGCCGCGTGGAACGCCCGCCAGACCGGCCGCACATCGCCCGCGCCGCCCCGGCGGGTGCTCCCGGGCTTCGCCCAGAGGTCGCCGCACAACACCGCCCCGCACCGGCTCGGCGGCGGGACCAGGCCGCGCGCCGCCAGGTCGGCGAGCCACCCGGGCACCGAAATCCCGACCAGGCGGTCATCCTCGGTCCGTCCCTGCAGGTCGGACGTGATGACGAGCCCCTCGAGGCCGGACGGCAGGTCCGGGGTCGTGGCGCGCAGGAGCGGGAGCCGGACCCGCTCCGTCCCCCCGCCCCGGCGGGCGTTCCAGTAGGGCAAGACGGCAATCGGCTCCGAGGACAAGGCCGTGATGCGCATGGGGCCTCGAAGGCGGTCAGGATGGGCCGCGATGGTCCCGCGGGCGCCGGCTGGCTGCCTCGGCCGCGTGGATCCGGGCTCGGACGAGCCGCCGGGCCCGCTCGAATCGCCGCCGGGCGGCGCTGCTGGAGCAGCTGAACTCCCTCGCCAGCTCGGGCCAGGTTGTGCCCTCCAGCGCCCGCCGGAGAAAGAGCGCGGCCAGGGCCGGCTCGAGTTCCTCGAGCAGCGCCAGCACGCGCTGGGCCCGACGGGTGGTGCGGGGATGCGGGCGGGGGACAGGGACGGCGACGTACCACGCCACCAGGGGTTCGGCCCCGCCGATGGGGGCGGGGGTGCGCCGGAGGTCGAGAATCAGCCGTCGGGCGATCGCCTGCAGCCAGGCCACCAGCTCGGCCTCGGACCTGGCGCGGCACCCGCTCCAATGGCGCAGGGCCCGGGCGAGGGTCTCGGCCGCAATGTCGGCGGCGGCGTCCTCGGCGTCGGCGAGCCAGCGCAGGCGTGGGTGGGCGAAGCGCTGCAGGTGCGCGAGGAGCTGGGGAACGGCTGGGGTCAGGGCCGCCGTATCCACGCCCTCCCCGGCCCGGAGCTGCCGGACCAGGGGCAGGAGGGTGGACGCGCGTGACGGGGCCCGGAGCCCCTTACGCACGCCGCGTGGCCCGGCGGAACGTCGCGGGCCAACGGCGACCGCAACGACGACCCTTGCGCGTAGGCAAGTAGTCGCCGTTCTTTTCGCCGTCCCGTGTCGGACATTCTGCAGGGGGGCGCGACGGGTATGTCCGGCCGGTTTCTAGAGGGCACCAGCGAGGGCAGCACACCCGGATCGGACACGGTCGGCGGTGGATGTCCGACGAGGAAATGCCTCCGGAGCAAGAGGTCGGACGTTCGAATCGTCTCGGGCGCATGCACAGGAACGCCCCGTCGAAACCCGACGGGGCGTTCGTGCTTCCCGCGTTCCCGCGGTGCTGCTGACTAGCCCCGCCACGCCTCGGAGAGGACCCGAGACCGAACCACCTCCCGCCCCCCGGCCCGGTCCCTCAGGCCCGCTGCGCCGTCCTCGCCACGCTGGGGAGGACCACGGTCTGCAGCATTTTCTTGATTTCGTAGCGAACCAGGCCGAGGGCGGTGGGGTCGTTCACCTCGACGAAGAGCAGTCCACCCGCCGCGAGGCAGGAGGCGACGATCAACCCCGCCTTGAACTCCAGGATCACGCTGGTGAGCTGGCCCAGCCCGCGGGAGCGCCCCGCCTGCTCTCCGCGGAGCGCCAACTCCGCCAGCTGATTCCGCACCGCGCCGAGCTCCGCGGCGCCGGCGCCGGAATGCTCCAGCAGGCGTCCCTGTTCATCCACCAGCGCCGCGAAGGTGATACCGGGCACCGACCGCAGCGCCGAGAGCGCCACCGCGCCGGTGTCTTCCAGCACGCCCCAGGAGGGGGCCGGGGTCGCCGGCTTCCCCGCCCCGGTGCTCAGCAGCCGTACCACTTCCTCGGCCAGCTCGGTCGCGCGGAAGGGCTTGGAGATGACCAGGGCGGCACCCACGCCGGCGGCGCGCGCGCGGACCTGGTCGTTCACGATCCCGGAGATCAGGATCACCGGGGTTCCCCGGAGGGTCGGGTCGTCCTGGACGGCGGCGCAGACCTCGAAGCCGCCGAGGTCCTTCATGATCACATCGCAGACCACGAGGTCGGCGGGCGACTCCCGAAGCCGGGCCAGCGCTTCGCGACCGGAGGCGGCCTCCGCGACCTCGAGATGCTTGGGCTTGAGCGCGATGGCGACCGCCTTGCGGACGCTCAGACTGTCGTCGACTACCAGGATCTTGGGCATGGTCAGCGGGTCCGGGGCGCGGGGGGGACCGCGTCGCTGGGGTGGGCGCGCCGGTGATCCAACTCGGCGGCGATGTCGAGCAGCAGCTGGGAGACGCCTTTCGTGATGGTCCGGCTCCGACGCCCGCCGGGCGCCGGCATGAAGCAGAAACTTCCCTGCCGTCCCTCGGTCCGATCGAGGAGGTTCGCCACCGCGGGCTCCCCCAGGACGCCCTCGAACTCGGCATCGACCAGCCGGCCGTCCTGGAAGTACAGGCTGCCGTGCACCCCGCGGATGGTGACCGTGAGGCATCCCGGCTGCTCGCCCATCGCGATGGTCTGCACCAGGTCCGGCAGACCCATCACGCTGAAGGTGCCGCGCAGCGTGGCCTCGGAGGCCGGCGAGGGCCCCAGCCGCACCGGTGAGCCGCGCTCGCCGATCAGGCCGCGAAGCAGTGTCGGCACCAGGTGGACCGATCCGCCCCGGGGCGCCACCAGCGATGCGCCACAGGTCCCGATCTCGTCGCGCGACTCGTCACCCGGGTCGACCAGCAGGACGAACGGCAGCTGGCGGGTCCGGGGGTCTTCCCGCACGATGGCGCAGAGCTCCCACCCGAACATGTCCGGCAAGGAGGCGGAGCAGAGGAGCCCGCGGGGTGGGTGCCAGTCGAGCGTCGACAGCGCCTCGGCCCCATCGCCGACCCACTCCACCTGCAGGCCCGCCCGCCGGCAGGCGCCTTGCAGGGCCTCCGCCAGCTCACGCGCCGGCTCGACGACGAGGATGTCAGCCACGGCCACCCCCGGCCGCGGGGGCAATCAGCGCGTCCTGCACCACCGCGATCAGCTCTTCCTCCTGCACCGGCTTGGCAAGGAACCGGCTGGCGCCAAGCTGCCGGGCCAGGGTCTCGTGCTTGGCGCCGCTGCGGGAGGTGAGGACCACGACCGGCAGGTCGCGGGTGGCGCTTCGTCGCCGGATGTCCTGCAGCAGCTCGAACCCGTTGAGTCGGGGCATCTCGAGATCGGTGAGCACCAGGTCCACCGCGGCGCCGCCGAGGCGCTCCAGCGCATCGACGCCGTCGGTAGCGGTGAGGACTTCGAAGCCACCGCGATCGAGCATGCCCCCGACCACCCGGCGGACGCTGATGGAGTCGTCCACCAGCAGGACCCGGCGGCGACCGGAAGGCGCGGGCGGCATTCCGTCCGGCACGGCCGGCGCGGCCAGGCCGGCGGCGGCGCGGTAGCCCCAGAGGGTCAGGGGGTCGAGGATCAGCACGATGTCGCCGGCGCCGGTCAGCATGGCGCCGCCGTAGGGACCCGACTCTTCGAGGAAGCGACCCAGCGACTTGAACACCGCCTCTTCCTTGCCGATGAGCTCGTCCACCGCCAGGCCATAGGTGCGGTCGCCGGCGGCCACCAGGACCAGCGGCCGCATAGGCCGGTCCTCGGACGGCGGAAGCCCGAGCAGGTCCTCGAGTCGGAAGGCCGGCTGCAGGTCGCCCTCGGGCGCCCGATAGCGGGCCTCGCCATCGGCGCCGAACTCGCCCGGGGCGATCTGACGGACCTCGCGCACCACCGTGAGCGGGAGTCCGAAGAGCTGCCCCCCGACGCGGAGCATCAGGGCATCGGTGATGGCGACGGTCAGGGGAAGACCGATCCGGAAGCGGGTGCCCTGCCCCGGTGAGGAGATGACCCGGATCTCGCCCCGGAGGGCCCGGAGCTTGGTGCGGACCGCGTCCAGCCCGACGCCGCGGCCGGCGGCGGTGCTGACGCTCTGGGCGGTGCTGAAACCGGCCCGGAAGAGCAGGCCAAACGTTTCGGTCTCGGAGAGCGATTCGGCCTGCTGGGCGCTGATGAACCCGCGGTCCACCGCCGCGCGCCGCACCGCCGGCAGGTCGATGCCGCGGCCGTCGTCCTCGCATTCGATCAGAATTCGGGCGCCCTGCTGTTCCGCCCGGATCCGCACGGTGCCACGAGGCGGCTTACCCAGCGCCACCCGATCGGCCTCGGGCTCGAGACCGTGGGTCAGCGCGTTGGACACGAGATGAAGAAGGACGTCGGCGAGTTCGTGGACCACCCGGCTGTCGAGCTCCACCTGCGCGCCGTCCAGGACCAGGTCGACGGGCTTACCCAGGGCCATGCCAAGCTCGCGGGCCTGCCGCTCCAGGCGGACGAAGAGCGGCGCGAGGGGGAGGAGCCGAGCCCGGGTGATCTCCCCCCGGAGCGAGCGGGTGAGCTGCTGCAGCGAGATGGACTCCTCGACCAGCCCGCGGATCGACCCGAGCACCTGCTGCTGCACCTCGCTCAGGTCGGCCGACAGCTCGGTCGCGCGCCGGGCGAAAAGGTTGAAATCGTCGTAGCGGTCGAACTCGAGCTCGGAGAAGATGGTCGCCAGGTCAGCCGAGGGGAGTCGGGCGCCCTCCGTCACCGGTCCCGGCTCTCCCTGCCCCGCCATCCGGGTGAAGAGGTGGCGCTGCTCGAACTCGCGGACCGCCTCGGTCATTCGTCCCCGGGCAAAGGTCAGGTCGCCGGCGAGGGTCTCGAGCCGGTTCAAGCGCCGCTCGAGCCGGGCGCGGGTCAGCACCAGCTCGCCCACGGTATTCATCAGTCGTTCCAGCCGGTCGAGCCGCACCCGGATGGTGGGCACCGGCGCTTCGGCGGGCGCGGCGGGCACGTCCGCCTCCGCCACCACCGGGTCCGGCTCGGGGACCGGCTCGGACGGCAGCGATCCTCTCGTGGGAGCCGGGGCTCCCTGGAGGCCTGCGATCGCCCGGACCAGTCGGGTTTCGAGGTCGACCTCCCGGCCGGCGAGGGCCGCGGCCAGCGCCCGCAGGCCGCCGGCGCCAAAGAAGAGCGCCTGCAAGGTCTCGGAACTGAGCGCTTCGCGCCCCTCGCGGATCTCCACCAGCCGGTCTTCCAGCTCGTGCGACAGATCGCCGATCGGATCGCATCCGACCACGTAAGCGGCGCCCTTGAGGGTGTGGACCGCGCGAAAGAGGCGGTCGCCCTCGTCGGCGCTGTAGCCCTGTCGTTCGAGCGCGAGGAGGGCATCGTCGATGACGTCGAGATGGTCACTGGCTTCGGGCAGGAAGTATTCGAGCGCCTCCGGGTTCTCGCGCCGGAAGGCGGCCAGCTGGCCGATCATGGTCGTGACGCGGGAATCGACCTGCCGGGGCGGCGCCTCGAGGAATCCGTGACGCTCGGCCAGCTCGCTGATGGCGCCGTCATCGGCATCGGTGCCGGTGGCGGTGACGACGTCGAGCAGCCGGGCCAGGAGCCCGAGATAGTCCTCCATCGCGTCGGCCCGGGCCTCGTCGGGGTCGCCCGCCACCGCGCCACCGACCAGCCGTTCCAGGCGCGAGGCCAGCGCCGCGACCCGCGGTAGCTCGTGCAGGCTGGCCGCGCCCTTGAGCCGGTGGGTGGCGATCGCCAGGGTATCCAGCTCTTCCGGCCACGCCCCTTCCGGCCGCCGGAGGGCCGGCACCAGCGGCTGGAGGCTTTCGAGCGTGTCCCACGCTTCCATCAGGAAGACGCTCCGCAGGTACTCCCGGTCCTCGGCCATGGGCGCGCTGGTCCGGGTCGGGCTCAGGCCGCGATCTGGAAGCGGGAGAGCT
Organism: uncultured Gemmatimonadaceae bacterium; assembly: GCA_964642475.1. Classification (GTDB taxonomy): domain Bacteria; phylum Gemmatimonadota; class Gemmatimonadetes; order Gemmatimonadales; family GWC2-71-9; genus JADJOM01. Next base: position 49,839 of record CAZXRC010000017.1, on the reverse strand, counting down.
TCTGGCTCAACGCTTGGGCCAGACCGCTCAGCTGCTGCACCACCCGTTGGGCTTCGAGCACGCCCGACTCGGTATCGCGGGCGACCTTGGCGATCGACTGCATCGCGGTCGACACGCCTTCGGCGCTCTGCACCTGCTGCTGCGAGGCGGTGTTGATGGACTCCGCCAGCTCGGCCGACTCGCGGGCGATGGCCGCGAGCACCTTGATGCTCTCGCCGGCGCTCTGGGCCACCTGGTGTCCCTGCTCCACTTCCCGGGTTTCCGATTCCATGGCGGCGACAGCCTCGGCGGTCTCGGACTGCACCGCCCGCACCAGGCCGGCGATGTCGCGGGTGGCCTGGGCGGAGCGCTCGGCCAGCTTGCGGACTTCGTCGGCGACGACCGCGAACCGGAGGCCGGTTTCGCCGGCGCCGGCGGCTTCGATCGAGGCGTTGAGGGCGAGGAGGTTGGTCTGACCGGCCAGGGATTCGATGGTGTTGACGATTTCCGAAATTTCCAGGGACCGGTCGCCGAGGCTCTTGACCCGCTTGGCCATCGCCTGGGTTTCGCTTCGGATCCGCTGCATGCTGGCCATGGCGGCGCGCACCGCCTCGTCGCCGCCGCGGGCCGCTTCGGCGGCGCGCCGGGCGGCTTCGGCGGAAAGGGCGGCGTCGTCGGCGACCCGGCGCACCGCGTGGTGCATGACGTCCACCGCCGAGTTGACCGACTCGGCCGACTGGGCCTGGGTCTGGACGCCGACGGCCATCTGCTCGGCGGCTCGGCTCATGGTTTCGGCGCTGCTGGACACCTGGTGGGCGGTATCGCGGGCTTCCTTGAGCGCGAAGCTCAGCTCCTCCGCCAGCACGTTCACCGAGTCCACCACGTTGCCGAGCACATCGGCGGTCACCTCGCCCCGCTTGGTCAGGTCCCCCTGGGAGATTTCGGTCACCACGTCGAGGAAGCGGGTCACGTTGTGCTGCAGGTCGCGGCTCCGTTTGGCCTCGGCGTTCCGCTCGTCTTCGTTCGCGGCGAGCTGCTTGGTCGCCTCGTTGAACGCCACCGCCAGCTGACCCAGCTCGTCGTTGGTGAGCACCTTCACCCGGGTGGTGTAGTCGCGGTTCTTGAGTCGGAAGGCGCCGCCGTTGAGCTCGCGAATGGCGCGGGTGAGCTGGCGGCTCACCAGCACCAGCAGCAGCACCGCGAGGAGCGAGGCGGACAGGGCGATGCCCACCTGGGTCCACTGGTTCCGGCGGAAGCCGGCGATGCGGAGGTCGATCAGATCGGCGAGGGCGCCCAGGCCTTCCTTATACAGCTGGAGCAGACCGGGGGAGAGGCTGGCGGTCGCGGCGGCGAACTCGGTGAGCCCCACCGTCGGGGCGGCCGGCTGCACAATCCGCTGTTCCACCAGGTCGGCCAGGGCCAGGGCCGCCTCCTGGGCCTGCTGGTCGAGGGCGGCCAGCCGGGTGCGCACCACCGGGTTGGCCGCCAGCGCGAAGGCCAGTGCCTGTCGTTCCTTTTCCACGTCGGTGCGTACGCGGGCCACCTGGAAGACCAGGCCGGCGCGGGCTTCGGCGGAGACGCCGCCGGACAAGGCCCCGATGGCGCGGGCCCGCAGATCGCTGGCATCTTCGACCAGCGCCGGCAGCTTTTCGATCAGCGTGTTCATGACCCAGTAGGCGTCGAGGTCCGGGTCCAGGGTGAGCTTGGACCCGTTGCCGACGTCGAACACCAGGCCGAGGGCGTCGTGGCCGATGAGACCCTTGTGGGCGGCCAGGCTCTGGGGCGCGCTGCTCCCGGGGCTGGCGTCGCGGACCGCCTGCCATCCCGCGGCCACCTTGCCGAACGATTCGCGAGACTTGAAGTAGGCGCCGTCCCGCTGGTCCATGGCCTGCACCAGCGTGAGGGCCGCATCGGTGGCGGCGGCGGCCTGCTGCCGGCGCCCCGCCGCGGCGGCATCGCCCGAGAGCGCCAGGGCCGCTTCTTCACGGTGCAGCACCAGGGCGTCGAGGAGCTGGTGAACGGGGGACAGCGCCACCACGCCGCGGCGCTCGTCCTCGGCGAAGGCGATGGCCTTGTTCTGCTCGAGGATCAGCTGCACCACCAGCAGTGTGATCGGCGCCAGCAGCACCAGGGCCACCAACGCGAGCTTCTGCCACACCTTGAGATTCTTGAGCATCCCGAGCATCGCGGCACTCCTGTGGGGCGGATCGGCGGGCTGCCGGTCCGGTGTCAGACGGTAGCGCCGGCTAGACCAGCTCCGGCGTGCGCACCCGGGGCGGCCTCAGTGCCGCCACCAGGGCCAGTCCATCGAGCAGCATGACCCAGCGGTCTTCCAGGCGAAACACCTCGGTGGCGAATCGCGCCACCGGGTCCGCGGCCGCCGGACCGGCCGGCTGCCGCTCTTCCATCGGGATAAGGCCGTGAACCCGGTCCACCGCCAGCCCTACTTCCTCCCGACCGTCCTTGATGAGCACGGCGGAGGTGGCGGTGCGCGGCACCGCTGCCGTCAGGCCGAGCGCCGAGGCCGGATCGAGCACCGGCACCATGACGCCGCGGAGGTTCGCCACCCCCCATACATGGGAGGGAAGCCGGGGCAACAAGGTGATCTGGGAGAGCTCCGCCACCTCGCGGACCTCGGACACCGCGACGCCGAACAGCGCCCCGCCGCATTCGAAGACGCAGGCGCGGGCCAGCGCGATCGGCGCTGCCTCCGTTACCGGCTCCGCGTGAGGCAGCGTCTGGTCGGTCACTTCACGACTTTCCGGACCGTACCGAGGAGCGTATCGGCGGTGAACGGCTTGGTGACATAGTCACTGGCGCCCTGGCGCAGCCCCCAGGCGCGGTCGCTCTCCTGGTCCTTGGAGGTCACCATGACCACGGGCACCGACTTGGTCTCCTCCTGGCGCCGCAAGGCCCGCAGGACTTCGTAGCCGTTCCGCTTGGGCATGACCACATCGAGCAGCAGGACATCGGGTCGCTCCTCCGCCACCCGGGCCTCGGCCTGCGCCGGATCGGACAAAGTGACCACCTGGAAGCCGGCTCCCTTGAGGAGCGACTCCATCACCTGGATCTCGGCGTACGAGTCATCCACCACCATTACCTTGGCCATGACTGGATCTCCGAAAGCGCTGAATGCGAGGGGTGTTTTGACCCTGTGGCAGGAAACAAAACATGTGCCAAACTCGCACAGTGCCCCTGGATGGGCGCTGTAAGCGGATGCAGAGGAGGGCTTTACCTGCTGGTTACAAGGCGAAAAATGGCCGTGCCCAAGTCGGGAATGGCGGGGTCTTTCGACTGAAGGTGGGCGGGCCGCTGGACTGATTGCGTCGGCATCGCACGCGTCTGGGCGCGTGAAGTGGCCTCCTTCCACCGGTCGTGAGCGCTGCTGGACTCAAGGGCGGCTCCCTGCCAGCCGAGTCATTGCGTCCCGAGTCATCCGCTGGCGCTCGGCGGCGCCGAACCAGCGTCCCCCCAGAACCACGGCATCGATCCGGCTGGTATTGCGGATGTCGGCCAGAGGGTCGGCGGTAAGGAGCAGCAGGTCGGCGCGCCGGCCCGGCTCGATGGTTCCCCATTCGGCGGCGGCATCCAGGAACTCCGCGGGGGTGCGCGTCGCCGCTCGGAGCGCCTCCCAGGGAGTCAGGCCTGCCTGCACCAGTGACTCCAGCTCCCGGTGCAGAGTCCAGCCGTAGCTGTGGAGGAACTCGGGGGTGTCGGAGCCGGCCATGATCCGCCCGCCGGAGTCGGCGATGGCCCGCACCAGCTGGTTGCGGGTCATGACCCAGCGGCGCCTGAGCGAGTCGGCCGCGGGCCGACTCCAATACTGCTCGAGGGCCTTGCGGTACACCTCGCGGGTGGCGGCGGGGTACATCCGCCAATCGGGCCAGGTCCGCAGTACGCTATCGGCGATCCTGACCCCGAAGGCGTTGCGGAAGATCGTCAGGGTGGGCGTGGTGTAGGTCCCGGAGCGGGCAGTGAGGCCGGCAATGCGCCCGATTCGGGCCGGATCCAGGTAATTGAGGCTCGACCAATTGTCGGCGCGATAGACGCCACGGTCGGAGACCGAGGCCCGCATCGGCGCGCTCTCGCTGAGGAGCTGCTCCAGGTAGTCGTCGAGGTGCTCGATGTGCTGGCCCCGCGCCAGGGCGTGGGGGACCCCGACCGCGGGGTCGACATGGCCCACCACCGGAATGCCCAGCGTCCCCGCCTCCTCGGTCAGGGCATCGTACGCCTCGCGCCCTACGAACAGCGTGATCTTGAGGAAATCCCAGCCCGCCGCCACCGCCCGGCGCACCGCGGCACGGGCGCTATCGGCGTTGGGGACGGCGAAACCGTGGAAGTCGCCATAGGCGCGGCCGGCGATTTCGGGGCTGGCAAGCCAGAGCTGCGGGCCCGCCACCTTCCCGGCCATCACGTCGCGCCGCAGCTCGAGCTGAGCCGGCGTCCCCATCATGAGACGGGTGGCGGTGATGCCGTTGGCGATCATGGCCCCCAGCTCGTACCGCCCCACCGAGTCCGGCGCCTCGGAGTCGGAGAAGAGATGGGCGTGCATGTCGGCCAGACCGGGAATGAGGAACTTGCCCCGTCCGTCGATGATCCGGGTGCCGGGGGGCACCGTGATCCCGGCGCCGGGTCCCGCGGCGGCGATGCGCCCGTCCTGGATCAGGACGGTCGCCTGCTCCATCACCCCTGGACCGGTCATTGGGATGAGCGTGACGCCGGTGATGGCGAAGCGCCCGCGGGCCAGGGGCGTCCGGGAGCGCGGGGCCGCGCGGTTGGTGGCGAGGAGCGGCCCACCGGACCGCACTACCGGGGTCGCGTCGGCAAAGGCAGCGGTCACAGCTGGATCGGCGACATAATTGTCAAACGCGAATCGCTGCAACCGCGACCCGCCGGCAAAGAGCTCGCGGTAGCGGGCGAGATCCACCTCGTGCTTGAGCCCGGCGAGGGAATCGCCCCGCCAGGCCGCGGCTTCGGCCTGATCCCGGATCGAGGCCAGCAGGGTCATCACCCGGCTCACGTGGCCGAGGTCGCGGAGGACCGGGCCGTGGCCGGGCACGATGAGCGCCGGCTTGAGACCGCGGAGCCGGTCGAGCGCGATTAGGAACTCCGCGGGATGCGAGGTGGAGCCGATCAGCGGCACCGGTGCAACCACCAGGTCGCCCGCGGCAACGATCCGCTCGGCGGGCAGCCAGACCACGAGGTCGCCGGCCGCGTGGCCCCGGCCCAGATGCAGCAATTCGATCGTTCGGCCCGCAAGGCGGAGCGTGAGGCGGTCATCGACCACCCGGGTGGCGGGCACCAGCTCCAGCCGATCCGCTTCGGACAGGAATCGGGCACCGATGCTCGAATCGCTGGTGAAGCCGGCCCGCTCTTCGTCAGACAGCGGAGCCCCATCCGGGGCCTTGGCGGAGCTCAGCAAATGGTGGAAGAACCCGATGGTGGACGGGAGCGACGCCAGGAACTCCTTCCGCCTGGCCGGACCGTCGGACAACATCGCGTCACGCGTGGTGCGGTGGGCGATGAACTCGAGGCCGGGGAAGCTGTCGCGGTAGACCTGGTTGCCGGTGATGTGATCGTCATGTCCGTGGGTGTTGACCACGTAGCGCACCGGCTGGTCGGTCACGTGCCGGAGGGCAGCGAGCACGGCGCGGGTCGAGGCCAGGGAGAACTGGGCGTCGACCACGACCACGCCGCTGTCGCTCACGATGAAGAGACTGTTCGACTCGAAATAGAGACTGGGCGGCTCGTGCCGAATGGCGGCATAGACACCGTCGGCCAGGCGCTCGATCGTGAAATCGCCGGGTCCGGTGGGCGATCGGCTCGCGCGATCGAGGACGGTCGGTGGCAGGAGCAGCGCGAAGGCGATGAGTGGCGCGGTGGCGGCGCGGACGACCGGTGACTCGAACACGATGGGGCTCCGACTTGGACGATCCTGCGAGCGGCGAGTGCGGGACGGGACAGTGCGGCGCTGTACGGCGCCTGCTCGGGGCGCGTTTCGCGCGCGAGAGAAACTCGGGCCCCGGTGCTCACCGTAGATGCGACATGATTCCAACACCCCTCGCCTCCGAGCCCGCCCCGTCGTCCGATCTCGATTTCATCTCCTTCGACCGCCACGCCGCCCTGGGCGGGGTCGATCTGATCCGGGCCCGATTCGTCACCCATGCCAGCCAGGGCCACGCCCATTCCGACTACGAGATCGGCATGATCGAGTCGGGGCAGCGGCTGGTCCGCTGCCGGGGCCGGGAGTACCGGGCGGTCGCGGGATCCATCGTGGTCTTCGCGCCGGGCGAGATCCACTGTGGCACTCCGATCGATGCGGAGAGAACGACCTATCGGTCCTTTCTGGTCTCGCCCGAGCGACTGGGTGCGACCCCCCGGTTCGCGGAACCGGTGATCCCGGACGAGGCCCTCTCGGCCCGGCTGGGCGGGATTCATCGTCAGCTGGAGGAGGAAGGGTGGAGCTCCCTCCGGGAGGCCGAGCTCCGGAGCGCGCTGGGCGCGCTGGTCGACCGGTATGGCATCGCCGATGGCGGCGCGGCGTGGCAGCGGGAACACGAGGCGGTGCGCCACGTGCGGCTCCACTTCGAAGAGCATTACGGATCCCTGATCCGGCTCGAGCCGCTGGCCCGGCAGGTGGGACTCAGCATCTTCCAGCTGATCCGGCTGTTCCGGGCGTCGACCGGGCTTCCGCCCTATGCGTTCCTGGAGCAGATCCGGATCGACCGTGCCGTCGGGCTGCTGCGGGCCGGGGTCCCGATCTCGAAAGTGGCCGAGCTGACCGGGTTCTCCGACCAGAGCCACCTGACCCGGTTCTTCAAGCGGATCACGGGGGTGCCACCGGGTCGCTACCGCCGGAGCGTCGAGCGGGCCAGACGGCCGGCGGGATGAGTTGAGCCCCAGGGGCGAGGCGGTCATCGCGCCTCGCCCCTGGCGTCTCACTAGATTCCTCCGGGTGAACTCTTCCGCCTGGAGGCGCGCGTTGCGGATCGCTCCTGGAGTCCTGGCTCTCCTGGCCGCTGCGCCACTCGCCGCCCAGTCGACCGCCGACCGGGTTCCGCCGAAGGTCCTGGCGGCGCTCCGGGATACGCTGGCGTCGTCCTACGTCAATCCCATCAGCCGCGACAGCCTGGCCCGCTTCAAGAGCGCGGGTACGATGCTCATGGCGCTGCTGGACCGCCACACGATCCTGCTCTCCCCCGAGGGCCGCCGGGAGTTCGAGGTCGAAGCCGGCGCATCCTTCGGCGGCATCGGCGCCAGCCTGGCGGTGCGGCGCGATACGACGCTCATCGCCACGGTGCAGCCGGGCAGTCCTTCGGCCCGGGCCAGGCTCCGTCCCTTCGACCGGATCGTGTCGGTGGGGGGAAGGTCGGTGGTCGGGATGGCCCCGGATAGCGTGGTGGCGCTCATTCGGGGCCCGGAAGGGACGCCGGTGGGTCTGGGTCTCCGCCGGGGCCTCGCCGGGGAGCCGGTCCAAGCGGTCCTGATCCGGGCCCCGGTGCAGATCCCGAGCGTTCCCGCCGGCGCGATGCTGCCGAGCGGAATCGGGCTCCTCCGGGTGGCGCAGTTCGGACCGGAGACGACCCGGGAGGCGGTGGAGGCGCTCGACTGGATGGTGCAGAGCGGGGCCAAGGGCGTGGTGATGGACCTGCGGGAGAATCCGGGCGGGGTACTGGAGGAAGCGCTGGCACTGGCCCAACTGTTCGTGCCGCCGGGAACGCCGCTGGTGGATGTGCGTGGGCGACCGGGCACCGGAATCAACGAGCTCCCTAAGAGCCGGCTGCCGCCCCGCTATCCCACACTGCCGGTGGCCATCCTGGTCAACGAACGGTCGGCTTCCGCGGCCGAGGTGTTCGCGGGCGCGATGCAGGAAGCGAAACGGGCGTTGATTACGGGCCGGCAGTCGTACGGCAAGGGCTCGGTGCAGCACATCGCCAGTCTGCCGGAAGGATGGGCGGTGAAGCTCACCATCGCGCGATGGTATACCCCGAGCGGGCGGCGGATCGACCGCGGCCCCCAGCCGGCCAACGCCACGATCGATCCGGGGGCACCGCACGAAGGGGGGATCATGCCCGACCTGGTGCTGCCGGAAGACAGCACGCCGGCCCAGGTCACGATGGCGGCGATGGCAGCGGGCCCCCGCTGGGACAGCCTCAACCTGGCGATGCTCGACTGGGTGCAGGCCTCGGCCGATACCATGGCCAACCTGGCGCCGGACTACGAATCCGATCCAGCGATCGCGGCCCGCCTCCTGGAGCAGAATGGGGTACGGGCGGTGATGCCGGCGGGGACCGAACCGGCGGTGCAGCGGTTCATCCGGGACGCGCTGAGCCGGGGAGTCGTGGGGGCGAAGTTCGGTGTAATGGAGGAGGGAGCGTGGGGACTGATGCACGACGAGGAAGCCCTGCGGGTCGCGGCCGAGTTGGGGAAGGCTGGGGCTGTGAGCCGTAAGCCGTAGACTGTAGGCCGTAAGCCATAGGCCGTAGGCCATAAGCCGTAGGCTGTACGCTGTAGGCCATAAGCAACCCTCCTTGCCCCCCGGCACGGAGGGTTACTCATAGCCCACAGCCGACAGCCTACGGCTTACGGCTTATCGCCTGCCGCTTCCCGTCACTCGTGGCACGAGCCCCGCCGCTCTAGAACAGCCCCTCGATCGACAGGTACCGTTCGCCGGTATCGTAGCAGAACGCCAGCACCCGGCTGCCCACCGCCATGTCGGGGATCTTCTGGGCGATGGCGGCCAGGGTGGCGCCGCTCGACGGGCCGACGAAGATCGCCTCCTCCCGCGCCGCACGAACGGCGTAGGCAAAGGCGTCTTCCTCCGTCACCTGGATCACGCCGTCGAGTGTCTGGGTGTGAAGATTGGCGGGGATGAAGCCGGCACCGATGCCCTGGATCCGGTGGGGGTTGGGCGCGCCGCCGGAGAGCACCGGGGACTTGGCCGGCTCGACCGCGAAGGTCTTGAGCCTGGGGAAGCTCTGCTTGAGCGCCTCGCTCACCCCGGTCAGGTGACCGCCGGTGCCGACCCCGGTAATGAGGTAGTCGATCCCCTCGGGAAAGTCGGCCAGGATCTCGCGGGCGGTGGTAGTCTTGTGGATCTCGATATTGGCCGGGTTCTCGAACTGATGCGGCATCCAGGCGCCGGGGGTCGCGGCCACCAGTTCACGGGCCCGCTCGATCGCCCCCTTCATGCCCTTCTCGCGGGGGGTCAGGTCGAGCTGCGCCCCGTAGGCGGCCATTATCCGCCGGCGCTCGACCGTCATCGATTCGGGCATCACCAGAATCAGCTTGTAGCCCTTCACCGCCGCGGCCATCGCCAGCCCGATCCCGGTGTTGCCGGAGGTCGGCTCGATGATCACGCTGCTCCGCTGGAGCAGGCCCCGCTGCTCGGCGTCGACGATCATCGCGAGGCCGATCCGGTCCTTGATGCTGCCGCCGGGATTAGCCCGCTCCAGCTTGAGCCACACCTCCACCTTCTTGTCGAACAGCCGGTTGATCCGTACGTGCGGCGTGTTGCCGATGGTGTCGAGTATGGAGGATGCCTTCATGGGTATCGGGAGCGAGGGGTTGTGGGAAGTCGGGAATCGAGAGTCGAGGTTCTCTCGACGCTCGGTTCCACCTAAATATTGAACTCCAGCAATGCCTCATCGGATTGCCGCGGCCGCTCGATCGTGGCGCCATGGGTCACTACCGACCCCGGCGGCACACTATGCGTCAGCCAGACGTTGCCGCCGATGACGCTGCCGGCTCCGATCACGGTGTCACCCCCCAGGATCGTAGCGTTGGCATAGATCACGACATCGTCCTCGATGGTCGGGTGGCGCTTCTGGCGGGCCAGCTCCTTGCGGACACTGAGGGCGCCGAGGGTCACGCCCTGATAGAGCCGGACCCGGTCACCGATGATCGCAGTTTCTCCGATGACGATTCCGGTGCCGTGGTCGATCGCCAGCGAACGCCCCAGCCGGGCTCCGGGGTGAATATCGATCCCGGTCAGCCGGTGGGCATACTCGGTGATGAGACGCGGGAGCAGGCCAACCCCACCGCACGCCAGCGCCCGTGCCACCCGGTAGCAGGAGACGGCCAGGAAACCGGGGTAAGCCAGTACCACTTCCTCGACCGACCGGGCGGCGGGATCGGCCTCGCAGATGGCGACCGCGTCGAGCATGAGCTCCTGCTCCAGCGCCGGCAACGATCGGAGGAAGGTCTCGCGGATCCCCTGCGCCGCTCCCGCCGCGGTCCCCTGAGATTCGAGAAACGGCACCAGCCGGGCGCTCAGACGCTCCAGTTCGGCCCGGACCTGGTCGGGATCGGAGTTGCGGGCCGGCGCGAAGTGCGGAAAGAGCACCGCCAGGGCGGCCGAGGCGAACTCGTCAGCCAGCCGGTTGGCCTGCAATGGCAGAGGATAGCCGGCGCGCGCGGCGGTTACCCGTCGGGCGAATTCATCGAGCGGATCCATGGGGAGAACATAACCGGGGTATCCCCGTCTGGGCGGTAGCTGGGGCGCGCCGCGGAGCACCCTTACCCTTGCGGGAGCCACTCCCGGGACGTCGAGGGTTTCAGCGGTGAAACTGCCAGATTGGGGGGACGGCGGCACTCGCCCCGACGCCGCTGGCGCTGCCGGCCCATCGCTGCGATTTTTCCCCGCCGTGCTGGCGCGGTGGTCGGCGGGGTCGTTCAGTACACCGCAGGGGATGTCCCATTTTCCGGAGCGTGCATGACCCGGTTTGACGAGGCCCTGGCAGGCAATCGCGTGGTGCTGGCACAGGCCGCCCTCCTGCTCGGCCGCCTCACCGACGCCGATTACGTGGCCAGCGGCGGCGTGGCGGGCCGGTCGCCGATCGGGGCCCACCTGCGGCACGTCCTCGATCACTACCGCTCGCTGGTCGTGGGGCTCTCGGACGCTCGGGTGGACTACGAGGCCCGCCACCGCGACTCCGCCGTCGAGCATGATCGCCCCCTGGCCCAGGCCGAACTGGCCCGCCTGCAGGTGGCGCTGGAGCAGGTGGCGGCCCAGCCCGGCGATCGGGAGCTGATCGTCAATCTCCGGAGCATGGTCGATCCCCAGGCCGGACCGGACTGGAGCCGCTCGACGCTCAAGCGTGAGCTGCAATTCCTGGTAAGCCACACGGTGCATCACTTCGCCCTGATCCGGGTCCGCCTCATGGACCTCGGGATCGACCCGGGTGAGGAGTTCGGGATGGCGCCTTCCACCATCCTGGCCCGGCGCCACGGTGCCGCGGGAGTCCCGGACCTGGCCGCGCGTTGATTTCTCGGGTTCGGCGGCACTGGCTGGCCTGGACCTACCTCGGGATCCTGCTGGCCTCCCACATCGTCCGGCGGGTGGCGCCCAAGCCGCACCCCGCCGATCCCGATGAGTCGATCCAGGTGGTCCACGCGGTGCGCGGGGATCACGAGCTCGGCCCGGCAGTTCATCTGGCCTACCGGCAGTTTCGCCCCGCCGTTCCCGACTCGACTCCGGCCATCGTCCTGATCCACGGCTCCCCGGGCGACAACGGCGAGGTGACCGAGCTCTCCCGGATCCTCGGCCGTGAATACCGCGCCCTCGCGCCCGACCTCCCCGGAGCGGGCGGCTCCACCTGGGATGTGCCCGACTATTCCAACCGGGCCCACGCGCGCTATCTCCTCCAGCTGCTCGACAGCCTCCACCTCACCCGGGTGCACCTGGTGGGCTTCAGCATGGGTGGCGGCGTGGTCCTGCAACTGGCCGACATCGCCCCGCAGCGGGTGGTTTCGATCACCATGCTCGCGGCGATCGGGGCGCAGGAGTACGAGCTGCTGGGCGACTATCACCTCAACCACGCGATCCACGGTCTGCAGCTGGCGGGCCTCTGGCTCCTGCGCGAAGCGACGCCCCACTTCGGCTGGCTGGACGACGCGATGCTCTCCGTCGCATATGCCCGCAACTTCTACGACACCGATCAGCGTCCGCTCCGGTCGATCCTGGAGCGTTACGCCGGGCCGATGCTGATTCTCCAGGGCGAACACGACGTGCTGGTGAATCCCGCCCTGGCGCGGGAGCACGCCCGCATCGTGCCCCAGGCCGAGCTGTACATGGACCAGGGGGACCACTTCGCGGCCTTCACCCGACCGGAACAGATGGCGGACGCGGTCGGCGCCTTCGTGGCGAGGGTGGAGCGGGGTGAGGCGGTGCTCCGCGCCGGGGCCGCGGCCGACCGGGTCGCGGCGGCGGCACGCCCCTTCGACCCTCACGACCTGCCGAGGGTGAACGGCTTCGCGCTGGTGGTGGTGCTGCTCCTGATCGCCGGTGCCACGCTGGTGAGCGAGGATCTGACCTGCATCACCACGGGACTGATGATCGCGCGGGGGTCGATCGGGTTCGCCCCGGGAGTGCTGGCCTGCTTTGTGGGCATCTTCGTGGGCGACCTGCTGGTCTTCCTGGCGGGCCGAACCCTGGGGCGAGCGGTGCTGGGCCGGGCGCCGCTCCGCTGGTTCCTGAGCGCCGAGGCTGTCGACGTCGCGAGTCAATGGGTGGAGCGGCGGGGCGCCCGGCTGGTGTTCGTCACCCGCTTCCTCCCCGGAACCCGACTTCCGAGCTATTTCGCCGCCGGGATGCTCCGGACCAGCCTGGCACGGTTCAGCCTCTTCTTCTTCCTCGCCTGCGCCATCTGGACTCCGGTGCTGGTGGGGCTCTCGGCGGCGTTCGGCGAAGCGGTGCAGGAATTCCTGACGGTGTTTCAGCGCCGGGCGGCGTTGTACCTGCTCGTGACCGGTCTGGCGCTGTTCGTCACGCTGAAGCTGGTATTGCCGCTCTGCACCTGGCGCGGACGGCGGATGCTGCTGTCCCGCTGGCGGCGCATCACCCATTGGGAGTTCTGGCCCCGCTGGGCTTTCTATCCGCCGGTGGTGCTGTACGTCCTCTGGCTGGCGCTCAAGCATCGGAGCCTCACGCTCTTCACCGCCGCCAACCCGGCGATTCCCGGGGGCGGATTCGTGGGCGAATCGAAGGCCGAGATTCTCCGGGGCCTGGCCGGCGCGGGGGACGTGGTGTGTCCCTGGGAGCTGCTGCCGGCCCATCTCAGTGGCGCCGAGAAGATGGCCCGGGTGCGAGCCCGGCTGGAGGCGTGGGGATCGGGGTACCCGGTGGTGCTCAAACCGGACATCGGGGAGCGCGGGACCGGGGTGGCGATCGTCGGCTCCGAAGCGGAAGCGCTGGCGTATCTGGAGGCAGCGCACGGTGACCTGCTGGTCCAGCGGTTTGCCCCGGGGCGGGAGTTCGGCGTGTTCTACATCCGCCGGCCGGGCGAGGCCCGGGGACGGATCTTCTCGATCACCGACAAGCGGCTCCTCACCCTCACCGGCGACGGGGTGCAGACGCTGGAGGAGCTGATTCTCCGGGACGACCGCGCGGTCTGCATGGCGCCCCACCATTTCCACCGGCACGCGGCGCACCTGTCGGACGTGATCCCCCGGGGCGCCACGTTCACCCTGGTGGAAGTGGGAACCCATGCGCGAGGCGCGCTTTTCCTCGATGGCGAGTGGGTCCGCACCCCGGAGCTGGAGGAGGCGGTCGACCGCCTGAGCCGCACCTACGAGGGCTTCTACTTCGGGCGCTACGACCTCCGCACCGAGGATGTCGAAGAGTTCCGACGAGGACGGGGATTCCGGGTGGTGGAGCTCAACGGAGCCACCGCCGAAGCGACCAGCATTTACGACCCGACGAACCGGCTGGGCTCGGCCTACCGGACGCTGTTCGCCCAGTGGCGGCTCTTGTTCGAGGTCGCGGCGGAGAATGTGAGGCGGGGAGCGACACCGGCGACGCTGGCGGAGGTCCGGCGGTTGATGCGGAAGCACCACGCCGCCCTGAAGGCGTCGTTTCGGGGCTAGCGGGGCTAGTCCGGCACCCAGAAGCCTTCGGGGCAGGCCCGGCGAACGAAGGATTCTCCCGACGGGGTGAAGGGCCGGCGCCAGCCGAAGGACTCGATCGGTTGTTCCACCCGCTGGGCCGCGACATCCAGGAGCCGCTTGGCCAGCCCGCGCTGCTGGTTGGCCGCGTGGGTCCAGATGATCTCCACCGTCCACGAGGTCATCGGCGCCACCCCGGTGGCGGGGCGGCGTTCGGCGTCGTAGTCGTCCCACGACCACCAGGCCCAGCGGGGCCGAGGCCGCAGCACGGCGAGTCCCACCGCCGTACCGGCGTACCGGGCGAGGTAGACCCGGAGGTCGGAGTCGGGGTCGGCGGCGGTGTACGCCGGGTGGTGGAAAGGGGTGTCCCGCAGCGCCCGGACCGCCACCCGTTCCGCGGTGGCTCGCAGCGCCTCGCTCGAATCCCGGCGGATCTCCAGGACCTCGACGCCGTCCCAGCGGGCGACGACCTGCTCCCCCGGCATCTGCAGGACGGGGATGGCCTCGAGCTGAGCCGATGCGGCGGTATCGGACACGGACACTCCGGAGCGGGGGACGGGCGGTCTCGGATAAATAGTAAAGGTTTCGGCCCTCGGGCGTTAGTTTACGCTGGTCCTTCCGCCTCTCACCGACCGCGGTGGCCGCGCCGATGCTCCTGATGGATCGCGAAAACCTGATGGTCCCCGGCTACTCCCACGTCCTGTCGAGCCGCAACGATATCGGCGAGCTGGAGGAGTTGCGCCTGCGGGTTGGCGCCCCGCCCCGGGCGCTGCATCTCCGCGACGGCCGGCCCCATCTCGACCTCAAGCTCGAGCCGCGGGAGCTGGCGCTGGTCGATCCCGAGGTGCGGGTGTTCGAATCGACCAGGGCCCTGGTCGCCTTCTGGCGCGCCTGTCAGGGCCGCAACGGCGCACGGCCATGACAGCGCCCCCCGCCCTGCAGCTCACCGGCCTCCGCAAGCGCTACAAGGATGTCACCGCGGTGGACGGACTCGACCTCGAGGTCGCCGCCGGGGAGTGCTTCGGCCTGCTCGGCCCCAACGGGGCCGGCAAGACCACTACAATCGAGATCTGTGAAGGGCTCACGCCGCCGGATGCCGGCATGGTCCGGGTGCTCGGTCGCGAGTGGCGAACCGACCGGGACTATCTCCGCCGGCGGATCGGCGTCTCGCTGCAGGAGACCCAGTTCTCCGAGAAGCTGCGGGTAGAGGAGACCCTCACCCTGTTCCGCGCCTTCTACGGCCACGGACCGAGCGTGGCGCAGCTGCTCGAGGACGTCCAGCTGACCGAGAAGCGGCGGGGAAAGGTGGGCCAGCTCTCCGGCGGTCAGCGTCAGCGGCTGGCCCTGGCATTGGCCCTGGTGGGCGATCCCGAGCTCCTCTTCCTCGACGAGCCCACCACCGGCCTCGATCCCCAGTCCCGCCGGCAGCTCTGGGATCTCATGGCCCAACTCGGCTCGGCCGGGCGGACGGTGGTCCTGACCACCCACTACATGGAAGAGGCCGAGCGGCTCTGCGACCGGGTGGCGATCGTGGACCACGGCCGGATCATCGCACTGGGAACTCCGCGGGAGCTGATCTCCCGGTTGGGGGCGGACCAGGTCATCGAGGTAACGGTCGAGACCCCGGCGCTGGCCGCGGCCGCCGCGGCGGCGCTTGCGGGAATGGCCGGTCTCCTGGACGCGCGGGTGGAAGGGGTGGTGGTGAGTCTCCGGGTAGCCCAGCTCCACACGGTGCTCCCGGCGCTGCTCGACCGCCTGACCCGGAGTGGTATCCCGATCGGCGAGCTTCGGACCCATGCCCCGACCCTGGAGGACGTCTTCGTGGAACTCACCGGCCGGCACCTCCGCGATGGCTGATCGCGCCTTCCGGCCCGGCCTTCGGGCCCTGATCCTGACCCGGTTCCGGGAGTTCTTCCGCGAGCCGGAGGCGGTGTTCTGGGTCTACATCTTCCCGATCCTGCTCGCGACCGGGCTGGGGATCGCCTTCCGGAGCCGGCCGCCGGAGCGGGTCATGGTGGGGTGGGCCGCCTGGGACACCGCCCGAGCGGGGCTGGTGTCGGCGATCGGGGAGGACTCGACCCTGGTGCTGCGTCGGTTCGCCGATTCGGCCGAGGCGGACGCGGCCCTCCGCCACGGGAGGATCTCGCTGCTGGTGCTGCCCGGACCCGACGCACTGCGCTATCGGTTCGACGACACCCGGCCGGAGGCCACGATCGCCCGGCTCCGGGTCGACGATGCCCTGCAGCGGGCGGCGGGCCGGGTCCCGGTGCTCCTTTCGGGCGACGAGATCGTGCGGGAACGCGGCTCGCGCTACATCGACTTCCTTCTCCCCGGCCTGCTGGGCATGAACCTCATGGGCAGCGGGATCTGGGGCAGCGGCTTCGCGATCGTGGATGCGCGGAAGAAGAAGCTGCTCAAGCGCCTCGCCGCCACGCCGATGGCGCGGTCGGATTATCTCGCCTCGTTCCTCTGCGCCCAGCTGGTCATGCTCTGCATCGAGGTGAGCGTCATCCTCGGCTTCGGGGCGATCGCCTTCCAGGTGCCCGTACGCGGCTCCCTCCTTTCGCTGGCGGCCCTCTGCGCGCTCGGCGCGCTCGCCTTCGGCGGGATCGGTCTGATGGTGGCGGCCCGCCCCCGCACCATGGAAGGAGCCTCGGGGCTCATGAACCTGATCATGATGCCGATGTGGGTGCTCTCCGGGGTCTTCTTCTCGTCGAGCCGGTTCCCCGACTCGGTGCAGCCCGTTATCCATGCCCTGCCGCTCACGGCGCTGGTCGACGGCCTCCGGGCCGTCATGCTGGAGGGCGCCTCCCTCGCCGCGATCGGGGGTCAGCTGGTGGTGTTGACGCTGTGGCTGATCGTGGGGTTTGCCGTGGCGCTCAAGATCTTCCGCTGGCAGTAGGACAGGAGGAAGCCGCCGGCCACCGGCTGCGGGCCTACCGGCTCGGGGCGCTCGACTCCCTCCGCGCCTAACGAATGGCCCGGAACCGCGCGGGTGCAAAGGCCGCCAGATCGAACCCGGGGTCCTCGCCCGCCAGCCCCGCCGCCACCACCTCACCCACCGCGCTCGCAAACTTGAATCCGTGCCCCGAGCAGGGGCTCGCCAGGTAGATCCGGGGTTCCGCCGGGTGCGGGCCCAGCAGGAAGTGGTGGTCCGGCGTGTTGGTGTAGAGGCAGACCGCGCTCTCCACCAGGTCTCCGGCCGCATCGGGGATGGCGTTGGCGAGAAGGTCGCGGATGGCCCCGACTTCGCCATCGGAGACCTCGCGATCCACGGTTTCCGGGGCCACCGTCCGGCCTTCGTGATGCAGCGCGGTCTTGAAGCCGTGACCGTGATCCGGAATCCCGTAGAACATCCGTCCCGGCTGGTGCTCCCAGATAAACACCGGGCAGCGGTCGGCCCGGAATCGCTCGGCATTGGCCCGCGGGGCAAACCAGTACATCACCTGCCGCTCGATGGTGAGCGGCCACGGCTCCGACCCCAGGAGATCCGGGAGCCAGGGCCCGGCGGCGAACACCGCCCGCTCGCACTCGAGTGCCCCTTCCGTCGTGTCGAGTCGGATGCCGTCGCCGCTCCGTCGCCAGCCGGTGACCGCGACTCCCGATCGCAGCGCCGCTCCCGCCCGTCTCGCCAACTCGAGGCAGGCCGAGACGCATTGTTCCGGGTCGAGGAAGCCGGCGCGAGGTTCGACCACTCCCATGTCGCCGTCGCCGACCGCGAAGACCGGGAATCGCCGCCGGATCGCGCTGGCGTCCAGCAGCTCGTGCGGGAGTCCGTGCTCCTCGGCGCTGGCCCGTGCTCCCGCGACCAGCTCGCCCCCGGGCGGGCCGATCATGATCCCGCCCGTCCGGGTAAAGAGACGCCGGCCGCTCTCCCGCTCGAGCCGGGCCCATTCCCGATAGGCCCGCTGTACCAGCGGCACGTAGACCGGGGATTCATAGTAGGCCTCCCGGATGACCCGGGAGCGCCCGTGGGTGGAGCCGAAGATGTGCGGGGGATGAAAACGGTCGAGGCCGGCGACCGGCACGCCCCGGCGAGCCAGGGCCTCGAGGATGGCGCTGCCGGCGGCACCCAGCCCAACGACCGCGACCGCGACGGTCGCGGGCACCTCAGCCTCCGGTGTGGCGGCGGCGGTCGAGCAGGAAACGCTGCTCTTCCATGATCGCCCGAAGGGGGATGCCGGCATCGAGCCGCGCCGCGACTTCGCCATCGTTGAGCCGGAGGATCGTCCCGCGCACCTCCACCGTCTCCCCCCGGCGGAACCGCACCGTGCCCGCCACCTCGTACCCGACGTCGGGCGGCACGGCGTCGCCCAGCCGGAAACGGATCCCGCGTTCACAGAGATCCACCACCTCGAAGGTGTGCCCCTGTACCAGCAGCTTGGGGCGCAGGGTGGTGGGGTAGGTGATCCGGTAGTACTCCCGGTTGTGAACCCAGCTCATCGCCCGCCTACCAGAGTAGACCGGTGCGGGGAGGCAAGGCGGCCCCCATCGGCACCGGCCCCGCCAAGTGGACCATCCCCTCCTCGAGCCGCACCGCCGCCTCGGCGCCGGAGACCCGGAGCACCCGGCCGGCGACTTCCACCGTACGGTTGGCCGGAAAGAGCAGCGTCCCACGCAGCAGGTCGCCGATGGTGACTTCCACCGCGCTCGAACTCCGGAACCGGATGCCCTCCGGCGAGAGGTCGACCACCTCATAGCTCCTGGCCGCGGTCTCCAGTCGCGGAGCCGGTCGGCCACTGAAGGAGAGGCGTGGGTGTCGGCGAGGCCGATCCGTCATGGTGCCGCCGGTGTCCTGGATGCGAGGGTGCTGGCGTTGTCGGTCAGAATCGCGCGCCGGTCGGTCGCGGACAGATCCAGCAGATCCACCCGGGCGAGCGGGGTTTCCGCCAGTCGGAGGGGCTGACCGCTCCCGAAAAGGAAGCGAAGCCCGCCGATCGTGGCAAGCAGGAGCGCCAGATGCTCCTCCGGCGGTCCCCAGACCCAGGAGATGTCCCACCAGATCCGGGCGGCTTCCTCCGGGGTCGCGCCGAAGTGCACCTGCTCGATGAAGTCCCGGTCGGCGTGGGTAATGAGAAACCTGGACCGGGGGTGGGAACGGACCCAGGTGCGCACCGAGGCGGGGGTGAGCTCCGGTGCCAGGTCGAGCGGATGACGACCGCGCCCGTCTTCCAGTCGCACCGCCGCCTGCACCGCGATCCCGGCATCGCCGGCCGCGGCGATCAGGTCGAGTATGTCGGCGCCGGCCGGTGGCAGGCCGAGGTGGCCGGGGTCGCAGCGGACCACCGGGGCATTCCGCTCCAGCGCCAAGGCGAGGTCCCGTTCCCACCCTGGCAGGCCCGGATGGACCACCGGCACCGGCCGAAAGGGGGGGAATTTCTCGGCGGTCTGGTAGAGCCAGTCGTTCCCCTCGCCGGGGTCCTTCCAGAAGAGGCTGGGCAGATGAGTAACCCAGGCCTCGAGCACGCCCAGGTGCTCCATGGTGGCGAGGACCGCTTCGGGAGAGGTCCCCGGCACCCGCCGCCAGGGATAGGAACCGAGGAAGACGTTCACATCGATCATGCGAACGCCCCCGGCGGGAAGATGCGGGCCGCGTTCTTCCAGCGGATCTGGTCGACGCCTGCCGCGGGCAGCAGCCGCTCGAGATACCGCAGCTTGGCCCAGCCGGTGCAGAGCGTGGCATCGGCGCCCCAGAGCAGGCGCTCGGCCCCCACCGCCTCGAGGCAGCCTTCCAGCATTCCGCCGTCGACCCCGCTGCCTGACAGATCCACCATCACGTTGGGATGATCGCGCAGCACCCGAAGGGTTTGGAGCCAGTCGCCCCCGCCACCGATATGGGCCAGGATGAAGGTGACCCGCGGGTGTCGGGCCGCGAGGCGGCACAGCTCCACGCCGTCGGACGCCTCCTGTCCCGGCCAATCCCGGCGGCGGTGCTGCCAGACATGGTGCAATACCGGGAAACCGTGCGCCGCGGCAGCCACGATGACCGGGTCCAGCAGGGGGTCGTCGGAGCGCCGACTCGCCGCCAGCTTGAGACCGATCATCCCGGCCGCCGCGCCCCGGTGGATTTCCTCCACGGCGTGACCGGTGTAGTTGGGATTCACGGTCACGTAGCAGCGAATCCGGTCGGGATGCTCCCGCTGGAGGGCCCGCTGGGCCTCGTTGCCGTAGGTGACGTCGGGGGCCGAGGGGAAATAGGTCGGCGAGGTCCGTCCCCAGGTGCCGAGGATGGAGCTGACGTGCCAGGAGATACCGATGCGCTCGCCGGCCCGGAGGCGGGCGGCGTTGAGCTCCCGCCAGTCCCCGCGGGGGCCGCGTTCATGATAGAAGTGGGCGTGGACGTCGACCAGCATCGGGGGAATCTGGGCCGGGACCCGCGACCGGGTCTAGGGGTGCGCTATACCGGGGTGGCCTTCAGCGGCCTTCGCGCGGCCGGACCCGATCGCCCTCCCGTACCAGGTCGCTGGGGTAGCGGAGCACCCGGTCGCCGGCCACGAGTCCCTCGGTGACCTCCACTTCGAAGGCACCGCGATGGGCCAGTGTCACCGGCCGGCGAACCACGCGCCCCCCGCGCACCAGGTAGACCGACCAGCCGTCGCCCAGGCGCACCAGGGCGCTGTGCGGAACCCGGAGCACTCGGGCGCTGCCCCAGAGCACGACCCGGGCCTCGACGCGGTACCGATCGCCCAGCGCCCCTGGCGGAGAGACCAGATCGGCGACGACGTTGACCCGCTGCTCCTCGACCCCAAGGGCGGAGACCTTGGTGAAACCCGAGGGTTCAACCACGCGCACCCGGGCGATCAGGGTCTCACCCCCGCCCCACTCCTCCACCAGCATGGTATCGCCCGGCCGGACCTTGACCGCGTCGGTCGAAAGCAGATCGGTGATGACCTCGAGCCGGCCGGGGTCGCCCACCTCGAGCACCGGGGTGCCGGCGATCACGACCCGCTCGCTCTCCTCGAGGATCCGGAGCACCCGGCCGCCCACCGGGGTCCGAATGGGAGTCCCACTCGACCGGGGATCCGGCCGCGCCGAGGCCGCGAATAACGCCGCGCGCGCCCGTTCGACCTCGTGGGCCTGCGCCGCCTCCCGGGCCTCCGCCGCCTCGAGTTCGCGCCGCCGGGCCGTGACCGTCAGCTCGGCCTCCTCTCGCGCCGCCGGCGCTACGTGACCCTGGACCGCGAGGCTCTCGGCCCGGGCCTGTGTCCGGAGAGCCTGGTCCAGCGCCGCCCGGGCGGCAGGAACCGCCGCGGAGGCGGTACGGTGCGCGTCGACCGCGCTTTCCACCGCCGCCTCGGCTTCGCGTCGGGTCCGCACATCCATCGGTGCGGGATCGACCCAGCCGACCACCGCCCCCTGGCGGACCGAGTCTCCCGCCTTCAAACCGAGCCGGCTCAGACGCCCGGTAACCGGCGCGCCGACCACGTAGCGGTCCCGGACCCGGGTCTCGCCGTCCTGGTCTACCGTTTCCCGAAGGGGACCGACCGCGACGGTAACGACCTCGACCACCGTTGCGGAGGGCCAGAGTCGCCAGACCCCGATCAGCGCCACCAGCGCCGCGCTGACCAGCACCCGCCATCTGAGCCGCTTGCCTTTCATGGACTCTACTCCCGGGTCTTGAGGACCCCAACCAGATCCAGCCGCCGGATTCGGCGCCACACCACCAGGGCGGACAGCACGGCCGCGGCCAGCACCACTCCCACCGCAAAGAGCTGGGTGAAGTCGCTGACGATCAGCGGAATCCGGAAGATGTCCGATGTGAAACGGGTCACCACCAGCCAGCAGAGGGTACGGCCGAGGACCAGCCCCACCGGGATCGCCACCAGGGTCAGGAGTGCCTGTTCCCCCAGCAGCATCGCCGCCACTTCGCCCCGGGTGAACCCCAGCACCCGGAGACTGGCGAGCTCCCGCCCCCGCTCCGCCAGCGACACACGCGCCGCATTGTAGACCACACCGCTCGCGATGATCACCGCGAACAGCACGATGCTCACGATGGAAATCCGGAAACTCTCCGCGATGGTCTGCTCGAAACCCTGAAGCAGCGCGTCGAGCCAGGTCACCGTGCCGACCCCGGGAAGCCGCTTGAACTCGGCGTTGAGCCGGGAGCGCTGGGACGGATCCACCGCCAGGAGCGCGCCGGTGGCGGTCGGCGATTCCCGGAGCAGCCGATGCAGGGCTCCGAATTCCATGTAACTCGACAGGCCGATCAGCTCGTCCACCGTGCCGGCGACCGGCACAGTCAGCGTCGGCTGGCGCCCGACCAGGACCTCCACCGTCAGGCGGTCTCCCGGAACCACCCCGAGCCGCGCGGCCAGCGCCCGGCTCAGGAGAAGGCCACCCCGCGGCGGCGCCAGGACCGCGCCGTACTGGTCCACAATCCGGCGGAGCTCGGGCTCGGCTTCGATTCCCTGGATGGCAGTGCGCTGGCTGGCGGTTCCGTGCCGGAGCCGCACCGGCACGTCCCGCAGCAGTTCCACCCGCGAGACGCCCGGCAGGGCCAGGAGTTCCCAGCGCACATCGGCCGAGCGCTGCCGCTCGAACCCCACGGCTGCATCCTGACGCCAGACGGCGTAGAACTCCAGCCGCTTGAGGAAGTCGATCGCGTCGAACATGAACCGCCCCGACACCGTGAGCGCGACGGCGAGCGCCAGCCCGCCGGCCGACAGCGCCGCCCGCGCCGGCCGCCGCTGGATGCTGCGGACGATGGCCCGGGCCGCGAGCGGCACCCGCCCCGGGAGCCCCACCCGGTCGAGCAGGCCGGGACGGAAGGAGGCGGGGCTCTCCGGCCGCATCGCCTCCGCCGGGGGAAGCCTGAGCGCCCGGGCGACGGCCCCCAACGCCCCGACCACGGCGGCACCACCGCTCACGAGGACCGCGGCGAGGATGATCCCGGGGTCCGGATGGTAGGAGACATCCGGAAACTGGTAGAACCGGGCGTAGACCCCGGCCAAGGCGGAGGCCAGGTACATCCCGAACCCGCTGCCGAGCAGCGTGCCGATCCCGACCGGCACCAGCGCGAACCCGAGGTAGTGGCCGGCGATGGCGGCGTTGCCGTACCCGAAGGCCTTGAGCACGGCGATCTGTTCCCGCTCCGTGGCGACGAGGCGGGACAGCACCAGGTGCAGCAGGAAGGCGGTGACACCCAGGAAGATGCTGGGCAGGAGGATACTGGTGACCGACGTCTCCTCGATCTCCGAGCTCACGAACTGGTCCGAGACCTGGTCCGCGCGGGGATAGGCCCCCGTGCCTCCGTAGCGGCCCAGCAGCCGGTCGAGCGGGGCGATGACCTCCGCCGCGCTGGCGCCGGGCGCCAGGGTGAGCGCCACATCGTTGAACGCGCCGGTCATGTCGAAGGCGGCGGCCAGGCCCGGTTCGGTCATCCAGATTACCCCGAAGCGGCGATTGTCGGGAAAGACCGAGGCGCCGCCGGGCGGGATCTCGTAGATGAACTCCGGCGAGATCGCCGTCCCGGTGATGCGCAGCGTCTCCCACCGTCCGCGGAGAATGGCGCCCAGGCTGTCGCCGAGCCGGAGACCGTTGGCCCGGGCGAAGGCCTGGCTCACCAGGACTTCGTCGGACCGGCCGGCCGAGGGATAGCGCCCGCTCCGGAGCACCAGGCCGTTGAGCATCGGGCGCGGGCGCTCGGGAATGGAGACCAGCCAGCCAGTGGCCGGATCCGCCAGGCCGGGCACGTCGAGCACGGCATACGCGACCACCCGGGTCTCGACGGCCTGGACCCCCGGGAGCTCCCGGATACGGGCCGCGAGCGAGGCCGGGGCCCGGCTCACCTGGGCGAAGATCTCGGCGAAGTGATAGTCGGCGTAGTAGGACGCCTGCCGGTCCCGGAGATAGCCGTGCATGCTGCGGAGCGAGACGAACAGGGCGACGCCACAGGCCATCACCACCGCGATGGCGCCCACCTGGCTCCGGTAGTGCCAGGTATCCCGGACAAGTTTCCGCTGGAGGGCGCGCATGAGGCTACCAGCTCAACTCGGTGGGAGCGGCGCGCACGCTGTTGCGGACGATCGAGGTGATCTGCCCGCTCCGCATCCGGATCACCCGGTCGGCCATCCCGGCAATGGCGGCGTTATGGGTGATCACCGCGACCGTGGTGCCCAGCTCCCGGTTCACCTGCTCCAGCACCGCCAGGACCAGCACCCCGGTCTCGTAGTCCAACGCCCCGGTCGGTTCGTCGCAGAGCAGCACGTCGGGCCGCTTGGCGATGGCCCGCGCGATCGCCACCCGCTGCTGCTCTCCGCCGGAGAGCTGCGCCGGGAAGTGATCCAGCCGGTCACCCAGGCCCACCAGGCGGAGCGCCTCCGCCGGCGGCATCGGCCGCTCGGCGATATCGGTCACCAGCGCGACGTTCTCCAGCGCGGTCAGGCTGGGTATGAGGTTGTAGAACTGAAAGACGAACCCGACATGCTCCCGGCGGAAGCGCGTGAGCTCCGCTTCGTCGTCCACCGTCAGGTCGTGGTCCATGAACCGGACCCGCCCGCTGGTGGGAACGTCGAGGCCGCCGAGGATGTTGAGGAGGGTGGACTTGCCACTGCCCGAGGGACCGAGCAGGACAGTGAACTCGCCGCGGTAGAGCTCGAGGTCGACGCCCCGGAGCGCGAACACCTCGACCTCGCCCATCCGGTACACCTTGGACAACCCTTCGGCCTGAAACACCGCCTCGGCCGCACGCTGGACCCCCGTCATAGGGGCAAGCTAGGGCAACCGAAGGTGTCCACGACTGAACATTGGGTGAAGCGCGCTTCATCAGCCGGCGCGCGCGGACACCTCCTGGCAGGACTGCTCCAGCGCATCCAGCGCCCGGTCGATCATCGCCTCGGTGTGCGCCAGCGAGACGAAATTGTAGGCCGACCGTTTCCAGAGGAGACCGCGCCCCGCGGCCGCCCGCGCCACCAGGGCGCCCGCCTCGTCGCTCGCGAAGCGGAGATAGCACATCTCGGCGATCCCAGCGGCTTCGCGGATCAGGCCGGGGTACCGCTCGGCCAGCCGCTCGAGCCCTTGCAGCAATCTGGCGCCGGTCCGGCCGAGATGGGCCGGCACATTGTCCCGTACCATCACGTCGAGCGTCGCCTCGGCCGCGGCCAGGCCCACCATCTCGGTGGCCAGTGTGGAAGAGATCCAGGTGCGCCGGGCCGCTTCCATCACCTCGCGCCGACCGCCGACCGCGGCAAGCGGAAAGCCGTTGGCCATCGCCTTCCCCAGCACCACCAGGTCGGGATCGATCCCGAAGCGCCCTGCCGCGCCGCCGAGCCCGACCCGAAACCCGGTCTTGATCTCATCCAGTACCAGCATCGCGCCGGAGCGCCGGGTTTCCTCCCGGAGGGTCGTGAGCCACTCGCGCGGAGGGGGCCCATCGATGACCGGCTCGACCACCACGGCGGCGAGCCGGTCGCCCACCAGGCGGATCAGGGTCCGGCTCCGCTCGCTGTCGCCGAAGGGGATGACCTCGGAGAGCGCGAAAGTCGCGGCGGGCACGCCCGGCGTCTGGGGCGGCTGACTCCAGTCGAGCCACCCGTGATAGCCGCATCGCAACACCTGATCGCGCCCGGTCGCGGTGCGGGCCAGTCTCACCGCCGCCGCCACCGCTTCGGCGCCGGTCTTGAGAAAGCGGGCCCGTTCCATCCACGGCATCAGTCCGGCCAACCGCTCGGCCAGCCGCTCCTCCGATTCGGGCGGCAGGGGCCCCACCACGCCGGCGTCGATGGCGTCGTGCGCCGCGCGGCTGACTGCCGGATGCCCGTACCCCAGCGCCACCGCGCCCAGCGCCATGATGAAGTCGAGATAGCGCCGACCCTCGGTGTCCCACACCTCGGCCCCGGCGGCGCGGGCCAGCCGCACCGGCAACCCGACCGGAGCGCCCGCGCCGAACAGCGCTTCGGGCCGCTTGCTGCCGGTCGAAGTGAAGCCCGGGATCCTCATGCGAGCTCCAGCAGCCCCATCCGTTCGGGATGGCCCCGGTCGCCCCGGAGGTAGACCCACCCGCCGCCGCCGGTCCAGACCAGCTGACCGGCACGACGGAGCCGACCGGGACGCATCTCGTTGACCTGGAGATCGAATCCCAAGTCCCCATCGGTGCGGGCGGGGGGCCACCCCGGGATTCCGATGCGGAGCGTCATCGTGTACCCGGCCGGCGTGCGGCGCCAGGCCCCGGCGACCTGCGTCCCCTGGGCCTCGGTCTGCTCCACCGGATGAACCTGGAGGTTGGCGCTCGCCCCGTCGGGGGTGACCACCCAGGCGTAGCGCCGGCCATCGGGGAGCCGGAGCTGCAGCTGCACGCCGTCGGCGTGAATCAGGTCCGGCTCGTTGTCGAGCCGGAGCGGGGGCGCACCGGCGGTGGTGAACACCGGCTGGGATTGGACCACGTCCACCGCGACATACAGCGCGTCCTCGTCCCACACGAGCCGCGCCTCCGCCGCGAAGGCGTCCGGCCCGGGATAGGGCTCCTCGCTCCGACGATACTGGTCCTCGTGATCGAGGGTGAACGCCGGCGCGCCGAACCCGGCCAGGGTGCCGTCGAGGGCCGGAGGTGTCAGGGCGTGGGGGACCGAGGCGACCGGCGGCGTGAAGCGGTGGAGATCGAGCCCGGCCAGCGCCGCGGGGATCGCGAGGGCCGGCATGGCGCGGCGCGCGCCCTTGAGCGCCACCTTCCCCTCGCCATCCTGCACCTCCCACCCCTCGCTGGTCTGTCGATGCACCACCGTCTCCCCGGTCGCCTCGATGACAATTTCGGCGGGAGCGAATCGCACCGCCGTGATCTCCGGCCCGCTCCAGCGGAGCACCGTGGCGAACCGGACGTACCGGCCCTGCAGCCGGCGCAGCAGAATGGGGCGCCGATCGGGATCGCCGGGACGGCCGGGCGCGAGGCCGCGCCAGAGCTCCCCCGGCCCGTCGAAGATCAGGTCGAGATCGCGATCGTCCTGGCGGGCCCGGAGCCGTACCGGTCCCGCTTCGGCGGGAATGAACCGCTCGGTGTCCCGCACGAACTCCTCGCCCAGCTCCCCCGGCTCCCACCGGCCGGCGCTCAGTACCCCGAGCCGGCCGGCGGGATGCCAGGTGAGGTCGAGGGTGTGCTCCTCCTCCCCGGCGAATTCCACGATGTCGACCAGCTGGCCCGGTCCCGCCACGGTGGTGCGGGTGCAGCGGTCGAAACTGCCGCGGACCCAGGCCCAGCGGCCCCGGTGGTCGAACATGTCCGCTCGGGCATCGATCTCTGGCTGGGAGCGGCGGTCGAGGCGGGGCGCGTTGTGCGCCAGGGTGGAGCGATACCAGAAGAGGTCGCGGGAGACATAGCTGCCGGTGCCGGGATCGGCCAGCCAGTGGACTCCGTCCGCGTGCAACGTCAGGTGCAGCCGATCGGGGTGCCCGTGGCCGCCGCCGTAGAGTCCGCACTCGAGGCTGGCGTAGTGGTCGGCACTCCGAAGAATGGCCAGGCCCTGCTCCGGCAGAAGGGTGCTCGCTGGACGCCATGCATCGGCGTCGCCGGGCAGCTCGGGGAGCATCCCGCAGAGCATCCACCAGGAGAGGGTGCTCCGACTCCGCGCCCCCGGCACCCGCTCGCCGGCTTCGTGGAGCCAGGAGTCGAACGTCTGGGCCGGTGGTGCCGGCATGGCATAGAGGGTATGCAGCCAGCTGCCCAGTGCGCTCCCGTCGGCGTCGTCACCTCCGGAGACCAGGCCGGCAATACCGGCTTCCCACATCTCCAGGTACATCGGCTGGGCCAGCGACACTCCGAAGCGCGAGTCCTTGCGGGCGGGAAACTCCCCGGTGGGTAACGCGGTCAGCGCCGGAGCCTGCAGCGCCAGCGCGATGCGGTCGCGGCTCGCCGGGTCGGCGAAGAACTCCATCCCCGCCTGCCGGGCCCAGGCGGCGCCGATCAGGAGACCGCGCAGGGCAAAGAGGTGGTAGTTCTCTCCTTCGTACCAGAGACCGTCGCTCCGGAACCCGTCGATCAGGTGACCGACCAGCCCGCGCGGGCCGGTGATGGCCCGCGCGGCCAGCTCTTCGTCGCCGAACCAGACCGAGGCGGCGGCCAGCGCGGCATTGTGCCAGGTCTGCCGGTTCGAGAGGCCTTCGTCGAATTCGCCGATGAGATTGGCCGCCTCCTCCACCACCCGACTCACCGCGGCTTCTTCTTCCTCGCCCAGGAGCCCCGCCTCACGCAACACGAACCCGGCCGCGAGGTAGTTGGTAAGCCAGACCGATTCGAGGTAGGTCGACGAGAAGAGGCGCGACGGCCCCAGCACGTTGTCGCGGTTGGGCAGCGCGAAATAGCGTTCGACGTAAGCCAGGAGCCCTGCCCGGGCCCAGGCCACCAGGGCCTCGTCCTCGGCCAGGACCCCGGTGACGGCCGACTCGGCGAGCCGCTCGGCGAACCAGAGATGCTGGTGCCAGGCCCAGCGCCAGTCATGCCGCTCTCCGCGATACTCCCGACCGCAGCGGCCGCAGCGGTGCACCGACGGACTCCAGGGATCGAAGGTGAGCGCCGCGCCGTCCTCGGTGCACACCCCGCCGTCGGCCGTGAGCATGCCCTTGATCGCGGGCAGCGCCGGCCGGCGGCGAACCACCTCGTGAGCCCGCGTCAGAAGCCGTTCGCGCAGCGCGGTCAGGTCGGGCGCCCCGGCAATCACCTCCCGGCGGAGATCCAATTCGTCGAGCATCAGCACCGTATCACTCCCGATGAAGACCAGCGCACCGGCAGGAGCGTCGCTCCCGCAGCGAGGGCCGCCTCGCGTGCCGAGGCGATATCGTCGCCTGCAATGAAGAACATTGAGCCGCCGGCGCCGGCGCCGGCCGCCTTGCCTCCCAGGGCACCGGCGGCACCCATCCGCAGCTCCAGTTGGCGCATCTCCGGGGTCGACATCCCGGCATCGAGCCGCTGCTGGGCCTCCCAGTTGGCCGAGAGCAGTCGAGCCACCTGGAGGAGGTCGGCGCTCCCGAGGGCCAGGGCCATCTCCCCGGCGATCCCCGCCAGGTCCCGCAGCGCGCCGGTCACAGCGGCATCCCCTCGTTCGTACGCACCCATCACCCGGGCGATGGTGTCGCCCGATACCCGGGAGCGCCCGGTGTAGCAGAGCAGCGTCCGTCGCTCCAGCTCCGCGGCGAACGCCGGATCGAGCGCCAGCGGCTCGATCCCGACGATGTTGCCCCTGAAGGTGAACCGATGGAAGCCTCCCAGCGCGGCCGAGTACTGGTCCTGCCGGCCGCCGGGAAGTCCGGCCTCCGTGCTCTCCAGCTCGAAGCCGAGGGCCGCGAGCTCCTCGGCCCCAAGCTCCTCGCCCCGCGCCGCCGCGAGGGCCGCGACGAGCGCCACGTCCATCGCGCCCGAACTCCCCAGGCCGGAGCCGGGCGGCACATCGGAACGGGTCCGCACCGTGCCGGCCCCGGGCGGGAACATTCGAATCGCCGCGCGGTGCAGCACCAGCCCCTGCGACCCGCCCAGGTCCGCCGGCGTGGCGATCCGCTCCGCCTGGTTGAGATCGTCGGCCAGGAGGAGCAGCCCCTCCTTGCCCGGCTCGAACTCGGCGTGAGCCCGAAGCGCGATCGCCCCGGAGACCACCACCCCGCCTTCCCGCTCCGAAAAGGGCGGCACATCGGTCCATCCCCCGGCAAAGTCGAGCCGCACCGGCGCCGAGGCGCGGACGATGGCAGCCGCCCCGCTCACGGGCGCAGGCTCCATTGGCCCACGGTGGCGAGTTCGCCCCGCAGCCCCAGTTGGACCCCTTCCAGCCGGCGATTCACTCCCTGGACCCCGCGGGCATGATAGAGGAAAGCGACCGGTACGGCGTCCCGATAGAAGGCGAGCAGCTCCACGATCGACGGACTGGGCGGGAGCGGCAGTCCCGAGACCCGCGCGAGCGGTTCAAGGTAGCCGAGTCCCAGGTCGCCGGGGGTCCCGAGCAGGGCGGCGTCGAAATCGTGCGCGGTGTAGACCCGGTCGAGGAACGCGGAGAGCTCCAGCTGCCGGATGGTGAGGCGGATACCCTGTCGGGCCAGCTGGGCCTGGATCATCTGCTCCAGCGCGGCCTCGCCGCTGCCGACGGTGAGCAACTCGAACTGAAGGGGGCGTTCCTCGTTCCGCGTTCCACGCGCGGAGTCGATGACGGCCGTGCCCGATGCCGGGAGCACCGACGGGTGACCGCTCATCTCTGGAACGAGGAACGAGGAACGCGGAACGTTTGCCACAGACCCCCGCAGCTCGGGTGGCACCGGCCCCTCCGCCGGCGTGGCGAACCCGTAGGCGAATCCCTGCACCAGTGCCGCCCGGTCCAACGCCGCGCTCACCCGGCGGCGGGCCTCGAGGACGCCGAACGGCGCCCGGCGGGCGTTGAACACGATGCCGTTGGTGAACAGCACCGGATAGTCACGTACCACGATCTCGGGGTTCTTTCGCGCGAAACCGGCATAGGCCGGCTGGAGCGCCGCGAAATCGAGTTCCCCGGAAGTCAGGGCGGCGAGCTTGGTCATCGGCTCGTCGACCACCGCGATCACCAGCCGATCGAGCCGCGGTGGCCCGCCGAGTTCGACCGGGTACTCGGGGTTTCGTTCGAAGACCCACCGCCGGTTGGGTTGATGGGCCACGAATCGGAACGGCCCGTTCCCTACCGGCGTGATGTTCCACGTCGCCTGCCGCAGCCGGCCCGGATCCACCGAGTCGAGCAGGTGCGCCGGCAGCACCGCGAGATCGGTGAGCACATCGGGCATCCGTCCGGGAGGCCGGGACCAGCCGAGCACCAGGGTGGAATCGTCGGCCGGCAGGATCTCGGCGAGTCCCGCGAGATCGTTCTGGCGGGGGTATCCGGTGGCCGGGTTCCGGCCCCGCTCGAGAGTCCACGCCGCGTCGCGGGCGGTGGTGGGGATGCCATCGTGCCACCGGAGGCCGGAAAAGAGATGCAGGGTCAGCCGGGTGCCGTCGCCCGACCACTCCCATCGTCGCGCCAGCGCCGGCTCCACCCCCATCAGACTGTCGTAGCGCACCAGGGTGGTGAGCAACACGTAGCGTTGGACCTGCCGGGCAAGGGGATGGATCGTCAGCAGCGGATTGATGCTCTGGAGATCGGCGCCGGAGGCATACATCACCGTGGCGCCACGCCGATGGGCCTCGGACCCGCAGGCGAGCGCGAGAACCAGGAGGACCGGCGGCAGGCAGCGGGACGACATGCGCCAAAGGTGCCGGAGGAACTGGGTCCGGGGAAGTGGCCTCCCCCGGCCCTTCTCCGCCGCCCCGGTCGGGTCCACATTCTGTCATGCCCTCACGGCTCCTCGGTCGACTGCTTGCCGGACTTGGCGTCGTCCTCGGCGTGGTCGTCCTGACCTTCGTGCTGCTGCACCTGGCCCCCGGCGATCCCGCGCTCCACCTCGCGGGACCGGCGGCGACCCCCGAGCGACTCGCCGCCATCCGCACGGAGCTGCAGCTGGATCAGCCGCTGTGGTGGCAGTTCGTCGCGTGGCTGGGACGGCTGGCCCGGGGCGACTGGGGCAGGAGCGTGGCGACCGGACGTCCGGTGGCGACCATGCTGCTCGAAGCCTGGCCCGCCACAGCCCTGCTGGTGCTCACTTCGCTCGCCGGGAGCTACCTCCTTGGGATCGCGCTGGGACTCTGGCAGGTGCGGAGTCGCCGGTCGGTCGACACCACCCTCACCACCGTCTCGGTCACCCTCTTCGCCATGCCGGGCTACTGGCTGGCGGTCCTCCTGGTCTGGCTCTTCGCCTATCACCTCCGGTGGCTGCCGGCCTTCGGGGCCCAGGGCCTCGATGCCGATTTCCTCGGGCCGCTCGACCGGTTGCTCGACCGGCTGCGGCATCTCGCGCTGCCCTGTCTCACCCTGGTCCTGATCGGCGTGGGCGGCGCGTTGCGCTTCATCCGCGGCGCGCTGCTCGACGTCCGCGGCGAGCCGTTCCTGGTCGCCGCGCAGGCCCGCGGACTGCCGGCGACCACCATTGCCCGCCGCTACCTCCTCGGCAACGCGCTCGGACCGGTCGTTACGCTGCTGGGCCTCTCGCTCCCAGCGGTCTTCTCCGGTGCCATCTTCGTCGAGGGGATCTTCGCCTGGCCCGGCGTGGGGCAGGTCCTGATCCAGGGCGTCGGGGCCCGGGATTATCCGGTAGTGATGGCGGCCGCGACCGTCAGCGCGCTCCTCGTAGTGGCCGGCAATCTGCTGGCCGACGGCCTTCGGGCCCTGGTCGATCCCCGGATCCGCGATGCCTCGCTCTCTGGTTAGCCTCTGGGCCGACCGGCGCGGTCGCGTCGGCCTGGCGCTGCTCGGGCTGATCGTCCTGCTCGCCGTCCTGGCGCCGTGGGTCACCCCCTTCCAGCCCACGGCCCAGGGCGATGTCGTCGCCACCCGGTTCCGCGCCCCGCTGTCGGCCGAGCCGGGGGGCGCGATGCACCTCCTCGGCACCGACCGGTTCGGCCGCGACGTCTGGACCCGGCTGGTCTACGGCGCCCGGGTCTCGCTTGCCACCGGACTCGCCGCCACCGCCATCGCCGTGGTCCTCGGGCTCCTGGTGGGAGCGATCGCCGGGGTGTGGCGCGGGCCGGTCGGCACCCTGCTCCTCGCCGTCACCGACTTCGCGCTCGCGCTGCCGCGGGTGGTCCTGCTGCTGATCCTCGCCGCCCTCTGGCCGCCGAGCGGGACACTGGTCATCGTGGTACTCGGGCTCACCGGCTGGATGGGGATCGCGCGACTGGTCTACGGGGAGACCCGTGCCCTCATGGCCCGGCCCTTCACCAGCGCGGCGACCGCCCTCGGGGCCAGCCGACGGCACGTCGCCTGGCGCCACGTGGTGCCCAACGTCTGGACCCCGGTGACGATCGCGGCGGCGCTGGGCGTGGGAAACGCGATCACCCTCGAGGCCGGACTCTCCTTCCTCGGCCTCGGGGTGCAACCCCCAGCCCCCTCCTGGGGCAACATGATCGCCTCCGGCCGCGATACCCTGATCAACGCCCCCTGGGTCGCCATCGCGCCGGGGGTGGCGCTGGTGCTGGTGGTGATCGCCTGCACCCTGATCGGCGACGCCATTCGCGACCGGCTGGCCGGAACCGCCTGATGCGCTCGCTCTCGATGGACTACGAGCTGACGGTCCCGGCGATGCTGCGCCGCACCCGGGCACACTTCGGCGCCAAGCGGGTGCTCGCCCGGCGGAGCGACGGGCCGCTGCATCGCACGACCTACGCCGAGGTGCTGGCGCGGGCCGATCGGCTCTCGCTGGCGCTGACCCGGTTGGGCGTGCGGCCGGGAGCCCCGGTGGCGACGCTCTGCTGGAACCACGACCGGCACCTCGAGGCCTACTTCGCCGTCCCGGCGATCCGGGCCGTGCTCCACACCCTGAATGTCCGGCTCCATCCCGACGAGCTGGCGTATATCGCCACCGACGCGGACGACCGGACCCTGCTGGTCGATCAGGACCTGCTGCCGCTGCTCGAGCAATTTCGCGCCCGGACGCCGATCGAGCGGGTGATCGTGATCGGTACCGCTCCGGTGGCGCTTCCCCCCGGGTACCTCGATTACGAAGATCTGCTCCGGGAGACCGGCCCCGCCGCCCCGCCCGCGATCGAGGTGCGGGAATCGGATCCGGCGGCGATGTGCTACACCTCCGGCACCACCGGCCGCTCCAAGGGGGTGGTCTACTCCCACCGCTGCCTGGTGGTCCACTCTCTGATGCTCGCGACCGCCGATCTCTTCGGCCTGGGGGAACGCGATGTGGTGCTCCCCGCCGTCGCCATGTTCCACGCCAATGCCTGGGGGCTCCCTTACGCCGCGCCGCTGGTAGGCGCCGACCTGCTGCTGCCGGGCCGTCAGCTCGACGCACGGACCCTGCTTGAGCTGATGGTGCGGGAGCGGGTGACCCTGACCGCCGGGGTGCCGACGGTCTGGCTGCCGGTGCTGGAGCTGCTCGACGCCGAGCCCGGCGCGGTCGACCTCTCGGCCCTGCGCCTGCTGGTGGTGGGCGGCGCCGCGCTGCCGGAGGCGCTCCTCCAGGGACTGACCCAGCGGCACGGCGTCCCCGCGGTGCACTCCTGGGGGATGACCGAGCTCGCGCCGGTCGGCACCCTGGCTCGGCTCCCCGCCCGGCTCGACAGCGCTCCCCTCGCCGACCGGCTCGCGGCCGGGGTCCGCCAGGGCCTACCCGCACCGCTGCTGGAGATCCGCGCCCGGGGCGATGCGGGACTGATTCCGTGGGACGATACCGCGGTGGGGGAGCTCGAGGTGCGGGGGCCCACCGTCGCGTCCGGTTATCACGGCCTGACCGACCCCGACGGCCGATTCACCGCCGACGGCTGGTTCCGGACCGGCGACGTGGTGTCGATCGATCCCTGGGGCTCCATTCGGATCCGGGATCGCGCCAAGGACCTGGTGAAGTCCGGCGGCGAGTGGATCAGCTCGGTGGCGCTGGAAAACCGCCTCATGTGCCATCCGGGCGTGCTCGAGGCGGCGGTGATTGCTGTGCCCCACCCCACCTGGCTCGAGCGGCCGCTGGGCGCGGTGGTGCTCCGGCCGGGCCAGTCACCCTCAGCCGACGAGCTCAAGGCCTGGCTGGCCGAGGTCTTCCCGCGCTGGTGGGTGCCGGAGGCGGTGGTCTTCGTCGACGTCATTCCGCGGACCAGCACCGGAAAATTCCTGAAGACCCGGCTCCGCGAACAGTTCGCCGGCTGGTACCATGAATCCGGCGCCACCGAGCCGGCGCCGTGAACCCGCTTCTCGATCGGGACGCCCGGCCAGTGATCGGCCACCGGGGCGCCGCCGCCTACGCCCCCGAAAACACCCTGGTCTCGTTCCGGCGGGCGCTGGAACTCGGCGCCGATGCCCTCGAATTCGACCTGCGGCGTTCCGCCGATGGCATCGCGGTGGTGATGCACGATCCCACCCTCGACCGGACCACCGACCGCAGCGGCCCGGTCGGGGCCCTCACCGCCGCCGAGCTGTCCCGGGTGGATGCCGGGTATCGCTTCGACCCACGCGGAGAGGGCACCTTCGCCTTTCGCGGCACCGGCGTGGGGGTGCCGACCCTGCGGGAGGTGATCACCGCCTTTCCGGACGTGCCATTGCTGATCGAGATCAAGGAGATCGAGGTGCAGGACGCGGTCGCCCGGGACCTGGTCGATCTCGGGGCGACCGACCGGGCGGTGATCGCGGGTGACGACTGGCGCGCCCTGACCGCCTTTGCCCGGGCCCCCTTCGCCCGCGGCGCCTCGCGGAGGGACATCGCCGGGCTCTACTTCCACTGGGGCGAGCCGGCCCCCTCGTGCCGGTGCTACGCCGTCCCCCAGCGCTACTTCGGCCTGCCGATCCCCACCCGCCGCCTGGTGCGGGCGGCGCATCGACGGGAGAGCACGGTCCACGTCTGGACCGTCGACCAGCCCCGGGCGGCGCTGGCGCTCTGGCAGCGGGGGGTCAACGGCATCGTGACCAACCGACCGGACATCATTCGGGCCGCCCACACTCACGACACTTCCGGCGCCTCCGCGAGGCTCCCATGACCCCGCCCCGCCTCCTGGACCGCGCTTCGCTGTCGCTCCTCGCCGATGCGCTGACGCGCCTGGAGCAGGGCTTCGCCGACCTCCCGGCCCTGGACGAGCCGGCCATCGTCCCGGACGCCCGGCTCGCCGCGGTCCTCGAGGAGGTGGCGGACCGGATGCAGGACAACTATCCGTACTTCCATCCGCTGTACGCCGGGCAGATGCTCACCCCCCCGCACCCGGTGGCGCGCCTTGCCTACGCCCTGGCCCTGTGGATCAACCCTAACAATCACGCGCTCGACGGCGGACGGGCCAGCTCGGCCATGGAGCTGGAGGCGGTGGCGGAGATGGCGCGGATGCTGGGCTGGCCCGAGCACCTCGGTCATCTCACCGGGGGCGGCACCATGGCCAACCTCGAGGCGCTCTGGGTCGCGGGACAACTCCATCCCGGCGCCGCCGTCGTCGGATCGACCCAGGCCCACTACACCCACGGCCGCATCAGCGCGGTCCTGGGGCTCCCGTTTCGGAGCGTACCGGTCGAGGCCGGCGGGCGGATGGACCTGGGGGCGCTGGAGGAGATCCTGCGGCGGGAGAAGATCGGCACCGTGGTGGCCACGATCGGCACCACCGGACTCGGTGTGGTCGATCCGCTCCCGGGCCTGTTGGCGTTGCGGGAGCGGTACGGCTTCCGGCTCCACGCCGACGCCGCCTACGGCGGGTACTTCGGGCTGGTCGACACCCTGGCTCCGCCGACCCGCGCCGCCTACGAGGCGCTGCGCCAGGTCGACTCGGTGGTGATCGACCCCCACAAGCACGGACTGCAGCCGTACGGCTGCGGCTCGGTGCTCTTTCGCGATCCGGGCGTGGGGCGGTTCTATCGCCACGATTCGCCCTACACCTACTTCACCTCGGCCGAGCTGCATCTCGGCGAGATCAGCCTGGAGTGCTCCCGGCCCGGTGCGGCGGCGGTGGCGTTGTGGGCCACGCAGCGACTCCTGCCGCTGGTCCGGGGAGGCGAGTTTGCCGCCATGCTCGAACGCTGCCGCGCCGCCGCGCTCGAGCTTCACCGGCGGGTGGCCGCCGATCCCCGTTTCCTGGCGCCGATCACGCCCGAGCTCGACATCCTGGTCTGGGCCGTGGTGGCGGAGCGTGCCAGCCAGGCCAGCGCCCGGGCCCGCCGACTCTTCGCCCGGGCCGCCGAGCGGGGGCTCCACCTGGCGCTGATCGAGCTGCCGCTCGCCATGGTCGACCCGGCGGGCACCCGCCTGGCCGCCGATCGACCCACCGTCACCTGCCTCCGGTCGGTCCTGATGAAATCGGAACACGCGGCGTGGGTACCGCGGATCTGGGAGATCATCCAGGAGTCGCTGACGGAGTGAAGCCGGGGAGCCGGACCGATCACCGATCCACCGTGGCCATGCACTCGATTTCCACCCTGGCACCCAGCGCCAACCCACTCCCGGCGATGGTCGAGCGCGCCGGCGGCTCCACGCTGAACACCCTGGCGTACTCCCGGTTCATCGCCTCGTAGTCGGCGATGTCGGCCAGGAAGACGGTGCATTTGATCACGTTCTCGAGCGAGCTCCCCGCCGCCTCGAGGACAGTCCGGATGTTCAGAAGAGTCTGCCTGGTCTCGGGCCCGATACCCCCCGGCACCAGGGTGCGGGTACCCATCCGGTTCCCCAGTTGACCCGAGAGATAGATGATGTTCCCCACCTTGACCGCCGGGGAAAACGGCAGCCCGGCCACGGCGCCGGGCA
Organism: uncultured Gemmatimonadaceae bacterium; assembly: GCA_964642475.1. GTDB lineage: Bacteria > Gemmatimonadota > Gemmatimonadetes > Gemmatimonadales > GWC2-71-9 > JADJOM01. Next base: position 12,741 of record CAZXRC010000017.1, on the reverse strand, counting down.
CGTCGAGCACTTCCTTTTCCTGGGCGGCCAGCGGCGTCGCACCGGCGAGAAGAATCAGGAGGGACAGGCGCATGATCGTCGGGGTTGGAGGTCAGGCCAGCGCCAGCAGGACGGACACGGTCACGATTTCGCGAGCCCCGGCGGTGAACGAGACACGCGACGGCACCGACCCGTCCACCGGGAGCGGCTCGAGCGGGGTTCCGTCGGCCCGGACCCGGGTGGCCCGGATCACCGGCAGTCCCAGCCGCCAGGCGCCCTCTACCGCGTGGTCGGCGGTGTTGTAGCAGCGGAGCTCCAGGCCTCCCCGCTCCATCCCCTCGAGACAGGCCGAGTAAATGAGACCCGGTCCCTCGAGTTCGACGCTGGGCGATAGCGGCACCGGCAGCGCCGTCGCATCCCGCTCCCAGACCACGACCGGAGCCACGAAGAGATCCTCCCAGAGGTGGTCCAGGCGGGACGGGTCGGCCAGGTCCTCCCCACTGATCGGTGCCAGCCCCAATTCGACGGTATCGCGGCCCAGACACTGGGCCAGTGGGATCGCGACCGGCCAGCCGGCGTGGCCGGGGCGGCTCGGCAGATCGGCCTTCGACAGCTCGCCCACCGAGCGCAGCAACGTGACGATCAGATCGCCCCCGGCGGTCCACTCGTACTCGAAGAATCCCGGGGCAAAGATGGCGAGCCCGCGCCGCCCGGCGGCGGCCGCGACCCAGCGGTGGGCCGGAGCGGTCGGCACCGGCCACTCGCCCCGGAGGCGGGTCCGCCGGACCGGCTCCCGTTCCACCCAGCCGAACTGCGCCCCGGCCCGCATGGTGGCCCGGCGGAGGCCGGTCGGACACCGGAGCCGGAGCCGATGCCCGGTGGCCTGGTTGTCGATCTCGACCCGCACCCGGAGTGCCGGGGCGTCGCCGACCAGCTCGATCGCGGTCCGGTACCCGACCCGGCCCCGGCCGCCGGACACCCCGGTCCCCGCGGTCATCGCGCCCCGCCAGCTCAACGCCGCCGCCAGCGGGCCGGCCGCGTCCACCCGCGGCCGGACCGTGCCCCGCGGCGCGGTCGGCCGGCCCGGGCCGGGGCAGAAGCTGTAGCTGTCCCCCCGGTCGGCCTCGCTTTCCAGCGCCAGCAGTCCGGGGTAGCGGACGCCACCAACCGGCTCCTCCAGCTCGAGGGTCCCGCGTCGTTCCACCGTCGCCACCAGCCGCCCGTTCCAGAGCCTCCGGCTCCCGGCCGCCACGAAGTCTTCCATCGGCTCCGCCACGGCCGCGGCGGGCTCCATCAGCCGGAGTCCGAGCCCCGGCACACTCATGGGCAGCGGGATGGCGAATCGCACCCGCTCCACCTCATCCTGGTCGGGGTAGTGGCGCGGGGCATCGCGCCGCTCAAGCGATGGCTCGATCGACAGGACCTGCGGCGCCACGGTGATCCCGCTCACGACGTCGCTGAGGCCGAACGGCGCGAACCCGCTCCCCCGCCGCGGCCGCCGGCCGCCCGGCGGACCCACCGGCACGTCTCGCACGAAGAACGTGGCCTCCGCGACCACCACCCCGCCACGCGCCCGCGCGGCCCCATTCCAGATCGCGAGCCGGGCGCCCACGGCGCCGCCCGAGCGGGCCAGGTCGGGGTCGTGCCCCGCCAGCGCCCGCAACGACCCCGTCACCACTTCCCGCGCCGCCGCCTCGGCGTCGTCGAGCCGGACCTCCACCGCCCGCGCCACCAGGTCGCTGGAGCAGCCGCAGATCGCATCGTGGAAGTGGGACTCCACCACTTCCCGCCACGCCTGCCGGAGCACCGCCGGATCCTCCGGACATCGGAGCCGGGCCAGGGCCCGAAGCGGCTCCGCCTGGCGCACCAGGCCGAGCTCGGTGGCGCTGCTCCGGCGCTTGAGCGGGGCCCGGGTGGCCAGGGTGCCCTGCAGCGTCCAGGTATAGCCATAGGACCAGCGCAGCTCGCCGTCGATCTCTCCGAGCCCGGTCGCCTCGGCCTCCGCGGCGGTGAAGAACTCCTGCAACCGGGACAGGCGGAACTCGACCGAGCGGTCGACCGCCGCGAGACGATCGGCCAGATGCGCCAGATCGGGTGGCGCGGCGTGGTGATCGGCTCCCACGAACACCGCGACCTGCCGGGTCGCCGCCCGGGGCAGCACCGTCGAGCGCACCCGCTGCCAGGCGGTGGCGAGCTGGTCATCGCCCACCAGCAGGTTGGAGCCGATCTCGTAGCCGTCCGGCGGCAGGTGATAGGTCAGGACCCGCCCACCGTCCGGGCCACGCCACCAGACCAGGTCCTTCCCGTCGGTGGCCCCCGCCCCCAGCCCGCGCCACACGACGGCGTAGCGAAGGCCGAATTCGCGGCCGATGGCGGGGAGGGCGGCCGGATGGCCGAAGGCGTCCGGCGAATAGACGACCGGGAGCGAGCCGCCCAGGGCCGAGGCTTCCCGTCGGCCGAGCGCGAGATTGCGGAGCACGGCTTCGCCCGAGGGAATTTGCTCGTCGGCGAGAATGTGCCACGGTCCGGTGCCGATTCGGCCGGCCCGGACCAGCTGGGACACCAGGGGTCGGCGGTCGGGGCGAAGCGCGAGGTAGTCCGCCAGCAGGGCGGTCTGGCCGTCGAGGAGAAAACCGGGGACCCCCGGCTCGCGGGCCAGGAGGTCGAAGAGATCGTCCACCATCGCCACCAGGCGTGCGCGAAAGCCGCCGAGCGGGAGGTACCACTCACGGTCCCAGTGGGTATGTGGAATCAGGTGGATGACTGGAAGCGCCATCGGTGCGAATGGTAATCCGGCCCCGGGCTCCACGGCATCAGGTAGAGAGAACCCTCACCCGACCAGGCGCGGGCGATCGGGCGGTGCCCGCTCGATCGCTCCGGCCCCCGACGTGCCGTTGCGGGCCCTGAGCTCGGCCATGACCGTCTTGAAGCGCCGGACCCGTTCGGAGTGGAAGAGCAGGATGGCCAGGGTGTACATGGACGCGCCGACGCAGACGCGGAGCGTCAGGCGGGCCGTGCGCGGGAGGGCCGCCACCGGCTCCCACTCCCGCAGGAGTAACAGCGCCGCCGTCATGAGGCCCGCGGCGCTGAGCGCCGGCCAGAGCGCGCCAAGGTATTCGCGAACCCCCAGCTGGATCCGCCGCCGCAGCCGGAAGAAGAGCGGCAGCTGGGTCAGGGGATACACCAGCGCCCACACCGCCGCCACACCGGCGAGCCCCCAGCGGGTACCGATCATGAACGCGACCGGCAGGAGTGCCAGGGTCAGCATCGCGACGTGCATCAGGAAGCGCACGTCCCCCAACGCAGCCAGGACCCGGGAAGCCAGGACCGCCACCGAATGATAGGCCGCGAACGCCGCCAGGATCCTGAGTGGCGCGATGGCCCCGGTCCATTCCTCCCCGAACAGCAGATGCACCGCGTCCCATGCGACCAGCACGATGCCGATCGAGATGGGAAGGGTGACGATCGAGATGCCCTCGGTCATCGACAGCAGGTAACGCTTCAACGCGGGTGGATCCCGCTGCACCTCGGCAAAGGCGGCGGGCGCCACCCGCAGGACCAGCACCGCCACCTTCTCCACCGCCATCGTGCCGAGGCTCGCCGCCACGGAGTAGAGCCCAACCGCGGCTTCTCCGATCAGCTTGCCGATGATGAAGCGGTCCGAGCCGGAATAGAGGTACCAGCAGAAGCGCTCGAGAATGACGGTCCGGCTGAAATGGAGGGCGGGCGTGAGCAGGCGCCAGTCGGGCCAGACGTAGCCGCAGGGCGCGCCGGTCACCACCATCAGGTTCAGCACCACCTGCCCCAGCAGCGGGCCCAGCGCCAGCGCCCAGTAGCCCCCGCCGAGGAGCGCCAGGAGCAGGCTCGCCAGCGCCGCCGTCACCGACTGGGCGATCTGGGCGGCGGCCAGAAACCGGAACCGAAGCGCCTTCTGCAGCAGCGCGGCCGGAACACTGCCCAGCGCGGTGACCACCAGGCTCACGCTCATCACCCGCACCAGGGTGACCAGGCGGGGCGAATCCAGCAGCAGCGCCATCGGGACCGCCACCACCCAGGCGACCACCAGCCCGGCCAGGGCCGCCAGGAGAGCGACGCTGTTGAGTTGGGCGATGTGGCGGCTGGGGAGGTCCCGCATCGTGACGACCGCGGTGCCGATGCCGAACTCGCTCAGCAGCGTGGCCAGGCCCAGGTACAGGCCCGCCAGCGCGACGATGCCGTAGTCGTCCGGGTGGAGGATCCGGACCACCAGCAGAGTGGAAACCCAGGTCAGGACCTGCGCGGCCCAGCTCGCGGCCCCGGTCCAGGCCACGCCCCGGACGATGGCATGGTCAAGCGACTCCCGGGAACGCTGGGCTGGGGACACTACAACGCCCCTCGGCGCTTGAGGGTGTTGTATTGCTCGACCACCGCCGCACTGGCCCCGGCCGGCGGCACGTCGAGCACCAGGATGCCCCGTGCCCGCATTTCCGCCAGGGCCTCTTCCCGGGACTGCAGCAGCTCTTCGGCCGCGGCCCGCTCAAAGGCCTCGACAGTGGAGTGCGGCCGGACCGTGGCGAGACGTTCGAGCGACGGGTCCCGCAGGGTGACCGCGAGGGGCAGGTGTCGCGGCCGGAGGGTCCCCACCTGGGCCACCAGCGCCTCGCTGGCCGTCCGGTCGATGACATCCGTGAACAGCACCGTCAGCGCCCGTTTCCGGTTTCGGGCCGCCAGAAACGCGAAGGCCGCGGGGTAGTTGGGCTCCACCAGCCTCCCCTGGATGGCGGCCAGCGCTTCCAGCACCGCCCGGAGCGCCCGGCGGCCTCGCGCCGGCGGGATGAACTGCTGCACCTCATCGGCGAAGACCAGGAGCCCGATGTTGTCGTCATGCTCCTGGGCGCTGTGCGCCAGGTGCAGCGCCGCCTCCACCACCGACTCGAGCCGCGCCCGCCCTTCCACCTCGGCGGTCAGCATCCGGCCCGCGTCGATCACGATCAGCACCTGCTGGCGCCGCTCGTCCTCGTACTGCCGAGCCATCACCTTCCCCCGCCGCGCCGTCGCCTTCCAGTCGATGTTACGGGTATCCTCGCCCGGCACCCATTCCTTGAGGCTCTCGAACAGCCGCCCTTCGCCCAGCCGCCGCACGTTGCGGAATCCCGCTTCCCGGCGCCGCTGTGTCTGGGTCGGCAGCGAGCGGAGTGAGGCCCCCACCAGGTTCGGGTATACCGTGGCCTGCCAGGGGAGTTCCAGGCGGACCTGTCGCCAGACCAGCCCCCACGGCCCCAGCAGTCGCAGGTACAACCGGCCCCCGGTCCCCTTCCCTCTCCGCCGCGGGGTGACCTCGAGGTCCTCGCGCAGCGTCATCCCCGGGTCGATCCGGAGCCGGCGCTCCCCCTGGCCCACCGGCGTGAGGGCGGGCGGAAAGGACTCCTTGACCCAGACCACGAGCCGCCGGGGAAACGGGTGGCTCCAGCGATAGCCGACCGACAGGGGACGCCCGACGGAGAAGGCGGGAGGCGGCTCCCGGACGATCGTCAGCCGGCTCGGGTCGTTTCCGGCGAGCCGAAAGCCGTCCACCACCAGGGCGAGAAGCCAGGCCAGGTCGAGCGCCACCAGCAGGGCGGCCGCCTCCGGCCACCAGAAGCCGAGCAGCGCCAGCGGCGCGAGGAGGGCGGCGCCGAGGTACCAGCGGCGCGTGGGGAGGTAGATCACCCGGCCATACTCAACGGGGAGCCTCGATCCGCTCGAGAATCGTGCGGAGCGCCTGGTCCGGGGTCACCCCTTCGAGCTCGAGTTCCGGGGCCACCGCCACGCGGTGCCGCAGCACCGGCGGCGCCAGCAGCTTGACGTCGTCGGGGATCACGTACTCGCGCCCGTCGAGCAGCGCCGCCGCCTGCGCCAGCTTGAGAAGCGCGACGCTCGCCCGAGGCGAGGCACCCAGCGTGAGGGCCGGCGCGTCCCGCGTGGCCCGCACCAGCGAGGTGATATACCCGACGAGGGTCGGCTCCACCCGCACCCGCCGGGTGGCCCAACGGAGATCGGCGAGCCCCGCCGCATCGAGCACCTGGGTGACGCCGAAACTGGCCGGCTCGGCCGCCTCGAAGCCGTCCAGGACCCGGGCCAGGACCCCCCGCTCCGACTGCTCGTCGGGATAGCCCAGCAGGCTCTTCACCAGGAACCGGTCGAGTTCCGCCTCCGGCAGCGGATAGGTGCCCTCGAACTCGATCGGGTTCTGGGTGGCGAAGACGGTGAAGCTGGCGGAGAGGGGGTGACTTGTGCCGTCGACGGTCACATGCCGCTCCTGCATCGCCTCAAGCAGCGCCGCCTGGGTCTTGGCCGGGGCCCGGTTGATCTCGTCGCCCAGGACCAGGTCGCCGAAGAGCGGCCCGGGCCGGAAGCTGAACTCCCCCTGCGGCGTCAGGAGGTTCACCCCGGTGATGTCGCTCGGCATGAGATCGGGCGTAAACTGGATCCGCCGGAAGGTGAGACCCAGCGCCTGGCTGAGGGCCCGCACCAGCAACGTCTTGGCGGTGCCCGGCGCGCCTTCGAACAGCACGTGACCCCGCGCCATCAGCGCCAGCACCGTCTCCCGGAGCACCGCCTCCTGTCCCAGGATCACCCGGCCCAGCTGTTCCACCACGGCGCGCGCGGCGCCGGCATGGCGCCGGGCGTCCTCCCCCGTCAGGGGCGCAATTCCTCCCACACATCCTCCACGGCGTTGGCGGCCCGCAGCACGCCTTCCGGCGGCTGTCCTGGCCGAGTCAGTGAGTGCAGCGTCGCGGCGGCTTCGAGGCCCCGCCGGCTCCGGACGTTGTGCGACAGCCGATCCACCCAGGCCCGCCAGTCGCCCCGGCCCCGCTGGCCCGCCGGCAGCAGCCGGCGACGGAGCCCCTGGACCACGGCGCCGATGGCCACATCGTGGCCCCGGGCGGCGGCCAGCGCCGTGGCCAGCGCCCGCACATGCTCGAGCGGCGAGCGCCGCTGGCGCGGGATTGCCGGACGGATCGGTCCGAAGCGGATCGCGCCCGCCAGCAGCATGAGAATCCCCACGAGGGCGAGCTGCCAGGCGGTCCACCCCAGCGGGGACCGGGAGCTCCACTCCAGGGTGGCCTGCGCCAGCGAGCCGCCGGCGCCGAATCCCTGGTGCGCCTCCTCGAAGATCACCTGCCGGTAGGTGCCGGCGAACAGGGCCAGCGCCCAGGGACCGGCCGCGGTTTCCCGAAGGGCACGGTTGCGGAGCAGGGTCGCATCGGCGAGCAGCAGCACCGTCCGGTCCGGCTCGACTTGCACCAGCCGCAAGGCCACCGTGCGCCCCGTGGCGCCACTCAGCAGGGTGTCGATCCGGCTGTAGGCGGGCACGGCGCACGACCACACACCGCGGTCGGCGATCCCGCTTGAGTCCACCACCACCGACTCCGAGGCCGCCAGCACCGCGCCGAGGGGCGGCCAGCGGCCCGGCTCGCGGATCCGCACGCTGTCGCGCTCCCGCAGATCGGGCTGGTAGCCGAAGCACCGCATCACCCCGGCGGCCCCCTCGCCCGCCAGCAGCAGGTCGCCGCCGCCGGGCGACTCGTGCCACGCCAGGAGCTGGCGGGTCTCCGACGGGGTGAACGGCCGCACCGGATCCACCACCGCGAGCAGGGCCGGGGACGGCGGGTGGAGCCCATCGAGCTGACGGGAACTGCGGCGGTAGCGCTCCACCCCGATCCCCAGCCGGCCCAGCGCCTCGGCCAGGGCCCGGGTGCCCCGCGGCCCGGGGAGATAGGACGACGCCCGCCAGTCCTGCTGCTCCGGCCGGTTCTCCCGGTGCCCGACCGCCGCCGCCAGTGCCACCAACGCGCCCAGGAGCGCGAGCCCGATTGCCGCTTCAGTGCGAGCTCGCATACCGCTCCGCCCGGGTAGCGTCCTGCCAGTGCGCGAAATCGTCCGGTCCGCACGGCGCCCGGGCAAAGGCATAGCGGTACAGCGATCGCGTCAGCGCGCCGAAGGCCGTCCGCACCCCCTCACCGCCCTGGACCTCCACGCTGTACTCGTAAGGGGTCTTGCTGGGATGGAACTTGAGGCTGCCCCGCTGGTCCAGCTCCAGCACCAGCCCCAGGAAGTCGGCCTGCATGGCCTCGATGTAGCGTCCCTCCGCCGCCAGCCGTCGGGCCTCCCGCCGGTACCACGCCGCCCCACGGATCTCGGGACTCGCGGCCCCGGCGCCGGCGCGGGCCGGAGCCGCGGCCGCCTGGAGGGTCCGGGCCATGACCCATACCGCATGGACCACGATGGCGGCCAGGATCGTCGTCAGGATCCAGATCATGGCCCAGTAGACCAGCGGCTGCGACTGCTCCAGCCCGCTGAGCCAACGGAGGAACTCGAGCCACCAGCGGGAGAGGAAGGCCAGCGGGTGCTTCGGCTCCACCCATTCATAGGCGGAGCCCGCGAAGACCCGGTCGAGCACTGCCCGGAGCGAATCCGGCGGCGGCGCCACCGCCGTCTGCGGGAACGTCACGCCCGGGAAAGCCCCGCCGCCAGGACCTCGAGATCGAACGCCTCTTTCCGGACCCGGAGATCGTAGTAGGCCACCGTCAGCACGCAGTAGAGCAGGGGATAGATCAGCACCTGGAGCGCCGCCGCGATCATCTGCCACAGGATTCCCGTCGCCGACAGGCCCCGCTCGGCGGTTTCCGGGTTGAGCGACGAAACCGCGGCAAACCCGCCCAGCGCCACCGCCGGCAGCAGGATCAGGACGCCGGTCACCAGGATGACACCGAAGATCTTGCCCCGGTAACCGCGGGAGAGCGCCCAGGCCCGCCCCATCGCGTCGGTACTGTTGGGGATCCCCTCGATGACCAGCGCCGGACTCGCCAGCGCCAGCCCGGCCAGCAGGATCAACCCGGGGATCAGGAACAGCACCAGCCCCAGCCCCACGACAAAGCTGGTGAGGATGGCCAGCCAGATCAGGCGCCCGGTAAAGGGGAGCGAGCGCTCGAACGCCTGGCCGGCGGTGATCCGGCGACCCATGTAGTTCTCGGAAATGATGAAAGTCGAGGCCGCCTGGGCGATCGCCTTGAGGACCATGCCCAGGAGCGCCGAGAAGAACACCAGGCCCAGGTGCTCCAGCGGCCCACCCGCGGTCTGGACGTAGACCGAGAGGGCCATCGGGATCGCCTGTGTTGCCAGCGTGACCAGGAGGAGCGGCGTGAACAGCGCCCGGTACATCCCGAACGCGACGTCGAGGATTTCGCCCAGCGAGAGCGGACGCAGCACGGCACCGGTCATGAAGCGGTTCTCCGGGGAGGATGGTACAATCTCGCCCCCGGCGGAGACCTTGGGAAGTGAAGCCGCGGCGACCTAGATTACCGCATTCCCCGTCCTAGCGAGCGGCAGCCCCGCATGGCCACCTCCACCGATTTCCGCCAGCATCTCGAAGTCGAGACCCCGGAGCACGTGGTTCTCGACTATGAGATCGCCGGCCTCGGCTCCCGGGCGCTGGCCGCCATCGTGGACCACCTGCTCCTGGTAGTGTGGCTCGTCGCCATGATGATGCTCATCTTCCGGTTCGTGCCGGTGGGCGGCGAGCTGGTCCAGGCTGTTCTCATCCTGCTCGTCTTCCTCTCCATCTGGTGCTACTTCACGTTCTTCGAGGGGCTCCGCAACGGACAGACGCCCGGCAAGCGGTGGCTCGGCATCCGGGTGGTGCAGGATACCGGGCATCCCGTGACCCTGGGCGCCGCGGTCGCCCGGAATCTGCTCCGGGTCGCCGACTTCCTGCCGCCGCCCTACCTGATCGGCGCCCTGTTCGTCGCCCTGCATCCGCGCGGCAAGCGACTCGGCGACGTGGTGGGCGGTACGGTGGTGGTCCGGGACCGCCCCGGGGAGGCCGCCACAGCTCCGATCGCGGCGGAACTGGAGGGGGCCGTCGGATCCGCCGGGGTCCCCGAACTGAGCGATGAAGAGTTCCACTTCCTCCGCGAGTTCGCCGAGCGGGCGCCCCAGCTCCCCGGGGAGGTCCGGCTGCGGGTCGCCGGACGCCTGACCGAACGGCTGGGCGCCCGCTATCCCAACCGCTCGCCCGACGCCGAGCTGTTTCTCACCACCCTCTATCAGGACGAGCTCGCCCGCCGCCGGGGCCGGTTCGCGGGACGGAGCAGCGCGACCGGCGCCGCGGCCGGCTCGGGGCGCGGAGTCGCCGACCGGCTGGTGGCCCGGAAGTCGGCCCGATGGGACGAGTTTCAGGAAATGGCCACGCGGGCGGCGCGTGCCGGGCTCGACAGCTTCGCCGCCGAAGAGCTCCCCGCCTTTGCCGCCCGCTACCGCGAAGTCGCCGCCGACCTGGCCCGGGCCCGCACCTACCGGGCCAGTCCGCCGGTGCTGCAGCGCCTCGAGCGCCTGGTTGCCGCCGGACACAACGCCCTCTACCGCGACGAACGCCGGACCGGCCAGCGGGTCTGGCAGTTCCTCGCCCGGGAATGCCCCGCCGGCATCATCGAGGCCCGCCGCGCGGTGCTCCTCGCGTTTCTGGTATTCGCGCTGCCGGCGGTGGGGGGATACCTGCTGCTGCGCGAGAAGCCGGCGCTGGCGGAGGAGGTGCTCTCCCCGGTGATGCTCGAACGGGCCGAGGCCGGACGCACCCGACAGCAGGAGGGCAAGGGCTACGTCGAGGAGGAGTTCGCCCGCCGGCCGCTCATGGCCAGCGCGATCATGACCAACAACATCCAGGTCGCGTTCTACTGCTTTGCCGGGGGCATCTTCGCCGGGGTGGGATCGCTGGTCCTGCTGGCCTACAACGGGCTCTCCATCGGCTCGATCAGCGGCCACTTCGCCAACACCGGCCTGCTGGGCTACCTCTGGACCTTCGTGATCGGGCACGGTGTGCTGGAGCTCTTCGCCATCTGGGTGGCCGGCGCGGCGGGGTTCCTGCTGGGCAAGGCGTTCATCGCGCCGGGGGACCGCGCCCGGGGAGAGGCCCTCGCGCTGGCGGGACGGCTGGCGCTCCGCATGATCGGCGCGGTGGTGGTGCTCCTGGTGCTGGCCGGGCTGATCGAGGGATTCGTCTCGGCGGGGACCCGGCCCCTCGCCTGGCGACTGGGCGTGAGCGGCGCGAGCCTGCTGTTTCTGCTGGCCTACCTGATGAACGGCTGGGCCTGGCTCAGGAGGCGGGGCCCGGCGGTCAACTCTCCCTGAGAATTCCCCGCATCCGCACCGCGAGCGCTTCGATCTCCCGCAGACTGCTGAGCGTTTCCGCGTCCAGCCGCGATTCGTTGAGGAGGAGCAGCTGGGTCTCGGCCAGCAGCGCCGAGAGTGGGTTGGAGAGGTCGTGGCGCAGCTTGTGGAAACGATCCGGTTCGGACGTCACGATGGGGATCCTGGCGGTAGGGGGCTGTCAGACGCCGAGGGTGCGACTGAATATAAGGATCAATTCCTCCCCGATGGAGGGGGCCGGGCCGGCGAGGAGCGTGCGATGATCTGGCAGGGGCTCGGGCCCCGTCGCGGGCCGCGGGCCTCGCTCAGGGAAACGGCACCGGGACGAAGGTCCCCACGAACACCACCGCGCACAACAGCCCCAGCACCCGGCGCCCCGGTGGGACCGGCCGTTCGGGGCACATCACCGAGGGATGGGTCCAACGCCACCCCCCGATCAGCAACGCCACGAGCACCCACACGAGCCACGCCGACCAGTAGAGCGAGAGACCGATCAGTCCCAGGAGCGCCACCAGGCCGAGGGGCTTCTGCCACTTCCCGACGAGGCCGTACGCCACGTGCCCGCCGTCGAGCTGGGACAGCGGCAACAGGTTGAGCCCCGTGATCAGCGCCCCGGCCCAGCCCGCGAACCCGGTAAGACTCAGGTGCACCGCGGTGGCCTCGGGGAGGAACAGCCGCCGATATCCCAGCGTCAGGAGGGAGTCACCCAGCTGAAACCGGAGTCCCGCGAACTCCACGTAGGTGCCCGGCAGGAACCCGTCGGGGAGGCGGTCCGAGGTGGCGTACCCCCAGGCCAGCACCAGCAGCACCACGGCGAAACCCGCCAGCGGCCCCGCCGCCCCCACGTCGAGCAGCTGCCGGCGGTCGAGCACCGGCGAGCGGAGCCGCAGAAACGCCCCCAGGCTGCCGATGGGCGAGAGGGTGGGCGGAATGGGCAGGAAATAGGGCGGCGACACATCGATGGCGTAGCGCCGCGCGGCGACGTAGTGCCCCATTTCATGGACCAGCAGAATGGCGAGCAGCGGCACCGCGAAGGACCAGCCGCTCAGGATAGTGGCGACCGGCCCGCCCAGAAATGTCAGCAGGAAGTATCCCCCCGCCTGGAGCGCCGCCACGACGCCGCCCCCCCCGTCGGGATCGTAGCGGCCGGCCAGCGCCGCGCCGGCGCCCAGGGCGCACAACACCGTCAGGGCGAAGAGTCCCAGGTGCAGCAGCCAGGCTTCGGACCGCCGGTGGCCCAGCGGCCGGATCAGGATCAGCTCCCGGCCCGCATCGGCCCAGTAGTGCGCGTGGGGCCAGGCGTCGAGGGCCCGGGTGAGTTCGGCCGACGGGCCCAGGTGTTCGGGGAGGACCAATCCCTCGACCACCTCCCGGCTCCCGGCCCGATAGATGCGCCATGCGGCGAAGCACCGGGTCAGCCGGTCCATGGGTGCCCTTGACGGTCGTTCCCGGGGTCTCTATATATGGGGCGCTCCCGGTACCCTGCGTCCTCGCCCAGCAGCCCCTTCATCCAGCACAATTGACGCACACACCGGCTCCCGGGCTGGTTGATCAATTCCGACCCCGAAAACTCATTTGCCCGCCCCTAAGGCTCGC
>CAZXRC010000016.1:48324-104358 GCA_964642475.1 uncultured Gemmatimonadaceae bacterium | reverse complement strand
TTAGAGCAGAGGACTCATAATCCTTAGGTCCCGGGTTCAAATCCCGGAGGGCCCACTTCGTCTCGTGTGCGATTCCGCGCCGCCTCCGGGCGGCGTTTCGTTTTCGGGCGAGCCATTTCGTCGCGCGGGGGGTGGGGAGGCAGGATGTTCGGGTGTGGCGATCTGCCCACTCTGGCGCGAAGGCCGGTCCACTTGGTAAGCTCCTCCCACCTCGGAGGTAGCGCCACGCCTCCGCAACCCGGCCCTCATGATTCGATTCAACCACATCACCGGCAGTCTGGCCGGGCGCTCGGTCGAATACGACAAGCGCTCGATCCGCGTGGGTACCAGCGGGGACTGTGACGTGCGCTACGACCTCGAGCGCGATCCCGAGGTGGGCCGGTATCACGCCGCGGTGGTCTTCAAGGAGACCGCTTACCACCTGCTCGATCTGGGGCAGGCGGGGGGTGTCTGGGTCAACGGCGAGCGGGTCGCCAACGTGATCCTCCGCAGTGGCGACCGGGTTCGCTTCGGCGGCGACGGCGCGCCCGAGGCCGAGGTCGCGGTGGTGATCGACGCGAATTACGACGCGGCCCAGGATGCGGCCCGGATGGTGGAGACCTTCAAGGGGAAGACCCGGGAGACCTCCGCCATCCGACTGGTGGCCGCCGCCGCCGAGCGGGTGGCGGAGGAACGGGCCAAGGCCGGCGGCGCCAAGTCTCGCCGGACCATGGAAGTGATGGCCACCGCCATCAGCGACGTGGGCGACCTGATGCGGGTCCAGACCCGCAAACGCTGGGTCAAGATCGTCGGGATGGTGGCCGCCGTGGCCCTGGTGATCATCGGTATCCAGGGAGCCGTGATCTACGCCCAGCAGCGGAAGATCGGCGTCCTCCTGGATGCCAAGAGCCGCTACGACGCCCAGATCCACTCGATTCAGGTGGAAATGGACGCTACCCGGGACTCGATCCGGCTGGCGGAGTTGGAGCACAAGCTGCTGGAGACTACCGCCAGCGCCGAGCGGGCCCTGGCCGAGCTGGCCCGGACCAACAAGGAGAAGGCCCAGGAGGTGGCGGAGAGCGGTGACGAGCTCGACCGGGAGATCCGGCGGATCCTCCGTCAGTTCGACGCGACCACCTACGCGGTGCCCCCGATCTTCAAGGAACGGCTCGCCTTTCATATCGGCGAGCTGCAGAAGGCCGGGCCGATCGCGCGCCTGATCTATCGCCGGAAGGTGCGCTACTGGCCCCAGATCACGGCCGAGTTCAAGGCGCTGGAGTTGCCCGAGGTCATGGCCTATGTGGCCTGGACCGAGAGCCAGTTCGACCCGATGGCCAAGAGTTCGGCCGGGGCGCGCGGCATGTGGCAGATGACCCGGACTACGGCCCAATCGCTGGGGCTGCGGGTGGAGGGTTCCCTGGACGAACGGACCGATGTGTCGAAACAGACCAGGGCGGCGGCCAAATACCTGGCCGGGCTCCTGGCCGAGTTCGGCGAGGACGCCTTCATGCTGGCCATGGCGAGCTACAACAAGGGCGAAAACGGGGTGCGGCGGGTGCTCCGGAAGGTGGCCCAGACCCCGGGCGGGTTCAAACGCTCGAAACGGGACTTCTGGCACCTCTACCGGCTCAAGCTCCTGCCGGAGGAGACCCGCGAATATGTCCCAAAGATCCTGGCGGCGGCCATCGTGTGCAGCAATCCGGAGCGGTATGGGCTGGTCCAGGCGGTTGCCGCCGCCGACAGCGGCCGCACCCCCGGTCGCCGGGGGGCCGCCACCGGGCGGTGAAGTCGTGGTCGGATAACAGCTTTGTCATCTATCCCTGTGAGTCCGGTCACTTCCGTTCAAGATCCATGCGTTTAGGATTCGGGCACCTTGTCGTACCCTGCCCGATGGAGTCTTTGCCCCCTGCTGGAGGTTTCGGATGCGCCGCATCCTGTACGTCGTTCCGCTGGTCCTCGCCCTGGCCTGCAATCAGAACAAGGAAGAGCTGGCCAAGGCCCTGGCCGACGCTCAATCGCTCGCGGCCGAGAAGGACAGCCTGATCACCGAAGTGCTGGAGACCTCGAAGTTCGTCAACGGCATCAATGAAGAACTCGCCAAGGCCCGGAGCGCGGTGGTGTCGTCGACCGCGACCGCCGAAGGCGGCACGCCGGCCGAGCGCGACCGCGCCGCCCGCGCCGCCGCGCTGGAGCGGGTGCAGGCCCTGGTGGGCCGGTTGAATGAGACCGAGCAGCGACTGGAGCAGAGCAGCCAGCGGGCGCGCTCGCTCTCCGGCCGCAACAGCACCCTGCTCAAGCAGATCGAGGCCTACAAGGCCAGCATCGACTCGCTGCAGATGACCGCCCAGCGGACCGAGACCGAGCTCCGCTCGGTGATCGACTCGCAGTCGGTCCAGATCGCCGGCCTCAACCAGCAGCTCGATACCGCCCGGGTTGTCAACGCCGCGCTCAAGGACACGGTCGGCAACCTGACGACCTACAAGAACACGGTGTACTACATCGCCGGCACCGAGGAAGAGCTGCTGCAGAAGGGCATCGTGGTGAAGGAGGGGAAGAAGTTCCTCTTCTTCGGCGGCCGCCAGCTGCATCCCGCCCGGGCCCTCGACTCGTCGGTGTTCACCGCGCTCGACAAGACCCAGGTGACCACGATCGATCTCCCGGCCAACCACGAGTACAAGCTCGTCTCGCGGCAGGACCTTGAGGCGGTCGATACCACGTCGCTCCGCGATGGCAAGGTGGCCGGCCAGCTCCGGATCGCCCAGCCGGAGACCTTCTGGGCCCCGTCGAAGTACCTGATTCTGGTGCAGAACTAGAGGCCGGGTGCGTGGGGAGGCAGGAGGCCGTAAGCCGTAGGCCGTAAGCTGGTAGGATGGTCCGAGGCCCTCCGGTGAACACGCCGGAGGGTTTCGCGTTGCCGGTCCAGCTCGATCAGCGGGGGAAGGCCTCGGGGAGTCCGCCATCCACCGTAAGGAACCCCCCGGTGGTGTACTTGAACTTTTCGCTGGAGAGCAGCACCGCGAGGTCGGCCACGGCCGCTGCGGGGATGAGACTCGCGCCCATGAGGTTCCGCCTCCGGTAGGTCTCCAGCTGCTCGGCCACGCTCACCCCCCGGCCGGCGGCGCGCTCCTCCACAAACTTGAGGAACAGCGGGGTTTCGATCTGGTCGGCGTTGATGGCGTTGACCCGGATCTGGTCGGGCCCCAGCTCCACTGCCGCCACACGCAGAGCCTGGAGCAACGCCGCCTTGCTTCCGGCGTACGCCACCGCATCCTTGCCCGGCACCACCGCGGCCTTGGACACGGAGGCCACGATGGCGCCCCCCGTTCCCTGCCGCTGCATGATCGTGGCCGCCCGGCCGATGGCGCCTACCGCGCCCAGGTAGTGAACCTCGAGCTGCCGCTGCAGATCCTCCCGCCGGATGGCGGTAAACGGGGCAAAGCGGGGCGGGGCGCCCGCCGTATAGAAGAGGCAATCGAGTCCACCGAACTCCAGGATGGTCCGGCGGAAGAGTGCGTCCAACGCCGCGTCGTCCCGCACATCCACCCCGGCGCCGATGACCCGGCCCGGGAAACGACCGGCAAGGTCACCCGCGGCCCGCTCCGCCACCGCCACATCGAGATCGGCGATCACCACGTGGGCACCGGCCTCGGCATAGCCCTGCGCCGCGGCCAGGCCGATGCCGCTGCCCCCGCCGATGACCAGGGCGACGTGACGGGGAAGCAGCCTGGTGGTCCGCTCCCGGGCGATGGTCTCCTCGACCTTGCGCCGCTCGAGGGGCCAGTGCTCGAACTCGAAGACATCGGCTTCGGGGATGAAGGAGAACCCGCCGATCGACTCGGCATTGATGAGGCTCTCGAGGCCGGCGCGGTAGCAGAGATTGGCGGTGACGGCGTTCTTCTTGTCGCTGAAGGCGGTCACCAGTCCCACGCCGGGCACCAGCACCACCTTTGCCCAATCCTCGAGGGGTGTCTCGCCCGGGGCGGCGTGACGCTCGTGGTAGCGGCGATACTCCTGATGCTGCGTCGCGATCTGACCCTGGACCTCCCGGACCAGGGCGGCGGGTTCGGCCGCGGGGTCGACTTCGACCCAGAGCGGCAGGCGGCCGGCGCGGAGAAGATGTTCCGGCGTGGTCATCCCCCGACGGACCAGCTCGGGGGTGCGCTCGGCGGCGAGGGTCTGGAGCAGGTCAGGGGCGTCATCGAAGTGGAGGATGACGCGATCGGCCGGGCCCAGCGCCCCCCGGACCGCCGGCAGAATCGCCTCGGCGGCGCGCCGTCGAGTCTCGGCCGGGGGGATGGGGCGACGGGCGGTCCCGAGAACCTGCTTGCCGCGCCGGCTGGCGGCGAGGTACTCCTCGATCCGGGCCACCGCCTCCATCATGCGCGCGTGACACTCCTGGGCGCTGTCGCCGAAAATCACCAGCCCATGGTGGGCCAGGGTCATGCCGATGGCGTCGGCCGGGATCTGCCCAGCCATGGCGCTGACGGCGCGGGCCAGGGGAAAGCCGGGACGGGAGTAGGGGACGTAGACGATCTTCCGGTCGAACAGCTCGGTGACCAGCCGCTCCGCCAGTCCGTCGCTCACATTGGTGAGGCTCATGGTCGCCACGTCGTGGGTGTGGGCGATCACGCGATAGGGCAGGAGGGAATGGAGCGGGGTTTCGACACTGGGGGCAGGGCCTTCGGCCAACATGCACCCCGCCATGAAGCGCATCATGTCGGCATCGCTCATCCCGTCGGCCGAACGGAGCGCGCCGAGTTTGGGAAGCGAGAGCCGGGTGAAGCCCTCCCGGGTGATGCTCCGGAGGTCGGTGCCGCTGCCCTTGACCAGCAGCGCCTCGACCGGGGCGCCGTCGGGTCCGGAAAGCTGGAGCTTGATGGAGGTGTTTCCCCCACCCGGTTGCACCAGCCGGGTCTCCCGGCCCAACAGGTTGGAGAGGAAGACCAGGTCGTCGAGCGGATCGTCGCCGCCCGTGGAGCGCTGGCTCCACGGGTCATTTCCCGTCGTGATAGGGTTGGGCATGACGCGGAAAATGGGCCCTTCGATCCCCGACCGGCAGCCCCCTCTCGGGGCCCGGCCGGGTGCCGACCACTCGCTGCCTTACCGCCCGACCGCCCACCCCGCGCGCAGGTATTCGTCGAACCACGCCAGGGCTTCGCGACTCACCAGCTGGAGCGAGCCCGCTTCCTCGAGGTCACGACCCGCGCCGGGGATGACTGTCAACCGGGTCGGGCAGCGAAGCAGCCGACGGGCCTCCTCATTGGCGGTGCGCAGGGTGAGGTCCTCGGCCCCTACGATGAGCAGGGTCGGGGCGACGACCTCGCTGAGCCAGTCGCGTGCGAGGTCGGGCCGCCCGCCGCGGCACACCACCGCATGGACCTTGTGACCGGCCCTGGCCGCGGCCACCAGCGCCGGAGCCGAGCCCGATCCGGTGGCGAGGTAGCCCTGCTGAAGGTCGCATGTGTCCGGTTCGAGCCCCACCCATTCGGTGACGGAGAGCAGCCGGTCGGTGAGGGTCGCGATGTCGTGAGGACCGACCAGGCGCTGCCGCTCCTCGTGGGACCGGAGGTCGAAGAGGAGGGTGGCGAGCCCCGCCCGGTTGAGGTCCGCCGCCAGCAGGCGGGTGCGGCCGGTGGCACCGGCGCCGTGCGCATTCACGAAGAGGACGACGCCGTGCGGATGCTCAGGGAGCGCCAACTCGCCGGTGAGCACGACCTGCTCGGCCGGGATTTTCACCTGGAAGGTGCCGGGATGAATGCTCGTGGTCATGCGGACGCCCCTGTTGCCGGTTGTACGGGTGAAGATGGCGCGGTGGAGCGGAAGTGAGGTTGAAGCGCGGGTGAAGTCAGGCTCAGTCGCAGGCATCGCCGGCCGGTTGCCGGGCGGGTTGGCGGAGCTTTTTATTCGCCGCATGGCCGAGAACCACCCCCGCCTTATCAATCCGCCGGTCGGCGAGAGCCGCGCCGGCGCGCGGCGTACGCTGGGCTACCGGATCGAGATTCCCGAGGATCTCCTCCGCGAGGCATCCCACCGACTCGGGGTGATCTCGCTCCTGGGGGTGGCGCTCTGGATCGTCGGGATGCTGCTCGACCACGTCGCGATCCGGGCCCTTCGCCCTCCGGGCGATCCCTACTGGCGGCAATTCCACGTCCCCGACGCCATTGCGCTGGGTGGGGTCGTCACCTCGCTCGGGGTCTTTCTCTACAGTCGCCTCACCACCAGGTCCTCACGGTTCATGCTGGACCTGGGGCTGCTGTATCTCATCGTTACAGCGCTCGAGATCGGGATTATCTGGCACTGGTACCCGGGCGGACGGTCGGTCGGGATCCAGCCGATGTTCACCTGGGTTGGCACCCTGGTCCTCATCTTCGCCGCGATCATCCCCAACCCGCCCTGGAAGACCCTCATCGCCGGGCTGGTGGCGGTCTCGATGAACCCGGTGGGCATGCTGATCGCGCGGTGGCGGGGGGAATGGGAGTTCGGGGCGCTGAGCAACGTGCTCCTGATGCACTACCCCGACTATGTCATGGTCGGGGTTTCGGTGGTGATCTCCCGGGTGGTGACCCGGCTGGGGCAGCACGTCTCCCGGGCCCGGGAAATGGGGAGCTATCACCTGGGGGAGTTACTGGGCCGCGGCGGAATGGGAGAGGTCTATCTGGCCACCCACCGGATGCTGGCCCGGCCCGCGGCGATCAAGCTGATCCGGCCGGAGGTGCTGGGCGGGGAAGGGAAGGAGGCCGCCGCCTTGGCGGTCCGTCGGTTCCGCCGGGAGGCGGAGGCCGCCGCCAGCCTTCGCTCGCCACACACGGTGGAGCTCTACGATTTCGGGGTGACCGAGGACCAGACTCTCTACTTCGTGATGGAGTTCCTGACCGGGATGGACCTCGAGCACCTGGTCCGGACCTATGGGCCGCTGCCGGCCCCACGCGTCATCAGTATCCTCCGGCAAGTCTGTGAGTCGCTGGAGGAGGCGCACGCCCGCGGGCTGGTCCACCGGGACATCAAGCCCGCCAACATCCATCTGGGCACACTGGGTCTGCGGCACGACTTCGTGAAAGTGCTCGACTTCGGTCTGGTAAAGACCATGACCGCCCAGCCGGAGGAGGGCTCCCTCGCCTCGGGCACCGGGGAGACTCCTGGCACCCCGGCGTACATGGCGCCGGAGCTGGTGCTGGGCGACACGTTCGATGGACGGGCCGATCTCTACGCCCTGGGATGCGTAGGTTACTTCCTGCTTACCGGACGGGTGGTCTTCGAGGCGGCTACCGCGCTCCAGGCGGTGGCGCGCCATGTGAACGACCCACCGGTCCCTCCTTCTCAACGCTCCGGTATCGCCGTCCCGGCCCCCCTCGAGGCCATCATCCTCTCGTTGCTGGCCAAACGGCCTGAAGACCGGCCCGCGTCGGCCGCGGTGCTCGCCGCCGAGCTGACCGCGATAGATACGGAGCCGTGGACCGAAGCCCACGCCGCCGAATGGTGGCGCGAAATCGAGGGGACCAACTGAGGGGGAGAGCGGCGGGATTGCTTTCGGTGTTTATTCGGGTAGCTTGATCGTAGCTCATCCCGAACGGAAGCGCCCCATGATCAGGACTCCCGATCTCGAGGCGAAGCTCGCGGTCCTCATGTCCCTTGCGACCGAGGACCGCGAAGGCCTGCCCCCGCGGCTTCGCCATGCCCACGCGGCCGGCTCGCTCCGCCCCCTCAACATCCGCACCCTGGCTCCACTCCCCGGTATGCGGGTTCGGCTCCTGCGCATCCTGATGACCAGCGCCTGCAGCTACAACTGTCTCTACTGCCCGATGCGGCGGGACCGGGAGATGCCACGGACGCTGCTCAAGCCCGCCGAACTGGTGAAGGTCTTTCTCGCCGCCCGGGAGCGGGGGTGGTGCGACGGTCTCTTCATTACCACCGGCATCCCCGGTCGGCCGGTGCAGGTGGTGAGCGAGGTGATCACGGTTCTGGAACTGCTGCGGAGGCGGCACCGGTTCGGTGGTTACATCCATGTCAAGTTGGTGGCCGGGGCGGAGTCCGCCCAGATCGAGCGGATCACCGAGCTGGCCAACCGGGTGTCGATCAACCTCGAGACGCCCTGCGGGGCCACCCTGACCAGCATCGCGCCCGAAAAGAACCTCGACCTGACGTTCAGCAACCTGCAGCAGGTGCGTCGACTGGTCGCCGCCGAGCGGGCCGAGCGGGCGGAGGGTCGGCCGGTCAATCCGCTGCGGCCGCGGGGGGCCTCCGGCATCACGACCCAATTCGTGGTGGGCGCCACGCCGGACCAGGATCGGGTCATCCTGGAGACCGTGGCCCGGCTTCACCGGGGCGGCGAGGTGCACCACGTCCATTTCAGCGCCTTCCGTCCTATCACCGCGACCCCCATGGAGAACGTCGCCGCCGCTCCGGCCGAGCGGGAGCACCGGCTCTACCAGGCGGAATACCTGCTCCGGGACTACGGCTTCGCGGGGGATGAGATCGTCTTCGGCGCGGACGGGAACCTGCCGCTCAATCAGGATCCCAAGGTAAGCTGGGCCCTGGCCCATCCCGACCGGTTCCCGGTGGAGATCATGCGGGCGGCGCCGGAGCAGCTCATCCGGGTTCCGGGGATCGGTCGCATAAGCGCCCATCGGATCGTGACCGAGCGGCTCACCACCGTCTTCCGCTCTCTCGCCGATCTGGCCCGGCTCGGGGTGCAGGCCACCCGGGCGGCCGGGTTCCTCACCCTCAACGGCAAGCGCCTGGCTACGATCCGGTGGACCGAGCAGCTGGGCTTCTGGAGTCCCGAAAGCCAAACCGGGGCCCGGCATGTCACCTATGGCGTGAGCCCAGGCACCTTCCGATAGGGCGTCCGCCGCCGGGGGGTGAATCGGGTTTCACCGGTCGCTCAGTCTCGGTTCACCTCTCCCAGTCCATCGTGAGTGGACCCGCGGCAGGCAGCGCTGAGCTTCCGGCTGCCGATGCTCCCGGGAGTCTGGGCCGCCCGCACCTCACTCACCCCACTCTCGGGGGCCGAGGAGATGTCAATCCCTCAGTACTGGGCCTTGGCGCCGGACGAGGTGCTCCGGCGGCTCGACGGCGAAGCCGGCGGACTCTCGTCCGCGAGCGCGGCCCGCCGGCTGGCGGTCGCGGGACCCAACGAGGTGCGGGAGCAGCGGCCGCTCACCCGGGTCCGGGTGCTGCTGCGCCAGCTCAGGAGCCCGCTGTTGTCGCTCCTGGTAGTGGCGGCCGGGGTCGCGCTCCTGAGCGGCGAGTGGCTCGACGCCGCCATCGTCCTGATCATCGTGGCCGCCACCGTGGGGATCGGCTACTCCCGGGAATACAGCGCCCAGTCGGCGGCGGCGGCCCTGCGGGCCCGGCTCAGCACCCGGGCCCGGGTGCTTCGCGACGGTGCCCCGACTCAGGTCCCGGTCGCCGACGTGGTCCCGGGCGACATCGTGCTGCTTTCGGCCGGAAGCCTGGTGCCGGGCGACGCGATCATTCTGGAGGCGAAGGACTTCTTCGTCAGCGAGGCGGTACTGACCGGGGAGAGCTTCCCGATCGAGAAGGGCCCCGGCCACGCCGCTGCGGAGGCTCCGCTGGCCGAGAGGGGCAACTGTGTATACCTCGGCACCAACGTCCGGAGCGGGACCGCCCGCTGCCTGGTGGTCCGCACCGGCGCCGCCACCGAGTTCGGGACCATTGCCGGGCGGCTGGCGGCGCGCCGGCCCGACACCGAGTTCGACCGGGGGACCCGCCGCTTCGGCTACCTCCTCACCGTCGCCATGCTGGTGCTGGTCTTGATCGTCTTCATGGCCCACGTGATGCGCGGCCGGCCACCGACCGAGACCCTGCTGTTTTCGCTGGCCCTGGCGGTCGGGCTGAGCCCCGAGCTCCTGCCGGCGATCCTCAGTGTCAACCTGGCCCACGGCGCCCGGATCATGGCCGATCGCGGCGTGCTGGTCCGTCGGCTCGAGGCCATCGAGAACCTCGGCAGCATGGATGTGCTCTGCACCGACAAGACCGGCACCCTCACCGAAGGCGTGGTACAGGTGGCGGGGGCCTACGACGGGGACGGGCGGCCCTCCAGTCGAGTGCTTGAGTTCGCCGCCCTCAATGCCGCGCTCGAGACCGGGCTCGCCAATCCGCTCGATGACGCGATCCTGGCGGCGCATCGCCCCGACCTGTCGTCGGTCCGCAAACTGGGGGAGGTGCCCTTCGACTTCGTGCGCCGCCGAGTGAGCGTGGTGGTCGCCGCCCCGGAGGGATCGACCCTGATCGCCAAGGGGGCCGTCTCGGAGATGCTCGAGGGATGCACCCATGGCAGTGACGGCGCGCCGCTCGACGCCGAGGGGATCGCCCGGGTACGGCGGCAGGTGGATGCCTGGTACGAGCAGGGGATCCGGGTCCTCGGCGTCGCCACCCGGGTCCTGCCGGCGCAGGAGTCGTACGGGCGCGAGGACGAGCGGGGGATGACGCTTGCCGGCATGGTGACCTTCCTCGACCGGCCCAAAGAGGGCGCCGGCGAGGCCCTGGCCGAGCTCCGGCGCCTGGGTGTGGCGGTCAAGCTCATCACCGGCGACCACCGGCGGGTGGCGCAGTGCGTCGCGGGCCTGGTGGGGATGCCGGTGGACCGGACGATCACCGGGGCGGAGCTCGACCGGCTCAACGACGAGGCGCTCTGGCATGCGGCCGAACGGACCCAGCTCTTCGCCGAAGTGGACCCCAATCAGAAGGAGCGGATCATCCGGGCGCTCAGGAAGACCGGCCACGTGGTCGGGTTCATGGGGGACGGGGTGAACGATGCCCCGGCCATGTTCGCCGCCGACACCAGCCTGTCGGTGGACCAGGCGGTGGACGTGGCCCGGGAGGCCGCCGACTTCGTGTTGCTGGAGCGCGATCTCGATGTGATCCGCCGGGGCATCGAGGAGGGCCGCCGCACCTTTGCCAACACCCTCAAGTACGTGCAGACCACCACCAGCGCCAACCTGGGGAACATGATCAGCATGGCGTGCGCCTCGCTGTTCCTGCCCTTCCTCCCGCTGCTGCCGGGCCAGGTGCTGCTCAACAACTTCCTGTCGGATATCCCGGCGATCGGCCTGGCCGGTGACAACGTCGACGTCGAAATGGTGGAGGCGCCCCGGCGGTGGGATATCCGGATGGTCGGCCGGTTCATGGTGCAGTTCGGCGTCCTGAGCGCGGGGTTCGATTTCCTGATGTTCGGGCTACTGCTCCATGTCTTTCACGCGCTGGCCGCGGAGTTTCGCACCGCCTGGTTCATCGAGTCGCTGCTGACCGAGCTGGTGATCGCGCTGGTGGTGCGGACCCGGCGCCCGTTCTACCGGAGCCGGCCCGGGCGGGTATTGTGGGGGTCGACCGCCATCCTCATTCCCATCGCCTTCGCGATTCCCTACCTGCCGGGGATGGGGGTGCTGGGGTTCGTCCCGCTGCCGGTTCCCCTGGTGGGGGCAGTGGCCGCGGTCACCCTGGCCTACGTGCTGGCCACCGAAGTGCAGAAGCGGGTGTTCTACCGGGTGCGGCGCGCCGGCTCGACGTAGCGCGACGCCGATCCCTACAGGGCCGTAGGGAAGGTCTCCGGGAGTTCATTGGTGCCACGCTCCCACACCGGGGTCCGCTCGAGGGGCTCCACGGCGCGGGTGTGGTCATAGTGCAGGACGGCATCGAACTGGTCCGGCAGACGGGCGTGGAAATAGTGACTCAGGCGCTCGGTGTCGGGCCGATAGATGACCCCGATGGCCCGCTCCAGCCGGGGCAGCCTCAGCGCCTCCACGGCGGTGTTACGGTTGCCGAGGTCGAGGAAGAAGTTGAGACTGCCGGCGGCGTGGAAGAGCGCCTCGTAACTGTCTCCCAGGGCGGGACGCACCGTCTTCCGTTCGACCGGGCCGCCCCAGTCGGAGGCGGCGGTGACGCTGCCGCTCCAGGTGGTGAATCCCACCAGCAGGGCCTTCGCTCCGTGGCGCTCCCGGGCCAGTTGCCCGAGGGTAACTTCGCCCCTCTGGGCGAGTTCCGTCGCCCGGGCGTCGCCCTGATGGGAGTTGTGGGCCCAGACCACGACCCTGGGTGCGCGACCGCGGGAGGCCAGGAAGCGAAGCAGCGCGTCCAGCGTTTCGGCCATGTGCCGGTCGCGCAGATTCCAGGAGCCGGCGTGGCTCAGGAACATCTCGCGATAGTACCGCTCGGCGGTCGCGACTACCTGGGCGTTCCGTTCGGCGAAGAAGAGGTCGTCCGGGGCCACCCGCCCGTCGCGGCGGGCATAGTCGGCGGCCGCGGCGCGCAACTCGACCAGCTGCGTCAGGACCTCGCGCTCGCAGGTGGGCGTGAGGCCGAGGGTCGCGGCATACCCGTATTCCTGAGGGTCCGGCCCGAAGTGGTCGAAGCAGGCGTAGCGCCGCGCGGCCCGTTCGGCGGCGGCGGGGTCCACCACCTGCAGGTACTCGATCACCGCCGACATCGAGGTGTGCAGGCTGTACAGATCCAATCCGTAGAAGCCGATCCCAGCCTCGGGGTCGGGCAGGGTCTCGTTGTGGGCCCGGAGCCATCCCACGAAGTCGAGCACATCGGCGTTGCGCCACATCCACTGGGGAAAGCGCCGGAAGCCGCCCAGCGCCTCCTCGCTGTCCAGGTCGGTGGAACGCCCCCGGACAAACCGGTTCACCCGGTAGGCATCGGGCCAGTCGGCTTCCACCGCGACCGCGCTGAAGCCGTGCTGCCGGATCAGTTGTTTGGTGATCTCGGCTCGCACCCGGTAGAACTCATGGGTCCCGTGCGACGCCTCGCCCAGGAGGACCACCGTGGCGCCGGCGGCCCGGCGGAGCAGCGGCTCGAAATCGCGCGGGGTCCCATCGAGGGGATGCAACGCCTGGCCCAGGGCGGCCAGCGTTTCCCGATCAGGGGGCATGCTGCGCCTCCTCCGACCGGCGCCGTCCCGCGTCGTCGAGCAGGGCGAGCACGTCGGCATCGGTGAGCTGGCTGAAGTCGCGATACCAGGCCCCCACGCCGTAGAACGGCTCGGGCGTCGCGACCGTGACGCAGAGATCCGCTTCCCGCGCCAGTGCCTCCCGGGCCGACTGCGACATGACCGGCGCGGCCGCGATCACCTGCGCCGGGTGCTGGGCCCGGACCGCGCTGAGCGCCGCCAGCATGGTGGATCCGGTCGCGACCCCGTCATCGACCACCACCACCGTCGCGCCGGCCAGCGACACCGGGGCGCGATGTCCCCGGTACGCCTGTTCGCGGCGCGCCAGTTCCGCCTGTTCCCGGTGGATAATCGCGTCGAGCGCCTCCGGGGGGAGTCCCAGCATCGAGAGGAGTGCGTGGTCGAGGATCGTGACGCCTCCGCTCGCCAGGGCTCCCATGGCCAGCTCCGGCTGGCTTGGGACGCCCAGCTTGCGGACCACGAGGATGTCGAGTCGGCCGCCCAGCGTCCGGGCCACCTCCGCGGCTACCGGTACGCCCCCGCGAGGGAGGCCGAGGATGACGAGATTGGGTGCATGGGCCAGGTGCCGGAGCGGCCGGACCAGCTGCCGGGCGGCGTCGACTCGATCGGAGAAGAGCGGTACCATGGGTCCTCCTGACAGGAAGCCCTGCACAGGGTGCACCCGTGGAGTTGAAGCGGCGATGGGGATCCCGTGACATCAGCCTCACAGCGGGTGTGAACTCCGCTTCACCAGCGGCTCAACCGCGGTTCAAGTCTCGTCGGCCACTTTCGTGTCCGGGAGGAGGCCGAACCCATGGTGTCGCTGGTGCCGTCCGATGGACCACCGCCCAATCCTGAAGTGGCGGCGAGGCTGGAGGAGGCCGCCGACCTGCTGGAGCAGCAGGCCGCGGACGGGTTCCGGGTCCGGGCCTACCGGAACGCCGCCCGGTCGGTTCGGACCCACCCGGTGTCGGTCGCCGAGGTGTTCCGGATGGGTGGGCTCGCCGCCCTGGAGCGGATTCCGGCGGTGGGGCCGACGATCGGCCGGGCGATCCGGGAGCTGGTGCTCACCGGGCAGCTCCCGATGCTGCAGCGTCTGCGGGGTGAGGCCGATCCGGTGGCGCTCTTCGCGACCATCGCCAGCATCGGGCCCACGCTGGCCGAACGACTGCACCACGAGCTGGGTCTTTCCACGCTGGAGGATCTGGAGCAGGCGGCGCACGATGGACGGCTCCGGAGTTTCCCCGGATTCGGTCCCAAGCGGGTGGCGGCTGTGGTGGATGCGCTCCACCGCCGACTGGGGCGGCTTCGCGCCGAGGGCCGGCCCGGCGCCGTCCCGCCGGTGGCGGAGCTGCTGTCGGTGGACCAGGAATACCGGGACGCCATTGGGCTGGGCCGGCTGCCGCTGATCGCGCCCCGCCGCTTCAACCCCGAGCACCGAGCCTGGCTTCCGGTGCTGCACACCCGCCGTGGCGCCCGCCAGTACACCGCGCTCTTCTCCAACACCGCGCTGGCCCATCGCCTGGGCCGCACCCGGGACTGGGTCGTGATCTACGGCGATGGCGACCGGCGGGAGCACCAGGCGACGGTGGTGACGGCCCGCACCGGGGTCCTGGCCGGCCGGCGGGTGGTGCGGGGGCGGGAGCGCGAGTGTGCCGCCCTCGCCGACCCGGAGCCGGCGGCCGGGGGAGCGGCCCGATGACCGCCGCCGCGGGCCGGCGGAAGCGGACCCCGTCAGCCTCACGCGGACCGCCGCCGCCCGTCGAGAATGCCGAGATCGCCCGACTCTTCCGGGAACAGGCCGACCTGCTCGAGATCGAAGGGGCCAACCCCTTCCGGGTCCGGGCCTACCGCAACGCCGCCCGGACGGTCGACACCCACCCCGGGTCGGTGGCTCGACTGGCGCGGTCGGCGCCCGGAGAATTGCTGGAACTCCCTGGCGTGGGAAAGGACCTCGCGGGGAAGATCGGGGAGATCGCCCGCACCGGGCGGCTGGCGGCGCTGGACCGGACCGCCCAGCGGCTCCCGCGGGGGGTGATCGAGCTGCTGCGGGTGCCGCCCTTGGGCCCGCGGAAGGCCAAGCTGCTGTTCGACCGGCTGGGGGTGGGTTCGCGCGCCGATCTGGCGCGGGCGCTCCGCGATGGACGAGTCGGGGATCTCCCCGGGTTCGGGCCCGCCACGCTGGCCCGGCTGGCCCGGAACCTGCGCGAGGAGCAGGGAGAGGACGAGCGGGTGCCGCTCGCCACCGCCGCGCAATACGGCGAGGCGCTTCTCCAGTGGCTGAAGAGCGTGTCCGGCATCGGCCAGATGGCCCTGGCCGGGAGCTATCGCCGCTGCCGGGACACGGTCGGCGATCTCGATCTGCTGGTGAGCGCCCGCCGGGGCGAGGCTGTAATCCGCCGGTTCCTGGCGTATCCCGAATGCGCCGAAGTGCTGGCCGAGGGCCCGACCCGCGCGGCCATGCGCCTCCGGGCCGGCCTCCAGGTGGATCTCCGGGTTCTGGACCCGGAGAGCTTTGGCGCCGGCCTGTACTACTTCACCGGATCCAAGGCCCACAACATCGCGCTCCGCCGACTGGCGCAGGAGCGCCATCTCAAGCTCAACGAGTACGGGCTGTGGCGCGGCACCCGCCGGATCGCCGGCCGCACCGAGCGGGAGGTGGCCCTGGCGCTGGGTCTCCCGCTGATTCCGCCGGAGCTCAGGGAGAACCGCGGCGAGATCGAAGCGGCGCTGGCCGGTACCCTCCCGCGACTGGTGGAGCGGAGCGATCTCCGGGGCGATCTCCAGTCCCACACTACCGAAAGCGATGGGCGGAACCGCCTGGGCGACATGGCCGAAGCCGCCCAACGACTGGGGTACGAATACCTCGCGATCACCGACCACACTCCGGCGGTGCGGGTGGCCGGCGGCCTGGACCGGGAGGGATTCCGGCGGCAGCGGCGGGCGATCGACCGGTGGAACGCGCGCGCGAGCGGACTCACCCTTCTGGCCGGCGCGGAGGTGGATATTCGGCGCGACGGGAGTCTCGACCTGGACGACGTGACCCTCGCCGGCCTCGACCTGGTAGTGGTGTCGATCCACAGTGCCCTTGGCCTTCCGCGCGTCGAGCAGACCCGCCGGGTGCTGCAGGCGCTGGCCCATCCCGCGGTGGATATCCTGGGCCACCCCACCGGTCGCCTGTTGGGCAGGCGGCCGCCGATGGCGCTCGAACTCGGCGAGGTCTTTCGCGCCGCGGCCGCGCGGGGGGTGATCCTCGAAGTGAATGCGCAGCCTGACCGGCTGGATCTCGATGACGTGGCGGTCCGGGCCGCGCTGGATCAGGGGGTGCGGCTGGCGATTTCGACCGATGCGCACTCGACCGCCGAACTCGGATTCATGCGGTGGGGTATCGGGCAGGCGCGCCGCGGTTGGGCCGGGGCGCGCGCGGTGGTGAACACCAGACCGCTGGCGCAGCTGCGTCCGCTGCTGCACCAGCGGCGGGGCGCGGCTGGTTAGGGCCGGTGGGGCGGGGGAAACTCGTGGAGAATCCGGTCGGCGGCCTGGTCCAGCTCCTCCTGACTCAACGACTCCCCCGCCTCGCGAATCACCCCTTCTTCCGAGCCACGCCAGATCAGCTCCCGGGACTGACCATCGAGGATGTCGATGACGATCGTCCCGGCCAGACGGCGATCGGGTTCCTCGTAGACCGGGATCCAGAAATAGCCGAATCCCACCCGGTACCCGCAGGCATAGCCCCAGGGATAGCGATAGAACGGACTGCGCCAGGGCCAGTGGGCATGCGGGTGGCCGTAGCCGTAGGGGTACCCGATCCCGATTCCGATCGCGATGGTCCCCACCGGGCCGCATGGCGCCGCCGGCCAATAGCGCCAGCCCCGCTCCCCCTCGGTCGGTCCGATGAGGAAGGCGGTGACCAGAAGATCGGGCTTTGCTTCACCGGCGGCCGCGAACCCCCGCTGGTCCAACGCCCGCTCCACCGCCCGACGCAGCCGCCGATCGAAGAAGGGCCCTTCCTTCCGGTCGCCTTTGACGGCGGTGCTGTCCACCCAGGCATAGGTGCGGTATGCCGCGAAAGAGATCTGGCGATCGTAGTCGGTGTTCACCCCGGTCGTGGCGCAGCCGAAGATGGAGAGTCCGCCCGCCAGGGCGAGGAACAGGGGTCGCATCGTCATGGCCGGCTCCGATCGGAAGCCTCGGGTGGACGCAGATGGTGGGCGAACCAGTCGCGCGCCAGTCGACTTACCTGGTCCAGGGTCCCCGGCTCTTCGAAGAGATGGCTGGCGCCGGGCACGATCTCCAGGTGCCGCGGGCAGCGGAGCCGGGCCAGCGCGTCCCGATTGAGCTCAAGGACCGCGGGATCGAGGCCGCCGACGATGAGAAGGGTGGGAGCCTGCACCTGTGGGAGCCAGTCGCCGGCCAGGTCGGGCCGGCCTCCCCGGGAGACCACCGCGTGAATCCGGTCGGCGGCGTCGGCGGCGGCCATGAGGGCCGCGCCCGCTCCGGTGCTGGCGCCGAAGTACCCCAGTCGGAGCGTCCCTTCCGGCTCACCGCCCACCCAGTCGGTCGCCGCCAACAGCCGGTTGGCGAGGAGCGGGATGTCGAAGACATTCTCGCGGTCCCGGCTCTCCGCTTCGGTGAGCAGATCGAAGAGCAGGGTGGCGATCCCGGCGGATTGCAGCTGCCGCGCGACCGCCTGATTGCGGGGGCTCAGGCGGCTGCTGCCGCTCCCGTGGGCAAAAAGCACCAGCCCCAGGGCATGCTCCGGGATGCAGAGTTCGCCCGGCAGGCGCAGATGTCCGGCCGGAATCCGCACCGGGCGTTCGATGGTTTGAATCGCAGGCATAGTGATCGCTCCCGTCCGGGCCACCCGACGGACTCGATCCCAATGGAGGTGCCCGGAGGGACACGACTCCGTGCGCGGTGTCCTGACTCAACAATGTCGTGGCGCCACTGAAGCGTCGATGGAAGCCGGGTGATACCCAGCTCACGATTCGCTCTCAGTCGTCCCCGCGCGATCTCTCGCCCTCCTCCATCCCTCCGGTCGTGTGGCAGCGGGCGCAGTCATCGAGGTTGCGCCAGATTCCCTCTTCCCGGTGCTCCGCCGCCACCCTGGCTGGGGTGTGCTCGTGGCACCCGTAGCAGGTGTAGCTCTTCCAGCTCCCCGGCTGGGAATGACAGGTACGGCACGGGACCCGGCCACCGTCCCCGTGGTCGATGGGGAAGGCGTGCTCGAACCGGGCGCCCGCCCAGGAAGTCGTCTCATGGCAGGCCGCGCAGTCGCGACCGAATCCACCCCGGTGGCGGTCATCCCGGATATGGCAGGCGGCGCAGTCGGAGGGGGCGTCCCGGAACCCGACGAGGCTCCTCGCGCCGGCGTGACACCCGGCGCAGTCGACGCGACGGTGCTCACCGGTCAGGGGGTAGCCGGTGCTATCGTGCTGGAACGACCTTCGGCCCAGCCGGTTGGCGCCGCGGTGGCAGGCCTGGCAGGTGCTGCCCCAGGTCTCGACGTGCTCGCGGAGGAACCCTGGCGCGCCGATCCCGGTAAAGCGGGTGATCTCACCGTCGGGGCCACGATGCTCGGTGTGGCAGGTCAGACAGGCTCCGCTGCCCTCAAGCGACCCGTGCAGGGAGGTACTGTCGGCACGCTGCGCCGCGATGCCGGTGTGGCACTCCACGCAGAGCTGACTCATCGTTCTGCCGCTCAAGGGGATCGGGTGACAGGCGCCGCAGCGGTGACCCAACTCGGCGTGCGACCCGACACCCCCGAGGATGCGGCCCTCCCCCCCGGCGTCGAGCGGGCCGGGGCTGAACACGACGCCGCGGGAAACGCCCCAGGTCAGGGCCGATGCGACCAGCGTCAGCAGGGCGACGAGGGTGCCCCAGCGGGTCGAGCCGGTAGAGTCGGGCCTCCTCATCTCAAGCCGGAGGCATAGTAGAGGACACCGATCACGTGAAAGACCGCGAGGGCCGCAAGGGCGGCGCTCAGCGGCACATGGAGCAGGTACCAGAGCGCCTTGCGGCGATCGGGGAGGGCGGTGACGCCGGCAGTGTACCAGTACTTGCCCGCCACTCCGCTCAACACCACGATCAGCGTGAGCAGGCTCAGGACCCCGGCGAGGCCACGGAAGCGAAAGGCGCTGTGGAGCAGGACCAGGTACGGCCCCACCAGCCCGGCAAAGATGTGCGACTGGAGCCAGCGGAATACCGGACCTGGTCCGGTGCGGTCCGGCCGCTTCCGCCAGGAATACCCGACCTGGGCAAAGGCCATCAGCAGGAAACCGGCTATCCCCAGGCTGTGGCCCATGAGATCGCCGGGTTCGGGGGGCCCGGAGCGGGCGGCCAAGAGGTACACCAGCGTCGCGAGGCCGGCCGCCAGCGCGGCCCACGCCAGTTCGGCCGGAATCGCCCGCCCGGTGTCGGGGTTCACGCGGCCTGCCCCCGCTTGCGGGCCGTGAAGCGGCGGAGCGTGTCCACCAGCCGATCGGGATGCTGCAGCAGCTCGTGCCGGATGGACGAGATGTCGGTGCGCTCGCTCACAAGCTCGAAGAGCGGTTGCGCCAGTGCCTGGTCTCCCATCACGACAGCGCCGGTAATCTCCTTGTCAGCGAGACAGAGACGAATTCGTCCCCGCCCGCCACGGTCCGCGATGTGGAGCGGCCCGGCTCCGACATTCCAGCACTCGCTCTGTCCCCTCGTAATGGTCCGAAGGTCGGGATCGTCCCGCCCGCCGACGTCGCCCATGACCGTCGTCACCAGCCCCGCGAGGCAGGTCACGTTGAGTGGCACGGGACGCCGGTATGCGATCCGCTCGCCAGTCATGTTCCGGCCGGCCACCTGCCCTTCGGCGCAGGCGGATGCCCACAGGGTGTCGAGCGCGCCGGAGGAGCCGGGGCCCTCGGCGACCTGGGCCACATCGCCGGCGGCATAGACGTCCGGGGCGGATGTTTCGAGGAACCGGTTCACCACGACACCCCGGTCGATGGCCAGGCCGCTGACCCCGGCCAGGTCCGTCCGCGGCCGGACTCCGGTGGCGACGCAGAGGAGGTCGCAGGGTACGACCGCGCCCGCGGTCGTCTCGACCGCGACGACCCGACCGTCCCGGCCCAGCGCCCGGGCCACCTCGGTGTGGCGATGCAGACGGATGCCAGCGGCGGTGAGGCGCGCCTCGATGAGCGAGGACTCGTCCCGATCCAGGGTCCGGGACCAGAAGCGTTCGCCCCGCAGGAAGTAGTGGGTCTCGACTCCGCGGGTGTGGAGCCCCTCCACGATTTCGAGGGCGGTGCTGCCCCCGCCGATCACCACCGCCTTTTTCCGGCGACGGGCCGACCGCACCATTTCCCTGGCCTGATCGAGTCCGTCGAGCAGGTGGATTCCCGCGAGCGAGTTCCCTGGTACGTCGAGGGGAAGCGACCGGGCCCCCGTCGCCACCAGCAGGCGATCGTAGGGGACCTCGCGTCCACTGGTAAGGCGGAGCCGATGGAGCTCGGGACGGATCAGCGTGGCGGAGTCATGAATCCGATCGAGGTGTAGCGACGCCAGTTCAGCAGGGGTACGGATCTGCAGCTGGCGCTCGGGTACCGCGCCGGTAAGGAAATACGCCAGGCCGGGACGGGAGTAGAAACCATGGGGCTCTTCCGTGACCAGCGTAATCACGGCTCCGGGTTGGGCGGCCCGGATCGCCTCGGCGGCGGCAAGGGCGGCGGCGCCGGAGCCGACCAGCACGTGCCGGTTCATGCCGCACCTCCCAGCACGCCGAACTGGAGCGTGCAGCGGGGACAACGCGCCACGCACGCGCCACAGCGGAGGCAGCGGGGATCGAGCACCGGTTCACCCTGCCGGGCCAGGGCCCGCACGTCGATGCCCGCTGGGCAGTTGTAGGAACAGATCCCGCACTGCACGCAGCGCCCGGGCGTTGCGGTCACGACCGCCTGGCCGAGCAGGGTGAGGCGCTGCCGATCGGTGGGCAACAGATTGGTGAGACGCATGGGCTTCCTCCTGGTGCCATAGATAGGAGGAGACCATGAATCGGCCGTGAACGGACGGGGCGGATCATCGGTGTCGGGGCAGTAGGAAAGGGTCGGGTGCCCCGGTCCGGCCCGACGATGTTACCATCCGAGGCCCATGAAAGTCGCCACCTGGAATGTGAACGGGGTCCGGGCCCGGTCGGCTCAGCTCCGGGAGTGGCTGCTCCAGGAGCAGCCCGATATCGTCTGTCTCCAGGAGCTCAAGGCCGAGCGCGCCCAGATCCCGGCGGAAGTCGAGCTGCCGGAGTATCACGTCTACTGGCACGGCCTCAAGGGCTACTCCGGCGTCTCGCTCCACGTGCGCACCGACCGATGTCCCGGCGAGCCGGTGTATCGCCACCCCGGCTTCGACCGGGAATCGCGGATCGTGCAACTGGAGTTGGGCGACCTGGTCGTCGCCTCAGTGTACGTGCCCAACGGCGGGAAGGACTATGGGGCGAAGGTCGAGTTCCTCACCCGGCTGATCGACTGGACCCGCCAGCTCCGGGCCGACGGGCGCCAGTTGCTGCTCTGCGGGGACCTGAACATCGCGCGGACCGATCTGGATGTGCATCCCCGCGAGCGAAAACCCGGGATCGTCGGCCAGCGGCCGGAGGAACGGGCCCTGTTCGAGGCGCTGCTGGGCGATTGGCTCACCGACGTGGGGCGGAGCCTCGATCCGGAGAACCCGGGGCTGTTCACCTGGTGGCCGCCGTGGCGGGATCTCCGGGCCCGGAATATCGGCTGGCGCCTGGACTACCTGCTCGCCTCTCCCGCCGTGGCGGCGACGGCGCGCCAATGTGGGGTGCGCTCGACGGTCGGAACCAGCGATCACGCTCCAGTGGTGCTGGTGACGGCCGAGGGGCCGGAAGGACCTCGCCCATGAACGCACCTTCACCAGCGCTTCAGTCCGGATTCGCTGGTGGGCGGCTAGCTCTCCTCCTGGGCGCCTGGGACTGGCCGGTGGGTGATCGTGCGCCGGCCTCCGCGGTGCCCCGGAGGTGAGACGGGTATGCGAGTCATCTGTGGCACCGATTTCTCCCCCAACTCCATCGACGCAGCCACCATTGCCGCCTTGTGGGCCAAGCGGACCGGCGGCGATCTCCACCTGATCCACGCGGTCTCCCGCTCGGCCGGACTCGAGCGGCTCCGGGCCCAGCTGCTCGAGGAGGGGCGACGGCTCCAGGCGCTGGGGGCCGATGTCGAGGCGGCGGACCTGGTCCAAGGCGAGCCGGAACGGATCCTGGCCGAGGAAGCGGTGGCCCGGCGGGCCGGCCTGGTCGTTGTCGGGGCCTTGGGGGAGCGCGGTGAGCACGGTCGGCTCGCGGGCAGCACCGCCGATCAGACCGCGCGCGACGCTCCGATCCCGGTCCTGGTGGTGCGCGAATCGGGTCTGCTCGAGCCCTGGCTCCGGGGGGTGGGTCCCCTCAAGATGATGCTCGGCTTCGAGCGCGGCGCCAGTGCCCTCGGCGCGCTTCGCTGGGCGGCGGATCTGGTCCGTTTCGGGGACGTGGAACCCTCGGTGCTCCACCTGGTGTTGCCCGGTCCGGAGAATCGCACGGTGCACGCCACCGGGCGGGGGATGGGCCTGACGCTTTCGCCCGAGGCGATCGACCACCTGCGGGCCGAGCTCCGCGAGGCGGTGACCTCGGGCTTCGGAGACACGCCGGTCCACCTGGTGGTCAAGGAGGCCCTGGGCCGCAAGGATGTGCCGCTGGTGCTGGAGGCGCAGGCGGCCGGCGTCGGCCTCCTGGTGATCGGCAGCCATCAGCGGAAGGGGTTCCGCCGCTGGTGGGCCGGGTCGGTCTCGAGCGGCGTGCTCCACGCGGCGGACATGAGCGTGGTGGTGGTGCCCAGTCAGATGGAGTGAGGGTGCCGCGATGCGGCCCCCGCCTGCCTCGCCGTCCGCCGGCGCGCCGCCACCGGCCTGGCATGGTCTGACGCCCGCCGAGGCGGCGCAGCAGCTGGCCACCTCCCTCGTGGCCGGCCTCGGCGCTGCCGACGCGGCGCGACGCCGCGACCTGATCGGGCCCAACCAGATCGACGATGTCCGCCGTCCGCCGGCGATTCTCATCTTCCTGCGGCAATTCACCGACATCATGGTGCTGGTCCTCGCCGGGGCGGCGGTGCTCGCCGGGGTCATCGGCGAGCCGCAGGACACCATCGCCATCGTCGCCATCCTGCTCCTCAACGGGCTGCTCGGGTTTCTGCAGGAGTACCGGGCCGAGCGGGCGGTGGCGGCGCTCCGGGCCATGGCATCGGCTCCCGCCGCGGTGCGGCGGGACGACCGGGTGCTCCGGGTCCCGGTCACCGACCTGGTGCCCGGCGACCTGGTACTGCTCGAGGCCGGGAACCTGGTGCCCGCCGACCTCCGCCTGGTCGAATGCCACCAGCTCCGGATCGACGAGAGTCTCCTCACCGGCGAATCGTTGCCGGTGGAGAAGGTGGCGATGATGCTCCACCCGGCCGATCTGCCGGTGGCCGACCGCCGGAACCTGGCCTGGCGCGGCACGGCGGTGGGTCATGGGCATGGGACCGGCCTCGTCGTGGCGACCGGGATGGAGACCGAGCTGGGCCGGATCGCGCGATTGCTGTCGTCGGAGCGGCCCCCGGCCACGCCGCTGCAGCAGCGGCTGGCGCGTCTGGGGCGCCGGCTCGCGGCCGGCGCGCTCGCTGTCTGTCTGCTGGTGCTGCTGCTGGGCCTGCTCAAGCAGGAGCCCTTCCTCCCGATGCTCCTCACCGCGGTGAGCCTGGCGGTCGCCGCGATCCCCGAGTCGCTCCCCGCCGTCGTCACCGTGGCCCTGGCCCTCGGCGCCCGGCGCATGGCGCGGCAACAGGCCCTGGTGCGGCGGCTCCCGGCGGTGGAGACCCTCGGGTCGGTAACCTGCATCTGTGCCGACAAGACGGGGACGCTCACCCGGAACCGGATGCGGGTGGAGACCTGGTGGCTCCCCGGGACCGAGGCGGAGAGCCAACCGCTCGCGACACCGGGGCGGGCCCGGTTGCTGCAGGCGTTGGCGCTGTGCCACGACGTCCACCTCACCGCCGAAGGGGCGCTGGTGGGCGAGGCGACGGAGGTCGCGCTGGTAGAGGCGGTCCGGGCCTTGGGCCTGGATCCCTTCGGGTTGCGCCAGCGGTTTCCGCGGAGCGACGAGCTCCCGTTCACCGCCGAACGGGCCCGCATGACCACGGTGCACCGGGAGGACCGGCGGACCCTGGTGGTGACGAAGGGGTCGCCGGAGCGGCTCGTGACCGGATGCGAGCGGATGCTCGGGCCGGATGGCCCGATCCCCCTGGCGGCCGCGGCGGTGTTGGCCCAATCCGAACGGATGGCGGGGGCGGGGCTTCGGGTGCTGGCGGTGGCGGAGCGATACCTGGATGGGCCGCCCCCGCACTCCGCCGCCGGGCTGGAGACGGGGCAGACCCTGCTCGGGCTGGTTGGACTCATGGATCCCCCCCGTCCCGAGGCCGCGGACGCCGTGGCCACGTGTCGTGCGGCCGGGATCACGGTGGTCATGATTACCGGCGATCATCCGGTCACCGCCCGATCGATCGCCACCCGGCTGGGCATCCTCGACCCCGGAGCGGAGGTGCTGACCGGACCGGGGCTCGCGCTCCTCTCTCCGGCCAAGCTGGCCGAAGCCGCGGGGCGAGTACGGGTCTACGCCCGGGTAACTCCGGAGCAGAAGATCGCCATCATCGAAGCGCTGCAGGCGCGGGGGGAATGCGTCGCCATGACCGGCGACGGGATCAACGACGCGCCGGCGTTACGACGCGCGGACGTGGGGATCGCGATGGGCCAGGGCGGGACCGACGTGGCGCGGGAGGCGGCACCGCTGGTGCTGCTGGACGACAACTTTGCCACCATCGTGAGCGCGGTGCGGGCCGGCCGACGGATCTACGACAACCTCCGGAAGTTCGTGCGCTATGCCGTCACCTGCAACGCCGCTGAGGTGGTGACCCTGCTGCTGGCCCCGCTGCTCGGCCTTCCCCTGCCGCTGCTGCCGATTCATCTCCTCTGGATCAACCTGGTCACCGATGGGCTTCCCGGGGTCGCCCTCGCGGCGGAGCGGGGCGAGCCCGACCTGATGCGCCGTCCCCCCCGGCCGCTGGAGGAGAACATCTTTGCCGGCGGGCTCTGGCAGCACGTGGTCTGGGTGGGACTGCTCATGGCGGGGGTAACCCTCGCGACCGAGGCGTGGAGTTATCACACCCGCCTGGCACACTGGCAGACCATGACCTTCACCGTGCTGGCGCTGTCGCAGATGGGGCATGTGCTGGCCATCCGTTCGGAGCGTCAATCGCTCCTGCGACTCGGTCTGTGGAGCAATCCGGCGCTGCTCGTCGCGGTGGGGCTCACGGTGCTGCTCCAGCTGGCGGTGATCTACCTGCCGTGGGCCGGAGCGATCTTCCGGACGGCCCCCCTGTCGGCCGGGGAGCTGGTGGCGTGTCTCCTGGCCTCGGCGGTGGTGTTGCTCGCCGTCGAAGGCGAGAAGGCGCTGATCCGTCGGGGCAGGCTCTACCCGCCGAGCCGCGCGGGGGTCACTCCTCTCTGAGCACGCGGGCGGGGTCGGTGGCAAGGGCCCGGCGCACCGGCCGGTAGCAGGCCGCCACCGCCGCCAGGGCGAGCACGACCACAGTGGCGACGAAGCTCAGCGGGTCCGCCGGGGCAAGGTCGTAGAGCAGAGCCCCGACCAGCCGCGCGGCCGAGCCGGCGAGCACGCCCCCGAGCGCCAGACCGAGCCCGATGGCGGTCACTCCCCGGGCCAGCACCGAGCGCACCACACTCAGGCGCGGCGCTCCCAACGCCAGGCGGACACCGATCTCCCGGGTTCGGGAGGCGACCGTCGCCGCCGCGAGGGTGTGGATCCCGATGGCGGCGAGGAGCATGGCCAGAACCCCGAAGGCGCCCAGGAGCCAAGCACCGAATCGCGGCGCCCAGAGGGCGTCATCCATGATCTGGTCCATGGTCAAGACGTCGCTGAGCGGCATGCCCGGCATGGCCGCGGCCATCTCGGTTCGGACCGCCCGCAGGAGGGCCGTGGGCTCGCCCTGGGTTCGGAGGTGGATGGTGACTGCCGGGGTGTAGTGTTGCCCGAACGGCAAGTAGAAGTATGGCTGCGCCTCCTCCCCCAGACTCACGTACCGGGTGTCACGGGCCACGCCGATCACCTCCAGCACCCAGGGTTTCCCGAACACCCGGAACCTGCGGCCCAGCGCGGGCTGACCGGGCCACAATCGGGCCGCCATCGTCTGGTTGATCACCGCCACCATGGGAGCCCCCTCACGATCGGCGGCAGTGAAGTCCCTGCCGGAGAGCAGCGGAATACCCATGGTGCGCAGGTAGGCGTCGTCCACCTGATTGAGCATGATGGACACCCCCTCGTCCCGGGCCGCCCCTTCGGCTCCCTCGGGAAAGACCGTCCGGCGAAAGCCGTAGGACAGAGGTGGCGCCATGGCTACGCCGGCGCTAACCACTCCCGGCATGCCCCGGAGCCGTTCGGCGATGTTGGAGAGTGCGGCGCTTCCCTGGGCCTGGTCCAGCCCTTCCGCCCCGAGATCGATCGCCAGGGTCACCAACCGCGCCGTACTGAAGCCGGGGTCGATGCGCTCCGCCTGGCGCATGCTGCGGAGGAACAGGAGCGCGGCGACCAGGGTCATCAGGCTGAGGGCGACCTGGACCGCGAGGAGCGCTTCCTGGGGCCGGAAGCTCCGGGTCGGGAGGGTCGACACGGGGCGGCCGCCGCTCAGGATCGTGCGGACCGCGGCCCGCCGGGCGGCCATGAGCGGCGCCGCCGCGCACCCCACACCGGTCACCAGAGCGGCGAGAGCGGTGAAGCCGAGCGTCGCGGGCGACAGTCCCAGCGGGATCGCATCGGCCTCGAGCAGCGGCGGTCGGAGGCTCCAGAGCACCCGCTGGAGTGCCAGGCCCAACGCGAGCCCCAGACCGGTGGCCGCCGCGGCGAGGAGAAGACCCTCCAGGGCCAGCAGTCGGCCGAGGTGCCCGGCGGTCGCCCCCAGGGCCAGCCGGGTCCGGAATTCGCGCTCCCGCGATGCCGCTCGCACCAGGAGCAGATTGGCGACATTGGCGCAGGCGATGAACAGGACCAGCAGGACCATCGCGAGGGCCACCCGGCCGGCCAGGACCGCCTGCGATCGGTCGGTGGGGAGCTCCATGCCCTGGGCCAGCGGGCGGAGCATGATCGAGCGCTTCCCGTTCTCCGCCGGATGCTCGCGGGCCAGGCCGGCGGCAATGGCGGACAGCTCACTCTCGGCCGCCTCGTGGGTGACGCCCGGCCGGAGCCGTCCATATACCCACAGCATGGCAAACCGCCGGCTGGCGGTGCGCCCGTTGGCGGCGCCGGTGCCGAAAAGCAAATCGTTGACGCCCAGAGGCAGGTAGAGCCCGGGCTCGACCGCGGCCAGGGTTCCGCGGAAGCGGCTGGGCAGCACTCCGACCACGGTGATGTCCCGCTGGTTCACTCGGATGGTCCGACCGATTACAGCGGAGTCAGCCGCGAATCGGGAGGTCCACAGGCGATGGCTCAGGATGGCGACCGGCGGAGCGCCAGGCAATCCTTCGGTGGCGAGGAAGCCCCGCCCCAACGCCATCGGCAGGTCCAGCACTCCGAAGAGGTTCTCGGATGCCAGGCCCACCGGTACCCGGACGGGGTCGCTCTCGCCGCCCCCCAGACTCACCCCATCCACCGCCAGGGCGGCGAGGCCGCTCAGCGTGCGGGTGCGGGCGCGGACGTCCTCGAAAT
This sequence comes from uncultured Gemmatimonadaceae bacterium, assembly GCA_964642475.1. Lineage (GTDB taxonomy): Bacteria > Gemmatimonadota > Gemmatimonadetes > Gemmatimonadales > GWC2-71-9 > JADJOM01. The sequence goes on along the minus strand of CAZXRC010000016.1, from coordinate 76,702 downwards.
TGGGATAGGAGGTGAGAATGGGCCGGCGATCGTCTCCCGTCAGGGTGAAGAGGGCCACCGCCCGGTCGGGGTGGCCCACCCGCGGGCCCTGGAGGACCAGGGCATCGACCAGGCTGAACACGGCGGTGTTCACGCCCAGGCCGAGTCCGAGCGACGCTACGATGGCGAGGCTGAGCCGAGGGGAACGCAACACGGATCGGATGGCCTGGCGCAGCTCTGGCGGCATGTATCCCTCGGGGACGGAGGTCTCCAGAGGGTACGCGCCACCGGCCGGGTCGGATTGGGGCGTCGCGGCAGTCTCCGGCGGAGGGGCCGGAGCTCATGACCCGGGAGCGACGAGGTCGGCGCCTCCGCCCCACCATTCGGCAAGCTCGGTCGCGAACCGGGCCCCCTTCGCGGCGAATACCCGCTCTCCCAGTCGAAGCGCCTCGGTCCGGAGGCGCCGCTGCTCCCGCGCGATGCATCCCAGGACCGTGACGCTGTCCCGCGCCGGCCCGTATCGCCCGGGATCGGTGAGCAGAAGCTCCTGCAGAACGGTGAGGTTGTGGTCGTCCCCCAGGCACTCTTCGAGGGTGTGAAGCGTCCGGGCGCGGCGCCGGGGGGCCGGATCGAGATCCTCCAGCAACCGCATGTGGTAATAATGGTCCTTGAGTCGGATGCGCCAGCGATGGAAGTCGGCATCGCCGGCGTCGAGCCGCAGAGGGAGCATGGCGCGCCGGGCTCGGCGGTAGGCCCGCACCGCGCCCCGCCGGAGATGGGAGGGCCGGGCAGCAAGCTGACCCAGGTGCCGGTCCGCCGATGCGAGGGAGGCGCGGGCCAGGTCGAGCGCCTCCTCCGCCTCCCGGCGGCTCCGGATTCGGCGGTGCTCGAGGCCGCGGCGGACCCGGTCGGCCACCCGGGCGGTCAGCACCGGACGGTACCGGCGTTCGAGGGCGGTGAGACTCTCGAGACAGGCGTCGGCCTCGCGCATGCCGGCAAGGGCATGGGCGGCGCGCCGGAGCCGGGCGGCGATCCGGCGCGCCGCGGGTCCGGCGCTCATCTCGAAGAGACGGAGTACCGCCCGCATCCGCTTCAACCTGACGCGGGCGTCATGGATCGCCACGGCGTCAGGGGCGGTTCGGTGCAGGCGCTGCCGTGCGCCCGCAAGCTCCTCCTCAAGAATGGCAACGAGCTGCCCGGCAGCGTGGTGGCCATGAGCAAGCTGAAACGCCATGATTCAATGTACCGGCGGAACGCGGTGAGGGCAGATCGTTCCACACTGAGCGATCCGAGGCGGTTGGCCGAGAGCGCCACGGCCTCTTCACGGCCTGGCCCCACACCGGAAGCGAACACTCGATCCCATTTTCGAACAGGCGGGACGGCGGGCCGAGCCCAAGTCGCTGTCACACGGTAGGATGGCGGGCGTCGTCTGGGCACTCGTCTTGCGTTCTCGGCCGGTATTTCCACCTCCCCGGGGAACAGCCATGGTCGCTCTGTTGCGGTACCTGGTCCGCTCCTTCACCCATCGACTCGCGGTCTCGCTCCTGCTGATCGTCACCTTCGCGTTGGCGATCGGGGCGACGACCAGCGCCTTCAGTGTGCTCGACGCGGTGCTGTTCAAACCGGCGCCGTACCGTGACGCGGGCCAGCTCGCCGAACTCTGGAACACCGATGCCGATGGCACCAGCTATCCCGGCCTGGAGACCCGACGGGCCGAGGCGGTGCTGGCCCGCAAGGATCTGATCGCGGCGGTCGAGCGCTACGATCGCCGGGGAATGCTCCTCGGGGGGGTCACCGAGCCGGAGGTGGTGGGAGTGGCATCGTTCACCGCCGGGCTCCTTCCTCTCCTTGGTATCAACCCCGCGGAGGGTCGCCGCATTCTCCCGGAGGACACCCTGCCTGGTGCGGCGCCGGTTGCCGTAGTGAGCCAGGCCTTCCGGGAGAAGTTCCTCGCGGGACGCTCGCTGCGTGACGGCCCGATCATCCGCCTCGACGACCGCGACTACACCGTGGTTGGGGTCATGCCGGTCTGGTTCCGCTTCCCCCAGGGTGTGGTCTCGGTCTGGCTGCCGCTCGGCCCCGATCGTCCGGCGCAGCGCCCGGACTACGTCGTGCGGTTCCGGCCCGAGCTGGATCATCCCTCCGCCCGGCGCGCCCTCACGACGTTTTCAGCCGATCTCGCCCGGGGTGACTCGGGCAAGGAGAACTGGGGCGTCGCGCCGTTCTTTCTCGACGAGGTGTCGGTCAACCGAGATGTCCGCGTCTCGCTCTGGCTCCTCGCCGCCGCGGTGGCGTGCGTGCTGCTGGTGGCCTGCGCCAACGCCGCGGGGTTATTGCTGGTCCAGGCCACCGCCCGCCACCGCGAGCTCCTCATCCGGAGCGCCCTCGGCGCGACCCGCGCCCGGCTGGTGGGTCAGCTGCTGACCGAGAGCCTCGGCTTCGTCGTACTGGGGGCGCTGGGCGGGATCGGGCTGGCGTACCTGGTGGTCGAGCGCCTGCCGGCGTTCATGCCGGAGGAGCTCTCCCTCTTCTCCAACGCGCCGCTGGCGGTGGACCATCGGGTGCTGACCTTCGGGATCGGCGTCACTCTGCTGACCTGGGCAATCTGCGCCGTCGGACCGGCACTGCTCGCCTCCCGCCGGGAGGAGTCGGCCATCCGGGTGAGCCGAGGCGGGACCGGGACCGTGGCCCGGAATCGGGCACGGAATGGCCTCGTGGTGGTCCAGTTTGCGCTCGCGCTGGTGCTCCTCGCGCTCACCAGTCTCTTCCTCCGCAGCTTTCTCCGGCTCGCGACGGTCGATACCGGCTTCGCGGTCCATCGCCTCGTGATCACCGATCTCGCGCTGCCCTCGATTCACTTCCCGACCGTGGAACGGCGGGCGGAGCTGCTCGGGCGCCTGACGAGCTCCCTGCGGGCGGTGCCGGGAGTCGAGCGGGCATCCCTGACGACCGGGCTCCCGCCTGCCGTAAATCTCACCATCTCCTCGGGACTCCAGGCGGACGGCTCGGCGCCGCTGGCTGGAGCGGAGCGGGTTATTCCGTTCAGCGATGTCGATCCGGAATTCTTCGCCACCGTGGGCATCCCGCTCGTGCGGGGACGGGGCTTTCTCGACGGAGACGCCGCGGACTCCACCCACCCCGTCGTGGTGAGCCAGGCCCTGGCCCAGGCGCTGTGGCCCGGCCAGGATCCTGTGGGGCGGCGGTTCCGTCTGGACGACGGAGGTCGATGGCGCACGGTGATCGGCGTCGCCGGGAACGTGAGGATGATGGGACCCGACGACCGGCAGTTCCCCTATGGCTACTACAACCCCTTGGTGAGTCGCCCCACCCGGCAGCTCTCCCTCGCGATCGCGACGATAGGGCCGCCGGCCGACTACCTCCGCACGATCCGTGACGTCATCCGCCGGGTGGCCCCCGACCTGCCGGTACTCTCGCTGGCGAGCGGCGAGGACCGATTCGCCGAGGGTGCGGCCAAGCCCAGGTTCGTTCTGCTCCTGCTGTCGCTGTTCGCCGGTCTGGGAGTGCTCCTCGCCGCGATAGGCGTGTACGGCGTCACGGCGTACGCCGTTCTCCAGCGCACCCGGGAGATCGGGATCCGCATGGCGCTCGGGGCCGGACGGGAGACGATCCTGGGTGCATTCCTCCGCGAGGGACTGGGTCTCGCCGCCCAGGGCGCGGTGTTCGGGGGAATCGGTGTGGTGGCGACAAGCCACCTGGTGGCGGGGCTCCTCTACGGGGTCGGCCCGCGCGATCCGGTCGCCTTGGCGCTCGCACTGGTCCTGCTCCTGCTCGCCGGGCTCGTGGGAGTGCTGGTCCCCGCCCGCCGGGCGACGCGGGTCAATCCGATGGTGGCGATGGCGCCGGATTGAGCGGAACTCATGGCCCGGTCCCCGAAACAGCCTGCCAGGAGTCGTTGCCCGGGTGAATGTCGGGAACCAATCCGTCAGGGTTAAGAGCGACCGCGACCACCACCTTGTCCGTCGCCACCCGCGCGGCGTAGCGGTCGCCGCGGTACCAGATCTCCACCGGGTAGCGGAGTCTGAGGGTAGTACCATCGGCAAAGGTGAGCTGAATCTCCGCTGGAGCGACCTGTTGCCCCGGATTCGTCAGCACGACCGTGACCGCCCCCGCCTCGTTCGTGACCGACTCGACCGCCTGGTCGAGGGCGGCCGTGGTGAAGAACCAACCGCGCCAGAACCAGTCGAGTCTCCGTCCTGAGACGTCCTCGATCGTCCGGAAGAAGTCCGCTGGCTGCGGGTGCTTGAAGGCCCAGCGGGCGGTGTATTCGCGTAGCGCTTCATCGAAGACCTCGGGGCTGAGCACCTTCTCGCGCAGGAACCGCAACGCGAGAGCGGGTTTGAAATAGGCCAAGCTCCCCAAGTTGGTGTCGGTCTGAAAGCGATCTGGTGGGGTCAGGATCGGCTGCGCGGTGGTGAGCTGATCGTTGGCAAGGACAAACGTCCGCTGGGCTCGCCGGGCTTCAGCATCGTTGCGCCGGAAATACTCCTCCTCCGAGAAGGTGTTCATGAACATGGTGAGCCCCTCGTCCATCCACGCGTGAGTCCGCTCATCGGATCCCACTATCATGGGGAACCACATGTGTCCGATCTCGTGGGTGACCACGTTGTAGAGGTCTTCCCGGGACTCTGCCACTCCCTCCATGGCCAGCATCGGATACTCCATGCCGAACACAGGCCCCTCGACCGCGGAAATCTGAGGATAGGGATAGTGGAACCATCGGGTACTGTACTCCCGAATGGAGAAGCGACTCATGTCGGCCGCATGCTGCCACACCGGCAGCGCCGAGGGCCGATAGAAGGCCTGGACCAGGATTCCTCGCCATCCGGTGGCGTCCCAGAGATACGCGGGGCTTGCCGCCCACGCGACGTCCCTCACATTCACCGCCTTGAAGCGCCATGTGAGAGTCCCAACCTGTGAGGGTCGCGCCGAGCCCGAGGCGAGCTCCTCCTCCGTGACGATGTGACTGATCGTGTCGGACCGGACCGCCGCCGCCAGTCGGAGCCGCTGCCGGGGGGTGAGTACCTCGGTCGGATTCTCAAGAGTGCCGCTTCCGGCGACGATGTATCCGGCCGGCAGGGTCACCTGGTACTCGATGTCGCCGTATTCCAGGTAGAACTCGCCCCGTCCGAGGTACGGGGCGGTATTCCAGCCGCGGATATCGTCGTAGACAGAGACCCGGGGAAACCACTGCGCGATTTCGTAGAGCCTTCCGTCGCGCCCCATGCGATCCGCCCCGTGGGTTGGGACATCGAATCCGTAGTCGATGTCGAGCCGGACCGTCCCGTGAGGTGCCAGAGGTCGTGGCAGGTCGACCCGCATCCGGGTGTCTTCCACCCGCCAGGCGATGGGTTGGGCGCCGGGTTCGCCACCCCGGCCCCGACCGGTCGAGGATCCGAGCGCCACCCGGCCGATCTCAATACCACCGGCAAAGCCGCGACCACCGAAGCGGTTCTCCGGCGGAACGAGGGCGGATCCGGTACTGCCGGACCGGAAGAGGTTCTGGTCCAGCTGCAACCACAGTCGTGTGAGGGTATCGGGTGAGTTGTTGGTGTAGCCGATGCTGGCAGTGCCATCGAGTCGGTGCCGGGACGTGTCGAGGACGACTCGGAGCCGGTAGTCCACCCGCTGCTGCCAGTAGGCCACGCCCGGCCGGCCATCGGCCCGACGGAAGGCGGTTGGCGGGGGCAGGGGGACGGGGGCGAAGCGGCCGGTGTCGGCGGATGCGGGACGCAACACTGACGGGGGCGCAGGCAGGGTTGGAAGTTGAGCGCGAAGCGGTCCGGCCCCAAGCAGGACGGGCAGCAGACCCGTGAGCCCGATCGGTCCGCGACGTGGGGGGCACATGGCGCGCCTACCAGGCGAAGGTGTGGGAGTACTTGAGGACGAAGGCCCGGGCCTGCGACAGGGGGAATCGCTCCCCTGCGGCGCCGAGGCGATCCCGGTCGGTGTTCAGACGCTCGGTGTACACCAGGTAGAAGTCGCGACCCTCCGCCAGGCGGTAGCGCATCCGGACATTGGGCACCACCAGTCGGGCGGCGGTGTTGTACTGCAGGAACGCCGACCCGCTGAGCCGGGCATCGAGCGCGGCATCCAGTCGAAACCGGAGGACATCCGGGTTGAACGACTCCCCTCGCTCTTCGAAACGGAGTCGGGTTCCCTCGTACTCGGCTCCGACCGTCAGGTGCTCGTCGACGGTGTAACTCGGCGAGAGCAGGATCTGCAGCAGCCGGCCGTCGTACTGATGACCCGCGAAACCCGAGATGGACCACCGGAGACGACTGGCGTTGCTGGAGAAGATGGCCAGCTCCAGTTGACCGAACCGGTAGCGGCCGGCCGGGACGATGGCCCGCTCGGACAGGGGCAGGTCGGACCGGAGCAGCTGCTGATCGCGGAAGTAGCCGATCCAGCCATTCATGCCCGAGCGAAAGAGGTAGTTCAGGTAGAGCGCGGTGAAGTCGGAGTCCAGCTTGCCGTCCGCATTGCTGAGAAACCGGGTATTGATGAGGCTGGGCTGGATCAGGCGCAGGCCACCCCGGTCACGCAGGAACCCGTACCGAACGTTAGCGTAGACGTTGGTGTAGTCCCTCCGGGGATCGAATCCCAGGCCGGGAATGAAGTCGGGGCCCGACCATTTCACCCCCGCCCGGTATCCGAGACCGGAGGTCTGGAGCGAACTCAGCCGCTCGTATCCCAGTGCGGCGACCGCGTGGCCAAACCGGGCAGGACGCCGGGAGGGTCCCGGCTGGTCCGACCCGCCGAGGATCACGGTGAGGTAGTCCTGTGGCAGGGTCCGGATCCGGGCATCGAAGGCGTAGCTCAGGTTCCGGCTGCTCCGGTCTCCACTCCGACTGGCGGCGATCAGGCCGACGGAGGATTGGGGGTTGAGCACTTCCCGCCGCAGCCGGAGGACGGCGTGGTTCTCGGTTCCCCGCCCGTCGGTCTGCTCCGCCACGAGATCCATCAGGCCGAGGTCCCAGCGCCCCAGACGCCCTACCAACCGCCCGCCGCCATAAATCCTGAGCGGCTGGCCATCCTGTCCCAGGCCGATCTGGCGGCTGTGGAAGAACTGGCTGGGGTCGGTGATCGCCCCGAGGGGCAGGGCGAACGTGCCCGCGCGCTCCAGGAAGAAGAGGCGCTTCTCGGGGAAGAACAGGGAGAAGCGGGTGAGATTGACCTGCTGGTCGTCCACCTCGACCTGGGCGAAGTCGGTGTTGGCGGTGAGGTCGAGGGTGAGGTTGTCGGTGAGGCTGACCTTGAGGTCGCCGCCGATCTGGGCGGTAGAGGAATCGGCCGAGGAGAAGGTGCCCGTCGGTCCCGGGCCGGCCGCCTCGCGTTCGTACTTGCCGAGCAGATAGGGGGTGAAGTACATCGGCCGCCGGCCTTCGATGCCCCGTAGCGCGATCCGTCGCGCGGCGGAGGCGCGGGCCAGCGGGTTGGCGAGATCCGACCCGAAGGCCGGGTAGGTGGCGAGCTCTCCGGTGCTGGCGGTGTAGCGCGTGACGGTGAGGCCCATGGTGACCACCCCGGCCACCGCCTGGAATCGCAGGCTCGAAAACGGAATCCGCAGTTCCCCCGACCAGCCGCCGTCGGAGCGGGCGGTGCGGACATCCCAGAAGGTGCTCCAACCGACATCCACCGTATTCCCGTCGCCCGCGATGCTGTAGTCCACCTGGTTGCCGGAGGGGGTGGTGGCAAAGCCCACGGCGTTCTGGTGATCGTTGAAGGTGTCGAGCAGGAGCTCGAAGCGGTCGCTGGCACCGAGCCGGTCACGGGTCAGGCTGCCGGAGCGGATGGTCGACGGGTCCCGGGTCAGGAACCGGAACCCGACGTACAGAAATCGTCCGTCGTGACCGACCCGGACCTCGGCGCTGTCGCTCGGAGGGGCGCCGGCCACCGGCTGCAGCATCGTGAGCGGCAACCGGGGCAGGGTGGCCCACCAGGCTTCGGTCAGTCTCCCGTCGAACTCGGGGGTGCCGTCGATCGCCGGGATCTCGACCGGCGGGCTTTGAACCGCCTGGGCCTGGAGCAGCGGGGCGGACAGACCCAGGCCCGCCACCAGGGCCAGGCACCCGTTCCACGTCGTGATATGCATACGCGCGTCCGGTTGACGATTGGGAGTGAGGCTCGGGGCCAACATGTCGGGCCGGTGGCGCATCGCCAAAGCCCCCGGGGACCCGACGAGCGCGGCCGGTACCAGGCGCAGGCGCGAGGGATGAGTCGCGGCAAACGGAGCCGAAGTTGTGGGCCGAGCCGGGCGGCCGGTACCTTGGAGCGATGACCCCGCCTTCCGCTCCGCACTCCAGCGGGACACTCCCTCCGCGTTCGATGGTCCCAGCCCTGATCGGGCTGGCGCTGCTGCTGAGTGCGCTGGAGGCCAGTCAGCTGTATTTCCGGGCGGCGCTGGAAGGCTGGCCGGTCACGGCCCCTTCGGTCCTGGGCCGGGCCCTCGCCTCCTGGCTGACGTTCGCGGCCCTGACGCCCCTGGCGCTGGCGGCCGCCCGGCGCTGGCCACTCCACCGGCCGTTGCTCGGACGTCACCTGGTCCCGCATCTCGTCGCCGCGGCCGTCTTTGCGCTGTTGCACCTGCTCACCACGGCGGCGATCCTGACCCAGGTGCTGGACCACCCCTTTGGCCTCCTGCTCGGCTACCTCGTAGTCGCCTACCTCGCGGTCGACCTGCTGTTGTACCTCGTCATCGTGGGAGGGTGGCACGTCCTCGAGGCCCGCCGGCAGCTTTCCGCGCGGGAATGGCGCGCCAGCCGGCTCGAGCACGACCTGAAGCGGGCCCAGCTCGAGGCGCTCAACCTGCAGCTGCAGCCGCATTTCCTGTTCAACACCCTGAACGCCATCGCCGGACTGGCCCTTCGCGACGGCGCGGCCCGCACGGCCGATGCCGTGGCTCTGTTAGGCGATCTGCTGCGGGAGAACCTTTCGCCCGGCGCGGCGGGGTCGGTGCCCCTGCGGGAAGAGATCCGGCTGCTGGAACGCTACTTCGAGGTCTGGCGGCTCCGCCTGGGGGACCAGGTGCGGCTGCAGGCCAGCCTGGCGCCCGAAACCGCCGGCCTCCGGGTGCCCCGGTTCCTGCTGCAGCCGCTGATCGAGAATGCCGTGGTCCACGGCATCCTGCCGGCGGGTGGCGCGCGGCAGATTACGGTCCGGAGCGCCCTGGCGGGGAACGCACTCGAGCTGCTGGTCGAGGATGACGGGTCCGGTCTCGCCGCGGCGACGGCGGGGCGCGGCGTGGGCCTGACCAACGTGCGCGAACGCCTGGCCCACCTCTACGGTGACGCGGGCGGGCTGACGCTGACTCCCCGGGCCGGCGGCGGGACCCTGGTCCGGGTGGTCCTGCCGGCATCGGAGGAGAACGAGGAGCCCGGGACATGATCCGCGTCCTGATCGCCGACGACGAGCCGCTCGCCCGGGACGTGCTGCGGATTCGCCTGGCCGACGAGCCCGGGGTCGAGGTGGTCGGCGAGGCGGCCAACGGTGCCGAGGCCGTGGCCCGGACCGAAAGCCTGCTCCCCGACGTCCTGCTGCTCGACATCTCCATGCCCGACATGACCGGGTTCGAGGTGCTCCGCCGTCTGCAGCTGCCGGAGCCGCCGGTGGTGGTCCTGGTGACGGCGTACGATCACCATGCGATCCAGGCGTTCGAGGCCAACGCGGTCGACTACCTGCTCAAGCCCTTTTCGCGGGCCCGGCTCCGGCAGATGCTGGCCCGGGTGCAGGAACGGGTGGCGGCCCGGGACGCCCGAACGGAGCAGCAGCGGTTGCGGGGCTTTCTCCGCACGCTGGAGTCACCCGACGATGCCGCACCGGTCCCCGATCCGGGAGCCCCGGACTCGCAGGGCCGCTGGCTGTCGGTGCGGGACGGGGACCGTTACCTGCTGCTCGAGGCGGCGCAGATCCGCTGGCTCGAGGCCTCCGGCAACTACGTACGGGTGCATCACCGGGACGGCATCCATCGGGTCCGCGGCACCCTCGCCGCGCTGGAGGCGCGGTTGAGCCAGAGCGATTTCGTGCGGGTGCACCGGGCCGCCATCGTGAATCGGCGGTACGTCCGGGAGATCCGCCCCACCTGGCACGGCGACTACACCATCATCCTCGCGGACGGAGTCTCGGTCCGGTTGAGCCGCACCCACCGGAGCCGCCTGCTCGGTCGGTAGGGTGCTACCACGTCGCCGCGGCGCCGACCCACTACTGGATCAGGCCTCCCCCCGGGCTGGCGGTGCTGGCGATCGCCTGCACACGCCCCCAGAGCCGCCCGCCGGGTCGGAGGTCCAGCCCGACCGTCCCCGCGAAGGCGGTCCGCCGCTCTGGTGGGTGGTCCGGAGTGCGGGAGCGGCGTCAGAAGTCAGCGCGATCCCTCGGGAAGCGCTGAGGGAAGCACCCGGTCCAGGAAGCTGAGCTCGTCGGTCCAGGTCTCGATCGCCGCGGCCGCTGTGGCCCCGGCCGAGTGACCGGCGCCCCAGGTCACCCGCAGGAGGGCCGGCCGCCCGCAGCTCGAACCGGCGTCCTGCAGCGCGGCGATGAACTTGAACGAGTGGAAGGGTGGGGCGGTCTGATCCAGTTCCCCTGGAGCCACGAGGATCGCCGGGTAGCACTGCCCCGCTCGGACCGCATGGTAGGGGGAGTACCGTCGCAGAATCGGAAAGTCCTCCGGGTTGGAGGCGGTGCCGTAGGCCGACTGCCAGGATCGCGCGTGACTGTATCGGTCATACCGGAGCATGTCGAAGATCGCGTAGTCGAAGATGGCCGCCCGGAAGAGGGCGGGTCGCTGCAGCACGGCCGCGGCGACCAGGGGCCCACCGGCGCTGCTGGCGTTGGCCACCATCCGGTCCGCGCTGGTGTAGCGATTCGCGATCAGCCAGTCGGTGGCCGCCAGGTAGTCGTCGATACCCTTCTGCTTGTTGCGCCGGGCTCCGGCCGCCTGCCACTCCTCGCCGAACTCCCCGCCACCGCGAACCCCGGCCAGCGCCCAGATGCCTCCGTTCCGTACCCACTCGGCCATGGCCGGCTGAAACCAGGGGGACGCAATCCAGCCCTGGAACCCGTACGCGTACATGATCAGGGGCGCCGACCCGTCGAGCCGTTGGGCGGCGCGCCGCACGATATGAATCGGCACCAGGGTACCATCGACGGAGGGATAGAGCCGCCGTTCGGTCAGAAACTCATCGGGGTCATAGTTCAGGGCCGGCTTGAGGTAGGGCCGGCTCTTCCCGCTTCGGAGATCGAGCGCATACACGGTCCCGGGGTCGGCCATGGTCTGCAGCTGGTAGAAGACCTCGCTGGACCCGGGGCGACCCACGAAACCGGACCAGATCGACCCGAGGCGGGGCAGGGCGATCGCCCGGGCCCCGGTTCCGTCGGGCCGAAAGAGCAGAAGCTCCAGGTGCGAGTCCCTGGTGTACGCGACCAGCACCCTTCCTCCGACAACCGTGACCCCGACACCCGGCCAGGTGTTGATCGGGTCGGGCCCTTCGGGCACGATATCGCGCCAGCGCGACCCCTCGGGCTCGAAGGCGATCACCTTGCCCCGGGCTGCGCTCCCCCAGGTGAGAAAGTAGAGCCGACCGGCCCACTCGCCGGCGAACACATACGGTCCGGGCGCGGGCGGCTCGATCGGGGTGGGCTCCGCCTCCGGGCGTGCGATCGGCGTGAACCAAAGCCGAGTGGCCCGGGTATCCCCGTCAGTCACCTGGAGCACCAGATAGTGCCCATCGGGCGAGAGGGCGTGGCCGACCACCGCGTTCGTTTCCACCCGGGGGCCGAACACCGTGGCGTCCGGGCCGCCGAGTCCCAAGCGGTGGAGACGCACCACCCCCTGGCTCACGGACCGAGGTCCCGAACCGGTGTCGGGCTCAAAATGGTCGTAGAAGAAGCCGTCGCTCGAAGGGAGCCAGCTGAGCGAGGCGAGTGGGCGGTAGTAGGCGGGGACCGAATCGGGGAGCAGGGCGCCATCGGCCACCCGGAGGACTCGGATAGTCAGCCAGGCGGTCCCGCGTTGCGAGAAGCCCACCGCCACCAGTCGCCCGTCGGGACTCGGCAGGAAGAGGAGCGCGTTCTCCCCGGTCCGCCGGCGGTGGGCCTCCAGTCCCGGAAGCACCCGCCGGCTGCCGGGCACACCGATCGGCGCGAGGTACACCTCGATGGCGGCGCCCGGCCCGGAGGCCTGAAACGTGGAGTAGAACTCCACCGATCCTCGACGGAGGGGCGGCGTATACACTGTTGCCTCGGCGATCGAGGTCAGGGCCCGGCCGATCTGCCGGTGCCGCCGTGAACCCGCGGCAAACTCCCGGGCATAGCGGTCCTGCGCCCGCACCCACGTTTGTACCACAGGCCCACTGTCGGTTTCGAGATACCGGAATGGATCCGGAACTACCTGTCCGAGAATGGTGTCCAACACAGTGCCCGGGGCGGCGCGAGGGGGTGTGGCTTGACCGTGGAGCCCTCCGATGAGAACCATTCCGAGGAGAATGAGGGTTCGCAGGACCTGGATCGACGCGGTTAGATAGGGCATGCCTGGCTCGTCTGGGGTCGGTTGTGTCGCAATGACATGCGAGAGTAGGTCCGGGAGGGGGTGGCGACCATCAGCGAGGCGTGATCGTCCGATGAGGAATCCATGAGTCGACCGGCCACCACCGGTGAACGTCCCGAAACGGAACCGCGTGACCAGCGCGTTGTCCGCTTCCGCGGCTACGAGTTCGATCTCGAGGGGTTGGTGCTGACCCGCGATGGAGAACGGGTGCCCCTGCAACCGCAGCCCAGCCGGGTGCTCGCCGAGCTGGTGCGGGGGCGGGGGAGCGTAGTGACGCGGGAACAGCTGCGGGACCGGATCTGGGGTGAGCGGTTCGTCGAGTTCGACCAGGGGCTGAACTTCAGCATCCGCCAGATCCGCTCCACCCTGGGCGACGAGGCCGAGACGCCGACCTTCATTGAAACGGTGCCCAGGAGAGGGTACCGGTTCCTACCGGCGGTGGAGGTGGTGGAGGCCGAGCGCACGGCGCCGCAACGGAGCCGAGCGCGACTCCTGGGTTGGACCGCGGCGACGGGACTGCTGCTGGCGCTGCTGGGGTGGATGGTCTGGCCGTCGGCGCCGCCGGCGGTCCTCGACCCTCCGATCGGGCCAGACGAAGTGGCCGCGCGAACCCTGCCGGAGAGCACCCAGGCCCTCTTTCTCGCGGCGCTCGAGCGGCTGCGAGCCCGCACGGCCGAAGGGTATCGACGGGCCGCTTCGGACTTCGACGTGGTGCTGGGCCGACACCCCGATTTCGTGCCGGCTCGGATTGGCCGGGCGGAGGCCTGGCTCTGGGAGGGGCGGACCGACGATGCCCGCCGCGAACTCGACGCCATCCTGGTCGATCGCCCCGACGAGAGCAGGGCGCACACGCTCCGCGGCGCGCTGGCGCTCTTCCGGGATTGGGATCTGGCCCGCGCCAGGCGCCACCTGCTGCGGGGGAGGGAACTCGCGCCCGAAAGCAGCATGGCGAATCAGTACGCTGCCTACTACAGCCTGATCGTCGGGGACTCCGCCTCGGCCCGGCAGAGTATCCAGCGGGCCCTTCGACTGGATCCGCTCTCGGCTACGCTCCAGGGTGACGCGGGCCTCATCTTCTACTGGCTCGGCGATTACGCGCGGGGGGCGGAACTCTGTCGCCGGAGTCTCGCGCTGCTTCCGCCCGAACCCTCGGGAATCGAATGCCTGCTCTGGAACGAAGCCGCCGCCGAGCGCCGGGAAGGGGTCGTCGAGGCCGCCCGCGGCCTGGCACGACTCGACTCCGCTCCCGGTGAAATTCAGACTCCGTTGGCACGGGGCGACTCCGGCTTGGCGGCGTTCCTGGATTGGGAGATTCGGCGACGGTCGGCGCTCCCCGACCGGGGCTCCGGTACCGCGCTAACCATTGCCCGACTCGAGATGCTGCGGGACCATCTCGACGGGGCCAAGGCGGCGCTGATCGCCGGAGTGGCGCGCCACTCCAACTCCCTGGTGTTTCTCGGGGTCGACCCGCTGCTGGCCCCGGTCCGGCGGGACCCGGTGGTCCAACGGCTGGTGGATTCCATCACCGCGGGACGGCCCTCCTCGCCGGAGCGGTGAGGGCGTCAGTCGCGGCGTCAGAGACTGGTCAGAGCTTTCGTCTCCGGCTTGCCGCGAGGGCCCCATTGTGGTCACTCTGCCGGCATTCCCCGAACCGGGTGCAGACTCGTGCGACCCTCCGCCATGGCACCAGAGCAGCGCTACGCCTGGGCGCTGGGCGGCATTCTGGTGCTGCTCCTGGGCCTTACATCCGGCCTGACGCTCCAGGCCTACACCGCCGCCCGCAATCACCGGCAGGTCGCCGAGCAGGCCCTCGGCGACTTCGCGGGAATGGCGGCGTGGAGCTTCCGGTCACGCACCGAGGCCCTGCTGTTCAACGCGATGGTCACACTCTTTCGCGATGTCGGTGGGCGGTTGTCCGGGGGCGCTCCCGGACCCTCCCCAGAGGCCGCGACCGTCACCCGGGCGGTCCAGAAAGTTCAGGCCTGCGCCTGCGTCCTGGTCATCCCACCGCGGGCCACGTTCGCGCTCGACCTGGTCTCCCGCCGCCTCGACCTGGAGGGTCGGCTGAGCCCGGCCGAGCGGAACGACCTGGTCGAGAGCCTGGTGGCGGACGTGGCACAGCGGTACGCCCCGCAATGGGACTTCGCCGTCAAGGTCCTGCCGGGCGTGGCACCCCGGACGCTCTTCTATACCGTGCGGCGGGATTCGAGCGGTCGACCGGCGCAGGCCCTCGGCTTCGAGGCTGAGGGAACGGCGCTGCGGAAGGAGTTCTTCGAGGTGATCGCGCGGGAATACCGGGCCCTGGCCGCGGTCACCCAGATTCCGAACGACTCCCTGGCGAGCGTGGTGGTCCGGTCTCCCGAGGGGGCGGTCCTGTACGCCTCGACTCCCGCGTACCGCGGGCGCTGGCGGGGCACCGCGGTCCTGGGGGAGGTGGCCGGGGGCCTCGGGATCGAGGTGACCCTCAGCCCCGCCATGGCCGACCGGCTCCTCCCCGGGAGTCGCTCCACCCCCTCGGTGGCGAGCCTCGTCGGTCTCCTCGTAGCGACCCTGCTGCTGCTGGCGTCGGCCGGGTTGTTCGCCTTTCGGGCGGCGACCCTGGCCCGGGTGCGCGCCCGCTTCACCGCCGCCGTCTCGCATGAGCTTCGAACTCCGCTCTCGGAGATCCTGCTCTACGCCGAGACCATGGCCGTGGGGCGGCTCGGCGGGCCGGCGGATTATCAACGAGAGGCGGGAGTGGTGGTGGACGAGGCCCGGCGACTCCTGGCCATGATCGACAACGTCCTCCACGTCGGCCAGGTCGACCCGCCTTCTCTGCACACCCGGCTTCAGCCCCTCGACCTCGGGGCCACCGTGGGTGCCGCGGTCGCAGCGCTGACCGGGAGGGCTACCCGTCAGGGCGTGGACCTCTCCCTCCGCATCGAGCCGGACATGCGGGTGGAGGCCGATCCTGACGCGGTACGGGCGGTTGTCCGCAACCTGGTGGACAACGCCCTCAAATACGGAGGCGACACGCCGATCGTGGTCTCGGTGGCGCGGGTCGACGGCTGGTGCCAGCTCGCCGTCGAGGATCGCGGTCCCGGCATCCCGGTGGGTGACCGGCCGCGGGTGTGGCGGCTGTTCGAGCGGCTCGATACCGATGCCACCACCGTATCGGGCGGGAGCGGCATCGGGCTCGCCGTGGTCAGCGACCTGATGCGCCGGCACGGCGGAGAGGTGGGCATCGACGACGGACCCCAGGGGGGAGTCCGGGTGTACGCGAGATTCCCCCCCGCCGGGATGGGCCGAGTGCGCGGGCGCAACGGCGCGCGGGAGGAACGGTGACCCGGATTCTGATCGTCGAAGACAACCGCAACCTCGCCAGGATGCTCCAGCACAACCTGACGCTGGAAGGGTACCAGCCCGAGGTCGCGGTCGATGGGGCTCAGGCGCTCGATCGGCTGCGCGCGGGGCCGGTCGATCTGCTGCTCCTCGACCTGATGATCCCGCCGCCCGACGGCCTCGAAGTGCTCCGTCGCCTGCGCGGCGAGGGCTGCGAGACGCCGGCACTGGTCCTGACCGCGCGGGGCGAGTCCGCCGACAAGCTTCGGAGCTTCGGTCTCGGCGCGGACGATTACGTCACCAAGCCTTTCGACCTCCTGGAGCTTCTGGCCCGCATTTCGGCCATCCTGCGCCGCACCGCCCGCCGGGATCCGGGTCCCTCGGCCCAGCGGGCCTTCATCCGGCTGGGGTCGGTGGAAATCGACCTGGGCTCACAGACGGTCTCGAAGCATGGCGTGCCGGTCCACCTCCGACCCAAGGAGTACGACCTGCTCGTGGCCCTGGCACGCCGCAACGGGGCGGTGGCCACCCGGACCGAACTCCTCAACGAGGTCTGGCGCTATCACCCGGACATCGTCAGCCGGACCATCGACACCCATATCGGTGAGCTGCGCCGAAAGCTCGAGCCCGACCCCGCCCGTCCGACCCTCATCCTGACGGTGCGAAAGACCGGGTTTCGGGTTGGGTCGATCGTAGCCACCGGCGCCGGGCTCTGACCGGACTCTGGCACACCCCTGTACAGTCGCTGGAGCGAGATGGCGGGCCGCGGCCTAGGTTGGCAGGAGCCATCGCACGTTACCCCGCTCCGGAGTCACGCATGCCTACCCGCATCCAGGTCTCGTTCTCGCTGTGCCTGCTGGCCGGCTGTGGTGGCCAGTCCCCGCTCGATCCGCTGTACGTACCGGCCGTGTCCACCGCGGCCCGGGCCGAGCCTGGGTCCCGTGCCTG
This sequence comes from uncultured Gemmatimonadaceae bacterium, assembly GCA_964642475.1. GTDB lineage: Bacteria > Gemmatimonadota > Gemmatimonadetes > Gemmatimonadales > GWC2-71-9 > JADJOM01. Next base: position 59,895 of record CAZXRC010000016.1, on the reverse strand, counting down.
CCGTTCGGTGGGAGCGGGGCAGTTCGATTTCTGGTTAGGGGCCTGGGCGATCACCGCCACCGGGGACGGCGCCGCGGCCGGCGTGAGCGAGGTCACTCGCACGCTCTCCGGATGCGCGGTGGAGGAGTACTTCACCGCGGCCAACGGCGCGAGCGGCCGGAGCATCAATCTGTTCGATCGGCACACCCGGCGGTGGCACCAGGCGTTCGTCGGGGTCTTCGGCCAGAACTTCCGCCTGACGGGCGGGCCGACGCCCTCCGCGGCCATGGAGCTGTCGGGGGCGCGCTCCACCCTGCAGGGCACCAACCCGAGCCGGATCGTCTGGACGGTCGGCGACAGTGGGCAGGTCCGGCAGGTGGTAAGCAACTCGTTCGATGGTGGCCAGTCGTTCGTGACAGGCTTCGACGGCACCTACCGGCGGGTCGACGCCGTCTCGCGGCCTCCCGCGCTCCTGCCGGGGATCTGTCCGCGGATTGGGGCGTATCGGCAGTTCGACTTCGCCCTGGGGGACTGGGATGTGAGTCGGCCGGACGGGACGCCGGTCGGGCGCAGTCGGATCACCGCCGAGTTGGATGGATGCCTGATCGTGGAGCGCGACTCGATCCGCGCAGGGCGCGCGAGTCTCAGCTACTTCTTCTTCGATCTGGGCACGGGTGGGTGGGTTCGGGTCTACGGCGATTCGCGGGGCCGGGTGCTCGAGCTTACCGCCCGTCCGGTCGAGGACGGGTGGTTTGCCCTGGGGGGAAGCGGCGCCGATGGCTCCGGGGCCGAGGTTCTCAACCTGTGGCGGCGGGAGCCGGACGGCACACTGCTGCAGCGGTGGACGCGCGTCGGCCAGGGGGAGCACGGTGGGGCGACCCTGGTGTATCGTCCGCGCACCTGATCGACCCTCTGACGGACCGCCCGGAACCGCTCCGGTCGAGTCAGAGTTGGCGGGGTGCGGTCTGCCCCGCCATTCTGCGTTCGGCCACCGGGGACCTCGCCCCACCCCACTCCCGGTTCGGGATCCCGCCGCGGGTCACCAGATTGGAGGTCCTGACAGAGCCCGCGCCGGTCCCCGGCGTGGGCCCGGCCGCGAAGCCCTCTCCAACAAGGTTTCTCCCATGAACGCTCCCGCCGGTGCCGCGGCCTTTCACGTGACGACCCTGGCTTCCCTCGCCCTTGCGGGATCGCTCGCGGCCCAGGGCACCACCCGCCTGGTCGAGCCGGGTGACGCCGCGATCCGCCTGACCCTGACCGCTCCGGAAGCCCGCCGCTTCCGCTTCGTGACCATCGGTGACAGCGCGCCGGTTGCGGCGAGCTACCTCGATGAGACCCTCCAGACCGGCCGCGAGAACGGTCGGGCGGTGATCTACAAGACGACCGCAGAAGGGGACTCTTCGGCGGCCTTCGTGGACACCCTGGTCATGGACCGGCAGACGCTCGAGCCGCTCCGCTACGTGTCTCGGGATGCGGCGCGGTCACGGACCCTGCGCTTCACGGGACGGGCGGTCACCGGCGAGGTGAGGACCGCGACCGGGGCCGTCACCCCGGTGGAGGTGAAGCTGGAGCGCCCGGTGTTCTTCGGCGGCGCGTTCTACACGGTGCTGCGGGCGCTCCCGGTGAACGATTCGACCGACGTGACGGTGCCATTCTTCCGGGCCTACGATCTCCAGACCATCCGGGTGCGCTACCGGGCCATCGGCAGCGAAGCGATCGCATCGGCCGGCGCCGGACAGCGCGCGTGGCGGATCCTGGTGCAGGTGGGCGAGGCCTTCTCGGTCTACTGGATGGACCAGCGCACCCACGAGCTGCTGCGGGTCGTGAACTTCGCGCCCGGCGGAGGGGAGGGCCATCTGGTCCCGGTCCCGGCGGAGAAGCGGTGACATCGATGGACCCATCCTGGCGGGCGCCAGCCTGGGTCAGCCGGGTGGGTTGATGTCCATGACCAGCTGCTTGTCGATCCGGAGGGTCTGGATCCCGCTGGAGAGGAGAATCCGGTCGCGGCTGTGGTGGCCTGGCGGCAGGTGCCGGGCCTCCCGGAGGTAGTGCAGGATCTCGTGGGCCATGGTCAGGGTGAACACACTGATCCCCTCCGGGATTTCGCCCTGGTTGGGGTTGTCGGTGATCACCGCGATGCCGGTATCGTCGAAATAGGTGCCGCGGCTATGCCCCGAGGAGCCCCCACCCCAGGTGCCGACCAGGTACACCGTGATGTCGGGATTGACCGGCGGGTTGTTGGCGATGGCCTTGAGGAAGACGTCCCGCCCGATCGGCTGGCTCGGCCGCTGGGGGAGGGTGATCCACTCCGCGTCGTGGAGACTGAAGCAGACATTCGCCTGGGGACCGTAAATCAGGTTGAGCGCCCCAACCCACTCTCCGGCGAACTCGGGTTTGTGGATCGTGTCGGCGACGAGCGACCCGTCCGCTTCCTTGTGCCTGAGAAAGCGGAACGCCACGTCCACAAACGACTGGGTGCTGACACCCGCTTCCGCCGACCAGGTGCGCCCGCCGGCGGTCAGCTTGAGCTTGCCCCAGCCGGGGCTCCTGCCGCCGAGCGCGAGCAGGTGGCCCGGGTGCCGGCCGACGATGTCGTGCATCCGGGCCCAGAGCTGCTTCTCGTAGTCGAGCATCGTGGTGATGCCGTCCCCGCTCGAATGGTGTCGGACGATGCTCCGCAGGATCCGGGTGACGTTGTCCTTGGTGACCGCCTCCACCGAGATCCGGGCGTCGTGGCTGTAGCCCACCGCGCCCTTGGGCCCATCCACCCAGACCACGTTGTAGCTCTTGTGGGGCACGACGATAAAGTCGTCCTGGGGGACCCCCGTCTCCTTCAGGACTTCACGCAGTTGGGGCATGCCAGGGTCGGGTTGGAGGTCGGATCGAGGGGGCCCGCCCCCTGCGGGTCCGCTCTCATATCATATCGTCGCCCGGCCCCCAAGGGCGACAGGCCGCCGGTGCCCGGGCGCTGGTCGGGAACGAGGAGGGCCGCCTCGGGAGTTCGTTGCTCGTGACACTCGATCCGACCCTCACCCCCGCCGAGGGACTCGCCGGAGAAACCGGTGACCCTCGCCGTCGTACGGACCTCGGGCCATCCGCGCTTCTCCCCACCGTTCCCCTCCCCACCACCGGGTAGACCCTTGCCGCCAATTCGACGCCCCGGACGCCGACCCGTCGCGCCCCATCGGCTTCCACACCCAGCTCCGGGGCAATACCTCGGTGTCGGGGTGACAACCGCCCTGATGGCCGCTACCGTCGTCGCGGCGCAGGCGCCACTGGATCTGCCGCGCACAGTGGTCCTGGCGCCGGGTGTGTTCGTCCTCCACAACCCGCGAGCGAACGAGTCGTGGCCCCAGGGTAACACGCTGGTGGTTGCCGGCGATCGGGAGGTGCTGGTGGTCGACGCGGGCTATCTCCCCGGCACCGCCCTGGCCGACATCGCCGAGATCAGGAAGTTGACGGACAAGCCGGTGCGGTACCTGGTCAATACCCACTGGCACTACGATCACACCAACGGCAACGGGGTGTATCGTGCGCAGTTCCCCGGCCTCTCGATCGTGGGTCACCCCGAAACCCGCCGGCTGCTGGCGGACAACGCACCGCGCTACCTGGCCTCGGTGCTTGCCCCCGATTCCCCGGTGCGGCGGTCGGTCGCCAACTCACGCAAGGCGCTGACCGAGCTCGGGACGGGCGGCGACACCGCCGACCGTGGGGTGCTCCGCCGGCGCCTGGCTCAACGGGAGCTGGAGCTGGCGGAACTACCCCGGGTGATGGTCGATCCTCCCGATCTCCTGGTCGAGCGCGAGCTCACCCTGGACCTGGGTGGACGGACCGTCATCGTGCGGCACCTGGGTCGAGCAAACACGCCTGGCGACCTTGTGATCTATCTGCCGCGCGACCGGGTGCTCGCCACCGGTGATATCGTGGTATCCCCAATACCTTACGCCTACAACGCGAGCCCGGGAGGCTGGATCGAGGTGCTGGACGAAATCCTCGCGCTCCAGCCGCTGGTACTGGTGCCGGGGCACGGGGAGGTCATGCGGTCCACCGATTACGCCCGGTCGGTGCAAGCCCTGCTGGCGGACGTCGTGCGGCAGGTGCGGAGCGCGTTTCGCGCGGGAAAGACGGAGGATGAGGCCCGCGCGTCCATCGACTTCAGTCGCTATCGAGCCCAGTTCTCGGGCGGCGACGAATTTCTCGGGCAGGTCTTCGACAGCTCCATAGTGACAGCCCTGGTGGCCCGCGCCTGGCTCGAGGCCGGAGGAGGAGCGTAGCGGGCCCTGGGCCTGCCAGCGGAGCCGGCGCGTCCCGGTCAAGCCACATGTAGATTCCGCAGTCTCTACGCCCTTCCGGCAGGGTCCCGCACCCCACGGCGCCTCGAATCGCGGATATCGGCATGCACTTCGACAGCACGACCGCCGGCTGGATCGCGGTGGCGACCCTCGCTGGCATGGCAGTCGGCATCGAGCGGGAGTGGTCCGGGCACACCGTGGGGCCTCAGGCCCGGTTCGCCGGGGTCCGCACCTTCCTTCTTATGGGTCTGTTGGGGGGGCTGGCCGGCTGGTTGCTCGGGACGGGACTCACGGGGGTGGCCCTGGTCCTGCTGGCCGGGGCCAGCGGTCTGATCGTCGCCGCCTACATCATGGTGGCCCGGCAGGGGGGCGGAGCGGTCGATGGCACGACCGAGATGGCGGCGGTGGTGGTCCTGGGGCTCGGTGTCATCGCCGGTCTCGGGTTCCCGCTGGTCACCAGCGCGGTCGCCTCCGTGATGGTACTGGTGCTGGCCGAAAAGAGCCGCATACACAGCGCCATCAGGCGCCTCGGCGAGCGGGAGCTGACCGCCGCCCTGCAGTTCGCGGTCCTGGCCCTGGTGGTCCTGCCACTTCTGCCGGCCGGCCCCTACGGACCCTTCGAGAGTATCCGCCCCCGGGCGCTGTGGACCGTGGTCCTGCTCTTCTCCGCCCTCAATTTCGCCGGATACATCGCCACCAATGCGCTGGGGTTGGAGCGCGGTTACAGCCTGTCGGGGCTGCTGGGCGGGCTGGTGTCATCCACCGCGGTGACCCTGCAATTCTCCCGGCGGAGCCGGTCGGAGCCCGACGCCGGCCGGGCCCTCGGCCTGGGGGTGCTCGGCGCCTGTGCCGTGCTCGTCGTCCGAGTCACGCTGATTGCGGCCGCGCTCAACAGCGCCATGGCGGTGGTTCTGCTCCCGTTCCTGGCGCCGGTGTTCCTGTGCGGCGTCGCGCTGATCGGTGCGGTGTATCTCCGGCGCGAAAAAGGCGGCGTCGAGACCAGCGCGCCGAGCCTGGGCAATCCCCTCGGGCTGTGGAGTTCGCTCAAGATGGCGCTGGCTTTCCAGCTGGTCCTGGTTCTGTTCGCCTTCCTGCGGGAGCGGGTCGGGACCGCCGGGGTGCTCGCCTCGGCGGCCGCGCTGGGGTTTACCGATGTGGATGCCCTCACCTACGCGATGACCCGGCTCGGCCCTTCGCCCGATGCGCTGGCCCTGGGAGCCAGGGGCATCGCCGTGGGGATCCTGTCCAACACGGTGCTCAAATGCACCATCGCGGCGGTGGTGGGCCGAGGGGCGTTCCGCTGGACCGCCGCGGTGGGGCTCATCGTTCTCGGCCTCGCGAGCGGCGTGGGTCTCTGGCTGGCGCCTTGAGTCAGCGCATCCGGGGGGTGTAGCGGTCGAGTGCCGCATACGGCTTGGGCCACGGCAGCCGGTAGCCCAGCTCGGCCGCGGCATGGCGGGTCCAGTAGGGGTCCCAGAGATGAGCCCGGGCCAGCACTACCAGGTCGGCGCGCCCCGCCGCCAGGATGGTGTTCACATCGGCCGCCGACGAGATGTTGCCGACGGTCATGGTCGGCACTCCGGCTTCATGACGGATGCGGTCGCTGAACGGTGTCTGGAACAGGCGGCCGTAGACCGGCCGGGCATCGGGCACCGTCTGGCCGGCCGACACATCGACGATATCGGCGCCGGCCCCGACGAGCTGACGGGCGACTTCGACCGCGTCGGCCGCCTCCATTCCGCCTGGCGCCCAGTCCACCGCCGATATCCGCACCGACAGGGGCTTCGCCCCCGGCCAGGCGGCCCGCACCGCTTGGACCACTTCGAGAGGGAAGCGGAGCCGGTTGGCCAGGGAGCCGCCGTAGCGATCGGCGCGCCGGTTGGTGAGCGGCGAGATGAATGAGGCCAGCAGATAGCCGTGGGCCAGGTGCAGTTCCAGCAGGTCGAATCCCGCCGCCTCGGATCGGCCGGTCGCCTGCACGAAATCGGCCAGCACCTCGTCCATGTCGTCCCGGGTCATTTCCCGCGGCACCTGACTCCCGGCCAGATAGGGAATGGCCGAGGGCGCGATCAGGGGCCAGTTGCCGTCCGCGAGCGGCGCATCCTCCCCTTCCCACGGCGGCTTCGTCGAGCCCTTACGACCGGCGTGCGCCAGCTGCACCCCGATCTTCGCCGGGCTCTCCCGGTGGACATAGTCCACGATCCTGCGCCACGCCGCCACATGGGTATCGAGGTACATCCCGGTGCAGCCTGGCGTGATCCTTCCCTCGCGGCTCACGTCGGTCATCTCGGTCATCACCAGCCCGGCCCCGCCGATCGCACGGCTGCCGAGGTGGACCAGGTGCCAGTCGTCCGGATGGCCGTCAGTGGCCCGGTACTGGCACATGGAGGAGACCACAACCCGGTTGGGCAGCACCAGCTCCCGGAGCCGGTAGGGAGTAAAGAGCGGGGGTGGCACCCGGTCGGTGGGTTCGGGGTGGCCGCACTGGAGCCGGGCCCGATCCGCGAACCACCGATCCACCCGGGCCACCAGCTGGGGATCGCGAACCCGGAGATTCTCGTGGGTGATGCGGAGACTGCGGGTCAGGAGGTTGAAGGCGAACTGCAGCGGATCCAGCGACTGGTAGCGTTCGACCGATTCGAACCACTCGAGGCTGGCCTGGGCCGCGCGCTGCAGGCTCTCCACTGCCGGCCGGCGACTGGTCTCGTAGGCGGCCAGGGCCTCGGGGACAGTGCGCTGTTCCTTGAGCGCTCCCGCCAGCGCGATGGCATCCTCCATGGCCAGCTTGGTGCCGGAGCCCACCGAGAAATGCGCCGTGTGGGCCGCGTCGCCCAGGAGCACCACGTTCCCCGCCGCCCAGCGGGCGTTGCGCACGGTCGGGAACCGGCGCCAGATGGAGCGGTTGGCGATCAGGGGATGTCCCTGCAACTCCTCCCGGAACAACTCGGTCAGGTAGGCGACAGTGGCCTGCTCGTCGGTGGCGTCGAGCCCGCTGGCCTGCCAGGTTGTCTCGGTGGCCTCCACGATGAACGTCGAGCGGCCGGGGGCGTACTGATAGGCGTGGGTGCGCCAGAGCCCGGCCGGTGAGGGCGTGAAGTAGAAGGTGAACGCGGGGAAGGGGCGGGTGGTGCCGAGCCAGACGAAGCGGTTCTGGCGCCAGTCGATCTGGGGGCGAAATTCGTCGGCGAGCCGCTCACGAATCAGACTGCTCACGCCATCCGCCGCGACGATCAGCTCGACGGGACCGAGCTGATTAGGGTCCCGGACCTCAGCCTCGAAGCGGAGCTCCACCCCCAGCGCGGCGGCGCGGGCGGCGAGCAGTTCCAGCATCGCCTGGCGACCCAGGCCGGCGAAGCGGTGCCCGGTAGTGCGGGTGACCGTGCCGCGGAAGTGAATCTCGATGTCGTCCCAGGTTGCCGCCGCCGCCTCCATGGCCCGGTTGGTCTCCTGGTCGGCCTCGGCCACGTTCTCCAGCGTCCGATCCGAAAAGACCACCCCGAACCCAAAGGTGTCCTGCAAGCGATTTCGCTCGTACACCGTGATCTGGTGACGGGGGTCGTCCCGCTTGAGCAGGATCGCGAGGTACAGCCCCGCCGGCCCCGCCCCGACGATGGCGACCTTCACCGGACGTCCGGGCTCCAGGCCGGCGCCACCAGCCGTCGACGGCCGTCCGCGGACCGCTGCGTGCCGGGCGCATCCAGGTCATCGTGGTCCCAGAGCTTGCAGGTCACCGGTTTGTGCACCTGATCGAGGCCCTCGCAGTAATTGGTGAAGACGCAACGCCGCACCTCGTCGCCGCGGCCGAGCCGGAGCTTGCGGAACCAGTCGGGGTCGGCCAGGCTCTGGCGGGCGGCACCGACCACGTCCGCCACTCCGTCGGCGATCAACGCCTCGGCCTGCTGGAAGGTCGCGATCCCGCCGGATACCACCACCGGCGTTTCGCACCCCGCCAGCCGCACCGCCCTACGAACGACCTGGGCCGCGTCGCGATTCCGTCCGAACGGTCCCCGCTGGTCAGAGCGCACCGTCGGCATGCACTCGTAGCCGCTCGGCCCGGTATACGGATAACGGGCCCAGCCGATCCGCGGTGGCCTGGCGTCCTCGAACTTGCCACCCCGAGAGAGCGAGAGGAAGTCCATCCCCGCCCGCGCGAACTCGGTGCCGAACCAGGCCCCATCCTCGACGTCGCTGCCGCCGGGAATGCACTCCTCGGTCAGGAATCGGCACCCCACCACGAAGCCAGGGTGGACCGCCTGCCGTGCCGCCCGATACACCTCGAGGGGAAGCCGGATCCGGTTCTCCCGGCTCCCACCGTAGCCATCGTCCCGATCATTGAGGGCGGAGAGGAACGAGGCCATCGTGTAGGCGTGGGCGTAGTGCAGCTCCACACCGTCGAACCCGGCCGCCGCGGCCCGTCGGGCGGCGCCGGCAAAGAGGTCTGGCAGCGTGCGCGGCAGGTCCCGGATATGGGGGAGGGCCGTGTCGGTCACCCGCTCCCGCTCTCCCAGTTCGAGGCTCTCGAGTTCCCTCGGCGCGAGGACCGAGGGCCACTCCGCCGCGGGGAGCCCGGCCAGCGCCTCCCGCACCGCATCGTCGCTGCCACCGAAGCGAGCCCGGTGCGCCGGGGTGAGAGTCAGGAACTCCCGGAAGAACCGGCCCGGGTCGGGTCGGCGCCGGATGCGGAGGAAATCCAGGATCTGGATGAAGAGCCGGGTGCGGCCCTCGCTGGCTCGGCGAACCGTGTCCACCAGGCGGGTCAGGCCGGGAATGAAACGATCGTGCCCGATGCGCAGGAGTGGGCCGCTCGGGATGTCGCGGATGCCGGTGGCTTCGACTACCAGGGCTCCGGGCTGGCCCCGGGCGAAGCGTTCGTACCAGGCGAGGACCTCGGGGGTGACGAAGCCGTCCTCGGTGGCGCGCCAGGGGACCATCGCCGGGACCCAGGTGCGCTCCGCCAATGAAAGCCGGCCCACCGAGAGCGGACTGAACCAGCGCGACCGTGCCGCCTCCCCTTCGGTCGGGGGAGTGGTGTTCGGGATCGCGTGCCTGATCACGGGTTCCGGGTGCCACATGTCTTGGCAGGCCCTAATGTCGGTTCAGTGCCGGTTGGCTAATCACCGCAGAGGCGCAGAGGCGCAGAGAGCCGCGGAGGAGTTCGTGGCGAGCAGGTTCTCTGAACAGGTTCGTGGTGCTGTTTGTCGTCGTCACGGGTGTTCCCCAGGGGGGAGTCGGGATTCACACCCACCATTTCAACCGCCGGAATCCCTCTGCGGCTCTCTGCGCCTCTGCGCCTCCGCGGTGAAGTCTCAAGGCCTTAGCAGCTCCCCCGCGATGATCAGCTGCTGGATCTCGGTCGTCCCCTCGTAGATCCGGAGCGCCCGCACCGCGCGATACAACCGGTCCACCGGATGGGACGCCAGCACCCCCTGGCCACCGATCAGCTGCACCGCGTCATCCACTGCCCGCTGCGCCATCTCGGTGGCGAACGATTTCGCCATCGCCGCCTCGGTGGTGATCCGCTCCTGGCCCTGGTCCTTCTCGTAGGCGGCGCGGTAGACCAGCAGCCGGGCCGCCGAGAGCTCGGTGGCCACCCGGGCCAGCTTCTGGCGCACCAGCTGGAACTCGGCCAGCGGCTTTCCGAACTGCTGCCGGCGCTTCACGTGCGCCAGCGCTTCGGCGAGGGCTCGCGCGGCCATGCCGCACGCCGCCGCCGCGACCGTGGGTCGCAGCCGGTCGAGCGCGGCGAGTCCGATCCCGAAGCCCCGGCCCTCCTCGCCCAGCAACGCCTCGGCCGGTACCCGGCACTTCTCGAAGCGCAGCTCGCCCAGCGGATGGGGGGCGCTCAGCACCTGAGCCCCGGCAAAGTGCAGCCCCGGGGTGTCGGACGGGATCAGGAAACAGCTGATGCCCTTGGACCCCGCCGCCGGCTCGGTGGAGGCGAAGACGGTATAGAGGTCGGCGATCCCGGCATTGGAGATGAGGGTCTTCCCCCCATCGAGGACGTAGCCCGCGCCGTCGCGTCGCGCCCGGGTCGAGATCGCGGCCACATCCGACCCCGCCTCCGGCTCGGTCATCGCAAAGGCCGTCATCACCTCGCCGGCGGCGATCGGGCCGAGCCAGCGGCGCTTCTGGGCGGGGGTGCCGCGGAGCAGGAGCGGCATCGTCCCGAGCCCCTGCAGCGCGAAGACCGCATCGGCGAGGGGCGCGGCCTCCCCCAGCGCCTCGCGCATCAGGCAGCAACCCCGCAGATCGAGATCGAGGATCGGCTTGAGCCATGCGCCGCGCCCGAGCAGTTGGAGCAGCGCGCGGGCCTCGAGGCGGGCGGCAGCGTCGTCGATCGGGTCGGGGCGGGTGGCGATCGCCTCGCCCGCAAACGCGCTCACCTTCCGGGCGAGGGCGTGATGTTCCGGCTCGAGAAAGGCGCGAATCTCTCTCGTGTCGGTCATCTACGCGAACCTCGGTTCGCGTTTGGCGCGGAAGGCCTCATAGGCTTCACGGAAGTTGGGATGCTGCATGCAGGCCGCCTGGGCCCGCGCCTCGGCGTCCAGGGCGGAGACCAGGTCCATCGGTGCTTCCTGGTCGAGCGATGCCTTGGTGACCCCGAGCGCGTCCGACGGTCCGCGCGCGAGCCGGGTGGCGAGGTCGGTGGCTTCGGCCATCACCCGGTCGCCAGGCACCACCCGATGGTAGAGGCCGATCTGCGCCGCTCGCTCGGCCGAGATGAAGTCGCCCAGCATCAGGAGCTCGGTGGCGTGTCCCAGGCCCACCAGCCGGGGGAGGAGCCAGGCCGCGCCCATGTCGGCCCCCGCCAGCCCGACCCGGCTGAAGAGGAAGGCGATCTTGGCATTCTCCGCGGCAATCCGGAAGTCGCTTGCCGCGGCGATGACCGCGCCGGCGCCGGCCACCGTCCCATTGAGGGCGGCCACGACCGGGCGCCGGCACTGGCGGATGGACAGGATCAGGTCGCAGGTGAGGCGAGTGAACCCGAGCAGCCCGTCAGGGTCACGGGCAAAGAGCGCCCCGATGATGTCCTCGACATCCCCACCGGTGCAGAAGGCCCGCCCGGCCCCGGTGATGACGATGGCCCGTACTCCCGGCTCGGTATCGAGCGCCCGGAAGGTGTCGCGCAACTCGGCGTACACCTCGAAGGTGAGCGCGTTGAGCCGCTCCGGCCGGTTGAGAGTGATTGTGGCGACGGAGCTGGTCGGGTCAGCTGTGTAGAGGAAGGATCTCGGTGCCAGTGCCATCCGGGTCTGCTCCTATCGATCTGGTCTGCTCCCTCCGGGCGCTCGGCTTTGCG